>CAZLXW010000036.1:0-39612 GCA_964563505.1 uncultured Eubacteriales bacterium
AAAAAAAGTATGGTTTGTTTACAGCCGTTGCAATGGTTGTCGGTGTTGTTATTGGGTCAGGAGTCTTTTTTAAAGCAGATGATGTTTTGATTTTAACTGAAGGAAATTTGATTCTTGGACTAATCGCATGGGGGCTTGGGGCAGTTGCTATGATATTTGGTGCGCTAGTTTTTGCTGATTATGCCCATCGCATTGAAAAAACAAACGGTGTGGTCGATTATTCAGAAGCTGCTTATGGAAAAAAGGCAGGATATTTAGTTGGATGGTTTAATTGGATCTTATATTTTTCCCCGTTAACAGCCATTTTAGCATGGGTGTCAGCAAGATATACAGTTGCTTTGTTTAAGCTGGGTGACTCAAACCCAATGATGGTTTGGTATATTTCGATTGTATATTTACTGTTAATCTACATTGTAAATTCGATTGCCCCTAAAATAGCAGGTGATTTGCAGGTTGGGACAACGATTATTAAACTGATTCCCTTACTCCTTATTGCTATTGTGGGCATTATCTATGGCGTTGTTCATGGCATGACCTACGATAATTTTGTTGAAGCCTCTTACACGGTACGAGGTAAAAGTAACACGCTTGCCTCAGCAGTTGTAGCATCTGCGTTTGCCTATGAAGGATGGATTGTTGCAATCACAATTAATAATGAGATTAAAGATTCAAAAAAGAACCTTCCACGGGCCTTAGCTTTTGGTACGATTATTGTGTTTCTAGTATATATTACCTATTTTTTGGGAATTGCAGGTGTTCTTCCGACGGAAGAGATTATGAGTCAAGGGGATGAAGCGGTAACTATGGTAGCAAATATTTTGTTTGGACCGATTGCGGCGGTACTATTAACTGCATTTGTTGTTATTTCATGTTTGGGAACCCTTAATGGACTTGTGTTAGCAAACATTCGTGGCCCATACGCACTTGCAATAAGAGGGCAAGGTCCCTTGCCTAAAGTTTTGGCAAAAGTAAATCAAAAATTTCAAATGCCTTTGCGAGCGGCGTTTGCTTCAGGAATCGTTTCTTTTACATATTTGTTTTTATGGTATGCAAGTCTTAATAATCTTTTCGGCCGTTTTATTGCAATTGATGAGATTCCGATTGTATTAGTTTATGGTATTTATATCTTTTTATATGTATATGCCATACGTAAATTTCAAGATTTGGGTTTCTTTTCTCGTATAATTAAACCTATTGTAGCTATATTAGGTGCGATGACGATTGTTTATGGAGGTTTATTAAATCCAAGCATCGGAATATATTTATTCATATCCCTTGGTGTTTTGCTGTTCGGATTGTTGTTTTATAAAAATAAATAAGATATAATAGTATTAACATTGAAATTATGGAGAATGTATTTTGAATGGAGGTGACATGATGCCCAAAAAAGCAATAAAAACATTAGATGCACCAGGAGCAATTGGTCCATATTCTCAGGCTGTACAGATTGGTGATTTTATTTACACGTCAGGTCAAATACCTGTTAATTCTGCAACAGGAGAAATTCCTGAAGGAATTGAAAATCAAACAAAACAATCGTTAGAAAATATTCAAGCTATTCTTGTCGAATCTGGATTAACAATGGGAAATGTTGTTAAAATGACTGTTTTTTTGAAAGATATGAACCATTTTAATAAGGTTAATGCAGGATATGCTTCGTTTTTCGAGGAACCATATCCTGCAAGGTCAGCAGTTGAAGTGGCTAGACTGCCTAAGGATGTATTGATTGAAATTGAGGCTATTGCAAGTCTAAAATAATGACATTAAAAACAATATGAACAAAATGACCAAAAAATTGACAATTATTTGTCAATATAATATAATTCACCTATCAGACATGAGTCTGTATAAATGTATATTAATTATGGAGGTAGTTAAATGAAAAAGATTATTGCGTTATTATTAACAATGTTATTGATTGTTGCTTTATTTGTAGGTTGTGGACAAGATGATACAACAGATACAGAAGATACATCTCAAACAACAGATAGCAACGAAACAGCTGACGATTCGCCAGATGAAACAACAGATGTTGCGGATACCGGAAGTCTTGAAGATGGATTCTACTATGCAGAAGAAGAATCTTATCCGGAAGACAATAACTGGAAAGGTGCAATCATCATTGAAGTAGCTGATGGACAAATGGTTGACATTAATTGGACAGCAATTAACAAAAATGCCGGTCCGGATAAGAAAACGGCATCTGAAAATGGTGACTATGGAATGGTAGCAAAAGGCGGAGCTATTGCAGAGTGGCATGAGCAAGCTGAAATTATCGAAAACTATTTGTTAGAAACACAAGATGTTACAGATATTGAGTATATAGACGATGAAGGTCATGTTGATGTCGTAGCAGGTGTAACTATCCATGTGAACGATTTTTATGCAATAGCAGAAAAAGCATTGGCAAATGGTCCTCAAGAAAAAGGCCCTTATACAGATGGTGCTTATTCTGCAGAAGAAGATGAATTTGCAGGTAGCGGTTGGAAAGGTACTGTAGATATCACAGTATTATTTGGACATATCGTTGAAGTGAATTGGAGTGCAGTTGATGAAACAGGCGCAGACAAAAAAGAAGCTTCAATAAGTGGCGACTATGGAATGGTGGAAAAAGCCGGAGCTATTTCAGAATGGCATGAACAAGCCGCGATCATTGAAGATTATCTACTATTAACACAAGATCCTACTGCAATCGAATATATTGATGATGAAGGTCATGTTGATGTCGTAGCAGGTGTAACGATTCATGTCAATGATTTCTATGCGTTAGTAGAAGAAGCATTAGCAGATGCACAATAATAACTAGAACATATTGTTTTAGGAATCTTGAAAGGTATCATCATGTGGTGGTACCTTTCTAAATAAGGAGCGATATCATGAGCAAAGAAAAAAATATAGTTGTCTTGGGTGCCGGATATGGCGGTATTCTAACAGCAAAAAAGCTGACTAGAAAATTTAAAAAAGATGAAAATATTCGTATTACATTAATTGACAAAAATTCATATCACACCATGCTGACAGAACTTCATGAAGTGGCTGCCGGTCGTGTTCCGGAAGAAGCAATACGTATTGACTTAGAAAAAGTCTTTGCAGGAAGAAAAGTCGATATTGTATTGGATGAAATTGCGGATATTGATTTTGATGCAAAAGTTCTTACCGGAAAAGTAAATAAATATGAATATGATTATTTGGTGTTAGGAACCGGATCAAAGCCTACATTTTATAACTGTGACGGAGCGAAAGAACATGCCTTGACATTATGGTCATATGAAGATGCCATTCGAATCAAAAGTCATATTACTGAAATTATGGGCGAAGCAAGTGTGGAAACTGATCCTGTTCGACGAAAAAATTTATTGACCTTTATGGTTATTGGTAGTGGATTTACAGGGATAGAGATGGTTGGAGAATTGGCTGAATGGAAAACCAGTTTATGTCATACCTTCTCAATAGACCCTAGCGAAATGAAGATTTATGTTGTGGATATGGTACCGAAGGTACTCCCAACGTTTAAAGATAAATTAATCGATAAGACCATGAAGCGTCTTCGAAAGTTAGATGTTGAAGTCTTAACAAGTTCGAATATTACTGAAGTCAAAGAAAACTTCGTTACGATTGAAGGTAAAGGAACTATTGAAACCCATACCGTTATATGGACTGCCGGAGTTGAAGGCAGTAAATTGGTTGAGTCACTTGATGAGGTTGAAAAGGTTGGACGTAATCGTGTTCAAACGGATCAGTATTTACGTGCAAAAGGTCATGAAAATGTATTTGTTGTTGGCGATAATGTTTTCTATATTCCGGAAGGGCAAGACCGTCCTGTTCCTCAAATGGTTGAAAATGCAGAACACTCAGCATCGACGGTAGCGCATAATATAGAGGCTTTAGTTCAGAATAAAGAATTAAAAGAATATAAACCTACTTTTCATGGGGCAATGGTATGTATTGGTGGTCGCTATGGAATCGCCCAAGTAGGCACAGAAAATAAAGAATTTTGTTTTTCCGGCTTTATTGCCATGTTTATCAAACATTTTGTTAATGTAATTTACTTTATTCAAATCGCTGGATTTAATAAGGTTTGGAATTACTTGTTACATGAGATTTTCCATATTGAAAATCGACGAAGTTTTGTCGGTGGCTATTTTGGCAAACGCTCACCGAATTTTTGGCTCGTTCCCTTACGTATGTTTTTAGGTTTCAAATGGTTAATGGAAGGTGTTAATAAAATTGGACAAGTCATTAAAGATCCGACAGATATTTTCCTGATTCCTGCGGCCCCCGTTGCGGATGCAGCTTCAGCAGCTACAGAATGGGTCGAAGAAGGTGCAGAAGCAGTTACAGCTTTGCCGGTTCCGGAATTTATCTCAAGTATAGTTGAGTGGTCAATGGACTTAATGTTCTATACATCTGATGGTGGTTATACTGCATTAGCTTCGGTTTTTCAGACGGGAATGGTCCTTGGAGAAATCGTTGTCGGATTATGTTTAATCGGTGGATTATTCACTGCAGTAGCGTCGGTTATCTCTATAGCAATGGGCTTAATGATTTGGGCTTCTGGAATGGCGCCTAATGAAATGCTGTGGTATATGGTAGCCGGAGTCGCAACAATCGGTGGCTCGGGTTCAACCTTTGGTATGGACTATTATGTACTTCCATTCTTGAAGAAACACTGGAAACGCTTAGGATTTGTAAAGAAATGGTATTTGTTTACAGATTAAACTGAATTCGAATTAGTTTGGGGATAAATCATGGAAATTAACGAACAATTAGATCAGGTAAAATCAATAATTGAAAAAGAACTAGTTACAGGGGACCATTATCTTAATGGTTCTCTGAACTATGTTAAGGAAACAACAGGAAAAATGTTGCGTCCACGTTTTTTACTTATCGGCGCAAGTTTCGGCAAGCGTTCAACAAAGAAGCAAGAAGCAACTTTAATTCGTCTAGCGGCAGCAATAGAGTCGCTGCATGTAGCGACGTTGATTCATGATGATGTCATCGATGAATCTAAGCTGCGGCGTGGTCGAGAATCAGTGCAATCAAAGTATTCAAAAGAATATGCTATTTATATGGGAGACTTTATTTTGAGTCGTTGTTTTGTCATGCTGTCACAATTAGATATTGAACAGAATCTCTTAATTGATATGGCTAAGGCTATGAACCAGATTTGTATCGGAGAAATGAAACAACATAAACACCGTTTTAATGTTCAAGTTAATCCAATCAATTATTTACGGATTGTTGCGAGAAAGACGGCAACGCTTTTTTCGATTAGTTTAAGTGCTGGCGCCTATCAAGCGAAAGCCTCAGATGAGCTTGTGAAGCTGCTTGCAAGAATAGGTCATGAGATTGGTATGGTGTTTCAATTAGTTGATGATTTACTGGACTATGAAGGACTGATTGATGACGTTGGAAAAGATTTGGAAAAAGATATGATTAAGGGATATTATAATATCCCTGTATTGTTTGCTATGCAAAGTGATGATGATATTCAGAGAGAAGAATTAAAAAATCTTTTGATGGATTCTGGGCAAATTCATGAACACAAGGAAGAAATTATCGAACGTATAAAAAAACTTGGTGGAGTTGATAAGACGAAAGAGCTTGCATCAAGATATAACGCACGTGCGCTGAAGTTAATCGATAAGCTTCCGGAGTCAGAAGGAAAACAGGCATTGCTTCATCTTGCATCAAATTTAATCCATCGTGATAAATAAGGGATGTTTATATGAAAAAACTTTTATACATAGTTCTTGGAGTATTGATTATTTACAGTTTTTCAGGGTGTCAAGACGAACAGCGATATGAAGATGGTATATATTATGGAGAATCTGAAGGCTATTATAGTATCATCAAAGTTGAAGTTGAGGTAAAACACGGAAAAATATATAATATAACAATACTTGAACATAACGAACCGGAAATTCTTGCAAAAATAGTGTTTGAGGAATTACCTCCGAGTATTATAAAAAATAACAGTGTTGACGTTGATGTTATCTCAGGGGCAACATATACAAGTGAAAGTTTGCTTCAAGCTGTTGAATCCGCGCTTATCAAGAATAATCTTAATGAGGTGGAACAATGAAAGCGATGAAATTACATATAAAAATCATGTTGCTAATGCTTATCTTAATGGTTGGTGTCATTAGTGTACTATATATTGTTTTTTCTAAACAAATGAATAATAGCATGGAAGATCAGATGGGTATATCTGCTCTTGATTTTGCTCGTACTGTTGCGGGAATGGAATATATTCAGGAAGGTTTATATCACGAAGCTGAACATAAAGATATAAATCATTATGTTGAAGAGATTCGACAAGGTACGGAATATCAATACATTATCGTTATGGATATGAATGGAATTCAATACTCGTATCCTTATGATAGCGGTGTAGGAAAAATATATAAAAATGGTGGAGAAGATGATGTTTTAGAATTGGGTAAGACATATGTAAGTGCAGACCGTAATGAATTAATTTCTGCGATTCGGGGATTTGCTCCCGTTTATCGTGAGGGTGAACAAGTTGGCGCAGTACTCGTCGGGCTTTTAACAGATACAGTACAGCAAGAAATACGTGTGAATCGAAGAAATTTAGAGATTGCATTAGTGGTGAGTGTATTTGTAAGTATAGTTTCAGCGGTTTTACTTTCAATGAACATAAAAAAATCCATATTTAATCTCGAACCGGCTGAAATCGCTATGCTCATTAGTGAACGTGAACTTATTTTTAATAGTATCGAAAAGTGCTTGGTCTCTGTTGATAAAAATGGTGTAATACTCTTCTATAATAATGCAGCAGCAATCTTATTAGGTTTGCCTGAGGGTGTGGAAGGTAAACAACTATCCTTATATAACACGGATTTAGCCAATATTTTTGAAGAAGTTTTAGTATCTGAAGATAGTCATCAAAACGAACAGTTTTTTATTAATAAAGGACTTCATGTGATTATCAATACGTGTTTGATGTATAATCCTAATAAGGAGGTTTTTGGGTTAGTGTCGAGTATTGACCAAATGAATCAAGCCATTGAACTAGCTTATGAGCTTACAGATTATAAAGCGGTTATTGATTCCCTTCGGGCTCAAAATCATGAGTTTTTGAATAAACTTCATACCTTAGGCGGACTTATTCAGCTCGGTAATTACGAAGAAGCTTTAAACTATATTGATATGTTATCCATTCGATCTAAAGAGTTACAACATATTTTGGTACAACACATACAGAACAAAAAAGTTGCGGGAATTATTTTGGCTAAATATAATAAATTTGTTGAAAATAAATTGGAGTTCAAACTTGATAAAACATCTAAACTTACGAGTTTGCCGGAAAATTTATCTGAAGAAACAGTGTGTTCAATTATAGGAAATCTATTAGACAATACCTTTGAAGCGATTATATATCATTCGAATATTGAACAAGGATTTGTTGAACTACTTGTTCAATCAAATGACGAAGGGTTTGAGCTACAGATTACAAATAACGGTCCGAAAATATCTAAGGATGTTCAAAAAGAGATGTTTAAAAAGGGATATACAACAAAAAGCAATCGTAGTTCAAAAAATGGACAAGGCCTGTATATTATTCATCAAGAAATTATACGCTTAGATGGGGAAATCTATTCGGAGAATTTAATGAATCAGGAAGGAGTTACTTGGTATGTCAAAATTCCAAAGTAATATGTTGACAATTATTGTTGTGGAAGATGATCCGATGGTCCGGAAAATCAATGAAGGATTCATTGACAAGGTTAATAACTACAAAATATTGGGTTCATTTGGTAAGCTTGAAGACGCAAAAAACTTTCTGAAGAATAATGAACCGGATTTAATTTTATTAGATATATTTTTTCCAAATGAACAAGGAACGGATTTGTTAAGATGGATTCGCAAGAATCAAATTAATTCAGATGTTATCTGCATTACAGCGGATAATTCTGCAGAAACAATAGAAGAAACCAGACGATACGGAGCTTTTGATTATTTGCTTAAGCCTTTTCGGTTTGAACGTCTTGAAGAAGCCCTAACACGTTTTAAAGAGATGAAAATGCGATTAAATACATCGGATACATTTGATCAAGAAAGCTTAGATGATCTTTTTGAATCCAAGGAAGATGAAAAGCGTATATCTTCCCTAGACGCATCGTTTAATCGTGAAACGAATAAAACATATCAAGGAATACTTCGTTTTTTGCAGGATAATCCCAATGAATTTTTTACGTCAAATATGATTGGAGAAAAACTTGGTGTATCAAGGATTACGGCAAGAAGATATCTTGATCAAATGGAACAAGAAGATCTTCTGATTGTAGAACCAAATTATGGTAGTGTAGGACGACCGCAAAATTACTACAAATTGAGGAGTTAAAACAATGAATAAAAAGGCTTTTTTTAAACTTGTTGAAATCCAAACCAAGGTAGCCAGCAGTATTCCTTTTTTAGCAGGAATCGCTTTTGCCTTATATCGTTATCAACGCTTTGACCCCCTTGTTATCTTTGTGTTTTTTATAAGTTTAATCTGTTTAGATATGGCGACAACGGCGGTAAACAACTTGATGGATTTAAAAATCGTACAATATGACCTATCTGTTGGGCAGGTTAAAAGAGTCATTGGAATATTATTAGTTATCACTATGATTGCGGGACTTGTCCTTGTTTATTTAACCGATATAATTGTTCTGTTTATTGGCGTGATTGCCTTTGCAGTTGGCGTTTTGTATTCTTTTGGACCTCTTCCTATTTCACGAACACCATTTGGAGAAATCTTCTCCGGCTTTTTTATGGGCGCTCTGATCTTTTTTATTACCGTCTATATTCAAATCTTTGATTTAGGATTTATCATCATGACCTATGCAGACCAACGCCTGTTCTTTAACATTCATATTATTGAATTTGTTGTAATCTGCCTTGTATCAATACCGATGATTGTCGGTATTGCAAATATTATGCTGGCAAATAATATATGTGATTTAGAAGAAGATATTGTAAATAAGAGATATACATTGCCTTATTATATAGGTAAAAAAAATGCCATTATTTTGTTTCAGGTATTAACATGTGTAGCCTATGTATGGATTGTTATAGGTGTTTTATTTAAAATATTACCGGTCGTATCCTTGTTAGTCTTTGTGACAATTGTTCCGGTAAAGAGGCATCTTGATGCATTTAAAAAAAATCAAAAAAAAGATAAAACATTTATATGTGCAGTGAAAAATTTTGTGCTTATATCGATGGTATATTTATTGACCATTTTCTTAGGTGTTGTCATTCAAAGGGTTATTCATTAATAAATTTAGTGGAAAAACACTTGACAAACACTGTAAGAGTCACTACAATAGAGTAAAGTTATAAACACGATTATTAAAAACGTTGAATAAGCGAGTAGGTAGGTATTCGTCATCACCAGAGAGAAAGGTCACAGCTGAAAGCCTTTTGTTGATCACTTATTGAAAGACCCTTAGGAGTGTTTTGCTGAAAAATATATGATTTTTTAATCATAGGATTTAGTAAGTAAGAACGTTTTGTCTACGTTATCAGACTTAAAGCCGGAAACATAATAGGATATGTTTCAATTAGGGTGGCACCGCGGGTAATGTCTCGTCCCTTTTATCGAATCACTTCGATAGGGAAGAGGCTTTTTTTGTTGCAGAAAGGAGTAATTATGAATATTAACGCACCTCGAGGGACCAATGACTTTTATGGGGAATACATGGATCGTCTGTTGGACCTTGAAAATCAAATGCGCTGTTTATGTGATGATTACGGATTTGGTGAAATAAGAACACCAATGTTTGAACGTTTAGAATTATTTCAACGTGGGGTTGGTGAGACGACAGATATTGTCCAAAAAGAAATGTATACTTTTTTCGACAAATCAAGAGATCGTCGTGAATTTGCTTTAAAACCTGAAGGGACTGCCGGTGTTGTACGTGCATACCTAGAAGGTAAAATGTATGCTGATGTTCAACCGACAAAGTTATATTATATCACGCCGGCCTTTCGTTATGAGAAGCCTCAAGCAGGTCGATTTCGTCAATTTCATCAGTTTGGCGTCGAATTATTTGGAGCAGAAGATCCGTCTGCAGATGCAGAGATTATAAGTTTGGGCTATCAGATGTTAAAGCGATTAGGTATACCTAGTGTTAAATTACACATTAATAGCTTAGGTAATCGTGAAACGCGTAAACACTATAATGCCTTGTTGATGGAATTTTTGGAAAATCACAAAGAAGGTTTATGTGAAACATGTCAAGAGCGTATGTATAAAAATCCATTACGTGTTTTGGATTGTAAAAATGAATCTTGCCAGACGATTATGAAAGATGCTCCATTAATGCTTGATCATTTAGATGATGCCGATAAGGAACATTTTGAAGGTGTAAAGGGACTATTAGACAGCATGAATATTTCTTATGAAGTCAACCCTTGGATTGTACGTGGCTTAGATTATTATACCCGTACAGTTTTTGAATTTATATCTGAAGATATTGGTGCTCAAGGAACTGTATGTGGTGGTGGCCGATATGACTATCTTATTGAAGAAATGGGTGGAACTTCAACACCGGCAATTGGTTTTGGCGCAGGTGTTGAACGCTTGTTATTAACCATTGAAAACACTCAAGGCAAGCCGAATGCAAAAGAAAAAATGGATCTTTATATTGGCTATATGGGCCAATCGGCTAAGAGTAAAGCCATGGCCATGACCTATGCCTTAAGAGAACAGCACATCCGTTGTACAACAGATTTGTTAGGAAAATCGGTACGGGCACAAATGAAATACGCCAATAAGATTAATGCATTATATTCGTTGATTATTGGCGAAGATGAAATCAAAACAAATAAAATAACGATTAAAAACATGAAAACCGGAGAACAAGAAGAGTTGACGATGGAAGAAGTCGCTTCCTATATTCAGATTCAACAAGGAGGAAAACAAGCATGAGTGAATCAATGCGTGGATTAAACAGATCTCATTATCTTACAGAGGTATCAGAAAGTCATATTGATCAAGACGTAACCATTATGGGATGGGTTCAAAAACGTCGTGACCTTGGTGGTGTTATTTTCTTAGATGTAAGGGATCGAACAGGAATACTTCAAGTAGTTATTGACCAAAGCAGCATCGGTGAAGAAGGATTTAAAAAGGCTGAAAAAATTCGAACAGAATATGTTATTGCAGCGAAAGGACTTGTTGAAAAACGTTCCGAAGAGACAGTTAATCAAAACTTAAAAACAGGTACAATTGAAGTGCGTGCCCGTGAATTGCGTCTATTATCTGAAGCAGAAACAACTCCCTTTCAGATTGAAGAAGATTCCAATGTTAAAGAAGATTTACGGTTAAAATACCGGTATTTAGACTTACGTCGTCCGGACATCCAACGTAATCTAATGTTAAGAAATCAAGTAACACAAACCACCCGTGATTTCATGAATGGTGAAGGTTTCTTAGACATTGAAACGCCAATGTTAACCAAGTCAACACCGGAAGGTGCAAGAGATTATTTGGTTCCTAGTCGTGTGAATCCTGGACATTTTTATGCATTGCCTCAATCACCACAAATTTTCAAGCAATTACTTATGTTATCCGGTTATGATAAATACTATCAGATTACAAAGTGTTTCCGAGATGAAGATTTAAGGGCAGATCGTCAACCGGAATTTACACAAATAGATATGGAAATGTCCTTTGTATCTGTTGATGATGTTATTGAAGTCAATGAACGTCTCCTTCAAAAAATGTTTAAAGATGTAATGAATATAGATGTTGAACTTCCGATTAAACGAATCACCTATAAAGAAGCGATGGATCGTTTTGGATCAGATAAGCCGGACACACGCTTTGGACTTGAACTTGTTGATGTGTCAGAGCTTGTTGAAACATGTGGGTTTAAAGTATTTACGGATGCTTTGAAAAACGGCGGTTCTGTGCGTGGTGTTAATGGAAAAGGATTGGCGAACTTACCTCGACGTCAGATTGATGCATTGACAGAGTATGTGAAAACATATGGTGCTAAAGGTATGGCATATATTGTCATCAATGACGACGGTACACTTAAATCAGCAATTACAAAATTCTTAGATGATGAGGTTGTTGAAAAAATCATTGAGAAGATGGAAGGGAAACCTGGGGATATTCTATTCTTTGGCGCAGATACTAACGACATTGTTTACGCATCCTTAGGCGCACTACGATTAGAATTAGCTCGACGCCTGGACTTGCTGGATAAAAATATCTATGAATTTGTGTGGGTAACAGAGTTCCCATTAGTGGAGTGGAATGCTGAACATAAACGCTATACAGCAATGCATCATCCATTTACAATGCCGATGGAAGAAGATTTACATTTATTAGATTCTCAACCGGAAAAAGTAAGGGCTCAAGCCTATGATATATGCTTAAATGGTAATGAAATCGGTGGAGGAAGTATTCGTATTCATCAGCGTGATGTTCAAGAAAAAATGTTTGCTGCACTTGGCTTTAGTCAAGAAGATGCATATGAGCGATTTGGATTCTTGCTGGATGCATTTAAATACGGAGTACCACCACATGGTGGATTGGCATATGGCTTGGATCGTATTGTTATGCTTATGGCAAAAGCGGATAGTATTCGTGAAGTTATTGCTTTTCCTAAGATTAAAGATGCATCCTGTCCAATGACAAAAGCACCGGGCGTCGTTGACGATCAACAACTTGAAGAATTAAGTATAAAAGTAGATTTATTTGAAGTTGAAGATTAAAATTTGACTTAAAGTGTACTTTATGAGGTAAAATAAAAGAGTGAAAGTCACTCTTTTATTTTTTTTGAAATCATTTAATTTTTAGGAGGTAGCATATGTACAAAGCAGATGAAACAAGATATGAAAACATGATTTATCGTCGTGCAGGAAAAACAGGTTTAAAATTACCCTTGATTTCACTAGGACTATGGCATAATTTTGGCGATGTAACGCAGGTTGAAACAAGTAGAAAAATGATACATAGAGCATTTGACTTAGGTATTACGCATTTTGATTTGGCAAATAATTATGGACCCCCGGCAGGAAGTGCTGAAAAAAACTTTGGACGTATTTTACGGGAAGATTTAAAAAGTTATCGTGATGAAATGATTATTTCAACGAAAGCAGGATATTATATGTGGCCGGGACCTTATGGTGATTTCGGGTCAAGAAAATATTTGCTTTCAAGTTTGGACCAAAGTTTAGAACGAATGGGACTTGACTATGTAGATATATTTTACCATCACCGTCCGGACACTGATACTCCGGTTGAAGAGACCATGCTTGCACTTGACCAAGCAGTAAGGCAAGGAAAAGCCTTGTATGTAGGGATTTCAAATTATAAAGGTTCTCAAGCTAAAGAGGCTTTAAAGATTTTAAAAGAATTAAGAACACCCGTCGTTATGACACAACCTCGATACAGCATGTTAGATCGTTGGATTGAAGAAGATGGGCTTAAAGATGTAACAGAAAAATACGGAATCGGTAATATTGTCTTTAGTCCCCTAGCACAAGGATTGTTGACAAATAAATACCTAAGGGACATACCCGAGGATTCACGCGCAGCAAGTGGAAGTCAATTTTTGACCGAAGATAAAATCACCGAAGAATTATTGGCAGGAATACGTGATTTGAACGAACTTGCAAAAGAAAGAAATCAATCTCTTGCTCAAATGGCCTTGTCATGGACACTCAGAGATGATAGAATAACAACAGCACTAATTGGTGCAAGCAAAGTGAGTCAGATTGAAGATAGTGTGGCAACGATTAAGAATCTGGATTTTTCGGATGCAGAATTGCAGAGGATTGATACGATTCTTGAGACTATGAAGGCTTAGGGAGAATTAAGGAGTGACAAGATGGCTGAAATCGGTCAAGTAACAAAAGTGGATAAAGACGAAGTCGTCGTTCGCTTATTTAGAAAAGAAGCATGTGCAAAGTGCGGTGCATGTGCAGCAGGATTAGAGAGTAAAGATATGTTTATTCATGCAAATAATGTATGTGAAGCCCATGAAAATGAATGGGTAGAAATCTATCTTGAAGAAACAAATTTCTTAAAAGCGGTCGGATTAATGTATGGTATTCCTCTTTTAGGTTTGCTTTTTGGCTTGCTTATCGGAATGGGTGTGGGAGATGCATTTATTCCGGCCTATTCAGATGCGGTTAGTTTTATTTTCGGTATCTTAGGTGCCGGAATAACCTTTTTAATATTACATCTAAATGAACATCGCTTTAATACAAAAACCTATAAGCCACGAGCTATTCGAATTGTTGATACGACAAATGAAGATATAGGGTGTTAGCATGTTTGCAGAATATATAGGCGCTTCATTTTTAATTTTTGCAGCAGAGATGGGAGATAAGACACAAATTCTTGCCATGATGTTTGCGACAAAATATAAAATGCGTTATGTTTTACTTGGAATTTTTATTGGTTCGTTTTTGAACCATGGATTAGCAGTTGTCTTTGGAAGTGTTTTAGGAAGTTATGTCAATCCGGCTATTTTACAAACAATTGCCGGGTTGGCTTTTGTTCTTTTTTCTATTTGGACATTAACTTCTTCTGATGAGGAGGAAGAAGACCTTGCTACATTAAAAAAGCATGGTGCTATTATGACAGTTGCATCCGCTTTTTTTATAGGTGAGCTAGGAGATAAGACGCAGTTAACGGCAATTACATTAGCTGTTGACGCGGCTTATCCTTTTTTCGTACTCTTAGGTACTGTGACGGGAATGCTTGTGACAAGCAGTTTAGGCATTTTTGTAGGAAGTAAATTAGGCGACAAGATTCCGGAGCTGGGGATTAAACTTGGTTCAAGTTCCATATTTCTAGGTTTTGGTGTCGTCAAATTACTAACCTCAACACCTGAAGCATGGATTAATGGCTATACACTCTTTGGCTTTTTTGTTATACTTGCCATAACAATTAGCTCGATTTTCTACTTATTTTTTCGAGGTATTAAAAATGGAGAATTGACACCTTTTCGAAAAGCAGCCGAAGAATTATATCAGTTTACCCATCAATTTAAGAGTGTCATTAAAGGTATATGCTTAGGAACAGAAAATTGTGAATATTGTAAAAATCAACAATGTGGTATTGGATTAATTTATCATATTATTCATGAGATGGAGACCGGTCGTCTTGACCATGAGCATATTGAATTGGTTGAAGAACTATTGCATGAGAAGAATAAGTTTCCCAATGATCAGCTCAAAGCGATGCATGACATTGCCTTAGAGTTTTTAGAGCGATACAAACAACGGGATTTAATATATAATGAAGTTCAAACAATACAGCAGATTATTGAAAAAATGATTATTGAAAATGACGAATCATCGCATATAGAATTAAAGGAGAAAAGAAATGAATAAAAGTTTAAAGATTATTGTTGCAATAATCGTTTTCATGATTGCGATAGGCACAACAAACTATGGGCGTGAGCGAATACTTATCTATGAAGGCGTAGAACACGTATATACAGCAAAAGATGTCACGATCGATGTGAATAATGATCCAATTCAACCGGATGGAATGGCCCCGGTTATTATTAACGGACGGACGCTTGTTCCGGTACGTGAAGTGATGGAATCTGTCAACATTCAGGCGCAAGTATCTTGGCTTGCGGAAACACAAACTGTCGTTATTGCCCGTGAAGATATTAAAATTGAGTTGCGTATTGGCGATTCTTATGCCTATGTCAACGGCCAAACCATTGAATTGGATGTGCCTCCGATTCTGATTTCAGACCAAGCCGTTGGAGTAACAAAAACCATGGTTCCGATACGATTTATTACGGAAAGTTTAGGATATGAGGTTTTATGGGAACCGGATACCTATCATATTTCTCTTCAAGGTGAAATATATGATGAATTTGGACTCCTTGCGTCGACGTCAAATCTAGTTGAATTAATACCCACAATAGAGATTCCTGAGCTTCCAACAGCTTTACGCGAAAACAGCATCCATGTAAAAAAAGAAATTCCTCAAGAGATTGTTGAATTCACAGGATATAAAGATAGCTTTGACTATCCGCTTACAGAGATTATTGAAGTATCAAGCAATGAAGATGAGTCCAAGCATTATATTAAAGCCGCAAGCTCAATGTCTTCCGTTAATGCGGTCATCTGGGATAATAAGCTTATTGTCGATATTAATGGCGCTGATATGGAAGCGGTTCCGGGAACGATTCGTACGGACAAGAGCTTATATACGGATGCAATTCGGACGAGTCAGTATGATGAAGAAAAAATGACCGGGCGATTTGTGTTTGATTTAAAAGAAAAAACAATCGCCCGAGACATAATTCTAAATCGTGATCGGACAGAGATTGAGATTAGCTTTAATGAAGTTGGATTATCAGAAATAATCATTGCCCAAGATCGTCAAGGGGATTACATTGAACTTGCAGGCGATTATAGAAATGCTATGATCATGCGAATGGATACCCCCAAAGGTCTGATATTTGATTTTGCAAATAGTATAAATCTTATTGGAAATCAAAGGTTTATGAATATAGATGGTCAATTTTTAGACTGGGTAAAACTTGCACAAAAAGATGACTCAACGATCCGTTTGTCCGTAGGAACGGGAGAACATGTCGATTATTCCATTGAGTATGATGAAGAAGATAATCAAACAAGAATTGTCTTTGAGCCCCTTTTCTTTGAACAATTGACCTATGATAAAAGTAAGAATGACGCAGTGGTTTTGCCAAAAGAAGCAGGTATTGCCTTAAGTTATGATTATTTCAATAAAGAAGCAGTTATTCGCTATGACAAAGTCATTAATTCGATTCGAGACGATGAAGTAATTCATATTCATGATACCAAATATGATACAATTGAATTATTGGTGGAAAATAATGCTTCTCTTGTGCGTCTTCACGGGAAACATATTTATGAGCATACGATTGAAGAGGATGAAAACTTCTATTATATTTACGGTACAAAACCTAAAGATATTTATGACCATATTGTTGTACTTGATCCGGGTCACGGAGGTTATCAGCCGGGAGCAGTATATTACGGTATCAATGAAAAAGACTTAAACATGAAGCTTATGGAATATATCTATCCCTATACTGAAAGCAATACAGACATTAAATATTATTTTACGCGTACAACAGATGTAGCTGTCTCTCTTGGTCAACGAACAACATTAGCCAATGACCTTGAAGCAGACTTGTTTGTTTCCATGCATAATAATGCGCTTGATTTAAAAAGTAATCCGGCGGGGGTTCATGTACGTGGGCTAGAAGTCTATACTACAACTGGTTGGGAAAAATCGGCGACAGAAGTTGAGTTTGGTAAGATATTTCTAGAAAAACTTCGACAAGCAATGCCTAATTATCCGGTTCGAGCTATTAAGAATAATAATAAACTATATGTGCTTAGAAATACAGAAATGCCATCAATTATTCTTGAATACGGCTATATGACCAATCCTGATGATATTGCATTATTGCAGCAAGACGCTATTTTGGAACAATTAGCAGAGGTTACTGAAAAAGCTATATATGAATATATTATGAATAAGTAATATAGTCAAAGAACGGTATTGAAAACCATTCTCACTTATGTTATACTTTGAGTAAATGATAATTATTATTATCTAATATATATGAGAAAGGATTGATTTTATGGAATTAATAAATATAAATCATCTTCATGCATCGGTTGAAGATAAAAATATAATAAAGGACTTGAATTTAAAAATAAATGCAGGTGAAATACACGTAGTTATGGGCCCAAACGGAGCCGGTAAATCAACATTAGCCTATACTTTAATGGGACATCCTAAGTATACAGTAACACAAGGAGATGTGTCCTTTTTAGGTCAAGATCTTTTTGAATTAAAAGTTGATGAACGGGCGAAGTCTGGGCTTTTTATGTCTTTTCAGCATCCGGAAGTGATTCCCGGAGTGACGGTTGAAAACTTTTTAAGAACAGCAAAAACATCCATTACCGGAGAAAAGCAAAGTGTCATTGGATTTCGACGAGAGCTTATAAAATCATTGCAAAGCTTAAATATGGATGAAGGATATTTACTTCGCTATTTAAATGAAGGTTTTTCCGGTGGAGAAAAGAAGAAAAATGAAATCTTACAAATGTTAACATTAAATCCAAAATTGGCTATACTGGATGAAACGGATTCCGGACTTGATGTAGATGCAATAAAAATCGTTGCAGAAGGCGTAAACCGTTTCGCAGGCCAAGATAACGGTGTTTTAGTTATTACCCACTACAACAAATTGTTGACCTATATTGAACCGGACTATGTTCATATACTTGTGGACGGACATATTGTTGCTTCAGGTGATAAGAGCCTTGCTGACCGAATCGATAATGAGGGTTTTGAATCCTTTGTCGCTTCAATTGTCTAGGGAGGAGAATTTAAATGGAAAAAGCCGTTGAAAGAACCTATGTTGAAGATATAGAACGCGGAATTTATGATATTAAAAATGAAGACCGTTCAAAATATAAATCAAAGTCGGGATTAACCGAAGAAATTATTCGCGATATTTCCAAGGAGAAAAATGAACCCCAATGGATGACAGATTTTCGTCTTAAATCCTTAGACTATTACAATAAACGTCCAATACCTACCTGGGGTGCAGACCTTAGTGGCCTTGATATGGAAAATATTGTGACCTATGTTCGTCCGAACACAGATATGAAACAAAGCTGGGATGAAGTTCCGGAGGATATAAAGGAAACGTTTGATCGATTAGGCATACCTAAAGCTGAGAGGGAATCTCTTGCCGGTGTAGGTGCCCAATATGATTCTGAAGTTGTCTATCACAGTATGCGTGATCATCTTAAGAAACAAGGGGTTATCTACACAGATATGGAAACAGCAGTTAAAGAACATGAAGATATTGTTAAGCAATACTTTATGACCTTAGTTGGCCCTAACGACCATAAATTTGCGGCCTTACATGGTGCTGTATGGTCAGGAGGATCTTTTGTCTATGTTCCGGCGGGCGTTGAAGTTGATTATCCCTTGCAAAGTTATTTTCGTTTAAATGCACCGGGAGCCGGTCAATTTGAGCATACACTTATCATCGTGGAAAAAGGAGCGAAATTACACTTTATTGAAGGGTGTAGTGCTCCAAGGTATGATGTGACCAACTTGCACGCCGGCTGTGTTGAACTTTTTGTAAAAGAAGGAGCGACCTTACGCTATTCAACCATTGAAAACTGGTCTCGAAATATGTATAACTTAAACACGAAACGGTCCCAGGTGGAACAAGACGGACGCATAGAATGGGTTTCTGGGTCTTTTGGTTCAAAGGTGAGTATGTTATACCCGATGAGCATTCTAAAAGGCGAGAGGGCTCATGCGGAGTTTACAGGGATTACTTTTGCTGCATCCGGTCAATATTTAGATACCGGATCCAAGGTTGTTCATGCAGCGCCTTATACGACCTCCAATATTAATACGAAATCCATTTCAAAAGATGGTGGTCATGCCTTTTACAGAGGGCTGCTTATCGTCGGAAAAAAAGCGCATCATGTCAAGTCCAATGTATCCTGTGAATCATTAATGCTTGATGCAAAATCAAAATCCGACACGGTACCCATTATTGAGTTGAATAATGATAACATAGATATTGGACATGAAGCCAAAATCGGACGTATTTCAGATGATGCCATCTTCTATTTGATGAGTCGTGGTATCGATGAAATCGAAGCGAAAGCGATGATTGTACGAGGCTTTGTTGAGCCAATCACAAAAGAATTACCGCTTGAGTATGCCGTTGAACTCAATCAACTCATTAATCTAGAGTTTGTCGGGGGAATAGGATAGAAAGGGGGAACGATTATGTTACAACAACAAATAAAAGAACGGTTCAGTAACATTGAATATCCCAGGTGGAAACGCGTTGGAGAACTTCAAAAAAGCGATTTAATCCAAGAAAATTTTGATGAAAATGTGTTGGAAATTGAATATAATGAGAATATAATTCGTCAAGGTGTGCGAATACATCAACTCAGAGGAAGAGATGCTGACATTGATGAGGTGTTTTATATCCCATATGAATCCACTCTTGAAAGATTTAAAACCTATCCATATGGGACCCATGAAAAGTACATTACAGAAGCGGATGGATTTTTTGACCAAGGGACCATTGTCAATGTTCCCAAGAATGTAAGTGTTAAAGAAGCTGTTTTTCTCCGCTATGATGCAGGTAAAGGCAATGGATTTATTGATCAGAACCTTATATGTGCCGGTGAAGGGTCGAGTGTTACCGTAGTTTTTGATTATACATCATCTGGTGATGAAATAGGCTATCATAATGGACTTATTCGGGTGTTAGCGGAAGCGAATGCCCGTGTGAAAATAATTATTTTGCAAACATTTGCTAAAGATATCGATCACATTCAAAATACAGTGTCTGTAATTGGAAACTATGGATATGTTGAATATGTTTCGTTTGATTTAGGGGCAAATGTCATTGCTTCAGACTATTCTGCACATCTTGTCGGAGAAGCTTCAGAGAGTGAAGTGGCAACAGCATATATTGGTAATGGACATCAACGATTGGATCTGGGCTATAATTCAACCCATTACGGTCGATACAGCCAGAGTCTGATTGAAACCAAAGGTGCCCTACTTGATTATGCGCGAAAAGTCTTTAGAGGAAATTTGAAATTTGAGCGTGGAGCAACAAAATCGTCAGGAGAAGAGTCAGAATACGTACTTTTATTGGATGAAAATGTACGTTCTGATGCCTTGCCTGCATTATTGTGCGATGAAGATGATGTGAGCGGAGAACACGCTGCGAGTGCAGGACAGGTTGATGAAGACCAATTGTTCTACTTGATGAGTCGAGGTTTCAACTTGAAAGAAGCTAAGAAGTTAGTTATTCACGGTTCGTTTTCGCCGATTATTGATCGCCTTGGCATGGTGTCTATACAAGAACGCGTCGAGCTAGAATTGGAAAGAAGGTTGCTCTATGCCTAATGCAAATTATCGGGAAGATTTTCCGGTTTATGAGAAAAATCCGGAACTGGTCTATTTGGATTCAGCAGCATCAAGCTTAAGAGCGAGACCGATTATTGATGCAATGAGCGAGTATGCCAGCTATGCCCATGCGAATATTCATCGTGGTGCTTATCGATTGAGCTTTGAAGCAACTGAAAAATATGAAGAAGTTCGAAAAAAAGTAGCCAAATGGATTGGGTCCAAGGAAGCCAATGAAGTTATTTTCACCCAAGGAACAACAGACAGTATGAATCATCTTATGCATTTTTTCGAGGAAGATGACCGATTTGAAAAGGGCAAGAAAATTGTCCTTTCCATTTTTGAACATCATAGCAACCTGGTTCCGTGGCAACAATTAGCTAAGAAGAAAGGCATGATTCTAGAATACATATATGATTTTTCGGAAGAATCGCTAAAACAAATTGATGATACAACTCAAATCATTGCAATAACCTTGATGTCAAATGCGGTGGGCTTAATTCCACCCATTGAGACGATTGTTCAAAAAGCTCATGCAGTTGGAGCACTTGTAGTTGGTGACGGAGCCCAATACATTACCCACCGTCGGATAAATGTCAGCCAACTGGATATTGATTTTTTTGCCTTTTCCGGACATAAGTGTTTTGGTCCAACGGGGATAGGCGTTCTCTATGGAAAACGTCAATGGTTAGAAGCGATGGCGCCGCCACGTTTTGGTGGAGACATGATTGAATATGTTACAGAACAAGAGACGACCTTTGCGGATTTGCCAAATAAACTGGAAGCGGGCACACCAAATATTGACGGTGTTATTGGTTTAGGGGCTGCAGTCGACTATATGATTTATAGGCAGGTGCAAAACAATAATACCTTAGATATGTTACGTCAATATGCTGTGGATCAACTAGGTGAGCTTGACTTTATTCATTTGATTCAGCCGCTAAAAGATTCAGATACCATTTTATATGGTCCCATAATTTCTTTTACAGTGAAGGATGTTCATCCCCATGATGTGGCAAGTATCTTAGACCAAAGCAATATAGCAATTCGAGCCGGTCATCATTGTGCTCAACCCTTGATGAAACATCTGGAACTGACGGGAACATGTCGGATTAGTTTTTCGATTTATAATACGAGAGACGATGTGGATGCATTGATTATCGCCTTAAAAAGCGTAAGGAGGTGGCTAGGTTATGAGTCTTGATATGATTTATAATGAGCTAATCATTGAACATAGTCGTAATACTGAAAATCGTGGACCGCTTGCAGAAAAAACCCATCATGAACATGGACATAATCCAAACTGTGGGGATGATATTGAACTTGAATTGAACATTGAAAATGGTAAAATAAAAGAGGCTGCTTTTGTGGGCTCAGGATGTGCGATATCCATGGCCTCAACATCAATGATGATTGATTTGATTAAAGGAAATACCATCCAGGATGCACAAGAAAAAGTTGAGGCTTTTCTTGAACTAATAAAAAATGAACGCGCTCAAGAAGACGTGGAAATCTTGTTGGGGGATGCAACACTCTTGTCGAACATTCAACATATGCCAGCGCGTGTTAAGTGTGCTGTGCTTGCTTGGCATACCCTAAAACACGTTTTAGATACAAAGGAAGCAGGCGGTTCGGGCGATTAATCTGAACGAATTTGAATATCTGTCACATACATAATCTCACATGAACCGTCACCGGTATCGGATCTAGTTAAGCTGGATTCCCAATAACCATTAGAAAAATAGGCGTTAACAAGATAACCTTGCATGGAAATTCGGTCATTTTTGTTAACAGATTTTACTATACTTAAAATTGTCTCACTGGCAGGAATGATATGTGTGTTTGCAGTATAATAATCGACATATTCTGCATCTACTGGAGCTTTTGAATTCACAGTAAAATAATACCAGCGTTCATTTTGACGGTATTTAACATGTTTATCGATTGAAGGCATATTGACATCTCCCCATGCCAGAGCGAAATCTCTTGGAGATATTTGTGAAGTAAAATCATCGGAATAATCGTGAATGCTTTTGACTTCAGCAGTAATGTCGTAGTAAGCCAATAGCTCTAGTTCGACAATACCTTTTTTTCCTTCAATCGGCAGAATATATTCAAAAGGAATATCTTCTTGAATCGGTTCTTGGATGAATTCATATTTTGTTAAGGCGCTATCAACAAAGTCGTAGCCTAAAAGTGTGATTAAATGGGACGAAACGATGAGGTAAACGAGAATTTTTAATGACATAGGAACACCTCCTTATATATGAATTTACATGTATATACTAATATTTTAACATGAAATTTAAAAATTTGGTGGATTTTAATATAAATGTATGATATTATTAAATGTTTAGTCACATTCTTTTAATATATTAAGGAGCATTGATAAACCTATGAAAAAATCAACGAAAAAACTTGTATTTATTCTTGCAAATATTGTGATTTGTTTTGGACTCATTCTTCTGGGACGTATTTGGCCGGAAGGGGTGGAGAAGATATATTCAAGAAATATATATCCATTATTAACAAATGTGTTAAACTATATTTCTAGACCCTTTCCTTTTAGTTTGACAGAAATATATTTTCTGATCTTAGCTATTTTTCTTTTAAGTTTCATGGTTTTATGGCTTTATTTTAGCGGGAGAAGAGACTTTGTAAAGGGATTCGATTATTTGCTTCGATTTTTTATGCTTATCAGTATCAATGTCACCTTGTTTTTACTCTTATGGGGAATGAACAATTATCGTTTAGACATTGAAGACCTTTTCGCTTTTGAAAATCAACAAATCTCACAAACAGACTTAGAAGAAACCTACCAATGGTTTGTTGAACAAGCAAATTTTACCAAAGAACAACTACAAGACGGGGAGTTGTTATCTCTTGAAGATATTATGATGAAAACAGATGGGGGATATGATCTTTTAGCTGATGAATATGCATTTATTAGGTCGAGAAAGGCAAGGGTTAAACCCCTTAGTATATCCGCTTTGTTTAGCCAGAGTGGATATTCAGGAATATATCTTTATGTCTTTAGTGAACCGACTATTAATATCATGCCACATATAACGTCTTTACCCTTTGTAGCAAGTCACGAAATGGCTCACCAACAAGGGTTTGCTAGTGAAGATGACGCGAATTTTGTTGGATTTTTAGCTGCCTCCCGCCATGAAGATCCTTTGTTTAGATATTCAGCCTACTTGGCAGGTATGACATATGTTGGGAATTCCTTATATCAGACAGATGCTGAAGCTTTTAAACGCCTAAATGGAAGACTGCATGAAAATGTCCGTGAAGATTTGCAGGCGCGTTCAGAATTTTGGCAAAAAAATATTCGCCCAAAAACAGAAAAAGTACATAACCAGGTAAATGATCTGTTTTTAAAGGCGAATAATCAGCCGGACGGAATTCTTAATTACTCCAATGTAACTAAATTATTTGTCTTGGCATATAAAAATGAACGCTTAGATAAATAAATTGTGATTGGATTCTTCGGTTGCGCCTAGATAGGCGGCAACTCCGCCATACTCCACGCCATGAATGAGCTCTTCTTTGGTAATGCCCATAATATCCATAGACATTGTGCATGCAACAAATTTGACGCCGGAATCCATTGCGGATTGAATTAAATCGTCTAAGGTATTAACGTTTTTTGCTTTCATAACACCATGCATCATTTTTGTCCCTAATCCACCCATGTTCATCTTGGATAGCTTCAGTTTTTTAACGCCTCGAGGCATCATCTTGCCAAACATATTCTCAACAAATCCTTTAGATACATTTTGCTTTTCGGATTTTCTTAAAATATTCAATCCCCAGAAGGTGAAAAACAAGGTTACTTCTTTACCCATGGCAGTGGCTCCATTGGCTATAATCATGGATGCAATAGCCTTGTCTAAATCGCCGCTAAAGACAACCATTGTACTTCCGTTTAAGTTTCGGGACCCATGTGTAGGTGGTTGGGAAGCCCCTTTTTGAATGTAGGTTACATAGATCTTATCTTCTTTATCCTTCTTAATGAAACGGTTACCGGTTTTTTTGCACCAAGCCTCTGCATCAACAGGGAATCCTGAGTCTGTCGCAGAAACTTTGATGATATCGCCCTCATTAAGTTCTTTGATTTTTTGATTCACCTTCATAATTGGACCGGGACACTGTAAGCCGCATGCATCAAGATTAATTGCTGAGCTTAAATCATTTGATTTGACAGAGGGAATCGCTGATTCTGGAGTCCCGTCTTCGGATAAAACATGTTTTTTATCTTCAATTATACAATTGGGGTTTGTATAATCCTTTTGGAAATATTTGTAAACATTATATCCACCAATGAGATTTCGAGCTTTATATCCTTCCTGCTGAAGAATTCTTACCGCGATATAACCACGGATTCCGACAGCGCAATAGACAATGATATCCTTATCTTTTGGCAATTCAGATAGACGGTCACGTAAATCATTAACAGGTATATGTATAGCATTTTCAATCCTTCCCAGCTCAACTTCGATTTCTTCACGAACATCGACAATAAGTGAAGTATCTGCATCTAAAGCGTCAATGTCTTTCCATAAAATAACATCTTGATCGCCTTTTAATATGTTTTCCGCTGCAAATCCGGCCATGTTCACAGGATCTTTGGCTGATGAGTAGGGTGGAGCGTAAGCAAGTTCTAAACGTTGAAGATCGTAAATAGTACCATGAAATCGAATGGCTGTCGCGATGACATCAATCCGTTTTTCAACGCCTTCAACACCAACATTTTGTGCGCCTAGAATTTTACCATTTCGATCAAAAATAACTTTTAAGGTCATGGGAAAAGCACCTGGATAATACCCGGCATGGGATTTTGGCTGAATGATGGTAAGGAAATAGTCCTTGCCATATTTTTTGCCCATAATATTTAAGTTTTTTTCGTTTAGACCTGTATTTGCAACAGTTAGGTCGAATATTTTAGCAACACTTGTTCCTTGACTACCTTCATAAATGCTATCACGTCCGCAAATATTATTAGCGACGATTCGGCCTTGCTTATTGGCAGGGCCTGCAAGAGGAATCATTGTTTTTTCGGAGGTCATGTAGTCAACTACTTCGATAACATCACCTAAAGCGAAGATATATGGATTCGAAGTTTTTAAATATTCATCAACGACAATTCCGCCACGTCGATTGGTGGTTAAGCCAGCCGATTTTGCTAATTCACCATTTGGTGAGATCCCGATGCTTAGGATAACCATATCGGAAGATAAAGTTGTTCCATCTTGCAAACGTACATCGGTAATACCTTGATGATATTTGAATTCTTTAACACCGTTACTTAGATAAAGATGAACGCCTTGTGAAGATAAATGGCTGTGAACAATTTGAGCCATTTCGTAATCAAGAGGAGTCATAACTTGGTCAAGCATCTCAACAAGATTAACCTCAATACCTAAATCATGAAGATTCTCAACCATTTCAATTCCGATAAAACCACCACCGACAACCGTAGCTGTTTTAACGTTATGATTTGTAACAAAATCTTTGATCCGATCGGTATCCGGAATATTCCATAAAGAAAATATATTATTACCTTCAATGCCCGGAATTGGAGGTTTTATTGGTGTTGAACCGGGAGATAAGACAAGAAAATCATAAGATTCTTCATATTTTGTGGACATTTTTATATCATGAACTTTAACGGTTTTTTGTGCCGGATCAATATCGATGACTTCATTTTCGACACGAATATCAATATTGAATCGGGCGTTCATCGCTTCAGGCGTTTGGACAAGAAGAGAGTCCCGCTCTTTGATTGTACCGCCAATATAATAGGGGAGACCACAATTTGCAAAGGAAATATAAGGGCTTCGTTCGAATAAAATGATTTCAACGGATTCGTCTAATCGTCTTAGACGAGCTGCAGTTGATGCGCCACCGGCGACACCGCCAACAATGAGAACTTTTTTTGACATAATATACCTCTTTCTTTGATTTAAAAGCTGGATTGACAAAATATTAACTTTAAAGATTATAAATCTATTTAACGATATATTCAAATAAATACATATAAATAATACAATGTATTGACAAAGATGTCAAGATTAATTTTAAATAAAGCGTATTAGAAATAATGCATAAATAATCATTTTGTGATAAAATAAAAGTGTACTCGTACTTGGGGATTTATAAGGATAGGGGATGCGAATGGAAGATGTCGTTAATGCGATTTGCAATGATTTGGTTAAAAACTCGCATGTAATAGGGATTTTAACGAAGTGTGAATGTTTTGGACCGGTCAAAAATGATGAAAAGACAGTATATCTATGTGTTATAAGTAAAGAAGCCGGAAATGTATCGACCGTATCACAAATGGAGGAATTCGTTGTTCATATACGATGGCGGACGGATTGTGAATTTTGTGAATGGGTAAAATCAAATGACGTGACACG
The DNA here is from genome assembly GCA_964563505.1 of uncultured Eubacteriales bacterium. Taxonomy (GTDB): domain Bacteria; phylum Bacillota; class Clostridia; order Lachnospirales; family Vallitaleaceae; genus UBA1351. The sequence continues at coordinate 27,391 of CAZLXW010000036.1, forward strand.
TTCAACATGTAAAATTTTATACGATCGAACGGGCATGATTGGTGAATTAATCACACAAAAAAAAGGTTGAGTTTTCACTCAGCCTTTTTAAGCTTTAAATATTTCAATAAACTTTTCAACTTCTGTTGTAAGAATATCTTTATGAATGGGTTTGTGACGAAAGGCAACATGTGTAATGATTTTTTCAATTGGATTTAGCATGTTTTCCGGCATTTTTCCACCAAAAAATCCATCTGCTGTTGAATGAGATAACAGTTCATTTCCATAAGCTACATTAAATTGATCAGCAGCAAGTTCCTCATCCATGAGACAAACAAGGAAAAGCCCTAATTTTTTGGTTAAGAGCGTAGAGGTGTTTTTTTCAATCAGTGCGGTCATTTTTGGATTTATTGATCCGAGATATATGGGTGCACCAATAATGATTGCTTCATATTCTCTTAAGTTTGGAATGGGTTCTTTTAGAATATTACACTCATCCGCATTAAGCTTAGAAGCGATGTTTTTAGCGATTATTTCAGTACTTCCGTGTCTTGTTGTATATAGTACAATGGTTTTCATATATTCACCTACCTAATCACATTCTAAACATGAACGGTCATTACGTCAAGTAAAAAAAAGCAAATGCTCCTAAGCATTTGCTTTTCATTAATTATTTTACCTTTTAAGTTGACGAATGGTTTACCATTTGCCTTTGCCGACATGAATGGCTAATTCTGCTTTTGAACGTTGCTTGATAACCCAAGCATCGTCAATGGCTTTTTTAAAATCGCTAACACAACCCGGATCCAAATCAAGTTCAACACCTTCGTGGGCTAAATCAACGATTGCTGCACATAAATTAATAATCTCTGTATGTATATCATTTGTGCGATCTGAATCATATACTTTTTTTGCAGCCTCATCATCTAATGCATTAAACTTTTCTTGTGGAGCACCACATTTTGGACATTCTACCGGTGCTGTTTCGCCTTCATTAATAAAACCACATTGTGAACATTTCCATAAACTCATTTCGTTACCTCCTATTTGATAATTGTTATTAATTGATAATCAAGTAAATTATATCATAGAGAAATAGTAGTGTCAAATTGAAAAGTTTACGGTATAATTGTTAATAATAAAAGGTTGGTGAAAGTATGAAAGAACAATTAATACTTCATATAGATATGAATTCTTTTTTTGCATCCTGTGAGCAGGTTATTCACCCGGAACTTCAAGGACAGCCGATGATTGTTGTCGGTGACCCAAGTCGCCGGAGTGGTATTGTCCTAGCTGCAAGTTATGAAGCAAAGGCATATGGCATTAAGACGACCATGCCTATATATCAAGCAAAACGTTGTCTTCCGTCAGTCATTGCGGTGAAATCTACCTATGAACTTTATGCATCCATGAGTGCCCAGGTGATGGATATTTTTGATCAGTATACTCCCTTAAAAGAACAACTTTCTATTGATGAGGCGTTTTTAGATATGACAGGATCGGAGCATCTATTTGGACAACCTCAAGTAATGGCTGATAAAATTCAGCATCATATATATCGTGAGCTTGGATTAGGATGCTCCGTAGGTATTTCTACGAATAAGTTATTGGCTAAAATGGCTTCAGATATGAAAAAACCAATGGGAATAACGACACTCTATCCCCACGAGGTTCAAGAAAAAATGTGGCCCATGTCAGTTGATAAACTTTATGGAATTGGGAATAAGACAGGTGCAAAGTTAAATCAGTTAGGCATTAAAAGCATTGGTGATTTGGCAACAGCATCGCTAAAGATGTTAGAAGATAATTTTGGAGAGCGTCACGCAAAGTCAATGCGTCAATCGGCCAATGGACATAGTAACTCGGTACTGGATCCGGAGACTAAGTCCAAGTTGCAAAGTGTCGGCAATGAATTGACATATAGTCAGGATATCAAAGACGATGACGAAGTAAAACAAGAATTGCTGCTTTTAGCAGATACAGTTGCATATCGACTTAGGAAAAAAATGTTAAAAGGTCGAACAATCCAGTTGAAGATTAAATATAATGATTTTCAGGTCGTAACGCGAAGTGTTAGTATCGAGCAATCCACTGATGCAACGAATCAAATTAATGAAATTACTTTAGGACTCTATTTAAAGAACAAGGCCAATAAGCCCATTCGTTTGTTGGGAATTTCGGTATCGAATTTTTCGGATCATCATATGCAACAACTATCTTTGTTTGAGCCTAAAGATAAAGAGGATAATAAAGTGGATGAAATGGTTGACCGTGTCAGAGAAAAATATGGATATGATAAAATATATCGGGCATCCATATTAAATCGAAAACACGGTAAGATCAAATAGCTTTACATGATTTTATTAATATCTTTTATGATAATGGATATTTTTCCATTAGCTTCTGTGACAAACTCCATTTTTTGGGGATTGTTGTAAAAATCCATAGGAATTTTTATTTCTATACCCTCATCTGTTTTTATGCGTTGTTTTTCAAACGTCCGATTGATTGTTTTTTCAGTTATTGCTATTTTGGGTTCATCAACACCTTTTTTTTCAAGGGTGCTAAAGAAAATTTCTTTGGCTTCCTCTTGAGCGGGAAAGGCTTCTTTTGCAAAGGCATCAAGATCAAGTTCACCTTCGTCGTTAAGATTTGAATATAATTTTTCGGTGATAGCGGCTTTTTTTTCGATATCTGTATCAAAATATTTTTTGGCAACTTTATTGGTAGCTGTTTGCACAGCTTGCATTTGTTCTTTTGAAGATAGTTTGGTATGGCATTTGAAAAATAGGGTTGAAAGATAATATTTCTTTTCCCCGTCAAGTTCCACAAGTTTGTCTAAGAGTTTGACATTTAGAGTCTCTAAATCAATGATGGCAGCCTCAGCAACTTTTTGACCATAGTTGGGAAGGGTTGTTCTGTGCTGAATAATGGTGTTGACGTTAACATCGCTTTCATAATCCGTGAAATGGATAAAGGTATTTTGATAGTTGAGTTTTAACAAAGCAAGATAGTCTTTCATATTGTAACGGTATTGAATAATTGCTAAATCAGCAGAGGGAATATTAATATGTGCACTCATAATTGCAAAGAGCTGACCGGCAATTTGCTTTGAAAAGGTTACAAAATCGATTTTTTCATCCCGATATTCATTTAAATAATTTAAGAATAAGTTATATTCTTCGTTAAATACGCAATTCTTCTGTGCATCATCGTTGATTGTTTTTGAAATATGATGTGCAAAAAAATCGTTCATGTCGATGGAAGTTGGCATTTCATCCATGGACATAACAGGTATTGTAATCGAGGTGTCGAGTATATGAATAATGATTTTTTTTATCTGTAATTCTTCAGGCTTTATCATGGGGCTTCCTTCTTTCTATGTTGGTATAAACCATGTAATTATAACATAAAAGAGGCTCCGGATAAAAGGTTTACTTTTCTATGATTAATGGTATAATAAATCTATAGATATTACGAGGAGTGATGAAATGATTGAATATAGTGATAAAATATATAATAGAATCAGAAACGCTGGAGTTGCAGGTATTGTTTTGGGTATAATAATTATTGTAGGAGGTATTGCGATCGGAACGATGTCAATTGTTTTTGGTGGCCGTATGTTAAATTTAAGAAAGTATGTCGTTGATTAAGGTTTAGGAGACGCTATGCGAATAGATAACGATTTGAGTAATTATAGCATTGCATCTGTAATCATTGGGTCGATTAGTCTGATATTATGGCTTATACCGCTTTTAGCAATTTTTGTTTCTTTTATTGGAGGATATGTTGGTGTTAAGGGATATCACTCTGAAAAAGGACGACTATCAAAAGCCGGTATTTTTTTTAGCGTATTGAGTTTTATTCTAAGCGTCCTAAGGAGTGGGTATGTTTATTTTATGTAATGATGAAATGGAGAGGTTATGAAAGTTAACAAAGCGGTTTTAAAACTTAATGCTAAGCCTCATAATCGATTCGGAGTAGCTTCCTTCATACTGGCATTTATTGCCTTTGCGCTATCAGTTGGTAGTTTATATATCATTGCTTTCAATGTAAAAAACGAACAAAATGTTTTGATGGCAGGCCTTTTAGAGATGTTAGGGGCAATTGTAACCTTGGCGGGTTTAGGACTAGGTATTATTGGAGAAGAACCCGATGATACAGAAAAGATTTTTGCACATATCGGATTGATTTTACATATATTAGGACTTTTTTATCATGGGGTTATTATTTATCAGGGGTTTCTTAAATAAAGGATAATTAAAGAAGGTAAACAATGGAAAAAGTTTTTTTTGTCGAAAAAAATACAGATGATCCATTATATATACAACTTTATAACAGTATCATTAAAGAGATAGAAGTCGGACATTTATCTGGGGATGAAAAAATGCCGTCTATACGTCACCTATCAAATAACATGGGGATTTCTCGAACAACAGTCGAAAATACATATGCTCAACTTGTATCCGAAGGATACATTTATTCGCAACCACAAAAAGGGTACTATGTGACACCGATGACCTTTAACTCCCTTCGTTTAAGTGAAGACAATATCAATCACGAGACAAAAGATCGTTATCTCGAACAAGAAAAATATCAATATGATTTCACGGGAGAGTATGTCGAGTACAAGAACTTTGATATGACCTTATGGAAAAAAAACATTAATCGTACGCTGATGGATGATGATTTGGAATTGTATCATATGGGGCATCCTTTTGGAGAGGCACGTTTAAAAGAACAGATTTGTGATTATTTTAAACGTGTTCGAGGAGTTAATGCTGAATATAGTCAAATTATTATTGGGTCGGGGATGCAAGGGCTCTTAATTCCCATAGCCCGATTGTTTCAAAAACGCGATTATCATATTTTTTCAATTGAAAATCCGGGATTTAATACAGCAAAAGATGTCTTTGACCAAACAAAGTATGTTATTAATCCCATTGGTTTAAGTGATTATGTCTTAGATGTGAAAGCCCTCAGAGGTCATAAAAATCAGATATGTTTCACCTCACCAAGTTATCAATTTCCATATGGTGCAATTATGCCCATGAATATACGTTTGCAATTATTAGACTGGGCGAATGATTCCGATAGTTACATTATTGAAGATGATTATAATAATGAACTTCGATATATAGGAAAGCCCATACGATCTCTTCAAGGCATGGATATCCATGGACGTGTTATCTATATGGGATCTTTTTCAACACTATTGTTGCCAAGTATACGGATTAGTTTTATGATATTGCCAAAATCCTTGTTAGCGACCTACTTTAAAGAAAATTATAGGGGCACGCAAAGCGCATCGAAACTTGAACAGCTAACATTAGCGAATATGTTGAAAAATGGAGACTTTGGAAAACATGTACGACGTCTTCGAAAGAATTATCGAAGTAAATATTTCTTGATAAAAGGATACTTGCATAAACATCTTGCATCCTATGTAGACATCGAAATTGATCCGGCCGGAGTTACTTGTGTATTAAAGTTAAAGCAAGCCTATAACAAAAAACGGATTTTTGCATTGCAAAAAGAATATCAAGTTCGTTTTTCGCTCCTTTCTGAATTTATGTTTGACGACAAGCGAGAAAAAGAGCAATATATTGTACTTAATTATCGTGGTATTGAAGAATCAAAAATTGAAAAAGGAATTGTACAAATTAAGGAGATATTATGCCGGCTATATTAGAGCTTTTTTTATCGTATAAGATCGTGCCAATTATATTATTGATGTATTTAGCAGCAATCGTTTTAGTTGTTTTAGGATTTAAAATAGGAGGGATTGAACGACGAAAAGATGTCATTATTCGAAGTAGTTTAATGCATGGAACATATATTTTTTTGAGCCATGCATTAGGAATTATGTTCTATAGTATTATTTTAATTATTATTCGTATGAATGGATGGGGCTTTAATGATAGGGACAATTTTGTCTTGACAGGTGTAGCCATGAGTCTTACAGCTTTAATATATACATATTTTGCAAACTATTTATGGTTGCGCCTTGCCTTGTCTAAAAATGAATCGAAAGAGCTTATTAAAAAATCATTAATATTCGTTATACCGTGGTATTTTGTTTTGAATTTACTTTAGAATATATGTTATAATGTACAAGAGAAAATGGATGGGAGTGTCTCTTATGGAAAGAAAAGCATTGTTAATCAATGATTCAAAGTTTGAAAGCTTAATTTTAAAGGACATGCTGCAAAAACTTAATTTTGATGTGGAGATAGCAGATGAATATGAGGCACTTTATGCGATTGAACGGTATGAACCGGGCATTGTCATTGTGAATTATATTATGGAACAAACACGAGGAGATAAATTGATACAGTTAATTAAGGCGGGTATGCCCCAAATAAAATGTGTACTGTCCTCGAGTAATCCAATCCATAAATCGGATTTTCTAGGGGGATATATTGACGGCGTTCTTCAAACACCGGCGTCAATGTTTTTACTTGAAAGTGTTATAAAGAATATGTCAAATGAAAAAGAGTCAGTTAATGATTCCACATGTCCTAAGTGTCGGGAAGATTTGACTCAGTTTAATCATGTAATAACTTTTTGTCCATTTTGTGGGACGGCAATAAAATAGAGTGTTTTGATGAAGCATATTATTGAGGGATGTTTAAAGTATGCAGTATGCAAGTATGTATGGAGGAATATAGAATGAATAAGATTCATATAGGATTAGATGTAGGTTCTACAACAGTAAAAGTTGTGATACTCAATGAATCGTTTGATTTGATTTACAGTAAATATAAGCGACATTACTCAGATGTACGCGCAACGGTGTTTTCGTTAATTCAAGGTATGAATCGACATTTCCCAGGACATGAATGTACAATCAAAGTTACAGGTTCAGGGGGATTGGGAATCTCAAAATGGTTGTCGATTCCTTTTATACAAGAAGTTGTTGCTTGTTCAAAAACAGTTGAACGCATTATTCCAAGAACCGATGTAGCAATAGAATTAGGTGGAGAAGATGCCAAGATTACTTACTTTGAAGGGGCGTCCATTGACCAGAGAATGAATGGGACGTGTGCCGGTGGTACAGGAGCCTTTATTGACCAAATGGCTTCATTACTTGAAACAGATGCTGCAGGATTAAATGAATTGGCTAAAAAACATAAAGCGATTCATCCAATTGCAGCGCGTTGTGGTGTTTTTGCAAAAACAGATGTACAACCTCTGTTAAATGAAGGTGCGGCCAAAGAAGATATTGCAGCTTCTATATTCCAAGCCGTTGTTAATCAAACAATAAGTGGATTGGCTTGTGGTAAACCGATTCGAGGAAATGTTGCTTTCTTAGGTGGTCCTCTTTATTTTCTTTCAGAGTTACGTCAACGATTTATTGAGACGTTAAAACTAAAAAAAGATCAAATTATGTTTCCGGAACATCCGCAACTATTTGTTGCTATGGGCGCATCATTGGAGTCGTTTTCGGAAGAACCCATAAAAATAAAAACACTCATTGAGCGTTGTGAGGATTTAACAGCTTCAGATTCTAATGAAGTTCCACGTTTAGAAACCTTATTCTCTTCTGATGAAGCCTTGACAGAATTTCTATCGCGTCATGAAAAAGCAAGAGTTGAACGAGCAGAGCTCAATGATTATCAAGGAGCCTGCTATTTAGGAATCGATGCAGGATCAACAACAACGAAAATAGTATTAATGGGCGAAAACCATGAAATCTTATATTCGTTTTATGGTAGTAACAGAGGAAAGCCGCTCAATCTAATTGCAGAGGTATTACGAGAAATATATAGTTTAATGCCTGAACACGTATATATTGCAAAAAGTACAGTGACCGGTTACGGAGAAGCCTTAATAAAAGAAGCCCTAAAAGTGGATATCGGTGAAATCGAGACGATTGCTCATTATAAAGCGGCGAATTACTTTCTACCAGGAGTTGAATTTATTTTAGACATAGGTGGACAAGACATGAAATGCTTACGTGTCAAAGATGGCGTCATCGACGACATTTTATTAAATGAAGCTTGTTCCTCCGGATGTGGTTCTTTCTTAGAAACATTTTCCAATTCTTTGAATGTAAAAATCGAAGATTTTGCAAAAGCAGCATTAGAGTCCCGTCGTCCGGTTGATTTAGGTTCACGTTGTACGGTGTTTATGAATTCGCGTGTAAAGCAAGCGCAAAAAGAGGGGGCAACGGTAGGAGATATTTCAGCTGGTTTGTCTTACTCTGTCATAAAAAATGCCATTCAAAAGGTGATTAAGATAAGAGACCCGGAAGCTATGGGAGATAAGATTATTGTTCAAGGTGGAACCTTTTATAATAATGCGGTTTTGCGCGCTTTTGAAAAAGTCAGTGGGCGTGAAGTGGTGCGACCGGATATTGCAGGTATTATGGGAGCCTATGGAGCGGCAATTATTTCCAAAGAACGAAGTGTAGCCACAGAGCGCTCGGGATTACTTACTTTAAAAGAAATGGATGCGTTTGAGTTTTCGACAGATATGGACCGTTGTCAATTATGCTCAAATCAATGCCTGCTAACAATATCCACATTTAATGACGGACGGCGTTATGTCTCTGGAAATCGATGTGAACGTGGTGCAGGTCTTGTTCAAACAAATAAAGAAAAGATTCCGAATTTATATGATGAAAAATATCGGCGTATATTTAGATATAAACCTTTAGAATTAAAGGATGCACCACGAGGTGAGATTGGAATACCAAGAGTTCTTAATATGTATGAAAATTATCCGTTTTGGCATACGTTTTTTACAGAACTAGGTTATCGTGTTGTGCTATCCCCAAAATCAAGCAAAAAAATATATGAAGAAGGGATTGAAACGATTCCATCAGAGTCGGTTTGCTATCCTGCAAAAATTGTTCATGGGCATATTATGAATTTGATTAATCGGGATGTTAAGACTATTTTTTATCCTTCGGTAGCCTATGAGGAGAAGGAGGTTGATCAAGCAGATAATCACTATAATTGTCCCATTGTAACCTCATACCCTGAAACAATTAAACATAATGTAGACGCAATTGTTCAAGGTCATGTACGCTTGATACAACCGTTCTTGGCCCTTGATGAGAAAAAAAATATTGTCAAAGGATTAGTTGAAGCCTTTGTTAATGATGACTTATCCAAAGTGGAAATAACCAAGGCTGTCGATAAGGCATGGGAAGAAAAAGAAGTGGTCAAAGCCTTTATTCGTAAACGAGGCGAAGAGGTCGTTTCTGAACTTCAAAAGACGGGCCGACGTGGTATTGTTCTTGCCGGACGCCCTTATCATGTTGATCCTGAAATTCATCATGGACTTACCAATATCATTACAGATTTAGGAATGGCTATTTTAACAGAAGATAGCATTGCGCATTTGGCAGACCCTAAACGCCCCCTTCGTGTATTAGATCAATGGGCATATCATACGCGTCTATATCACGCAGCTGAGTTTGTGGGTCGGACGAAAGGATTAGAACTTGTTCAATTGACATCCTTTGGATGTGGCGTTGATGCAGTTACAAGTGATCAGGTTCATGAGATTCTAGAAGAACATGGAAAATTATATACAATCATTAAAATAGATGAAGGTAACAACCTAGGTGCAATACGGATTCGTATGCGTTCTCTAAAGGCGGCGTTAGATGAAAAAGAAAAGTCAGGAAAAGAAATCAAGAAAAAACTAAGAGTCGAAAACCGATTGACGTTCACGAAAGAACACAAGAAGAATCACACAATTTTGGCGCCGCAAATGTCACCTCTACACTTTGAGTATTATCAAGTTGGCTTGCAAGAGTTAGGATACAATGTGGTTGTATTACCTGAAGTCGATTATAAAGCCATCGATACGGGCTTGAAATATGTAAATAACGATGCGTGTTATCCTTCGATTCTTGTTACCGGTCAGATTGTTTCTGCCTTATTAAGTGGTGAATATGATTTGAATAATACGTCTGTCTTTATTACTCAAACCGGGGGAGGGTGTCGTGCTTCGAATTATATTGGTTTTATTCGTAAAGCATTAACAGATGCTAATATTTTTACAGTTCCGGTGGTATCAGTCAATACGGTTGGTTTAGAAAAACATCCAGGTCTAGAGATGAATTATAAATTTATTAAAATTGCGCTCATGGCAACAGTCTTTGGTGACTTATTTATGCGTGTTACTCAAAAAATGCGTCCATATGAAATTAATGAAGGACAAACCATGGGATTATATGAACACTATCGAGAAAAAGCTTTTGCAGTTCTACGTAGTGGGCGTATGGGGGCTTATAAGAAACTCATTCAAGAAATTGTCGACGCATTTGATCGCATTCCGATACATCAAGTTGTAAAGCCTAAAGTAGGTATAGTAGGAGAGATTTTAGTCAAATATCATCCAACCGGTAATAATCAGTTGGCACGAGTTTTAGAAGAGGAAGGAGCAGAAGTTAGTGTTCCGGACCTTATGGATTTTTTCTTGTATACAGCATATAATGCAAAGTTTAAGTATCAAAAGCTCAATGCTTCTCGAAAACAATGGATGGGGAATAAAGTTGCAATAGAAGTCATTGAGTTTTACCGGTCTGCAATGAAGAGAGCTTTAAGAAAAAGTAAGAATTTTAGACCACCAAGTCGTATTGAAGAAAAAGCAGAACTCGCAAGTAAATTAATATCTTTAGGGAATCAAACCGGTGAAGGCTGGTTTTTAACAGGAGAAATGATTGAATTAGTCGAGCACGGCGTCGAAAATATCGTGTGTGTTCAGCCGTTTGCATGTTTACCCAACCATGTTGTTGGTAAATCAATGATTAAGCCAATACGAAAAGAGTATCCATACGCAAACATAGCTGCAATTGATTACGATCCGGGAGCTAGTGAAGTCAATCAATTAAATCGTATAAAGCTGATGTTAAGTGTGGCCTTTAGCAATCTAGAAAAAAAGTCTGTTGCAGCTACGCCATATCCCCACAAACATGAGTTAAAGGATGAAAATTTGGCATAAGAGAGGAAAATATATGTTTAAATCAGGTTTTGTTACAATTATAGGACGCCCCAATGTGGGGAAATCGACACTCATGAATCACTTTATAGGAAAGAAAGTTGCGATAATGTCCAACAAACCGCAAACAACACGAAATCGTATTCAAACGATTTTGACAACAGAGAAGGAACAAATTATTTTTATTGATACACCGGGAATTCATAAGCCCAAACATAAACTGGGTGAACACATGAATCAAATGGCATTATCAACATTTTCAGAGGTTGATGCCCTACTTTGGCTAGTGGAACCGGATCAGAAGGTTGGAGCCGGAGACTTGTTTATTATCGAAAAGTTAAAAGAAATCAAAACACCGGTGATTTTAGTCATTAATAAAATGGACTTAATTCCTAAGAATGAGATTTTGTTAGTCATGGATGCCTATCGAAAACTCTACGCATTTGATGATATTGTGCCTGTTTCTGCCCTAAAAGGGGAAAATTCAGAAGCAGTATTAGATGCGGTTCGAAAGCATCTCGTTGAAGGTCCAATGTTTTTCCCGGAAGGTATGGTTACAGATCAGCCTGAAAAACAATTAGTAGCAGAACTTATTCGAGAGAAAACCTTGTTTTTCTTAAAAGAAGAAGTGCCTCATGGTATAGCAGTGGTTGTGGAATCCTTCGAAGAACGTGAAGGTCAGCCGATTCTTGAGATTCATGCAACCATTGTATGTGAGAAAAAATCTCATAAACCTATAATTTTAGGGAAACAAGGACAGATGATCAAAAAAATCGGAACACAAGCACGTAGAGATATTCAAAATTTACTTGGGACAAAAGTACACCTTGAGTTGTGGGTCAAAGTTAAAGATAACTGGCGCGACAGCGAATTTCACTTAAAGAATTATGGCTATGATCAAAACCAATAAATTAAGATGAGGTTGCTATGGAAGAAACAAGAGAACGGTATACGTATCAATACTATTTAAAATATTCGACATCTCCAAAAAAATATTTGGATGAAGCGCTTGAAGTATATACACTTGAGTCTGAAAATCTTTCTTTTATTAACCAAGTGGCGTATTGCTACTATTATTGTAATGATTTCTTCAATGCATTAGATTTTGTTTTGAAAGGGTTAAATCTTTCAGAACACCATAAAAAATTTGAAGAATATTATTATACTTTAAGCCTTGCAGGGGATATATATCGTAAGTTAGGCATAAGTGAGTCTTCAATTTACTATTATATGATTAGGGCGTCAAAAGCCCAAGAACTTTGAAAATTTAATACAGTATTTTAA
>CAZLXW010000037.1:0-38632 GCA_964563505.1 uncultured Eubacteriales bacterium
CGATTCCTCCACCCATTGTGTAGGGCAACTCACTGTTAAGCAAAGCTTTATGGAAAGGCAATCCTTTTCGGTCAAGACAACCGGCTTTTCCCAACTGTTCTTCAAGTGCTTTTTCATCCACTCGAATACCCATTGACGACAGTTCAAACGAACGTTCCAGTATAGGATACCAAAATATAATATCGCCGTTTAATGACCAGTCATCATAATCCGGTGCACGCCCATCATGTTTTTCTCCGGAACGAAGTTGATCGCCAATCTCCATTAGAAATATGGCTTTATATTCTTGTGCCGCCAAATCTTCGCGCTCTTTTGGTGTACTGTTCGGATAACGGTCTTCAAGCTCTTGTGTGGTTATAAAGGTGATTTCATTCGGGAGAAAAGATTCAACCGAAGGATATTGTTCTGTAATAAAGTTTTCAGTATCTTTAAATACTTGATAGAGGTTCTTCACTGTATTTCGTAACGTTTCCTGTGTCCGTTGTTCCGGCAATATCACTTTTTCCCAGTCCCATTGGTCGACGTATATGGAATGCAGATTATCAACATCCTCATCACGACGAATCGCATTCATATCTGTATATAAACCTTCAGCAACTTCAAATTCATAAGTTTTTAACGCCATTCGCTTCCATTTCGCCAAGGAATGGACAATCTCAACACGCCCGTTATTAATGGCTTTCATTTCAAAGGACACTGGTCGCTCTATCCCATTCAAGTTATCATTCATACCTGTCTCCGGAAGAATAAATAAAGGCGCTGAGACACGTGATAAGTTTAAGTATTTTGCCAATGTCTGCTCAAAATAATCTTTGATTTGTTTAATTGCCTTCTCGGTTTCTTTTACGCTTAATGATGCATTATATCCGTCCGGCAAAATGAGGTTTTCCAATAAATTTTTCATCTTCACTTGTTACCTTTCCTACAAGGATTGCATTTAAATGGTAATGAGTTGGATTACAACATACGTTTTCTTAATTCCTCTGCACTTGATGGTGACAATAATCCCGGTGCTATATCAAAAACAGTTTTACATCCGGATTGTCCTTCTTCATTTAATCGATAGGCTGCACGTGCATACGCAATAAGTACGCTTGCTGTAAATTCTGGGTTTGAATCAAGTTTCAAGCTATACTCAATCACATGATTATTCTCGTTCTTAAATCCGGTTTTTCCACTGCGAATCACAAAACCTCCATGAGGAATACCTGCATGATCTTTTTCTAATTCTTCTTCAGTAATGAAATGAACAATGGTATCATAATCCGAAAAATAGTTTGGCATTTCTTTAATTTCTTTCTCGATGCGTTCTGTGTCAGCACCATCTTCTGCCACAACAAAACATTCACGCAAGTGTTTTTCTCGCGTCGTGAACTCAGGGTTACTACCACCACGAACAGCTTCTAACGCTTTTTCAATCGGAATAGTATACTGCTTGCCGTTCTTGACGCCTTCAACACGTCGAATGGCATCTGAATGACCTTGACTCACACCTTTTCCCCAGAATGTATATTCTTTTCCTTCCGGTAAAATTGCCTCCGCATATAAACGATTCAGTGAAAACATTCCCGGATCCCAGCCCACTGAAATAATGGCCACTTTATTTCCTTCTTTAGCAGAAGCATCAACGGCAGTAAAATGTTGTGGTATATTGGCATGTGTGTCATAACTATCGACAACATTAAATAATTTTGCAAGTTCCGGTGTTTGTTCCGGCAAATCTTTGGCACTTCCACCACAAAGAATGGCTACGTCAATATTATTTTTCATGGCCACTAATTGGTCCATCGTATAGGCTTTGACTCCATCTGTTTGAACCTGAACACCGCTTGGATCTCTCCGTGTAAAAATACCGACTAATTCCATATCTTCATTTTGTCGAATTGCACTTTCCACGCCACGCCCTAAATTCCCATATCCTATGATTCCAACTCTAATTCTAATTGACATAAGTGTTTACTCCTTTTCATATTATATTGTCGTTTACTTTTGTTGACATACCCTTTAATTATAGCAAAAAATCAGGGTTTTTCCAAATTTATTTCACGATATATTTCTTGCATCTCTTCATCAACCGCTGCAAGATTAATTGCACATCGCTGCAAACGATGGGATAAATTCTTTGAAACTTCATTTTCTTTTTTGTATTTTAATTTATGTTCTAAGCTAGCCCAAAAGTCCATCGCTATCGTTCGTAGTTGCACCTCCACTTGAACGAGCTCTGTTGATTCATATAAAAAAATGGGAACTGCTATAATTAAATGCAAACTTCGATACCCATTGTCCTTGGGCTTAGAAATATAATCTCTCTTTTTAATAAAGGTAATATCATCTTGATTTAATAGAAATTTTGCAATACTATTGACATCATCTTTATAATTACATATGACGCGTACTCCTGCAACATCTGATAGATTATTGACAATTGAATCTATGTTGACTTCTAGACCTCGATCTCGAAGTTTCCTTACAATGCTATCCATTGACTTTAAACGGGATTCAATATGATGTATTGGATTATGATCATATTTTACTTGAAACTCTTCATCAAGTATTTCCAATTTGGTTCGGATTTCTTTTATCGCTGCTTGGTATAACTGCTGTTGAACAGCAAAACCTTTTTTTGTTTTATTAATTTCTTCTATTGGATCAAATTCCATTGTTTTCTCCTTCTTACACAACTAAAATCGTTAATGCTTTTTCTTTGATGGAAATATCAAGTCGATCACTCCAAATAATCTCACCATCAATGTTGATTGGTAACGAATCTATACTACTAATAGTCATTTTTTTGCCTTGATATAAATGCACCTGCTTAATATTCTCATGGGTCCCACGTATATACTTTGGCAATAAAAATGGCACCATTAGTTTTTTAATTTTCTTAATTATACAAAAATCAAGATACCCATCATCGAACTTGGCTCTTGGGGATGGTTTCATCCCTCCACCATAGTATTTTGCGTTTGCTAGAGAGATGAGCAGAATCTCTTCTTGGTCAATTTTTCGCCCATCAATTTTCACCTTAACCGGATACGCCTTCAACTTTGCTATTGTTGCCAAGACGCTAATAAGATAAGCGAGCTCCGCACTAAACATGGGTAAACGTTTGTACTTTTTAGCATTATGCACAACCTCAGCATCAAATCCCACTGAAGCTATATTAATAAAATGACGGCCATTCAAAATACCCACATCAATTGTACGTCGATTCCCTTCACGATATTGAGTTAATAAACGTTTAGGGTCTTTAATCGATGTCATGCTTTTTATAAAATCATTACCTGAACCACAGGGTAAAATTCCAACAACTGTGTCTTGCGAATACTTGGAAAGCATTATTCCATGAACAATTTCATTCAAGGTCCCATCTCCACCAAGTGAATAGATGATTGTATTAGGTCCTGCGTTTTTATTTGCTAATTCAATTGCATGCCCTAAATACTGGGTTTCAAGAATTACAGGATTTTCAAATAGTTCTTGTATATAGGGTACTAAACTCATTGCTTGACCTTTACCTGCTTTTGGATTAAGAATAAACACATATTTTTTCATTTATTTTCCCTTTTCAATGAATACTACTTTTAAATAATTACCTTCCGGAAATTCCGGATGAACCAAAAAATCATCCGGAAGTGAAAACTCTTCTCGAATTCTATATGTGTATGGCGTTGTCTTAAATGCCGCTGCAACAAATCTTTGAAATTTCTTCATGTTAAAGCCGCTATAATTCGTCGAAGCAATAATCATTCCACCAGGACTTGTCACTGCAATGGCGTCTTGTAGGAGTTCAACGTAATTATTGGCCACACTAAAGGTTTTCTTTTTCGACCTGGCAAAACTGGGCGGGTCTAATATAACCACATCGAACAATAAATGCTTGCGTGTCGCATATTTAAAATACTTAAATACATCTTCAACGATAATCGTCTGCCTACTTGAATCAATTCCATTTATGCTAAATTGCTCTTGTGTTTTGCCTAAACTTCGATTAGCTAAATCAACACTGGTGGTCTTGGCTCCGGCTAACGCTGCAAAAACAGAAAAGGCTCCTGTATAAGAAAATGTATTTAAGACTGATTTTCCGCTTGCGTATTTATCCATCAATGTTTTTCGAACATCACGTTGATCCAAAAAAAATCCTACCATGGGACCGTCATCTAAATATGTGGCAAAATTCACCCCATTCTCCTTGACAATCAAAGGTTCCGGAGCTTTTTCTCCTAATACATAATCCTTGGTCTCTTGCATTTGTGTCGCTGATTTAAATCGTTTTTTTTCGTAGATACCACCCACATTGGTCACTTTTTCTAAACTCTTTATAATAAACTCTTTAAACGCATAAATTCCTAAGCTATACCAAGTCACTAAATAAAAGCCATTATAAAAATCAATCGTAAGTCCACCGATTCCATCACCTTCGCCATTAAAGAGGCGATAGGCATTGGTAAGCGACTCATCAAATAGTCCTACACGCTTCTGAATTGCTGTTCGTATCTTTTCTTTAAAAAATTCAAAATGGATTGTCTCTTTGGGATTGAGGGTTAATACCCAACCATGACCTTTGTTCTGAATCCCATAATAGCCACGAGCCACAAAATGGTCTTGTTCATCATATAGATCAATAATGGTTCCTTCTTCAATTTTTGTGTTTTGAGTCACAAAAGCCTTTTTTTCAATTAAGGGATATCCTTTTTTATACTTCTGTGCATACTTATTTTTAATATATATTTTCATGATTTTCATCCTATTCTAAATGCATCTTAACAAATGTTAATATAATTTCGGAAATGTTATCCGGTCTAAATAATAATTATAGACGATTAAAGCAAGGGCCAAAACCCCAACAGCAGCTATAGATGCAAAAGCTACCGAATAATTTGTCGCTTCCAAAATCCAACCAATAACAACACGGCCGATGCCTGCACCTAAAAACCGTGTGATATTTGCATAACTATGAATACGTCCTCTATGCGTTGACGGTACACGTCGTGACATAAATGGTGAAGACCCCAGCATATTCACAATTTCACCAATGGTAAAAACAAACATCATTACAAAGAATATACTATATGTCGGCTGATTGCAAATAATAAGATAACTTAAGCCAATACAAAGTTGTCCGATAAAGATTTTAGGAATTTCTCTGAATCGTTGAATAGCATAAGTTATAATTGGTGTAAAGAAAATAACAACAAAGGCATTAAAGCTTGATAAGAAGCCAAAATACTTGGAGCCTAAGTCTTGTCCAAAAAGATCGGTCATATACATAGGTAGGGAAAAAGTCCATTGATCATAAACAAAAGCCGCAAATAAGAAGATAATGAGCTGAACGATAATTGACGGTCTTTTTTTGAGAATCGTTGATACTTTCTCTGATTCATGCATACCTAACTCATATTCATTTTGTTCTTCATCCTCTAGTTCATTTATGTGAATCACTTTAACAAAGGCGATAATAAGAACAGTGGAAGATATAGTTGTAATTCCGTCTAGGATAAAGGCCAAGCTTAAATAATTGGCAAAAAGCAGTCCTCCAATAGCAGCTCCAAACATATAGCCAAGATTATGCCCTAAGTACATCAATGAATATACCTTCTCACGATCTTTGGGTTTGATAACATCAATAACCAAAGCATCAAATGCAGGTCCTTCTATATTTGCAAATAATCCCGCCATAATGAAGAATACAACCATCCACGTTCCGGGTTCAACAAATGCACAAAGCATAAAAAAGAATACGGAGATACAATCAAAAATAATAATGAGTTTTTTTCGATTAAATCGATCGGCTAATTTTCCGCCAATAATATTAGCCGGTAAAAACAAAAATCCAACGACCAAGAAAATATAGGAAATTGTTGTCGGTGTATATCCAATCTTATCCTTTAAAATGAGTGTTAAAAGCGGCCAAATAAATGCCCCCATATTGGTAATCATTCGCCCGATAAAAAGTACGTATGCCGATGTTGATAAACCTCTATACTGCGAAAATACTTCTATAATTTTTTTCATCCTTTTATTCCTTTATTCACTTTTATATTTATTCAAAAAATGTTAATTGTTCTTTCTCTTCCATTCGCATAATGGAACGGGGTGACTTCTCATGTAAATAGGCATAATTGATAAATTTTTCATTGGTCATTACCTGCTTGTCACCATCACTTGCTTGTCGTAATCGTCCACTATAGACCACTGGGAAATAATCGCTAATGAACTTTCCTTCGGCATGGGCCGTTAATGCAATAATTTGAAAACCGAGCTTTTCTGCAATGAAAAAGACCGGGTCAAGTACATGTTTACTGGATGCTTTTCCAAAGGGATTATCCAATATAACTGTACGTTGACTTTTTTGACTTTGTGATAGATATTGCTTTTTTTCCGCCAAATAATTCAAAATACCTAAGAACAAGGTCATGTTCTTACTCCATTTTTCACCACCAGACCACTTATTCGAGCTCTCCCATACCATCGGTGCTTTATTAATCTTCATATCGTTGGTCACCTTACGACATTTTATCTTGATACTCTTATCTTTTAATACAATCGTCAGAAGATTTTTGACACTTAACTGCTGTTCGATTTGCTCACGTAGTTTTTCCTCATCGACGTCATCTTGATCTGATTGCCTGTCATAATCTTCAACGAGGTTTTCAATATATTTACGTAGCTCTTCTTTTGCCTCAAATTCATTCCACTCCGGAATGTCAAAAATAAAAATCTGTTTACTGACTTCATCTACATTAATACGTGTCTTTTTCTGAATCGTATCGAGTTCCATGGCAACCTGGTGTATGTAGGCATTCAAATGGGTCAAAAAGGTTTGTAATTCAAGATCACTTTGTCGACGGTCCTCTTCTGCAATACGAATATTACGTTCAATAATTCGTGTCATCTGATTTTGATATTCGACGAGTTCTTGATAATTTTCTTTTTTCTTTACGCCATTTATGGCTGCTTCCTTGAGCTTAAAATCTTTAATGTGCAACTCACAATAATGAATATATCTATTGCGTTCTTCCTCAATATATTTCTTTTTTTCCACATATGCTTCATAGGAATGTTCTAATTTGTGAATCCATTTTGTAATTAATTCCTTTTTCGCATAATCATAATCAAGCAAATCCACTTTTTCATTATCAGATTCAACCGGTATTGATTTCTCGTCAAAAACCAAAAAACCATAACGTTCGTTTTTAACTTTTAGTTCTTGAATCAAGGTGTTCTGTTCTTGAATCCGAATCACTGTTTTTTCTAGCTCGTCATTGATAGATTGTATGTTATTTTTCCAAGCATTCCACATATTCTTAATACGCTCTTTTGCCTGTATTAACCCTTCTTCAAAGGTACACACATATTGGTATTTTTTGATAATTTTTTGCTCTTGATCATCACGTAATGTTTTATAACGATTCTTTTCATTTTCTTCAAGGCGGATTTTACGTCGCCATTCATCCAATTCCTTTTCCATAGCCTTAACTTTGCGAATAAGTTCTGACAATTCATCATCCGAATATACATCAATGGACTCAATAGGATAATAGGCCTCTTCCTCTTTTAATCGAAGTTGTTTCTCACCATCTGTATATTGAGCTTTACTTTCTTTAATTTGGTCAAGCAACATATCCCGATCTTGATGTATTCCATTAAGTTCTCTTTGAATCATCCTACGGTCATCTTCGAGCGTTGTTAAAGCGATCGCTTCAAATATAGGCTCTTCATTGATGGTCGCATTATATAATTCCTGTTGCTTTAACACACGAATATTCGTTTTTAAATCTTGAATTTTCTTATGTATTTCTCCTATTTTTTTTTCTTGGTGTCGCATACGTACCATTAATTTTTCATATTCTTGATGCAGATTTTCTTCTTGGCGAGATTCTTTTTCATAAACCAAGTCCTCTTCATCCTTTTTCTTGGCTAATTGCATATAGGCGTTGGCTTGTTGAATTCTATTTGAAAGTATAAAATTTTCTTCGGATAAAATATCTATTGTATGCCGGATTTGATCCATTTTTTTATTTTGTATTTCAAATGTATTTTTAATTTCTTGATAAAGGCTTTCTTCTTTGACAATTTCTAGCTTGACACTTTGAATCTCCTCTTTTAATTCCATATAAGCTTCATAAGAATAGTTTGCAAAAAACTGTATGGTTTGACGTTCTAAATCAAGCATGATTTGTAATTGTTTTGACAATTCTTTCCGTTGCGTTTCCTCTTCTATCCCCTTTTGAATAATCTCATCTTTCCAGTCTTGGAATTTAGAAGGATTCAAATTGTTTTTCCACTGATTTGGGTAGACTTCATAGCCCATGGTATCTTCAATGGTCATTTGCTCTTGCTCAAGCCTTTGTCGGATCTGTTCATTTGTTACGATAAGAACCGGGTACGTTAATCGGTCGCGATAGTTCTCAAAGATTCTTTTTACTAGTCCTAAATCAGTTTGGGTTGTTACAATGGTCATAGCCCATAAGGGAAAGCGGTCATAGAGTTCTTCCACGGATAAGCCGTAAAGTTCTACCAGTGTGTCAAGATAATATACACCTTGTTCTACAAAGCCAACGCGTCCTTTTAAATCAAGCACTATTTTTTCGACAAGGGGCTCTACAAAAAAACGCTCTCTGTCCTCGTTTAAATCCGAAAGATTTTTATGAATACGCTCTGACCGCATTGCATCTTCGACCTTGGCTTCAAAATGCATTCTCTTTTCCGTTAACCGCTTAATAATCGATTCCTCTTTTGTATAAATCGAATCGGAAATATACAAGGAATGACTCCGTGATTCAATGTCTAATATTAAAGCTTCTTGTTCTTTTTCAAAGCGGTCTAATGTATATTGTCTATTTAATTTGTTCTCTGTTAATTGTGCTATATTTTGCCGCGTATTTTCAAGGACCACTTCTTTTTCTTCATTATCGACTAAAAGCATCTGAAGTTGTTTCTCTTCCTCGCGTTTTTGTTTCTCATTTCTTTGCAAACGTTCATTCCACTGCATATATTCGGACACAATCGATTCTTCTTCCGGGTTATTAAGTATCTTATGTTGTATATCATTCATTTGTTGTGTGATGGACTCTATAAGGCCTTGGAGTTTTCCTAAACGATTGGCAATCTGATGGCGTTGGTGTTCTTGTTGGTCTTTGGTTTGCTTGAGCGCCTCAGCGTTTTGTGACTCTCTCTCTAATTCTTGTTCATGTAAGCGGATTTCATAATCTATACGTTGAATCGTTTCCTGATAATACCCTTGAATCTTCCGACTATTCATAGCAAATTTCTCTTTAAGTTCCTCAATACCTAATGTCTCATCAAGGGTTTCAAGACGTTTTTCAAATTGAGTTAGACGTTCTTTTGTTTGATCCATCTTCTTGCGCAAACTAGTAATTTCAATATTTTGCTTTCGAGAAGCAATTTCATCATAACTTTGGGTGATTTGACTAAATTCTTCATTAAAGACTTTAATGGTTTGATCAAGGGATTCAATGATTTGCTCTTTTTCACGCACTTCAAGAGAATCTTCTTCATGATTTAGCCGGTCTTCTTCCGCATTTAATGCAATCTTTTCTTTATCTAAGCGCTCTCTTTTCATCCGGTTTTGCTGATGTAAGTCTTCTAAATAGCTAAACAAACGATACATTTGGTACTGATTGGCTTCATAACTATGATAAGCGTCGTGTAGTCCTTTGTACTCATAGACATAAGCATCAATATGTTCTTTCACTTGTTTGAATTGCTCGATTTCTTCAAGTAGACGTTTATTAGTTTTAAAATGTTCTCTTTGTTTTTCAAATATGTCTGCAAAATTCTGACTGTTGTCTCCTTTTATCGCCTCTTCCACTGTTGGAATAAGTAGATAATCTAATAGTTGTTGTGTGGTTTTGCACCGGTTAAAAAACTCATCGACATTCCCTTCCCCACTATTAATCACGGCAATTTTTCGCCATTCATTGGGTACGATTTTAAAGTTATCCTCGATATGTTTTCCATACTCTGTGATTGTTTTAAAGGTCTTGGCGTGCATACTTTTACTTTTCATACGTTCATAATAATCATTGATTTCTCCACGACTCGCACCACGTATTTCATTTTTTTTGGTGTGAACTACGAAAGGAAGCTCTTCTATACTGTCCGGATCTTCTCCATCATATTCATAAGCATATTTTATTGATTTCAATTCTCCATTTTCTATGTAGAGAGATGTCGCCGTCAATCCATAACGTCGGGGTTGCTCATTTAAAATCCATTCAATTGCAATATGTGCAGGATTTCCATCAAGAGATAGGGTATCTTTAATCTTTCGGTCAGCCATATCAATATGCGGAATGACTGCTTGCAGTACCGTTTGAATAAATACAGTCTTACCACCTCCATTTTCAAGTAAAAAAGCACCGTTATGTCCGTCAAAATGAAAAACCATATCATTATAACGTTTTGCTCCATTTTCATATATAACATTTGTTAAACGAATTTTTGATATTGATGGCATAACTATTGGTCCCTTTCTATCTGGTCAGCTTCTGATGGTGTATAATCACCGGCATATTGATAGATAACTTCAAGAATACCACGATTGTACTCATAATCCATAAAAAAGCGTTGTGTTATGACTTTGGCTTTTTCTGATAAACCTAGCTCTTCATAACCCACTTCTTGAGCTAATCCTTGTTGAAGCATAAAGTCTTTGGTAATCTGCATAAAACTCAAGCGACTATTGGTTCGTGCTGTTTGTTTTTTCACCGTTTCTTTTATAATATCCATGGATTCCCAGTGGGTTAGAATTCCACTCCAATTGTATTCATATTCTTTTTCTAATTCATTGAGCGTTTCTTCATCAATTTGGCGTAGTCCTTGCAAACGTTCATCAAAACTCTCCATCCAACTATTGATCGTAATAAAATCTCGTGTCGGTTCTTGTGTCTGATAGCTATCGTAAAACTCTCCGATAAAAACAATGACGGCAAGATACATCAAATACATATCCATATTGGTCGCACGACTGGGAAGATAATCTCGCTTCACTTCCCTGTTTGAAAGATGATAATCTGAATGTACGGTTAAGGGAATCAGATATAAATACTCGCCGGCAGTAATCACTCGGCAGTCCACTTCATTGGCAAATTCCATTAACAAGCCTCGAACATCCTCATCCATATAGTGCTTTGCTTCTTCTTTTAAGACTTGCCCATGTACATTTAACTTTGAAAATAGTTTAAAGGCTTCCATTACACTTTTTTCATTCATGATTTATTGGCTCCTTATCTAAAAGCGTAATCTCCATATTACGCATCTCATAATTACTATCCAATGCAACAAGTCCCCGCTCTTCCAACGCTTGTATAAAGCAATACTCTTCCGGTAACTCTTTAAAAGCTTCATAAAAAACGTGATCCGGTTGTTCTTTGATTGCTCTAAGATCAATGGGTGACATCTGATGCAAAATAATAAAAAAGTCGTAGGTCTCACGTACCTGGACGTATTTTTCGGTCAAATGATTTCCCAACTCCTGTAAGTGCATCTGTCCTTGCTTTTCTAATATGGGGCGAACTTCCTCAAAAATTTGTTTATAAATACGTTGCTGCACACGAAGGGACTTTTCTTTTGCTGATTCGCCTAACTCTAGGAAAAGATGCCCTCCTGTTTCCTCGCCGTCTTTTTTAATCCATTGTGGCGCAAAAAGAGCCATGGGTGACCAAATCTTCGCCCGACCTAAACCAAGATATGGATGAGCAATGACTTCGGTTTCTTCAACTGGCATAGGCAATGTCATCATTTTACGTACAATTTCTTGATCAAAATTAAAGGATGACAAGCCAATAAAATATAAGGATTCACGAGCCGACTCAAGTGCTGTCATCTTTAACTCAATACTCTCTTGGAGT
Organism: uncultured Eubacteriales bacterium; assembly: GCA_964563505.1. Lineage (GTDB taxonomy): Bacteria > Bacillota > Clostridia > Lachnospirales > Vallitaleaceae > UBA1351. The sequence goes on from CAZLXW010000037.1 coordinate 11,877, forward strand.
AATCCGGAGTGTAAATGATGCACATCACTTAGTTCATTATCAATACGTATAACCATTGAAAAGGCAGACTGGTCTTTATCGGATAGAACCCGACTCCGTTCATAATGGCTTTTTGTCTCTTGGACAAAGCTTCCAATCTCTTCAAATTCTTCGTGCTCACGTTTTAGACGTCGGTTAATATCATCAACTAAGTCCTTATATCGTTCATAAGTTTCGTCTGAAACAATATTTCTCTGCACTTCATGTTTGATCTGAATGATTTTTTCTTTAATCGTATTGACGCCAACCCGCATTTCATCAATCTGACGTAAGGCACCGACAAATTCACCTTTTTCTAATTGCTTTCTAAGAATTAATTGACTAATGGATATTTGGAATTCACTAAAATATTCTTTGGTTGCAAAAATAAGCTCTAAGCCTTGTTCATCAAGGGCATAGTATTGCACATTATTCTCTTTATCCCATCCTGAGACTTTCAAAATACTATATTCAATGAAGTCGTCTTTTTGCGTTTCATAGTTATAGAATTCACGTCGGTTACGTCGGCCGGAGGGTGGGCGCATGGCTTCGACTAAGCTTCTAGCAAGATCCAAGTAATCTTGTTCTTCAAGGACATATTGATGATGAATCATCTCCTTTAAAAATTGCGCCAAAGTCCTCACACTAATATTTTTATTTCGCTGTAACATATTTTCAAAAAAGAATAACAGCGTTAAGAGATAAACGCCAAAATAATCAATCGGTCTACCTTCTCGATCTGTTTTTTGTTTTTTATCAATTGCATAAAACAAGTCAAACAAAGCAATACGTCCAACTCGTTCTTTATAACCTTCTAATATATTTTCATATCGATTCATAATCGCTCCTTGATTGTTGCATTATTTCACGAATTTCCTCTTCTTCAAGAACCTCTTGTGGCAAATAGAACTCTTGTTTTAGTTGACTTTGTATTTTTTCAAACGCTAGCCCTTGTGTTTTCTCTAAAACCGCTTCTATAAAAAAATCTAATGCCGCACTGTTTTCCCTTTGATTTTCTTTACCTGATATCCATGCATGCCTTAACATTTGCCCATAAAAATATATCCCAGGTTCTAGTGAAACTGTATCCGCCAAGGATTTATATATGCCTAATCCCTCCCAGTCTATATCGCCAAAATAGACAAAACGGTGCACTGCATTTACTGGATATTGTTCTAAAAACAAGCGAATACCGGAACAGATCTGTTTTCCTTTACCATATATAACCGTCGAAAACCCTGACTCTTGAATAAAACCAGAGCATTGACGATATGGTGTCTTATTCTCTACAATTAGGTGATACTGCACATCTTTGCTGATTTTATTTGGGTCTATGGTGAAAGCAACCGGATCAACCCGGTCAATTATAGGAAGTTCTTCCCAAAGACCAATCCGTTTTAATAGAGTCATCCCACCTAATTCATCGATCCACTTTTCATTCCCTACTAATTTTAGTGATAACTGCGGGATATACATCAACTCTTTAGGCAGACCAAATGTTTTTAAATACCGGTCAATAGCTTCAATCATTGGTAACTCTTTCTTAAATGTGGATTCCTCTAACTTAAAGTATGCATCTAAACGAATCTTCGGGTGAAAAACATGCTGTTTTTGATGTAGTTGCTGGTGATATTGCGCGAAAAAAGATTGAATATTTAGACGAAACTTCAAGGCCAGGGGCCACTTTTTCTCGTTGGTCTTTGCCGTTTTTGTCGGAATAAGAATACGCTCAGATTGCAGTTGGTAAATTACATTGGCAAAATCATCATACGTATATTTTCCGGAGACCCATTTTTCAATAGCACTTAGCGGAATATATGTTTTCCCATATTTTTGTAATTGCTTGCAAATATGTTCCTTTAAGTTATCTGTCATAATATGGTCTCCTCACGAAAATACTATGGTTTATTTTACCTTAAATGTTTCGAATATGCAATACAGGGAGTTATCCACATTTTCGTTTAAACATCTTCGAAAAAGTGCATTTACCTAGGTCAAAAGAAAGATTTTGCCTCTGCTATTAGTCCCGATTGTATTGACGCAATAATTTTATCCTGTAGTATAAAGAAAAAAACACAAGGAGAGTATCAATGAAAAAAACACATCATATTATTATTTACTTTATTTTAGCAACACTCTTAATGGGCTGTAATACAAGCGAAATTTTTGAAGAGCCTTCCCCCCGTGATTTAGCGGAAGAACTTATCGAAAACTATATCACTGCACTTTCAAAGCGTGACTACGAAACCATTCGACAACTTGCTAACATTCCTGTGACGCCTCTGGTCCCTGATACATCTATTGAATCATATCTTATCGAAAAAGGAGCCGATCAACTCATCGGTGAAAATCTTGAAATCAAATCCATTGATTTAGATTCAAGCGGACAATTTCGCGACTTCACTGTGACTTTTTTACCCGAAGGAAACACTCTTACCTACTCCGATTCTATTGCACTTAAAGAGAACACATGGTATCTTCCATTAACCGATTTATATATCGATGAATGGCAGTTTATGGTTCCACCAAATATACAAATCAACATCGAAGGCGTTGACGCCTCACTATATAACTCTATTGAACCCGGAGTGATTTCCGTCTTAAATGTTGCTCCTGAACCCTTCACCATTACCTCTAAACCCATCGGAAGTGTACCTGTAGAAATCACGGTTACACCATCTGGGTTAGAACCAACAAGCCCGCTTTTTGAGGTTTATGCCGATGATAGTTATGCGAATGAAGCGACTAGCTGGTATATTAATGCCTTAAATTCAATCATGCGTTCTGCTGCAAAGGGTGAAGATATTAATAAAATACTCCCCTACTTTGACATGGACAGTTATAATGAAGATGGTTTACAAAACCTATATAAAATCATACAACAAGAACACGAAGGTTTTGATGTACAAATATCTCAATATGAAATCTATACCGATGAAGATGAAAGCATACAAGGCCCTCGAATTATAAATGATAATGGCGATATATATATGACACATCTCTTATCCTATAATTGGGTTGACCAGTTTGGTTTCTCCAAAAGTATGTTCTTAATCGAAGACGTTACATTAACCGCCACAAACGGAAGTTTTAAAATTGCAAGCCTAGGCGATTCAGCAAGATCGCTCACTTGGGTCAACCATTTCTCCGATGATCGATAAATCTTTTCTTGACAAACATTTTTTAAGGGCGTATGATAAGTACAAATTAAAAACGTATAAAACTATAGAATGAGAAGAGTACATATGCTCGGAAGATTTAAAGAGAGTTGCAGGTGGTGGAATTGCAATAGTCGTCGTCATATGGAATGGGCTCATGAAGGTGGTAGGAACGGCTTAATGCTTAGTAATGACCAACGGGAATCCCACCCGTTATCCTAGGGAAACGTATAATTGTACGTATTAAGTGGATGCTTTGCATCAATTTAGGTGGTACCGCAGAAGATATAGCTTTTGTCCTATTGTATATAGGATAGAAGCTTTTTTTACGTTAAAAACTATCATAAAGCAAACGGAGGAAAAAATTATGAAAAAAACACTTCTCACACTTTTCACACTATTTTTATTCACTGCACTAATGACCGGATGTTCAACAGACTCAACTCCTAAAATCGGGATTTCTCAGTACGGAGAACATGCCTCTTTAGACAACTGTCGCGAAGGATTTATCCAAGGCCTCATTGATTCAGGACTCACTGAAGGCGAAGATTTTACGATTGACTATCAAAATGCCGGATTCGACAACGCAATTAATACACAAATTGCTCAAACGTTTGCATCCAACAACGTTGATCTAATGATTGGGATTGCGACACCTTCTGCCACAGCACTATATGCTGCAACAGAAGGTAAAGATATTCCTCTTGTCTTCACCGCAATAACCGACCCTGTTCAAGCAAAGCTAGATAGTGGAAATGTAACCGGCACAAGTGACAAGCTTCCTGTGGATGCACAACTTGAACTTATTCGAGAAATGCAACCCCATGCAACAACCATTGGTATCATCTATACAACTAGTGAACCTAACTCAATCTCAGCAATTGCGGAGTACCAAGCCAAGGCTCCTGAATATGGCTTTACTATCGATGCCATCGGCGTCACACAACAATCCGAAGTTACCTTAGCTACTGATACCTTGATTTCTCATAATGTTGATGCCTTTTCAAATTTAACAGATAATAATGTTGTTGGTGTCTTACCCTCTGTTTTAGACAAAACAAATGATGCTTCTATTCCGGTTTATGGCAGTGAAATCGAACAAGTAAAAATCGGATGTGTCGCCGCCGCAGGTATCGATTATTTTAAACTAGGTATACAAACCGGTCAAATGGCTGCAAAGATTTTATCCGGTCAAGCAAAAGCCACAGATATTCCTTATGAAACCATACAAGAATATAGTATTTACACCAATACAAAGGCACTCGCTGAACTCGGTATGACATTAAGTCCATCAATAGAAGAAAAGGCTGTTCCCGTAACGCTTGACTAGGAGTGAATAATATGATTAACATGATTGATTTGACAGTAAACACCTTAACCCAAGGCTTAATCTATGCACTCTTATCCTATGGTGTATATATAACCTATAAGATATTGGATTTTCCTGATTTAACCGTTGACGGTAGTTTCCCACTTGGAGCTGCTATTACAGCCGTTTTACTGATAAATCAGGTGAACCCTTATCTAACACTAGTGATTGCTTTACTTTGTGGTGCGTTCGCCGGCCTCGTTACAGGAATTATACACGTACGCTTGCATATACGTGATTTACTGGCAGGAATTATTACCATGACCGCTCTCTTTTCCATTAATTTACAGATTGCCGGCTCTAATCTGATTATTGACCGCAGTATTGATACCATTTTTACGACAGGTATTTTATCCACTCTTTTGACTAACGTTCCTTTAATATATCGAAAGCTAATTGTTGCTGTATTGATTGCGCTTATTTTTAAAATACTTCTTGATCTTTATTTTAAAACGAAGAGCGGTTTGCTTCTGAGGGCTGTTGGTGATAATGACTTAGTCGTGACCACACTAGCCAAAGATAAAGGGACTGTAAAAATCATTGGTTTAACGATTGCTAACGCCCTTGTTGCACTATCTGGGTCTATCGTTTGTCAGGAGCAGCGTGCATTTTCGAGCACTATGGGAACCGGACAGGTTGTTTTTGGTCTTGCCACCGTTATTATGGGTACAACTGTTTTTAAACGTTTCGGATTCGTAAAAGGAACCACAGCCGTTTTAGTTGGGAGCATTATCTATAAAGCATGTATTCAAGTGGCTCTAAGTTTAGGGCTTCCTGCAAATCTATTAAAACTTATTACAAGCTTACTCTTTTTAGGTATTCTTGTTTATGGCAATTATCAAAAAAAACACACAAAGGTGGTGACCTCTAATGCTTGAACTTAAAACTATTACGAAAATCTATAATCCCGGTTTAATTACTGAAATGTGTCTTTTTGATAACTTTAATTTGACCGTTGAAGATGGTCAATTTTTATCCATTGTCGGAAGTAATGGTAGCGGTAAAACATCCTTGCTAAATATCATTTGCGGAAATATTCCGATTGAACATGGCGATATCCTTATTCATGGAAAAAGTATTGTTAGGATGCCGGAATATAAACGCCATAGCCGTATTGGACGAGTATACCAAAATCCATCAATGGGAACGTGTCCGAATTTAACAATGTTAGAAAATTTGTCCCTTGCCGACCATAAGGGGAAATCTTTTGGTTTAAGTCTTGGTATCAATAAATCCCGAATCGATTATTATCGGGATCAATTGGCTTCATTAGGACTTGGCCTTGAAGATAAGATGGATGTCAAGCTCGGTTCCCTTTCCGGAGGACAGCGTCAAGCTGTATCCCTCATTATGTCTACACTTACACCGATTGACTTTCTCATCTTAGACGAACACACAGCAGCACTTGACCCAAAAACCGCTGAGACTATTATGATTCTTACGGATAAAGTCGTACGTGAAAAGAAATTAACCGCCATGATGGTGACACATAATCTACGTTATGCTGCTGAATATGGTAATCGCATTATAATGATGAATCAAGGGGATATTATCTTTGATCGCATAGGCAAAGAAAAAGAGACCCTCAACATTGATGATCTCTTGAATATATTTAATGAAATAAGTATTGAATGTGGAAATTAATCCTTTTTCAGAAGAACTTTATGAATAAATACATCCACGATTTCAGGATCAAATTGCGTTCCTGAATTCTTTTTTAATTCTTGAATGGCTTCATCCTTACGCATTTTCTGTTTATATGTCCTGTCGCCTGTCATTGCCTCATAGGCATCAGCGACCGCAATAACTCTAGCATTAAATGGTATATTCTCGCCTTTTAACTTACTGGGATAACCCTTTCCATCAAAACGCTCATGATGATGTAAAACGTCATCTGCAATATTTGTATACTCGTCTGTGTTTTTTAAAATTTGATATCCAGCTTCCGGATAACGATGAAGCTGTTCAACTTCTTCTTGTGTTAATTTTCCTTTTTTGTTTAATAATTCAGGTGGCAATATAATTTTACCAATATCATGTAATGTTCCTGCTATATATATCTCATCAATATCCTCTTGTGAAAAATCCATCGCTTCTAATATTTGGCTACAAAATTCTGCAACTCGCTCAGTATGAACCTCTTCTGTTTCATAGTTTTGCTGAATATTTTCCATTGCCATACTAATCATAGAAAGTTTCATTTTTTTACTTGATTTCATTTTATGTTTATACATATGTTTATCAGCAAGCTTTTGAATTTCATATATATCTTCAGCTTCCTCTTCTTTCACACTGTATCCAATTGCAATAGAAACGCCAATCGAATTCACATGTTCTTTTTTTGCTGCAGAAAGGATACGACGCTTGATCATTTCAGCATTCTCAGACGTTGTTTTTGGTAACAATACCATAAACTCATCGCCTCCAGTTCTTGCTACAATATCTTCTTCACGACAAGCCGTTTTTATGACTTTCGCTGCTGCTTGAATAAGTTGATCACCAATCTCATGTCCAAAGGCATCGTTAGCCATCTTTAATCCATTGATATCTAAAGCCATTATTGCCATCGGCAAGTTTCTATTTGTATCCAAGCGCCGGATGGAGTCTTCCATATAGCGACGATTATATAATCCGGTTAAATAATCATTAAAGCTTAACTCTTCAATCTGTCGTTGACGTTCTCTTTGTTCCGTTACATCTCTAAATGCAATTACAAAACCTTTTGTGGTACCTTCATTTTCTTCTTGAATGGGTGCGATGGTTTCTTGGATCGGAATACGTTGTCCATCTCTAGATTCCAGTAGAAGTTTTCGATTAATATCTGTATCCGGCGAATGCGTGTAATCTTCAATGATATTTTCGATTACTTCATTGGTCACCTCATCAATAAGTTTAAAAACATGCTCTAATGGCTTTCCTTGAACTTCTTCATCATCCCAATTCGTCATTCTCTCCGCTTCTAGATTCATAAAACTGATATAGCCATATACATCTGTCGCAATAACTCCATCACCTACTGAAAGTAATGTTGTTTTAAAAACTTCCTTTTCTTGAGACAAGGCTTCTTCAACACGTTTTCTTTTTGTAACATTAAGAATACTTCCAATCATTCGAACCGGACCGTCAGATGAATCATCATATACCAATGCTCCTCGGTCCAATACCCAAATCGTTGTTCCGTCGACTCGAACCAATCGATGCTCACTATAATAGGGGTCGTCATTTAATACAGCATTATTTAATCGTTCTTGTACCATCTGTCGGTCTTCATGGTGTATGAAGTCCATAAAAGCTTCTTTTGTATGCTGTCCAAGCATCGGATTAACACCAACAATTTCACACCACTTGCGGTTATGATAAACATTACCATCATGCATATTCCAGTCCCATATGCCTTCGCCAATAACGTCCAGTGTTAACCGCATCTGTTGTTCACTATGGGCTAATCTGTTTTGGACTTTTATACTTTCAGTTATGTCATCCATCATCACTGCCAACTGATTATCCTTTGGCATATATGCTGAAATTCGATACCATTTATTATTAAAATCCATATGTACTTGAAAAGCTAGGGTTGTTTTTTCATTGACCACATGGTCTAAATTAGCGATCCAACTTTGTTCGTGAGCAAACATAACTTCGTCTAATGTTTTATCCAGAATTTTTCCTTTTTCCATCCCTGTAATCTCTTCAAATGTACGATTCACATTTTGAAAACGATACTTTATTGTGTTGTTTCCGTCATTCTTCAAAACTTCAAAAACAGCAAATCCCTTGTTCATTTCATTGATTAATTTACGGTTCTCTTCCTCCCGTGCAATCACATCATTTTTTGATTCGTCAATTTGACGCACAATGCTTTTTGCATATCTTACAACAATAATATCCAAAAGAATAAATATACTTATTAAAGCGAATATTGAATATGCGAAAATACGCAATTGTACATCTCGTGCATCTTTAAATAATATATCTTCATCCATTCGAACATAAAAAGTTCCTCGAAAATTATCAAAGGGCCTTGCAACCGTTATAGCGCCATCCTGTCTCCTTGTCCTATTCTCAGAAATATCGGTTTCAATCCATATGTCATAATCACTATTTTGAATTTTACCAAGAATCGGTTGAATACTTACGCAAAGTATATCATATCCTAAAAAAACACCTTCACGAATAATTGGATTTTTTACTATAATTATTTCATCTGTTTTGTCATACAAAACATACGTGGATGCAGTACTTGGCAATTCAAAAGGATTAACAACAGTTTCATCCCCAAAGCTTACGAGTATTTGGTTATCTACCACTCGTGCAATATATTCAAAATGGTTGATCACTTCAATTCCATCCCTATATTTTTCGTATGTTATTTCATGTAATTCTTCCCAACGTATTTCATTATTTTTGTATTCAATAAGTGCGTCACGAATTCTTGAACGACTCGATATACTTTTTGTTTCACTGATCATTTTGGCAACAAACTCGTCGACCACTTGATGCTGGTTCAAAGCATTCAATTCAAAGTTTTGAATGCTTTCTGCTTCTTGTCGCTTTTTTAATGGAGATAGCAAACTCATATACACAAAAATGATGATACATATAAAAATTATGAATGTCATAAGATTTATACGTTTATTTAATGTTTTCATGCCATTCTCCTTTCTAGCGACAATTGCTGACAGCACCCTATATTTTACCACAGTTGTCTATGATTTGAATAGCCTTAATTAAATAAATTATCTAGTCACTAAGAATATAACATGCTACAATAGGAATACTTAATCTATTGTATACGCTAAGGAGCATATTATGAAATCAGAAAATAAATCTTACATACAGTTTAGTTCTATCTTTTTCTTCAATTATTTTAGCCTAGCAGCTATTGTCACTTTCCTTGCACCATACTTTGACTCTCTAGGTCTATCCGGTTCACAAATAGGAACGATTAATGGTTTAAGGTCATTTGTTACCATCTTTTTCCCACCATTGTTCGGGCTCATTGGCGACCGAACCGGTCGTCACAAAAATGTACTTTTGTTTACGATGATCGTTTCACTCATTCTCTCCATCGCCTTACCTTTTTCAAGTAATTATCTAGTTATCTTGATTTTTTTTACACTCTTTAGTATTTTTCAAGTTTCCACACCACCCTTGTCGGACAGCTTAGGGCTTTTTTCGCCGTTTCCATTTGGTAATGTTCGAAAATGGGGCGCTTACGGCTATGCCATCGCAACGCTTGTAACCGGAATTGCTGCAGATTACTTTGGGCTACAGATTATTTTTGTTATTTTTTCTGTCTCACTCATTGTTGCGATTGGCTTTACAAGTAAGCTAGAACTAGCAACGTCTGCGAAACAGCTTCACATGCGGGAAGACTTAAAGCAATTAATGAAGAATAAAACATTTATCATATTAATTATGTTTTCCTTTTTCTTTGGGATTACTGTTATCAACAATAATATCTTTTTTAGTTTACTATATCAACATGCAGGAGGTACACTCTCCGGCATTGGATTTGCCTTTTTACTTTTTGCCTTTAGTGAAGCTCCTGCTATGCAAATTACAGCGCGTTACGTTCAACGTTTTGGCGCCATTCCGATCCTTATCTTTGCAGCCGTTGTTAATACACTTCGATGGGGGATATATTCCTTTGGTCCACCCACCTATGTTTTACTGGGATTATTTTTCCTCCAAGGACTATCTGTGGGAACCTATTTACCTACCATGGCTGAACTTATTCGTTCATTAGTTAAAGAAACCGTACGCTCAACAGCCATGACAACCTACTCTGCAGTATTTATCGGAGTAACCGGTGTGGTCGGATCATTTATAAGTGGATATATCCTTGATTTTTCAGGAATTAAAGCTGTTTATCTCTTCTTTACTGTTTGCAGTATCATCAGCTTTGTATTTCTTTTCTTGCTTGCATCAAACTTAAAAGGAGCTCGACATGTTTAAAGACGATACACTTATTACTACTCTTGACACCCTATCAAAAGACCATCAACCCCTCATCATCGGAATTGATGGTCGCTCGGCTAGCGGCAAAACATCATTGGCGCGTTTTCTAGCTAATGAATTTAAGGCTTCTATTATTCACATAGATGATTTTTTCTTACCTGCCGTTGAACAAACGCCAGAACAATTGGCCGATCCAGGTGGCAATATTGATTTTGACCGATTTATCTCTCAAGTAAAAAAACCACTTCAAAAAGACTCAACATTAATATACCAAGTATTTTCTTGTAAAAAACAAGATTTTATTAACGAAGTAACTATTTCTGCAGCTTCTATTATAGTTATTGAAGGGGCCTATAGTCATCATCCAAAACTTGCTGGTCTCTATGACTATACAATCTTCTTAACACATGATTATCAAACACAAAAGAACCGTATACTTCATCGTAACGGTTCTGATGGATTAAAAATGTTTGAAGAACGCTGGATTCCTCGTGAAGAAAAATACTTTAAGACATATGCCATTGAAAATAAAGCGGCTTATATTATAGATACGCGTTATCTTTTTTGACAGTCATTAACTGCAAGTGGCGTAATATAAAAAATGTCATTAGCACTAAGGCCACTCCTTTAAATATAGACGAACCACTTATTGTCCACCATATTCCGTTGATTCCTAACATAGTAAAAGTGGATAACAAATATGCAACCGGAATACGTGCTGCATTGAATGTTACTCCAATAAGTGCCGGTGTCATGGTTCGTCCCAGTCCACTCATACCACCTGTCAATGTAATTTCTATACACATAAACAGCTGAGATATGCTAATAATCCGAAGATAATCAACCCCCATTGATGTCGTTGGTTCTTCATTAATGAAAATTTTAAAAAGTGGCTCTGCACCGAAAAATAATAGTAAACTTGTTAAGATTCCTATATAGGTCATAATACGGGAAGCCACTTTAAAGCCTTCAATGACACGATCATTACGCTTGGCACCATAATTTTGTCCAATAAAAGCACTGAGTGCAGAACCAAACCCTTGTGCTGTCATGTAACTAATAGCTTCGATTTGTGTTCCGACTTTTTGTACTGCAATAGCTGATGTTCCATACATGGCCACAATCCGTGCCACAAACATTGATATTATAGTAAACAAACCATTTTGCAAAGCAACCGACAACGAAATGCTTAACATGGTCCGTAAATACGTCTTATGTAACTGAACGCGAAACTGAAAGTTTTGATATGGACGATTTCCTTGAATCAATGTCGACACAAATGCAATCGTGACAATACCTTGAGATAGTATCGTTGCATATGCAGCTCCACTTACACCAAAATCAAACACAAAAATAAATATCGGATCAAGAATAAGGTTCATGACTAATCCAATACTGTTCACCCGAAAAGGTGTTTTACTAATACCTGCGCCGGTAAATACACCGGATAGAACTTGGTTGATAAAATGCAGGGGCATTCCAAATGCAATTACCTGTAAATATTGAATTGCCAAAGCTTCTACATAGGGATCTTGCAGATTAAAGAAAGCAATAATCGGTCCCTTAAATACACTTAAAATAATTCCATATAAAACACCTAGCAAAAATGTAAACGTTATCGCTGTATTTGCATAATGATTACTTTTTTCAATTTCCTTACTTCCCAGTGTTTGGGCAATTTTCACCTCTGCGCCCACTCGTCCTAAGGCAATAACAGCAAAGCTTAACCACATTAAAAACCCTGCAGTTCCGACTGCTGCAACTGCACTTGCCCCTAACCGTCCAATCCAAATCATGTCTGTAAGATTATAAGCCATTTGCAAAAATGAAGTTGCCATTATAGGTAAGGCTAAAAATGTTAGTTTTTTTAGAATGGTTCCTTGAGTCAAGTCATTATCCATGTCTATATCCGCCTAATTTTATTCTTTTTTATGTAAGGTAAGCAACCTTTAATTCATTCCATATCCTTGGATAATCTCCATGAGTAATAATACCTAACGGTTTTTCATGAGGACTCCCACTATGTGTTATGATATATATTCCTGACGACGAGGGGTTTCTTGTTCCCATTTCAATAAACTCATAAACGGTCATTTTTTTGTCCAAGAATCCAACGCGGTCTTTTCGTCCTTCATAAGGTAACAACTCACTTGAAGTCACCTCAAGTGAACCTAATTTATCTTGTTGAATCTCATCTAAATGATCCGCCATCCATTTTGCAATCACATTTCCACTAAGGAGACCCAGAAACTCAGAACCGTCATACACTGGCATCTGAGATACATCATAGCGTTTCATCACTTTGAGTACATCCATAATTTTTACATTTGGATGCAATACACGAACGCGTTGCTCACATACATCAATGAGTCGCTTAGGTTTTGTATATTTATCCACAATGGTTTCTAATATTTGAATCGCTTCATCTGACGGAATAGCATAAATAGCATGCCCTTGTTCATGAACCAAAACATTTCGTAAATCATTTATACTTTGAAGGGCCATTTTATGGGTTCGAATAAAAGGATCTCTCTTGCTTGATTCTTCAATCAGTTGTGAAAAAGGTACATGCCATGTTTTATTTAGGGACTTTTTCAAGGTTTCTTCAAGCACATTAAATTGTTCAATAAACGTCACTGTCTTTTCAACCATTTTATCTCCTTAAAGAATTGCTTTATGGAATATTTTTTTACCTTTTCGAATCTTTACACCTTCAATAAGTTGCTCATGTGTCACAACTGCATCAACACTCTTCACCTTTTCATCATCGATGGATAGTCCATTTTGCTGGATTAATCGACGGACTTCACTTCGTGAAGATGCGATTTCACAGGCTAAAACAAGATCAATTACATTTATCAGCCCATCTGCTAATTGGTCTTGGGTCAGTTTTGTCGTTGGCATGTTCGAGTCATCTCCACCACCGGAAAATAAAGCATGAGATGCTATTTTCGCTTTTTCAGCCTCTTCTTCACCATGAATAAGTTGTGTTAATTCAAAAGCAAGAACTTCTTTTGCTTCATTTAATTGGCTACCTTCCCATTGATCCATTTTATTAATCTCTTCAAGGGGTAAGAAGGTCAACATACGTATGCATTTAAGAACATCTGCATCACTAACATTTCTCCAGTATTGATAAAAGTCAAATGGGGATGTTTTATTTGGATCAAGCCAGACTGCACCGTTAGCTGTCTTACCCATTTTCTTTCCTTCTGAGTTCATCAGCAAGGTGATTGTCATTGCATAGGCATCTTTACCCAGCTTACGACGAATAAGCTCCGTACCACCTAACATATTTGACCATTGATCGTCACCACCAAATTGCATGTTACAGCCGTATTCTTTGAATAAATGATAAAAGTCATAAGACTGCATAATCATATAGTTGAATTCTAAGAAAGAAAGTCCTTTTTCCATGCGTTGTTTATAACATTCTGCCCGAAGCATGTTATTCACAGAAAAATGGGGGCCAACTTCACGTAATACATCAACATATTTTAGTTCAAGTAACCAATCTGCATTATTGACCATGATGGCTTTATCCTCGCCAAATTCGATAAATTTTTCCATCTGTGCCTTAAAACAATCACAATTGTGTTGAAGAATTTCCGGTGTTAACATATTTCTCAAGTCTGTTCTACCGGAAGGATCTCCAATATATCCTGTTCCTCCGCCAAGTAATACAACCGGTTTATTTCCTGCCATTTGTAAACGTTTCATAAGGCTTAATGCCATAAAGTGTCCAACGTGTAGCGAGTCTGCCGTCGGGTCAAAACCAATATAAAATGTTGCTTTTCCGGTATTGACGAGTTCTTTAATCTCATCTTCATCTGTTACTTGTGCAATAAGTCCTCTTGCTACTAATTCATCATAAATCTTCATCTTTTCATCTCCTTGTATAATATAAAAGCCCTCTGCTCCTTACGGAACAGAGGGCATCATCTGCGGTACCACCTCTGAGTCAGAAACTTTTCACAAAGTTTCACTTATCGAGTACAAACATACTCTTACGCTATATCGGGCGTTCCCGTCTTACCCTACTTCATCTTCAGGCAGCAGCTCCGAGATGTATTCGCATCAGTACATCTATAGCCTTGCACCTACCGGCTACTCTCTGAAAAATGTCACTGAACTACTTCTTCTCTTCATCGCCTTAAATCTTATTAAATCTATTGTATAGAATAAATTGACTTTTGTAAAGTTATAATTTTATTAATTCTTATCTAAACGTTGACTCAATAGAAAACCAAGGAAGGAAAGGACAATAATAAAGACAAAAATCACTTTATAATTATTAAATGCGTCAATGAGCAAGCCCGTACTCATAACCCCAACGACAGCACCAAAGCCATAGGCTGTAAAAATAATCCCATAATTTTTACTATAGTGTTTCATTCCGTACAAAGCCATCGTTGTCATAGGTGCAATAGCAAGCCAAGCTCCAAGATTAAGCCATAAGATGCTAAATGTAAGTATATAAATGAATTTATTACCTGAATGTGCAAACAACATAAGGGTCGAAGCTAGGAAAATAAATGCAAAGGAAGTACGCATAGCTACACTTGGACGAAAACGTTCTGTAATCCAACCGAATAAAGGGCGTCCTAGACCATTAAAAAGGGCAAATATGGTCATCCACCAAGCCACAATCGAAGAATCAAGTTCAACCACAGCCGTTCCGACGTTATTGGTCAATCCAATAATGGTCAATCCAATCATTGTTCCGAGGAAAAAACATATATATACAACAAGAAAACTTTTTGTTTTTAACATCGGCCTTTCTTCATGTTCATCAATAATTCTAGCTGAAAGAATAGGTTCTATCTGTTTTCCTTTTTCTTCTTGAGGCGTCTTTATTGTATATGAAAGAATCGGAATCAAAATTCCAAAGAGTATTCCGTAATTTATAAATGTTTGAACTAGTCCAAAGGATTCAATCATCCAATAACCGAATGGAGCCGTAATTAACGGGGATAAGCCAAATCCGGCTAAAATAATTCCAACAACAACGCCTCGCTTTTTAGGAAACCACTGTGCCATAACATAAATCGGAACTCCATATGAAATTCCCACACCAAATCCAATTAGAATTCCATACGTAATCGTTAAAAGTATAATGCTTGAACTTAAAGCAGAAAGCAACCACCCAATAGTGACAAAAAGACCTCCTCCAATTAATAACACTCTTGGCGAATATTTTTCAATTAAAATTCCACCTAACATCATACTTAGGGCATAAGTCAATAAAAAAAACATATACGGCAATCCACTTAATGTAGCTCCTACCCCATAATGGGCCTCAACCGGAACTCGAAATACACTCCAAGAATATACTGTTCCATACATCATCATTAAAAAAACACTTAAAATCACATAGCTCCATCGTTCAACATTATATCCTTTTACCTTCACAGTCATCTCCATTCCATATTTTGTATATTTTACTTTGAACATCAAAGTATTATTGAGTATTTTATCACATCATGTAAATGGATGCAATATGAATCATTCCTCATCAAAAGAGATTTTGTTATTTAAACTTTTATCTTGTTCACTGAGACGTTCTAGAATATTTTGCTGAACACGATCTACTTCTTCCTTAAAATGTCCTGCAGATAAGCGTTTCGCTCCTTTTCCCATAATGATAACTTGTTCTAAAATATCTGATGTTGCTACAGTCACCTCATAATCCGGTCGAATCTTTTCGACAAAGCGTTCAATATATTGATCTGCTGTTTCAGCTTCTTTGGTATACACCACATCAATCTGATGATATTTAGAAATAGACCCGGGGTTACCTGCAACACGATAGGCATCAAAAACCACAATGATTTTTTCGGATTTTTGGCTTTGATAATTGGTCAAAATATCCAATAGCTGCATTCTGGATGATTCCAAACTATGCTTTGCCGTTTCTTTTAAGTTTTCCCACGCGAAAATAATATTATATCCGTCAACAAGCAAATATTGGTCTTTTGCTACTATCGATTTATGTTCATACTCTGAAGACGCCGTTTTTTTCTTCTTACCGTAAACGACTTTTGCTTCTTTTGACGTTCGGTTTCGTTTTTGCTCACCATAGGTCTGACGTAAAATTTGTTCAACTTCATCGTTACTAATATCTCGATTTGATATTGAACTTACGGGTTGAATCGGACTACTTATCAACTCTTCTTTTACTTTTTTTTGAAGATATCCCCCGGTATCAACATGCATAAAGCTTTCAACCTGGTCCCAAGGCACATAAAATCCGGCCCCTTTTTTACAAAAAACAGATCCACTTCGCTCTCTTGGATCATTTTCCGGATCATAAGCTTTCTCATTAATAACTTCATCCGTATTATGACAAGGTTCATAGCCTTCTAAAGAAAACAAACAGCGTCCCGTCCCCTTTGTGTATGATAAAACCTCAATCTGGTAATTCATCATGGTCTTAACCGGAGCCACGCCTTCTAACATTGCCCAATCCCCCTCAAATTCAGGGTCTTGATAACGTCCGTACATTCGCTCAATATCCGACAAGGCTCTTCCTAAAAATTCTTTTGGTAGTTCTATACGAAAGGCATAAACCGGTTCAAGCAATAGAGTCTCTGCTTTCATGAGTCCTTGACGTAGCGCTCGATATGTCGCTTGACGAAAATCGCCACCTTCAGTATGTTTTAGATGTCCACGACCGGCAATTAGGGTAATCTTCATATCTGTAATCTCTGATCCGGTCAACACCCCAATATGCTCTCGTTCTTTTAAATGGGTTAAAACCAGGCGTTGCCAGTTTCGATCCAAATCATCTTCGTTACAATCAGTAACATACTCCATGCCACTTCCTCTATCTCCTGGTTCAAGCAATAAATGGACTTCGGCATAATGTCTTAAGGGTTCAAAATGCCCAACACCAATAACAGGACTTTTTATCGATTCTTTGTATACAAGATTTCCTGAATCAAATTGAACCTCTACACCAAATCGTTCCAAAATCATACTACGCAAGATCTCAATCTCAATTTCCCCCATAACTTGAGCATGAATTTCACTTAACTCTTCATTCCAAACAATATTTAAATGGGGTTCTTCTTCTTCAAGTTTTTTTAAATCATCAAGCATTTTTGCAACATTACACTCTTGAGGTAACTCAATACGGTAATTTAATACCGGTTCAATATAGGGGCGATAGGTATGTTCCTCAAATCCAAGACCTTGACCCGCTTGAGATTTTGTCAGTCCCGTTACTGTACAGATGCTTCCCGGTCCAATCGTTTGAACTAACTCGTATTGATTTCCCGAATAGATTCGAATTTGATCTACTTTTTCATCATCAAATACATCCTTAACCTGTAATTTCCCACCCGTTATTTTTAAATGTGTTAATCGGTTTCCTTGTTCATCTCGCGATATTTTATAAATTCTTGCTCCGAAAATATCCGGATATTTTTTTTCTTCCATATACGTCGCTAATCCAGACAAGAAGGGTTCGATACCCATATTTTTTAAAGCTGAGCCAAAATAAACTGGGAAAATCTTACGCCTTGTAATAAGATCTTGTATGTCCTCCGTTTCCAATGTTCCTTTTTCAAGGTATTTTTCCATTGCATGTTCATCACTCATTGCCATATTTTCGATAGTATCACTCCATAAAGATGAATTTTCAAAATCAAGGCATTCTTCACTAAAGCGCTCTTGCAATTGCCTTAATAGCTGTTCCTTATCGGTTCCGATTTGATCCATTTTATTCACAAAAAGAAACGTTGGCACATGGTAACGGCCGAGCAGTTTCCACAGTGTCAACGTATGCGCTTGAATACCGTCCATCCCGTTAATGACCAACACAGCATAGTCAAGAACTTGCAAGGTTCGCTCCATCTCAGAAGAAAAATCAATATGCCCGGGAGTATCTAATAGAGTTACCTCTATATCACCGAGTGAGAAAACTGCTTGCTTGGAAAAAATCGTAATGCCGCGTTCTTTTTCTAAGGAAAAGGTATCTAAAAAAGTATCTTGGTGATCGACTCGACCAATCTTACGAATTTTTCCGGTTAAATAGAGTAGTATTTCTGATAAAGTTGTTTTTCCGGCGTCAACATGGGCCAGAATACCAATCGATAATTTATTGTCTTTCATAATATGTCACTCAAATTCCTTCATTTATTGCTTCTTCAATAATGTCAGTCGAAGAATATTTCCGATAAGCGCAACAATAGCTACAATACAAAAGCTAATCGTTACCATAACAGCCGGGTATTGTCCTGCGAATCCGCTTGTCGAGGTATGTTTGATGAGGATTCCTGTATATGCCCATAAAATAACTAATCCATAAAAGACATCTTTATTCTTGGTCATGGTCCAACCACTAATAGCAATACCAATCACAGATATTAAAATCATCCAAAAAGTTTCCGGGAGTCCGAATCCGTTCCATTCAAGACTAACTAATAGTACCGTTACGTTGGCAATCGTTGCTATCGTAATCCAACCGAAATAAATAGAAAATGGTACATCAATAAACCATTGATGCTTGGTACCGCGGACATATTTAACCGTTTGTTGCTTGATTAAAATGAGTCCGACTAAAATCACAACAATTAAAATCAGCGATACAAGGATCCATTCATAGTGCCAAGCAATAATCCATAAGCTATTGGCAATTGATGTAATAATAAAAAGCACATTAATGCGGCGAATATTCAAACGTTGATAGGACTCGCTTCGTCTAGCCATGATTAACTGATAAATACAATATAGGCCTAGTAAAATGTAAATAAGGCCCCAAATCGAAAACGTAATTCCGGCCGGTGCAAATAAGTTACCATAAGCATCAGAAACTTCTCCACTTGTTTGTCCATTAATCGGCAAAATATTTGCCAAAGCATTCATTGCAATCATTATTAGATAGAAGATTGCCACTATTACCGGTAATGTAAAATCTTGTTTTGATACTCCCATTTTCATCCTATTACCTCCATATACATTTATTTTATTAAGATAATAGTATCATTTCCACCGTTGCTTTGCAAGAAAAAAGGAACAGGCAAAAACCTGCTCCTTCTCTATTATTGATTTAATTCTGTAATGAGTTTATCAATATTTAATCCATGAATTTCAGCTGCTTCTTCTAATGACTCCATTTGTGATGAAGGACAACCTAAGCATCCCATTCCGTTTGACATTAAAATCGTTGCAGCCCCTTCTTTTTTATCCAGTATTTCACTTATAATCATATCTTTTGTAATCATTATATCTTCTCCTTTTTAAATAGTCAGTTCATGTAGCTGTTCGTCACCTAATGTATACGTATAACGCATAGCACTGTTTGTTTCTTCCACGAACCCACGTGTAAATGCTTCTCTGAATCGGTAGTAATGTTCTACCGGAACATCTTCTTGTTCCCAGTTATTTTTATGCACACATACTGCTGTTTGCCATATCACTTTATCGTTTTCTTGTTCAATTAAACGATTGACCCGATCACAGGGCATTCCTTCAAGTAATACATCACCCAGAAGATTGAACATTTCTGCTGGTTCTGTCGCTTTTGCATCTAAACGTCTAGCATATTCACGGCCTTTATTTTCATAAATATTTTGAATGCCTTCAAGTGCATTTGTACTCGATTCTAAAAGAATATTAACAAATGCTGCTTGTCTTCTTTCCGCAACAGTAATCCGCTCTTGAAGCCATCCATGAATATTGGATTGGTCAATCATGGTCTCTAATGGTTGATCCGGAATAAATTGTCCATACTTCTCTAAAATTGTCGCTTGTTTTTCTTGTAAATTTGGTGTTTTCATACTTTTTACAATTTCTTTTTCCACATCTTCTAAAATAAGAATTTTCTTAAATAACCATGTATGAATTGGGGCTAAAAATTGACTCATATCTCTTCCTCTTCGTCTTTCTCATTATTAGCTATTGTCATCATATTATCGTATCTTTCCATAACGCCTTGAATGAACACATCTAGACCAATACGATCGACAAATGGTCCTAATTTATCACCAAGATCTGCAGCTTCACAATAATAATCAAATACTGCATCAACCATACGCTCCACTTCTTCTTCAGATAAAGCTCTTGCTATTTCATCCGGTAATCTTGGATGAAAACCTGCACTTCCACCGACACGAACAATATATCCTTCCGGATCAGCTAAAATCACGATATCTTTGCTATTTGCACTCGTACAGGCATTCAAACACCCAGTTACACCGATTTTTGTACGATTGGGTGCCGGTCTACCGTAGTATTTCTTCTCAAGTCGTAAACCAAGTTTCATTGAGTTTTGCTTAGCTCGTTTGCAAAAAGCTGCCGGGCATATCTCAACATTTTTTACAGAATACGGCGACTTCACTCCGGGATCCATATCTAAATCTTGCCATGCTAGGTCAACATCTTCCGGTCGAATTCCCAAAATAGTAATCCGTTGTCCTGATGTGATTTTTAGTTGTCCGTTATACTTTTCAGCAACATTCGCAATTTTTATCATATCTGCAGGCGATATAAAACCACCCGGTATTCTTGGAGTAATTCCAAACGTTCTTTTTCCTTTACGTACTTTTTGAAGTACTGCAAAACTTGGGTCTGCCATTAATGCACCTCTTTTTTTGGTCTATGGTTTGCTGTAAACACTATATATACATCATAAGGGATATCCGCTTTTTTTGATGTAGCTATAGCAACAAATATTGAATTTAAAATATCTTTATATTATAATTGCACAATGGAGGTGACTCATGAATAATATCTTAAACACATTACCCTCAAATCTCGTATCCGATTATATGAAAAATGGACGTTTCATCGAAAAATCCTATCAGAAGAATGAAATTATTCACTTCGAGGATGAACTCTGCGAACAAATTGAACTCATCCTCACTGGTGAGATTGCTATTGAACGGATTGGAAAATCCGGTGATTTTATGACAATCAATCGGTTTGGAAAAGATAGTGTCATTGGAGCTAATCTTATTTTTTCAAGTTCAACCCATTATCCCATGACCATATCTTCAAAAACCGAATCTAAAGTTATTATCATTAAAAAAGATCTACTATTTGAATTATGCAATCAATACCCCGCGTTCTTATTACAGTTTATTCGAATTATCTCAGACCTTTCTGTCTTGATTGGAACTAAAATGAAAAACAGAGTCAGTCGAACGATTCGCGACAGTATTATCACCTATATTAATCGCCAATACAATCTACAACAAACACAAACCATTCAATTAACGATGACAAAAAAAGCTCTCTCTGAAATGTTTGGAGTTAGTCGAACCTCTTTGTCACGAGAACTTCAAAAAATGAAGGAAGATCAACTCATCGACTTTGATTCGAACACCATTACTATTAAAGATAAAGCTTTGCTACAGTAATTTTCTAGTCATTCATAATAATTGCCTTTGTTGGACATTTTGCAACGTTTTTTTGCAATAATGTCATATCTATCTCAATGTTTTCATGAATGACATAGGCTTTTCCTTGGCGCATTTCAAATACTTGAGGCATTGATTTTTGGCAAGCTGAACAACCAATGCAATAATCTTCTTTGACATATAGTCGTTTTTTGACTTGATCTTCTTCACCACTAATCGGAATCTTTGCTTGTTTCATAATCCAACCGATTGCCATAATAAGTACTACTGTCAAAAGCCATCGAGTCAACATAAATTCCGAACCTAAAAACTTCATTTCATTTGCCAGCATCGGTACTTTTATTACAGCCCAGGCACTTAAGATAATAACAACATTACTTACACTTGCACCTTTTTTGTGTAACATTTTTGCTATTGGAAATGCGGCGTAAATCGGTCCTGCTGAAAGACTTCCAAAGGCTAGCGCCAACACTCCACCAACGATACCCGACCGACTTCCTAATCGCTTGATAATCCACTCTTTGGGAATTAAAATGTCAATGGCAACTGTTAACATAAAAATTACCGGAAGAATCTGAAACATTTCTATTAAATAATAGCTCGTGTTCGATAATGCTTCTTTTCCTAGATCTCCATTGACAATAAATAAGATAATATAAACAATAAATACACTCATTGGCAACTTATTCTTTTTTACTAAATCTACCATTACAAAATCACCCCCATTAAAATAGCAATGACTATAGCCGCTGAAAAACTCAAAACGTTTCTAGTCAATGCAAATTTAAGCCCAAATTCTTTCTTCTCCAGAGGAAAAGTGACAACACCGACCATGGTTAATGTCGTTAAAAAAGCCACTCCAGGAACAATGCTTGCTCCTGCATCCACAAAAGATCCAACTAATGGAAAAGCGACGAAGGCGGGAATTAAGGTCACACTGCCAATAAGCGCCGCTACTAGTGAAGAGAAAAAAACGTTTTCTGAGCCTAATACCGTCTTAATTGTTTGGGGTGGTATAAATGTCAATAATAAGCCAATCAAGCATATAATTCCAATAATATCACCCAGCATATTTTTCATCATGCCTCGTGATTTTTTCATCGACTCTTTTGCTCCACCTTTTCCTTTAAGGATTGCGATGATAAAAAGAATGCCTCCAATAATCCAAAAACCAAGTGTAAATACGTCCATATGTTACTCCTTTCAATTGTTTTGTGTGTGTCAATTATATAACACCAAGCTTAAGAAAAGAGTTACATATGTAACATATATCACTTTAGTAAAAAATTATATTTTTCAAATTCTGCTTTGATTTTCTCCATCGGAATACTTTTCAGCTTCGATCCTTTCTCCAAATTCATAAAACGCCCCGCTGTCTGAAGCATTCCGGGTTTAACAATATCTTCAAATCCTAAGGAATATAATATATCTTTAATTTCAGGATGAGTAGCAATTAAGCTATTGATATTATCTTTTGCTGAGATTTCTTTCATATACATCCTTCCTTTCTTGGCAATTAAGTTTTAGCGACAACTGCCAAGGTCTTACCAAAGTTAAGACAGTCATTGATAATCTCATCATCCGGTTCTTCCATAACAATTAAACTATCTGTTTCCAGTTTAGCTCCAAAAGATTCCATGAGCACTTCCCAATTTTCCATCCATTCACCATCTCCCCATCCATAGGAACCAAAAAGCGCAACCGACTTATCTTTAAATAGTTCCTGGTGAGCGCGAAGAAAAGGCTCCATTTCAGACGTGTCAATCTCTTCAACACCCATCGCAGAACAACCTAGAATCACTAAATCACTATTTAAAATATCTGATTCATCACTATTTGAAACCGGTTTTAGGGCAATAATATGATCTGCGCTTTCTTTACCTGCATTTAATCCTTGTTCAATGAGTGTTGCTATCTTCTCAGTGTTACCTGTACTTGTCCAATAAATAATCGTTGTTTTCATTAAAATCCTCCTATCAATAATGTAAATAATCAGTATAAGCACATTATATAGATATGGGCTAAGGACGTATGTGATTTGTATCACAAGACAACTAAAATATCTTGAAGAAAAATCTGATTCAGTGTATATTGAAATTGTATTGCTCTTACTATTCACAATCTTCACTTTTATCGTGATGCGTACCAGACGACTTATTTCTAGAAAAGAAGGTGCTATACTACTACCTTATTACATTGGGTATATCAGCTTTCGTTTACTAAACTAACAGAAAAGGAGTATCACATGATTTTAAACGATTCACTAAATTTTTTGCACGGAAAAAAAGGATCCACAAACGAACCTCCCGGAACCTTGTCCTATAGTGGACAACATAAAGATGTAAATATTCGCATTGAATGTATCGAATATAATAAAGATATGTATAAAAAAAGCGACATTGAAACAATTAAAGGCCCTTTTGATTCAAACAAGGTTTATTGGTTTAATATCGTTGGATTGCATAATATAGATCTCATTGAAAACATTGGAAATGAATTTCAAATGCATCAAATGGACTTAGAGGATATTGTGCATGTATCTCAATGGAGTAAAATTGAAATTAATGATTTCTATCTTTTTTCAATTTTTAAAATGATGTATTTGAAACAATCAGAAATTATCCATGAGCATTTAGCCATTGTTCACTATAATAATATAATTCTTACCTTTCAAGAAACCCCCGGAGATGTATTTGACGGAATTCGAAAACGTTTAGAAGACAAGCAAAGCGAATCAAGAGAATTGGGGAGCGACTTCTTATACTACACCTTAATTGATGCCTTAGTCGATCAATACTTTGGAATCCTTAATCGATTAGCCTCAGATATCAAAGATATTGAATTGAAAATATTCGATAGTGATCCAAAAAGTCGCGAGCATATATATTATCTTCGAAAAGAACTTTTACACCTAATTAATTCTGTCACACCCATAAAAGATTCAATTACATCTTTGGTCGATAAAGAAATAATTATCAAAGATATGTTGCCTTACTATAACGACCTCCTTGATCACCTCCATCAAATCTCTGTGGCCTTTAATGCATATAAAGAAATGACCATAAGCTTACATGAGATGCAAATGGCCAATTCAAGTAACGAAATGAATAAAACGATGATGACCTTAACGACATTTTCCGCTATATTCATTCCATTATCTTTTCTCTCCGGGGTTTTTGGCATGAATTTTTCTCACTTTCCCGGGCTAGATTCACCTTTCGCATTTTATGTATTTATTGTCGCATGTATTGTTATTGCAGGAGGTATGTTTTTCTTTTTTAAGACAAAGAAATGGGATTGATAGGTATGTCAATCGTAAATAGGCTACCTATCCCAACTTTTGATTCAACCGACACATTCCCACCTATACTTTTAATGTTTTTACGTACAATATAGAGCCCTATTCCGTCACCTTTTTGCCCTATCACTGTAGAACTATGATAATATGCAGAATAAATCTTATCTATATCCTTTTCTGCAATGCCGATGCCGGAATCTTCGATTTTCAAAATGCATCTGTCGCCGCTCTGAGCATAACTCACTTTGACAAGGCCTTTTTCTTCTGTATATTTGTATGCATTGATTAACAAATTATAGATAGCCTGACTTAATTTATATTTATCCGTTTTCAACTTGATGCTTTGGTGGGAATCAATGACAAAATCAATGTTTTTCTTCATGAATTGAGCGACAAGTCCTTGTTGCATTTGTTTTAGCATTGTGCCCAGTTCAAAGTTCTCTATTTTCATCTCATCTGTATCTTTACTTGCACCAATGAGGAAACTCATGTTAGATATGATGGTTGTAATGTCAAAAATTTGATTTTTAAATGTTTTAATTTCTTTTTCATCTACTTTGATGACACCATCTTCAATAGCCTCAATATGTGACTGTAAAATTGTAAGCGGCGTTCTTGTTTGATGCACTAATTGATCAATAAGTTTCTTACGTGTTTTTTGTTTGAGTCTTAATCGAGCATTTAATTCTAATAAACTTTCTCGAATTGAATTAATTTCTTGTATGCCCGATGATTTCAGCTGGACTTCTTGTCCAAGTCGAATATCACTTGCTAGTTTTTCAGTATCTTTTAAAGAATGACTCATCATACGACTGATAATTATTCCAACAAATATAGCAATCAAAATAGTAATTACTACGGAGACCAAACTATTGGAAACGAGTGCACCTTTGAACCGCCTAGCCACAAAGGAATTTTCTGCAAGACTATGAGATGTTATATTCATAACACCTATTGTCTTTTCATTAGCGGTGATATTATATTGATGGACTTCTTCAGAAGAAGGTCCCCACATCTGTTCCATCATCCGATTTCCCATCATACCATTTCTCATTTGAGGGTCCAAATAATAATCACTACTGACTTCAATTAATCGGTCTCCATTGGTATCATAAAGTTTTATCGCGATAATAGGATCATTCAAATGGGACTCTAATTCAATAGCCATCTGATTATAAGATACATCTTCATTAACCATTGCTTTGGATGTATACTCTAATATCTGATTGACATGCAAATCATAACTTTCGTTTAAATAATCCGAAAAATAACGGTCTGTGAGAAAGGCAAAAATAAGCGTATTAACAGCAATTGCTATAATTGATACAAGAACTAAAATAATCAGCCAAAGTTTTCGAAGTGTCATTCTTTTTCACCTCCAAAAACATAACCTAATCCGTATTTCGTTTTCAAATATAGCGGATGCTTAGGATCAGGCTCAATCTTTTGCCTAATACGTTTAATATAGGTATCAATACTGCGATTAAAGCCTTCATAGTCTATTCCAAAGGCCAATTCAATTAATTGTTCTCGCGTAAGAACTTGATTCATATTTCGCATCAGTACATGTAATAGCTTAAACTCTGTTG
>CAZLXW010000038.1:0-36966 GCA_964563505.1 uncultured Eubacteriales bacterium
AAGAAACCAAGAAACTCTTTGAAATAAAGGGTTTCAGGCATTTAACAAATGCCTAAAAAAGTTACTATACAAGGAGAATTTTATGAATCTATCAATGTTTATAAAGCAGGTTGATACTTTGACAGAAAAGTTAGACTACCAACAGTTGAAGCTTTTTTTGCATGAAACAGCTCGGATTTTGCCGGAACACCAACGGAATGATTTTTTAGAAAGAATAGAAAACTTCACAGATGGGAACAAGTCAGTAAATACTACAATTGTTGATGATAGGGACTTAGAACGAGAATATAGGGAAATTGATAAAATAATTACAAAAATCGAAGAAGGCGAGTTTGTACTGCATGAAATTCTAAATGAGGAATACGATGATTGGTATCATGGAGACGAGGAAGAATTTTATTATGAAGACCCGGAAAAAATATTAGATACGATTGAAAGTATCTGTGGTTTTATTCACAAATGTGTTGACCGAGAAAAATTCATAGAGGGCGCAAAGGTGGGGGAACGTCTGATGACGCTCGTGGTTCATACAATCGGTGACTATGGTGATAATGAACTATCTTTTTCGGATTTGGTGTCAGAGAAACTCATAGCTGTGAATTCTCAAAAAGCTGTATTAGAGATACTTTATTGTTCATATCATGCGCACCCTATGAAGGAGAGACCAGAGGTCATTTTTATAATTTTGTCAAATTATGGATTGAATGATATTAAGCTGGAACATATTTTTCAGTATGGAAGTGAAGAATTGGAGGGTGTTGACGAGTTTCTAGATATATTAATTCGGTATTTGGGAGAAAGAACAGGCAGGATGGCAGAAGAGCTAATAAAAGAAGCAATGTCCCTAAAAAATGATCCGGAAGTAAACATCGATATTGCGAAGACCTATGCCAAGACGCATCCGGCAATGTTACTGCAATTGTTGACAGATAGTCAAGGACGCTCCAGTGAACAAATGTTGGATTTAGGCATGAGGGCATTGGATTTAATCGACAAGAAGTATCTTATTCGTAGTGAAGTTGCATTGATGACTGCTGTATATGCTTCAATTCTTGGTGAAGACATTAAGGTGGAAACCTGTTATATTGAAGCATTTCGGTCAAGGACCAGCCCAACAGACTATTTAAGAGCGCTACTAGAATGTGAAGACAGAGTCAAAACAAGAGAGAATTTACAAGAAATATTAAAAGGGGTTTTGTCAAACCAGAATTCGTATATACATGACCTTTATGTTAATTCTGAGTTGGCGGAAAATAAGGTGACGCCAGATATCATCAGTGCTTTGGAGTTTTTAAATGGTGAGTTTGAACGAGTGTTGAATCGTAGAATGAATAAAAAAGAAGCCCTTGGTTGGTCAGGAACATTCATGAAACAAGGACTAGCCTTGTTTATCTTGTTGCTGTTTCAAGGCGAACAGCTTCAATTCGGTGGAAGGAGTATGTTGGAATCAGCTAGATTCCATCTTGATTTTAGTGCACAAGGGTATGAATCAGGTTTTCTTGAGAAAACAGGTAAAAGTGACAGTGACGTATTCTTGGAATGTATTCTCAGGTGGAAAGAAATAGTTTCAATAGATGAGCTATATGCTGAAAAAGTCATTTTAAGGTTGGAAAAGATGCTAGAAAGACGTGTTGCAGGTATAATGGAAGCCAACCGTAGAAATTACTACGGTGAGTGTGCGGCATATATAGCGGCACTTGGAGAAGTTAAGGAGTCAAGAGGGGAACAAAGTGAAAAACAGCGGTTTATGCATTATTTTAGGAAAAAATACCCTCGAAGGTCAGCTTTCAAGGCGGCACTTGAGATGTATGGGTACACGAGTTAATCAAACAAACGGAGGGAAAATAGGAAATTCCAGAGTAGTGTAAAGATATGCAAGGAATGAGGAACGATAAAATGGTTTTTGACATTAACGAATTTTTACAAGCTATTTCCAATGTTTTGGATGTAATAGAAACAGATATTTTTGGCGTACCAACAAACCATTCCAAAAGATTGGCTTGTGTAACAAACCGACTCGCACACGCCTTGAATTTTTCGACGGATATGAAATACGATCTGGCTGCACTTTCAATACTTCATGATAATGGTGCCAGCCTTAAGATTCTACATGACAATCTACGGGGAGATGCTAAAGCTAAACAGAACATTATTGAAAGTAGTAAAGAGCATTGCAGGATAGGAGAGAGTAATATAATTAGTTTTCCTTTTTTAACATCACCTAAAAATGTTATTCTCTATCATCACGAAAAACTCAATGGAATGGGTTATCCAAGAGGACTAGGTGCTGATCAACTTGATTTTAATTCCCGATTATTGGCATGCCTAGATATCTACCAAGCTTTGGGAGAAATACGACCATACAGAGAAGCTATGACACATGATGAATCGATAAAAATCATGAGACGTATGGTGGAAGATGGCCTGATTGACCCTGAAATTACAGAGGATATTGCGCAGCAATTAAAAACGAATAATTAAATTTACAGTACCTGTTAATGTAAACTCAGTGTTTATAGGAGGGTTAATGATGGAAGCAACCGCGACTGAGATAAAAAATAATTTTGGCCAGTATTTAGAAGAAGTAATGTTAAAAGATAATGACGTTGTCATCACGCGCAATGGTAAAAAAGTAGCTAGGTTAACGCCTTATGTAACAGAAGTTGAACGTTATTTTACGATAAGAGAAAATGCTACTGACTATGTGTATGGTGGTAAAAAAATATCTTATGAAGAATTTTTGAAGATGAATGAACAAAGTAATCAACGGATGGAATTTATTAATGGTGAAATTGTGTTAATGGGGTCACCAAATGTTATGCATCAGATGATTGTAAACAGAATTAATAATATTTTTCAGACGTGGTTTGAAGGTAAGCCGTGTCAGCCTTTTGTTGCTCCGTTCGACGTTCATTTACACAAAGAGGGATTTAAAGAACCTGACGTTGTCCAACCGGATTTGTTGGTGGTTTGTGATTTGGAAGGTGGGGTAAACGAGAGCGGACGTTACACTGGAACGCCAACCTTAGTTGTTGAGATTCTATCAGAAAGCACCCGTTCAAAAGATATGGTGGATAAACTGAATAGTTATATGTTATCAGGAGCAAAGGAATATTGGATTGTTGATACAAAATACAATAAAATTATAGTCTATGAATTCAAGGCAGAAGTCATTGATCGAATGAAAGTATTTGAATCGGGAAGATGTAAATCATATTTTTTTGACGGATTAGAGCTTTTGGTGGAAAAGATATTTGCCCCAATTTAATTTTTTCAGGCGACGAAATGTTGTGGAAACAAAAAAATACGACATTAAAAACAAGTTATTACAGGGTGTTCTTAATACTTATTGTTATACTGGTTTTTATCGTACTTTTCGTAGCTTTATCTGTTATGAACGTACAATTTCGTCGTCAAGCTATCGAAAATATTGAGCGAGCGCAAGATGTGTATGTTAAAATGGACATCAATAGAAGTGGTGAAGAAATTCGTAAGGAGCTTTGGTATCAAAATGCTACAAAAAATCCGAATACAGTTGAATTGGGTGCCTATCAGAATCAAAAAATAAATGACTTGTATTCAGGTGGAATGCGGACATGCTTATTCTTATATTTGCTTTAGCTCCGGATGTTTCAACGTATCGTTCGCAAACGATTGAGATGGTAACGCTGTTTCAGTCAACAGATGTAGCGGAACGTATAAAAAAATATAATGATAATTTTTTAAAAGGCGAGAATAAGTTGGGTTTAACTCGTATAGTTGATTCGTCGGAAATATCGGTATTTAATGTGAATGATTCATATTGGCAAGTGCAGGTATAATTCTTATGTTTGGTGCTATATATTTTGGAATCTTTATGAAGCGTATTATTCAACCGATTGAAGCTATTAATAGTGGACTATATCAAATTAAAGAAGGAAATTTAGATGTATATATTAAACCGGAAGGGCAACAAGAACTTCAAATGGTTACCAGTCAGTTTAATGCGATGGTAAGGCAACAAAGAACTTTAATCGGTGATTATGAAAAAAGGGTGCGTAACTTAGAAAAAAGTCAGGAAGAATATCTGGGTTTACTAGTGAAAAAGGAGATTACTGCACAAGAAATTCTTAATCGCACCAGTGATTTTTTTGTTGGACCCTATAAAATTCTTCGTTTTTATTTAGACTTACCAGAAGACCACCAAAATCAAAAAAAGATACTTGACCAAATATTACAAGGTTTTTTATCCAAGCAAAAGATACTATAGACACTATCTATGGATTTTATCAGTTACATCATCAACAAGAAAGTGAGGCGTCTTTACACAATTTGATTCATGAAATACAAAATCATATTTGCAAAGAGTATGGAGTGCAAATAACAGTCTGCATTAGTGAGACAGGTATAGATGCAGACAGTTTTAATCATTGTTTTGAACGAGACAATTCTTCACTTGTAGATATTTTCGGGAAGGAATATACTTATAGTGATAAAATCATGCGTATTCAAGATGTGAGAAGTCTTAAATTATGGGTGACAAATTTTTTGTCATGGATTACGGACTATTCTGCATCACGATTGCATGTAGCACAAAATAATCCTAATTGCGGGTTGAAAAAGCTAAAGAACTATTGAAATCAACAACCTTTAAAATATATGAAATTGCTGAGATGGTAGGCTATCAAAATCCTGAACATTTTAGTCGCGTGTTTAAAAAATATGTCATCGAACGCTTTAACTTTCGTGGTAAGAAAGTTGTCGTCGGGTTGTTTTTTTTAGGCATGTTGATTCCAACCTTTGTTACAGAAATCGCCAGTTCATTTCAAGGATTCCTGTGGCGCTAGATGAAGCAGCCTTAATTGACGGATGTTCATACTTCAAGTTGTTTGGTCAAATTATTTTCCCATTGTTGGCTCCGGCAACAGCAACAGTATGCATTATCAAGTCGATTATTATTATTAACGATATGTATATTCCTTATTTATATATGCCTAAAAATAGTTTAAGAACGTTAACAACGTATTTAATGAATTTTGCCAATGCACAACAAGGATCTTGGCAAGTTCTTGCGGCTGGAATTATTGTCGTTATGGTTCCGACAATTATGTTATACATTTTTTTCCAAAAATACATTTTATCAGGAGTAGCAGCCGGTGCGGTAAAAGAGTAGAAAAATATGTAAAATGAAAATCTGAATCATCTTTAATAAATATTTAATAGTTTTTTTATTATTGTTTGTTATACTTGTAACAAACAATTTGAATAATACTAGATATATTACGAGAGGAAATTTGCCATGAAAAAAAACAAAAAGTTGAGAAATCAGCTCACTATAAAGATTAGTGTGTCTGTAGTTGCTATTTTTTTAATTATTAGTGTTGTATTTACCAATATTGCTTTTAGCTTTATCACATCGCTTGCCCAAAGCGGATTTGAATTGTCAGTCAGCGCTATTCAAACAACAGTATCAAAATTAGATATTTCTAAAGTTTTTCAGGAAGGAACAATAGAACAACAAGAGTTTGAATTATTGAAAAAGGAATTTGACAAAATGCATGCATCGGCAGCGGAACTAACAGATCGACTTATGATTATTGCAAAGCGAGACGATAAACTAATATATTTATACGGAATTGATGAAAAAACACAATATCAGACAGGAGAAATTGTGAAAAATCCTTCCCAAGAATTAATTCAAGCGATTGAAACCGGACAGACGCAATTTACTGATTTTGGTAAAGAGCATATATTGGATGGAGAATCAATAGATTTTTATTTTCCGCTCCAAGATAGTCAAGGTAATATAGCAATTGCATATCTAAGTTTATCGACATCTATAATAGGCCTAATTTTAAGAACAATAACCACAGTTTTAAGTGTTATATTACTCATCATTGTAAGTATAATTATTGTCATGATTCGAATTGTTGTTAAAAAAGAAACACGCGACCTTGAAAGACTAGCCGAAAAAACAGGCCAAGTTGCTAATCTAAAAGGGGACTTAACACAACGTATTCAGATTGATAGTAATAATGAAATTGGACGCTTATCAAGCAATATGAATGCCTTATTAGAAACTATGCATAATTTTATGTGTATAATTCAAAAAAGTACATCAAGGCTTGTTCAAACCGGCAGTAAGTTTACAGGTATTAATGCAATGATAAAAGAGAATAGCAGACTTGTACAGAATGCCGTTCAAAATGAGCAAGAAGTAGAGCGTGAGCTTATTGCATCGACCAAAGAAGTTTCGGAGCAAGTTTTTGAGATTAATGAGACAATAAATCAAGTTGCAAGTTATGCTCAAGAAGTTACAGAAGAGTCAATTAAAACTTCTCAATATGCATCTGAAGGAAAGAATACAATGAGCTCGATGAAGATATCTGTTGAAGAAGCTGTTCAACAAGTTCAAGAAACAAGTGTTCATGTAATAAGACTAAAAGAACAGTCAGACGCAATAAATAGTATTGTTGATGCGATTACAGCAATTGCTGCCCAAACAAATTTGCTAGCGCTCAACGCTTCGATTGAAGCAGCCCGGGCAGGAGAGCATGGAAAAGGCTTTGCTGTTGTAGCTAACGAAGTTCGGATACTTGCTGAAGGCTCTGCAAAACAGGCAGAAAATATTACGACATTAATTCATGAAATACAGAATAGCATTCAAGTAACCCGTGAATCTATGGATCTAACCCAAGAAAAAATACAGGATGAAATTGAACTTGTTCATCAAGTTGAGGTGAAATTTAACGGAATCTCTGATTCCGTCAATTATGTGACAGAAAAAGTTCAGAATGTATATGCATCAACGGAAGAAATATCAGCATCCTCAGATCTTGTCACAGAGAAAATTACGTATTTGCAGAATTTATTTAGTCAGACAGAAGAATCAACAAATCAACTGATTACCAGTATCGACCATCAAAATAATTCAGTACATGAAACATCATCGGAAATAGAGGCGTTGAATCAGATTGTTGCCGAGTTACAGGGAATAATGGATGAGCTTATACTATAATAATTTTGGTTAAAAAAGTGAGGGAAATATGAACAAAGGTAAAAACGGTATTATTGACTATATTGAGCAAGAAGATGATAACCAAATACGAGGGATTTCAGGGAGATATATCAATGAGTATAAATAGACAAAAAAATCAGATGGATGCCAAAAATCAAATCAATGCTCTCACAAGATCTGCCCTCGCTTTAGCCTTGTCTGTGTTGAGTCTTCTGATTTTTCGAGGGACAACGAGTATTTTTTCCGCCTTTATTATTCCTGTAGTCATTGCACTATTTTCAAAGCGGAATGAAGTTTTATCTTTTGTCTATATAGCCACCAGCCTTATTATGATGACAGTCTTGTTTTTCCAAACTCAAATCATTTTTATAATTGGATATTTGTTACTTTCTCTTGTTCTTAAGTGTTTTTTGATGGATGCAGCGATGAAAGTGAAATTTTCATTCACAGGCATTTTGAAGTATCTTCTTGCAGTAATGGCAATTTTATTTATGGGTATTTGGCTAACTCAGGTGATATTTCTGATTCCCATACATGATATGATGTTGAGGTTTTCAAATAATCACCCGCTTCGATACTTGGGGATTCTCCTAGTGGAAGGAATAGCCATTACATTGGTTAATCTATTGTTTTTAAAAGCAATGACTTCGAGAATAAAGTTCTAACGCATGGTTTAACGTGAAGGAGAGTAGTGATATGACAATTATAGAAACAAATCGACTGATTTTGAGGTTGCTTGAACTGAATGATTTAGATGAGATGCTGAAAATCTGGGGAAATGCGGAAGTGATGAAATATTGTGGAAGCGCAGGTACTCGGGAAGAAGAAATGAAGTCAATTCAATTCTACATAAATATGCAAAAAAATAAAGGCTTTTCACCTTATGTGGTGGTGCTCAAGGAAAGTGGAGACGTAGCAGGAGTTTGCGGATTCAATCCACCAGACAATGGATGCGATGCAGAATTGATGTATCATTTCAAAGTAAAATATTGGGGAAATGGCTATGCCACGGAAGCTGCTCGAGCTTGCGTAGAATATATTGCTAAAAGTAGAATTATCAATGTATTAGGAGCTTCAATAGAACCAGAAAATATATCTTCAGAAAAAGTTTTGTTAAAACTTGGTTTTCGATATATAGGAGAAAAATGGAGTGAAGCGGCAAATCAGAAATATCTTTATTACAATAAAAGTTTACGTTGATTGTTCCGGGGGGCTACATTTTCCAACAAATATGGAAACATACAATCGATGGGCCAGTGAAGTTGACCAATTTATATACATGCAAATAGTTGATGATAAGTTGAATAATTTGGTATAATAGAAGTAACAATTAAGAAGAAAATCATTTGATAATGTCTTGTTATGAGCTAAGGAGGCTGACCATGAAAAAGATACTTCCTATAATTCTAATTGTTCTTCTAGGTATTGGCATCTACTTCACAATGACTGTCCTATATAATCCTGAAGAAAATTCTTTGTACTTCGGTGAGGCTATTGGAAAAACCTATAATATTCAAGCGACAGCCACCGGCATCTTAGAGGCATTATACATTGAAGAAGGTGATTTCGTTGAATCTATGGTTCCCATTGCTGTTATTAATCATGATAATTTAGTTCAACAACTGGCACAAGCAGACACCAATATAGCATCTGTACAATTGGGTTTAGAGCAAATTCAAGCACCCGTTAGAGAGGAAAACCTCTCAATATTGAAAAATTCTGTAGATACTTATGCAACAAACAATGCCATGGTTTTTCAATCCATTCAGGCGGCCAAAGTAGCCAAAGCATCTTCAGAACTTGCATTGGAACAAGCCCAAGTAACGTATGAGCGTTTATATGAACAATATGAATCCATAACCCAACTCTATCGAGAAGGGGTTGTGGCTGAAACTGAATTGTTAGATATAGAATCTAATATAGAATCTTCGCAACTGAATATTGAAAAATTAAAGCTAAATATTCGACAGGCTGATACTGAAATTAATCGTTTGAATCAACAATATAGACTCAATCAAATTGGTGAAGATAGTGCTAAGCAGAATTTATCCATAGCCCAAACAGGTGGGGATCAATTTGCTATAGATGCTGCCCGGCTAGCCGTGACATCAGCATTGCAAAACAAGGAATTGCTAGAAATTCAGTTAGCGGATTATCATGTCGTCACCTATCATGCCGGCGTAATAGAATCTGTCAATTATGCAGAAGGCGAATTTGTAAATCGTGGTTCTATTCTAGGAACCGCTTATGATCCGAGTGAATTGCATTTGACACTTTATATTAATGAACAAGACTTAAGTCTTATCTCCGTAGGGCAATTGTTGCCTCTATCCCTTACAGCTACCGATGTTAAATATATCGGTGAAGTTCAAAGCATTAGCCATGAAGCCATGTATACACCTATGAATATCGTAACGGAGCAAGACTACCAACGACTAGTCTTTATGGTGGACGTTAAGATTCTTAATAGTGAAACCATCCGCCCAGGTATGTTATTGTCAGTGGATTTGGAAGGTGATGTCAGTGAGTGAGATTGTTGTTGATATTAAAGAATTAAACAAAAAATTTGGAGATATCCATGCGGTAAAAAACGTAAGTTTTTCTATAAAAAAAGGTGAAATATTTGGTTTATTAGGTCCGAACGGTTCGGGTAAATCAACAACTATCCGGATGTTATGTGGTGTTATAACCCCAAATTCTGGAAAAGGGACCCTTTTTGGTTATGATTTAAAAAAAGATATTATTACAGAATCGAAACGTCTAATTCAACTGGCTGAAATAACAGGTAAGGAAAATGCTTTAGCTAAAACGCTTTCAGGGGGACAAAAACAGCGTTTAGCTTTATCCTGTGCTCTTATTCATAAGCCAAAACTACTGGTTCTAGATGAGCCGACAGCCGGCGTTGATCCAGTATCTAGAAGACAATTTTGGAAGACCATTGTAGAATTATCGGCCCAAGGTGTTACGGTTTTTATCACCACTCACTATATGGATGAAGCAGAAGTTTGCGATCGTATTGGCTTTATATACCGTGGTGACATTATCGACATAGATACCCCAGAAGCATTTTATGAAAAGTCGGGCTTTGATAATTTAGAAGACATTTTTATTTCCCATGAACTTTCCAATCAGCAAAAAACACAACTCATGTCCTATAAAGAAATGAAATCAACACTTAGAGATCCTAAAGGGAAGGAATAAAATTATGTCCAATTTCCGATTTTATAGAATGCTCACCATTACAAAAAAAGAGTTTATACATATAAAAAGAGACAAGCCGAGTATGATTATCTCTTTTTTCTTGCCGATTATGATGTTGATGATTTTTGGTTTTGCCGTTAATACCGATGTAACAGATGTTGAATTGGGGATTTATGATTCTTCGGCTACATATGAGAGCAAAATGCTCATTGATGCTTTTATTCATGCAGATTATTTTTTGGATACGATGCGACTAACATCGATCGGACAGTTGGAAAAAGCTATTGAAAAAGGAGATATTAAAGTCGGTTTAATCCTTCCAGAAGACTTTGCATCGTCGATTTTACGAGGTGAGCAAGCAAAAATTCAAATTCTTGTAGACGGTTCAGACCCTACCATAGCCAGAACCGCTATGCAATATGCTCTCTTAATCACCAATCATTATAATTTGAACCTATATACCTCTACAATAGAGTCCGGTGTCAAGGCTTCTCCTATGGTTCTCTATAATCCCACACTCGAAAGTGCCAAGTTTAATGTTCCCGGTGTTGTCGGTTTAATTCTCCAAAACATCACCATTATTCTTACAGCCTTAGCTATGGTCAGGGAAAAAGAGCTTGGTACCATTGAACAACTTATTATGACACCGGTTACCTCATTTGAACTCATTATCGGTAAACTGATTCCTTATATTTTCATTGGTATTTATGACTTTATAATAGTGTTGATATTAAGTCGTTTGGTTTTCGGAATTTCTGTTTCCGGGAGTTTTTTGGAGCTTTCTTTATTAGGATTTATTTTTTTAATTGGTGCCTTGTCCATGGGAATGTTAGTATCAACAATATCAAAAAATCAAGGTCAAGCCATACAGGCAACCTTAGCTTTTCTCCTACCTAGCGTTCTTTTATCCGGATTCATGTTTCCAAGGCAATCCATGCCTCTGTTTATCCAATATATCAGTGCTACATTTCCAATCACGCATTTTCTGATTATTCTACGTGGTATTATTGTTAAAGGTGTTTCTATCAGCTACTTATGGTCAGCAACGGTTGCTATGTTATGCATCATCTTTGTACTTATTGGTATTACCACAGCAACCTTTAATAAAAGACTCGATTGAGATGAACGTTTTATGAAAAAAATACTTATTGGACTCTTGGCTTTTATTATTTTATTGAGTCTTGGGGCTGTCATTTATATCAATGATTATTATGAGGCGAGTGACCATGTACATACGCTCATGGAAGAAAATAGTTCAAGAATCCTTAAACAAGGTCAATATACGTCAATACAGCCCAAAGAAGTCTTTGACGAACAGATCGGCATGATTTTTTATCCCGGGGGAAAGGTTGAAGCAATCGCTTATATGCCTTTATTAATGCAACTTGCAGATCAAGGTATAAGGCCTATTTTAGTTGAAATGCCGGGTAATCTAGCAGTATTAGACATTAATGCTGCAGAAGAAGTTTTTAATTTGTATCAAGAGATTGAACATTGGTACATTGCAGGGCATTCCCTCGGAGGTGCTATGGCAAGCCCATATATGGAGAAAAATCATGATAAGGTGGAGGGCTTAATATTACTTGGGGCATATCCAGTAAATAATGCACCTGTAGACACACTGGTCATATATGGAACCCATGATTTGTTATTGGATCTTGAACAAGTGGCAAAAGCGGATCAAATTTATGAAATCAAAGAAGGAAACCATGCTTATTTTGGGGATTACGGAGAACAAGAAGGCGATGGAAAGGCACGCATTAGCCGTGAACAGCAACAAGAAGAAGCTGTAAATCGCATAATGGAGTTTATCAAAAAATAAGTTAATTTATTGACAAACTGAAAAGCGCTTGATATCATAGTATAGAACTCTATAAGGGAGTAGCTATGGGAAACCACAGATAAGGTCAACATACTGGAGCAATCCTGGTCTTATTAACGTTAAAAATGTTTAATGGAGCGAGACTTATAGATTAATTGGTAAAGTTTATCAATTAATCTATAGGTCTCTTTTTAGTTTGAAGGGAGAAGATATGTATCTAGGAAACGAATATTGGAAAAATTATATGGAGAGATGGTTCGGAGTAGATTTAATCGTTTCATGGGAGAAATTTGCTAGAGTTGAACAAATTAAATCATATGGTAAAAAAATTCATCTTGAAATCTATGAATCAGAGAATAAAAATGCTCCGGTTATAGTATTTTCCCATGATATTGCAGGTTATGCTAGAGTCCTATTACCTTTTATTATTCCTTTGTTTAAGCGGGGATATACTTTGATTGTTCCGGACTTACAAGGGTATGGTTATAATGAAGGAATAAAGGGTGATTTTGAATGGAATGCTCATGTTCAAAATCTAAAAGATGCTGCGACATTTGCTAAAAACAAGTATGGAAGCAGTGTTTGGCTTGGAGGTGCAAGTATGGGGGAGCTACCAGCTTGGCCTTGGATAGCAAACCTACTGTCAAACATTCCAATTTTTTAAAACCAGTTTTAGTTGTACAACCTGGAAATGATCAAATGACACCCAAAAAATATATGAAAAAAACTTTTGAAAGGCTAGGATCGAAGATTAAAAAATACGTGGAGGTTGAAGGGGCACCGCATTTTCCGATAAAAATGGAAACCTATAATCGATGGGCCAATGAAGTTGACCAATTTATCAAAAAATGTAAATAAAACAAAATGAAATGGAGATATAGAATATGACTGGAGAAATATTAAAAGCATTTATATTAATTTTTATTGCCGAAATGGGTGATAAAACACAAATATTAGCCATGGCTTTTGCTACACGCTTTCCCGTAAAAAAAGTATTAATAGGAATTGGTATTGGCTCTTTTTTAAATCATGGTTTAGCTGTTCTTTTAGGGAATTATTTATCGTCGGTTATTCCAATGAATACAGTTCAGATGATAGCTGGTGTGGCTTTTGTAGGTTTTGCGATATGGACATTGAAAACAGAAGAGGATGAGGAAGAAGAAGAAACAAAGTTTCAATTTGGCCCAGTAGGAACTGTTTCAGTAGCTTTTTTTCTAGGAGAGCTGGGAGATAAAACTCAGTTAACAGCAATAACCTTAGCAGCTGATTCTGCCTATCCAATGTTTATATTAGTTGGGACGGTTGTAGGGATGATTGCTACGGGTGGATTGGGTATCATTGTGGGCAAAAAAATGGGAGATAAAATTCCAGAAATAGGTATAAAATTGTTTGCCTCAATCATATTTATGTTTTTTGGAATTCAGAAGTTATTAAAAACAATACCAAACGGATATTTACGAGTTGAGTACGTCATGCCTGTAATAATTATATTACTGAGTATCATCGGTATTATGGTAGTGAAATTATTTCACCAGAGAAAAGCAGGAATACAGTCTGCTTATAGAGCCAAGGCAGAGTTGCTCCATGCCTATTATGAGCATATAAGAGAGGATTTAGATCATATGTGCATGGGGACAGAATATTGTCAATCATGTCATGGTCAAGCATGTATAATTGGCCATGCTAAAAGTCATGTGAATGCGGTTATTATAGATAAACAGGTAAGTTTTGCAGATGAAGAAGTGTCTTCGAACTATATTAGCAAACCTTTTTCTCGGGAAAATGCCATAGATAGTCTTGTTGATACATTATGGTTAATTGAGCATATTCAGGAAAATTCTGAATTACAGACGGCACATATCATGCGCAGAAAAATGGAATGCATATTATTCGGAACAAGTATAGACGAATACCTAGGATATAATAAATATTTTGATGAGATTAAGACTATGGATAAAGATATTGCTTATACAACAAATAACTATTTTAATTTAAGAAAGCCAATCGAGCAAAGAATTATTAATGTTGGAAATAGAATTAACAATATTTATTTGGTTGAAATCAAAGAAGGTTATATACTCATTGATACTGGCTATGAAGGGTATTTTAAAAAGTTTAAAAGTGAACTTGACCAGAAGAATATTCGGCTTAATGAAATAGCTTATATCTTT
The DNA here is from genome assembly GCA_964563505.1 of uncultured Eubacteriales bacterium. Classification (GTDB taxonomy): domain Bacteria; phylum Bacillota; class Clostridia; order Lachnospirales; family Vallitaleaceae; genus UBA1351. The sequence goes on from CAZLXW010000038.1 coordinate 14,192, forward strand.
ATCACCCATGCACATGATGATCATGTTGGATTTTTGAATGAATTAATGAATGAAACGACAGCGAAAATAATTGTAAATCATAATTCAGTGGATCGACTTGCAAAAGGACAAAATTCTTTTGCTGGTGCTTGTAGTAGTCGTCTGGCATGGTTGTTTTGCCAGATAATGAAGTTTGCAGGAAAAGGGGAACATCGGTTTAGTCCGGTCATAATGAATGAACGATTTATTACTATTCAAAAGCATAATAAGGCGGAGATTGAAAAACATTTATCTGCTAAAATAATCGAGTTGCCAGGCCATACAAAAGATTCAATCGGTTTATTGTTGGATAATAATATTCTCTTTTGTGGTGACGCTTCGATGAATGGATTACCAAGTAAAAACAATATTATTATCTGGATTGAAGATATATTTGACTATAAAAAAAGTTGGAAAAAGATGATGGATCTTGAGTGTAGTCGAGTGTATCCATCCCATGGGAAGCCGTTTTCAAAAGATAAGCTCATATCAAATTATAAAAAGCTCAATAGGATTAAATCGTATAGATTAACTTTGTAAAAAAATAGTTATCGGAAAGCAAAGAAAGTAAAGGGTTTAAATTTATATGAAAAAATATCCTTAAATTTATATATTGCAATAATAGAATATAATTGCTATAATATCTACATAATAAATTCAAAGATTTTTAAGGAGGATTAAGTAGAATGGATATGTCAACAATTATTCTATATGGGATTGCATTTATATTACTTGTGATTTCAATCGTTAAAGACAAAGGGAAAACAAAAAAAGCGGTTAAAAAAGGCTGGATGGCCTTCATCAAGATTGTACCTGTGTTAATTCCTTTGTTTCTAGTCGTGGGAGTCGTTCTTAGTATAGTAACTCCTCAAACAATAAAAACTGTTCTTGGTGAGGAATCAGGAATTTTGGGTGTTCTGACAGGGATGCTTGTAGGTTCTATTGCATTTATGCCACCATTTGTAACCTTTCCTTTAGGAGCCGAGTTGTTAAATAATGGAGCGGGCTATCCGCAAGTAGCAGCCTTTGTGACGACATTGATGGCCGTTGGTTTGGTCTACTGGGCAGCCGAAGTGAAATTTTTTGGACAAAAAGCGGTTGCCTTGAGAAATGGTCTTGCATTCCTTGCTTCCGGAATTGTAGCTATAGTTGTATGGGGGGTATTATAAATGAAGCAAAAAGATATTTTGTTGTCTATGTTTAAAAGTAAAATGTTTTATATATCACTGGTGTTATTGCTCGGATTGTTTTTACTCGATTTTCTAGGTGTAAAAATTGGTACAACAGTAACTGATGAAAAAGCTTCGCTAGGAGTCTCGGCGTTGGTTTCGGCCTGGTTTCAATTTGTATCAATGTTAAAGATTGTTCCTCCGATTTTTTTAATGATTGGATTGCTTGACATATGGGTTCCAAGAGAAACCATGATTAAATTAATGGGAGAAAAGTCAGGCCCTATTGGTGTTTTAATTGCCTTTTTTATCGGAACAATGTCAGCAGGACCTTTAATCGCTGCTTTTCCGGTCGCACAAATTATGCTAAAAAAAGGCGCTCGATATGCTAACGTGTTGTTTTTCTTGACAATATGGGCAAGTGCAAAACTTCCGATTTTATTTTTTCAAGCGACGACCCTAGGTGTTGAGTATACTATAGTAACAAATATAACATTAATTATAGTATACCTAATCGGAACGTATGGAATTGAAAAGATATTAAGTCACGAAGAGAAAAAACAAATATATACAATTGCAGAAAATGCCTTATAAGTAAGCGCTTACCTTGACAAATCTTGAAGATTTATAGAATATCATGTATTATTAATATATAGACAGCGGCAAAGGAGTGAAATAGATGTGGAATCCGGATGCTTATCTTGATCGTTTGTATGCTAAAGCGGCTGTAAAGTTTAATTTTAATTCAAAGGATAAAGAGAGGTGGTTTCAATTATACGCTGATTTTAAGGATGAATTTTCTAAAAGTCTAGGCGGTTTTCCGACGACTAAATCTGAACTCAATCCAAGAATCTTGGATGAAAAGGACATGGATACTTACACTCGACAGCATATTAGCTTTACATCAGATGAAGGAATGGACGTTCCGGCCTATTTATTGATCCCCAAAAATCAACAAGGACCATTACCGGCCATTGTTTGTTGTCATGGTCACGGTTATGGTTATCGAGAAATCGTTGGCTTAAATCCGGATGATACAGAAAATACTGGAGACCCAGGATATCAAAAGAACTTTGCGGTGGAATTGCTTGGTCGCGGATTTATTGTTATAGTACCTGAACTACTAGGTTTTGGAGATCGGCGACTGATGGAAGATAAGGATAAACCTCTTCATGAAAGTTCTTGTCAACGTATTTCCAGTAATCTATTAATGTTAGGAAAGACCATGGCCGGTCTGAGGGTCTATGATATTTTTCGAACCATTGATTACTTAGAATCTAGAGAAGACGTGGATTCGAATCGAATCGGATGCATGGGGATTTCAGGGGGTGGATTGGTATGTGGGTTTTCAAGTGTGCTTGATGAACGTATAAAGGTAAGTGTGGTTAGTGGTTATGCCAATACCTTTAAGGACAGTGTCATGGCCATGCCCCATTGTATTGATAATTTTGTTCCAGGCTTACTTGATATTGCAGAGTTGCCGGATATCCTTGGATTGATAGCGCCACGTCCCTTATTGATTGAATCCGGTACAAAAGATCCGATTTTCCCCATATCGGCGGCTAAAAAGGCATACGAAAAAATTCGGAAAATATATACCTTGTATGATGAAAAAGAAGCCTTTGATATTGATATATTTGACGGCGAACATCAGATATCGGGTCAAAAAGCTTACGATTGGTTTGAAAAATGGCTTTCTTGAGATGGAACAAAACCACTAGTTACAACGTCTAATAAGAAGAAACTAAGAATGTTATAACAAGGAGGAAAGTATATGTTAAAAAGAAAAACAAGAAAAATAAGTTTAGCCGTGGTTATGGTAGCTCTATTAACAGTGCTTCAATTTCCTGTAAACGGACAAGAATTTTTCTTAGATATTGCTAATCATGAATACGAAGAGGACATAAACCGCATGTATGAGGAAAGCTATGTTGAAGGTGTAGGGCATCGTCAATACAAGCCGGATCTTCTATTAACCAATGCTCAAGCGATTCAACTGGCGGTGAATGTATTTGATATGAATTTAGATTCTTTCAATTTTGTCAAGGAGCCACTTGCAACAGATTATTTTTTGGAGGCAGATAATGATGCGTGGTATGCCCCTGCTTTTATTATAGCCGGAGCAAATACGGTGAAAGTGGAAAGAACCTTAGTGCCTTCAGAACCAGTGACCCGACAAAATTTTTATCATATCTTTAATTTAGTAGAAGATAGTGGTATGAATCCTCAGGACAACTTGACTCGTGGGCAAGCGGCTAACATTATTGTTAAGTCCCTAGATTATTTGAAATCAGAAGGCTATATTTCGGAAATGTCAAAATCATTTGAGGCATCCTTAGATGCTGAAGCAGCACCAGATGCAATCGAATTCATTTTTGATATTCACAATCAAACTGAGTCGGATCAAGTCATTACGTTTAGTTCGAGCCAAACTTTTGATTTTAATGTCTATAATAGTGATGGCGAACAGGTTTATAATTGGGCAAGCGTTCGAAGTTTTCTCATGATGATTCAGGAAGTAAGCATTGAAAAAGAGGCTTATGTTCGATATGTGACACCTTGGGATTATACAGATGCATCAGGAGAAAAACTTCCAGTAGGCACATATAAAGTGGTTTTTACCAGCCAGTTTATGTTTGAAGAAGAACAGGTAGAAGTAAGCGATGAAGTTATCATTGATATTCAATAAATATAAAAAAACCGGACCAAGTCATTTATAAATGACTTGGTCCGGTTTTTATGTTTATCTTTTCTTTAATGGAAAGAGTGGCACGGTTCCGCTTGCAACATCTTTCAAACTTTCTAATTCTTCTTGGGTAAGCTCTAAGCCAGTCCCTTCAATCTGTACAGCCCATTTAAAGGCTTCAAAATTTCCGGGAGGTATTATAATATCGACACCTTGAGATACGGAATAGCTCACTGCTTTGCGTGCAAGATCAAAGTCTTCGATTGGGTGATACCATGCTTTAGGATGGTCTACATCATCACTTGGCTTATGTTCGCATAAGGCCATTGACTTAATGCCGATAAGGGTCATGTTCTTTTCTTTAGCTTTTTTAAGTACATGCATGCCATAACCATTTTTAATCATCGAAACAAAATTAAAGGGGAACATAATTGAATCAAAATCATAACGCTCCATTAAGGCGAGGGCGGCTTCAGTCGAATGGGCGCTAAAACCAATTCGTTTGATGATGCCTTCTTGTTTGGCTTTTTCAAAAACTTCAAAGGCTCCATCAGGGCCAAAAATTGTCTCAACATCGTCTAAGTTATATACAGCGTGCAATTGGTATAAATCGAAGTAATCTGTTTTTAGATTTTCAAGAGATTGATCGAGTAATTTCTGTGCACCTTCTTTAGTCCGGTCTTCTACTTTACATGCCAAAAAAACATCTTTTCTGTAAGGTTCAAGTGCGGGTCCAAGTCTACTTTCTGCATTGCCATAGGTGGGAGCAACATCAAAATAGTTGACGCCCATTTCTATCGCTTCTTTTACAAATCGATTGGCATCTTCCTGTGTTTCATCCATAACAATGACACCGCCAAAAGCGATCCGTGATAATTCTTCTCCGAATACATTAATTTTTTGCATATACTTCCTCCTTTAAAAATGTGTATGAATTAAAGCATAAACTTCTGAGGACTCTTTTGCTGTGAGTAGCAAGTTGATAAATTCCTCGTTTTGGATAAGATTTGAAAATTCATATAATGCATCAAGATGTTCTGTCTCATCAAATGATGAAAAGGCTAGAATAACTTGGATGGTTTTATTAAATGGTGTTATGACGCTTTTATCTAATATGATCAAGGACATCCCTGTTTTGAATATGTTATTTTCATTCTTGGCATGGGGAATGGCAATGTTTTCTTTAATAATCATATAAGATCCATAGAGACGAAAAGCCTCTATAAGTTCCTTGATATATGTGCTTTTCGTACAATGTGTATCGACGAGTATACTGCCGGCCAAAGCAATAGCGTCCTCCCAACTTTCAACATGAACATTAGTTTGAATATTCACAAGTGGAAGTAAGGATGAAAGATTATGCTTTTTTTCGGCGAGATCATCAATAAGTAAATTTCCTAGCCGCTTTTTGAGTAAGTCGGATATATTTTCTTTTGTATCATGATCCATGTCTGGATTAAGGACTGTCAATATTTCGGATAATAGAACGGTCTGATTGATTTCAGTAAAACCGTTCTTTTTTAGTGTTAAAAGATCTTGTTCGTTCAAAATTGGATTGACTAAGATGACTCTCATCTCTTTGGCGAGTTGGTCAATAGGCGTCGTTGTTATGACCGTATCAATAGTCGAATACGCTTTGAATCGTTTTAACTGATGGAGGGGCAGTATTTTTACAATATTCACATTAAATTTTTGTTTTAATTGCAAGGTAAGTAATTTTGAACTGCCATATCCATGAGCGCAAATAACGATAACATTTTTTACGTGATGGGACTTGTATTTATTACGTTCAATAGCTGTGATAAAGGTAAGTGTAATATCTAGCTTAGATTGATTGTCCAGCTGTATAAATTGAGATTGAGGAAGTTGAGCAAGAACTTTTTCAATATAATTATACATCTTTTGCTGATCTATGTTCAAGTGGGTCAGCTCTAATTCATGTCGGCTAAAGGCTTGCATCTTATTAAACCATATCGGTTTTATCAAAATAATCAAGTCTTTTTTTAATTCCCGATCATGGGTTAAATCAACATCGTATAATTGACTGAAGCGTTGTATGAATTCAGTAATGAATGTTTCAACTTCAAACCAATTCAAATAGGGTTTATTGGGAAAACTATATGGAGAGCTGCTATTAAACAAGTTCATAAGTTCAACAACTTCAGCTTTATTGTAATGAATATCATAGCCAATCTCAATAATGTGCAGGGAGCCTTGAATGGATTTATATTCAGGCATGGAAGATAAGCTTTCGGAGATCTCTTCATCGTTTAAGGTGAGACCTTGCATAATTCTTTTTATTGAAATAACAAGGTATGTTTTAAAATGTAAATAGCTTTCTTCAGATAATATGGTTTTTGTCTGTTGTTCGACAAGACTGATATAGTTTTCAACCAATGTTATGTTAATGGAATTCAGATAGCTTTCAATTACAGGTGTTGTCAATAAATTTTCGGAATCGTCGGAAGTAAAGTGGGCTAAGAGGATACTGAACTGGAAATGCCGAATATCTTTTTCTTCGCCTTCAAGTGTTAAGCCTGAACGATCATTATGGGTTAGGATAAGGTTAAAATCATTTAAGAGTTCTTTGATGATTTCAAGATCATTTTTTATGGTTGAACGACTGATTTCAAGCATTTTACTCATTGAAGATAAATTAATCTTGCAATTAAGGGCAATGAAGTGAAGCATGAAATTTCGCCGTGCTTCATTGCTATATAGAACAGAGTCCAATGATTCAACATATTTTTTAATCTCGGATGTGCTAATTAATTCAAAAGTACCTTTATTTGTTTTTCTTATTTTGGGTAAATGATTTGAGAGCAATACTTCATTAATATGTTTGATATCATATCGGATACTTCTTTCAGTTAGTTTGAAAGTATCTGCTAGATGACTAATGTAAACAGGCGTATCTGATTCTATAAGTATCTGTAATATTTTTAAACCTCTTTCAGTTAACATGTGACCTCCCGACATATTGACATAGGAATGACGCTATTGAATAGAATGATTGTGCAAAATACTCTTTTTGTTCCATGGGAAAACAAGACGACAATAAAATATTACATAAATAGTATAGCATAATTTGTAAAAATGTTCTACCTGCACAAAATTTCGAAATAAATGGAAAGGATTAGGACATTTACAATAAAGGAATATGGAAATATAATGAATTTATAAACAAAACAAACAAGTTAAACAAACCAACGCAATGAAAGGAGTACAAAATGTTAGAAAAATATATCGAAGATCATATTCAAGTAGTTGATTCTATATCAACATGGGAAGAGTCTATTGTACTAGCATCTCAAAAAATATTAGAAAAAGGTTATATTACAGATGCTTATGTGGACGCCATGATTCAAAATGTTCATGAAAACGGCTCTTATATTGTCATTATGCCAAAAGTTGCCTTACCACATGCCAGACCTAAAGATATGGTGAATAAAACAACTCTATCTATCATGAAGGTCAATGATGGCGTTATGTATCCGGAGAATAAAAAAATAGAGTTAGTTATTGTCTTGGCAGCGATCGACAGTGATGCTCATCTTGAAATCATATCCGAATTATCCGAGATACTTGTTGATGAAAGTCAAATAGAAAGACTCTTAAATGCGAATAGTCTAGAAAAAGTCAAAGAAGCATTGGAAATGGTATAGATATGAAAATGCAAGTGAAGGTCAATGGATTTGAGTATAAGATTGAATATTCGGATAGCATGATAGAGACAGTCATTAAACCGATGATTAATCAATGGACAATAATGCGAAAAAAAAGTGATCACCGATGTATTGTTTTTCTAGCAGCACCACCGGCGGTAGGTAAATCGACATTAGCCCATGTTATTGAGCGTTTATCCCATGATATGAAAAATGTTATACCGGTTCAAAGTTTATCCTTAGATGGGTTTCATCATAAGAATGAATATTTGAAAAAAAATCACCTTTCAGAGATTAAAGGTATGCCGGAAACATTTGATTTAGAAGCATTTACAGCAAAACTGAAACGTCTGCAACACGATAATATTGTTTGGCCAGAGTATGATCGTACATTGCATGATGTTGTTGACGAAGGCGTATATGTTGAATCAGAAATCGTTTTAATTGAAGGTAACTGGCTCTTATTAGATGAAAAGGGGTGGAATGACTTAGATCAATATTGTGACTACAGTGTTTTTATTAAAGCCGATGAAAGTCTTCTCAGAGACCGCTTGATTAACAGAAAAATAAGAGGTGGTATGAGTCAAGAAGCAGCAAGAAATTTTTACTTAAACTCAGACAGAAAGAATATATATAGAGTTATGAATAATCAAAAGAAAGCGGACTTAGTTCTTGAAATGGAGCCTTCGGGTGAATACAAAATAGTTAAAGGAGAATGATTATGGAAGGAACAAGAAGAGCAAAAATACAAGCGTTTGGAGGATTTTTAACAGGTATTGTTATCCCGAATATTGGGGCCTTTATTGCATGGGGATTTATTACGGCCCTCTTTATACCGACAGGATGGATTCCTAATGAGAGCTTTGCGGAGCTGGTTGGTCCGATGATTACTTATTTGCTTCCGCTATTACTTGGATATACCGGTGGTAAATTGGTCGGAGGCAAGCGAGGAGCGGTCCTTGGTTCAATTGCTACATTTGGTTTGATTGTCGGGGCTGATATACCTATGTTTTTGGGAGCAATGATTATGGGACCTCTAGGCGGATATATCATTAAAAAGTTTGATGCAGCAATCGATGGAAAAATTCCGACCGGATTTGAAATGGTCATTAATAACTTTTCACTGGGAATCATCGGTTTACTCATGGCATTGTTTTCATATCAATTTATTGGACCGGTCATTGAAGGTGCAAACAATGTTGTTACAAGTTTAATTGAAGCTTTAGTTTCTACAGGTTATTTACCCTTACTATCTATTATTAATGAGCCAGCTAAGGTCTTGTTTTTGAATAATGTCATTGACCAGGGGATCTATTATCCTTTAGGTATGCAAGCTGCTGTGGATACAGGTAAATCTATTTATTTCATGGTTGCATCCAATCCGGGACCAGGTCTTGGAATGCTCTTGGCCTTTGCGGTATTAGGCAAAGGTATGCAAAAAAAATCGGCACCAAGTGCAATTATTATCCACTTCTTTGGTGGTATTCATGAATTATATTTTCCCTACGTATTGATGAATCCATTAATGATTCTTTCAATGATTGCAGGTGGTATGACAGGAATTATGACATTCTCATTATTTGGTGTTGGCTTAGTGGCCGGTCCGAGTCCGGGATCTATATTTGCTTATCTAGCCTTAACACCAAAAGGAAATTTTATAGGAGTTATAGCAGGTGTAGCAGCAGCGACAGCAGTTTCTTTCTTAGTGGCATCGCTAATTTTAAAATTCCAAAACAAAGCAGTTGATGATGACAAGATGGCAGAGTCCGTAGAAAAATCAAAAGAAATGAAGCGACAAGGTAAAAGTGTATTAAATGCAAAGATAGGTAAGACTAGTGATATTAACCATATTGCATTTGCTTGTGATGCAGGACTTGGAAGTAGTGCTCTTGGAGCCAATGCCTTTAAAAAGAAACTTTCAAAGGTGGGAATTGACAAAAAGGTCAAAAATTATGCTATAGAGAATGTACCTGAGGACGCAGATGTTATTATCACGCATGTAAATTTAGAAGACAGAGCTCGATTAAAGTTTAAAGACAAAAGAATTATTACCATTGAAAGCTTTATTGATGACGTTAACTTAAGTGATTTTTATGAAGAATTAACGGAAGGGAAAGGGGAGTAATGAAAACAAAAGCAGCAGTATTAAATGGAAAAGAATCTATTGTCATCAGAGAATTTGATCTTCCGGCTATTGGCGATGAAGAATTATTAGTTAAAGTGGTTTCGAATAGTATTTGTTTATCAACATATAAAGCGGCTAAATTAGGAAGCGATCATAAGCGGGTTCCGGATACCATAGAGACAAATCCGATCATTACAGGTCATGAGTTTGCAGGTGAGATTGTTGAAGTAGGCCCAAAACTTATAAATCAATTTCAGGTCGGAGAACGTTTTGTTCTCCAGCCTGCTATGGGATTGGAATCCGGTTACTCAGCAGGATATAGTTATGAATTTTTTGGTGGGAATGCAAGCTATACAATTATTCCAAAGATCGCTATTGATTTAGGGTGTGTTCTGAAGATGGAAGGTGATTATTTTGCCAACGCCTCCTTAGCAGAACCTATGTCATGTATTATTGGCGCTTTTAATGCATCGTATCATACGACGCCATATGTATATGAACACCAGATGGGAATAAAAAAACACGGAAAATTAGCACTCCTAGGATGTGCAGGTCCTATGGGATTAGGTGCCATTGATTATGCCATCAATGGAAAATATCAGCCGGAATTGGTGGTTGTAACGGACATTAATCAAGATAGATTAGACCGTGCCAAGCAATTAATCACCCCAGAGATGGCAAAGGAAAAAGGAATTAATCTTATTTATTTAAATGTCAGTGAAAAGAATGCTACGGAGCAATTGATGCAATTATCGGATATGAAGGGATATGATGATGTTTTTGTTTTTGCGGCTGTTGAACAGTTACTTGAACAAGCGGACACAATTTTGGGAAATGACGGCTGTTTAAACTTCTTTGCAGGACCGACAAGACAAGATTTTAAAGTGCCATTTAATTATTATCATGTTCATTATTCAAGTACTCATTTGGTAGGAACCTCGGGAGGATCAACTGGGGATATGTTGGAATCTTTAGATCTGTCAAGTGCAAAGAAAATAAATCCATCCTATATGGTTACCCATGTTGGAGGACTTGATGCAGCTCCGGACACGGTGCTGAATTTACCCAATATTCCTGGTGGTAAGAAACTGATTTATCCCCATATCGATATGCCTTTAACAGCGATTTCGGATTTTAAAAGCTTAGGTGAATCTTCAGATTTTTATAAGCAGTTGAATGAAATAATTGAAGCCAGCAATGGGGTATGGTCTAGAGAAGCTGAGAAATTTTTGTTAGAGAATAAGTAAACTTAATGATGGAGGAAGGAATATGATTAAAAAAATAATAACAATTGTCCAAGAGGAAGGCTTACATGCGAGACCGGCATCAGCCTTGGCAAAAGTCGCGATGCGATGTAAGTGTGATTTAAAAATGTATCGTGAAGGCAATGAAGCTAAGATATATCAGCCAAAAAGTATCCTATCCGTAATGTCCCTAGGTGCTAGTCAGGGAGACCGAATCGTCTTTGAAGCAGAAGGAGAGGGAGAAGAGGAGGCAATATTTGAAATAGAGAAGACCCTTTTAGGAGTTGTTCGAATTTGATGGATAAAATGATGAAGCTGGATGGAAAGCCCGTGTCAGAAGGTTATGCCGTCGGACCGGTATATATGATGGAGAAAGTGACCGATTGCCAAGTGATTCATGCTTATGGCGAGGTTGAACAGGAGCTTAACCGATTTCACCAAGCCATAGAAAAAAGCCTTGAAGATCTTAATCATCTCTATAAAAAGATGTTAGAAAAGCATGGAGAAAGTGAAGCAAAAATCTTTGAGGCTCATCGGGAGATGTTGTCAGATGTAGAGATGATTCATCAAATCGAAGATGAAATACGCAGAACAAAGTGCTGTGCAGAGTGGGCGGTTAAAATAGTAGGTGATCAGTTTGTTACATTATTTGAAGAGATGGAGAATCCATATTTTCGGGAAAGAGCACTCGATATACAAGATATTATTAATCGTCTTATAAAAAACCTTGTAGGTCAAGAAGATGAACATCTTTTATCAGTTCCGTCTATTGTTGTGGCTAAAGACTTAACACCTTCAGAGACCTGCCTTTTGGACAAAGATATGGTTCTAGGCATAATCACAGAAAAAGGTGGGCAAACATCCCACTCTGCAATCATTGCACGTATGCTTAATATTCCTTATATCGTATTACCTGGAATTCTTGATGACATCGATATGAATATGGAGTTAGCGATGAGTGGCTCAGATGGACAGCTTATTATCCATCCAAGTGATGACATCATCAATGAATTCAAAGAATTAATGCAAGCACAAAGTCAAGAACAAGAGCGATATAAAACAGTTAAAGGACTTGAATCTATTTCCTTGGACGGTCAATTAATTGTCATGAAAGCCAATATAGGAAGCCTTGAGGATATGGATCAGGTACTTATGAGTGATGCTCAAGGAATCGGCTTGTTTAGGACGGAATTTATGTATATGAATCGAAAAATGTTACCCACATTCGAAGAACAGGTGAAGATATATTCTGAAATCATCGAAAAAATGAAGGGAAAACCGGTAACATTCAGAACCCTTGATATTGGTGGAGATAAAAAAAGTGATTTATTTAATATACCTGAAGAGATGAATCCCTTCCTAGGCTATAGAGGAATCCGACTGTGTCTTGAAGAACGTGATCTCTTTAAAACACAGCTAAAAGCGATTTTAGTATCAGCCCTTAAAGGATTTGCCAAAATAATGTTTCCCATGATTACATCCATTCAAGAACTTTGGCAGGCGAAAGATTTACTTTCTGAAGCGCAAAAAGAACTTGAGATGGAAGCGATAGAGTATTCAAAAAAGGTTCCAGTCGGTATGATGATTGAAACACCAAGCTCTGTCATGATGGCCGATCTTTTTGCAAAAGAAGTGGATTTTTTTTCCATTGGTACCAACGATCTAACACAATATACTTTGGCAACCGATAGGATGAATCCCAAGGTGGCATATCTATATTCCGGATATGATCCAGCGCTTCTTCGAAGCATCCAGAAAGTTACTGCCGCCGCAAAGTTGGAAAATATTGACGTAAGTATTTGTGGGGAGTTAGCGGCCGACATCAATTTATTGGGTTTTTGGGTGGATTGTGGAATGGATAGTTTAAGTATGAGTGCGTCTTCGATTGAAAAAGTAAAATGGTATATACGACATAGCGATATTTCCAAAGCAAAAGACTTATTAGAAAAAGTTGATGAAATGCGTTCAGAAAAACAAATGCATGAACTTATGCAAGAAATCACAAAAAATATATTCCAAAGCCCCTAAAATAGGGGCTTTATTTTTATTGACCGAATTAGCTAAATCAGCTAAAATATATATATAAATAGCTAAGGAGGTAAAATGGAAAAACCATTGCCCAGTTACTTAGTTATACGGGAAAGAGAAATTTAGTGGAAGAACCCTCAGGAGCATATAATCTCAGGAGAAATCTAATGACATATGAAGAATTTACGGAAATGAATGAAGATGCAAAAGAGCGCTATGAGTTTATCGATGGAGAAGTATATATGCTGTCAGCGCCTTCGGTTTATCATCAACGTATGGTATCAAGGTTGCATATTGCACTTGATCGATATCTAGAGGGGGAGCCATGTGATGTATTCGAATCACCTTTTGATGTGACCTTATTACGAAAATGCGATGCGAATAGGACAAGTGTTGTTCAACCGGATTTGCTGGTGATTTGTGACTGGGAAAAAGATGTTAATGAGAATGAGCGGTACATGGGAATTCCGCGCCTAGTTATTGAAGTTCTCTCGCCGGGTAACACGGTAAAAGAGATGATTACGAAACTGGATCTTTATCGAGATAGTGGAATTGAAGAATATTGGATTGTTGATACAAATAGGCTTCAAGTTATTGTCTATCAGTTTGAAGATTATGAAATTACCGGAACGAAGATCTTCAAGGAAAATGAATCATGTCGATCATTTATATATAAGGAATTTGAGTTCGAGTTATGATATTATTAAGTATATAATATCGTTTTTTAATAATGTATTTGGAATTTAGAGAAGGGGACACAAAAATGGACAGATTTTCAAGCGCTTAACAGACAAATATAAATGAGGTGTAATAATTTAAGGAGTTATTTTATTAATAACTTCCTCTAATTTTTCACTAATATGAGCCGATTTTTCAAAATCACGTTCATTAAGTGCTACTTCTATACGCGTTTCTAGTTCCTTTTTCTTTTTTTCGAGTTCTAAATAATCCACATCGAAATGGCGAGCATATATCCTTTTTCTAAATTTACGCATAGACATTTTTCGTATTTTTTTATCTTCGATGAAGAGGACATAATCAACAGAATTAACAACAGTATAAAAATCATGGGAAATCATCAAGAATCCACCATTATAATTCTGAAGTGCCTTTTCTAATGCGAGTTGGGAATAGGTGTCTAAATGGCTGGTTGGTTCATCAAGCAGTAAAAAATTAGCGTCACTACTTGAAATTTTGGCTAATTGGAGAATGTTTTTTTCTCCTCCGGAAAGGGAAGAGATTGATTGCGTTAAAATGCTTTCATCAAAACCATAATGTGTTATGTAATTATGGATTTCTGTTCTAGTTTCAAAACCTAAATCAAAAAATTCGTCAAGAACAGTATTAGATTCATTCAGTGTCTCACCTTGTAACTGTGAAAGATAGGCGAGTTTAATAGAAGAATCAACCTTAATGGCGTCGTGACTATTTTGGAAAATCTGTCGAATTAACGTTGTTTTTCCGGTGCCGTTGGGTCCGATTAGGGCAACTTTTTCTTTTGAACCAATTTGAAAATTAACATTTTCAAGAAGGGGTTCGTCAAAGGCTAAAGAATAGTTCTCCAAATGAATAGCGGAAAATTCTTCGATCATATATGGCGTTAATAAATCTATATTTGGCTGTTTGATATCTACAAAAGGTTCTTTAATTCGGCGAGCGAGCAGACGCTCTTGAATTTTAACTCGCGCATTTAAAGACCGACCTCTTGAGGCTTCGGAATTATTTGAGGAAATATCACGAAGACGATCAATGATGTTTTTATTTCGTTCTATTTCTTCTGTATCAGCAATAGCTAGTTCCTGAAGCTCGATTTTTTTTTGAAGAAGTGAAAAATTATAGTCAATGTAAGGACCATCAAATTCTTGAAGTTCCTTGTTCTCTAAATGAATAATTTTATTAAAACAGTGGTTTAATAAATATCGATTATGAGTAATAATAAGCATGATACCTTTATGAGAATTTATGAGATTTTTCAAAGAATTCATGTGCTCAAAGTCAAGAAAAACATCCGGTTCGTCCATAATGATAAGATCAGGTCTTGTTAACATTTCTCGAATCACTTGTATAAGTTTAAATTCACCGCCACTAAGAAGACGAATATTTAAATCGACAAGACGATGCATATCGGCCAAGTTTAATTTTTTTAATATATTGCTTTCGTAGTTATCCCCATCAATGGATTCAAATGCATCATAGGCTTTTTGGTATTGCTCTAATAAAGGTTCTATCTCTTGAGCAGTTTCCATTTGCTTGCACAAATCCGTAATATGGTTCTGCTGAGTAATAAACTCCTGAGCAATATATTCAAAAACAGTCAAATGATTAGAACGATCGAGATGGCTAAATTGGCTGACATAGCCAATGCGACAAGTGGGTTCAATGGTAAGTTTTCCGGTATACATATAGGGTTCAGGGTTCATGATTATTTTAATTAAAGTGCTTTTTCCACTACCGCTTGTTCCGATAAAAGCACAATGTTGACCATGGACGAGTGAAAAATTAATATTGTCGAACAAATCCTTTTGGGGAAATGCGTAGGAGAGATTTTCTATATGAATCATAAGTGTTACCTTTCTTTGTAAATAAAAAAGATCTATCAACTAGTTAGCATACCATCTTTATTCATTAAATACAATTGATAAATATGAATGAAATAAAATTAATTAACATATAAAACATATATGTATTGACGGACATTAAAAACTGTGATAAAATTAAATAAAACGCAAGGAGGTTTATTTATGAACAGTTTAATATGTCCTATTTCAGTTGAAAAAATTAATAAGAACGTCGTTAGGATTAATGGATCTTTGGTAGTACTTAGTGTACTTTTATATATACTGACAGGCAGTATTTGGGTTATGGCTTTTTTATTGGTGGATTTTTTTATTAGAGGATTTACATCCATTAAGGGAAGCCCTTATAGTTTTGTGGCAAAGAAATTAAATCAAATCATTGGATTAAAGCCTATTATGATTGATAAAGCACCCAAGCTTTTTGCTTCTCGTGTAGGTTTCATTTTTGCACTTACGAGTGTGATTCTTTATTTTATAAATCCTATGAGTAGTATCGCAGTGGCTTCGATTCTTATGTTTTTTGCATTTTTAGAGGCTACTTTTGATTTTTGTGTTGGGTGTGTCGTATACACATATATTGTATTACCTTTAAATAAAAACAATTAATGTTTTGAGGGGATATTAATAATGAGGTGGAAATAGTTTTGGTCTTTTTGTACACGGTTTTTTTCTATACATTAGTAAAAAGGTATGATATAATGAGGTCTGTTATTTTTATAACGAATTCAGACAAACAAAAAGAGGAGATACAAAATGAAAAAAACAATGAGTCTTTTATTAGCATTTTTATTAATGATGACACTATTTGTTGCTTGTGGTCAAGATGAAACAACAACGGAAGATACGACAGCAGAAGGAACTGAATCAGATACAGAAGAAGTTGATGTAGTAACAACGGCATCACTCGTAGACAATGGACAAGCTGTTGTTGATGGATTAAGTGCAGAAGGAACATGGATTGTTGCAACATTAAATGACACAGAAACAGACCAAGATATTATTGTTGAAGGTTTGTTTTATAATAGAGATGATGAGTCAAGTGACATCTACCGTAAATTAGGACTATATACGCAAGACGCGGATCGTAACATCCTTGAGCAATTTACATTGACAGCACCTAAAATGGTTGTTCGTAGTGAAAACTTCAAAATCCAAGGCGGTACATTCATCGGTGATGTATATGTAGAAGCAAATGGATTTACAGTAGGTGAAGAAGCTGCAGTTGATGGAAACATTTACTTTGCATCTCAAGAGTATATGGATACATTTGTTGTTGATGAAACAGCAGAAGTTACCGGAACTCAAGAAGTAGCAGGAGAAGTTGACGTAGTAACGACAGCATCACTTGTAGACAACGGCCAAGCTGTTGTTGATGGATTAAGTGCAGACGGTACGTGGATCGTTGCAACATTAAATGACACAGAAACAGACCAAGACATCATTGTTGAAGGGTTGTTTTATAATAGAGATGATGAGTCAAGTGACATCTACCGTAAATTAGGATTATATACGCAAGACGCGGATCGTAACATCCTTGAGCAATTTACATTGACAGCACCTAAAATGGTTGTTCGTAGTGAAAACTTCAAAATCCAAGGCGGTACATTCATCGGTGATGTATATGTAGAAGCAAATGGATTTACAGTAGGTGCAGAAGCTGCAGTTGACGGTAACATTTACTTCGCGTCTCAAGAATATATGGATACATTTGTTGTGGATGAAACAGCAGAAGTTACTGGAACCCAAGAAGTTCAATAATATCCAAACGATATAATTAAACAATAAAAAGAAATAAGTTTCGAAGCTATCAGCTCGTCACTTATTTCTTTTTTTTATTTACTATGAGTTTATATTATGTGATAGAATTTATATAAATAGATATTGGATCTTATAGAGGTGATTAAAATGAAGGACCTTATATTATCCCTTCAAGCAGTTAGCAAAAAAATTAATGGTAAGGAAATCATTAAGAACATTGATTTTACTATTCAACGCGGTGAGGTCTTGGGATTCTTAGGACCGAATGGTGCGGGAAAATCGACGACGCTTAGAATGATTGTCGGTTTGTCACGGCCAACATCAGGAGAAATCATGGTTTGTGGGTATTCAATACAAAAAGACTATGTAAAAGCCATGTCTAAAGTGGGGGCCATTATTGAAGGGCCGGATTTATATGATTATATGACAGGCTATAAAAATCTAGAGATGCTTGGTGCTATGTCAAGTAATGTGTCGGTAAAGGATGTCATGAGTGCAGTAGAACTAGTGGGAATGGAACACCGAATACATGATAAAGTAGGTACTTACTCGATGGGGATGAAACAGCGATTAGGCTTAGCGCAGGCACTAATACATCAACCTGAGCTACTAGTTCTTGATGAGCCAACAAATGGTTTGGATCCACAAGGTATTTATGAATTTAGAGAGATTATTAAGAACTTAGCTATTGAGAAAAACATCTCTGTTCTAGTTTCCTCCCATTTAATCGCTGAAGTTCAACTTATGTGTGATAATGTTTCCATTATTAATCAAGGCGAGATTATTAAGAATGCCAATGTACATGAACTTTTATCAACAGGTGAAGTGTTCTGGGTTGTAGACCGGCAAGGGGAAGCCTGTGACTTCTTAAATGAAAGGTTTCATATTCATGGAAAATGTGTTGAAAATAGGATTGAAGCCGTCGTTGATGTCTCAAAACTTGAAGTAATCAATGCCAGCCTTATTCATGCAGGATTTAAGCTTCAATATATCAGTGAAAAAAACAAGACATTAGAAGAACTTTTTTTGTCCTTAACCAATCAACAAGGAATTATGTGAGAGTTGGTGAGTCTATGTATGTTTTAATTCGCAATGAAGTACTTAAAATATTACTCAAGAAAAAAATGATTTTAATTATTGCGCTTTTAATTTTATTTATAAGTCTATTTTCTTATGGACAAAAGTATGTCTATGAGCAAAATATGAGTCGACTTGAGGCATCTGTACCTTCAACGGAATATGACTGGAAAAGCTTAGCCAAACAACAGATTAATGATTTGGAACGAAGGATTGGTAGTCCCTATATTGACGAAGAAGGGATTCGTTCTATTCAGATAGAGATTGAACAATTAAACTATTTTATTGAAAATGATATTAATCCGGTTACACCTACTGCGGCTAGATTTACTGTCGAGTTTATCGATCAGGCGATTGTTATGTTTATTCCGTTACTTATTATTATATTAGCAGCAGATATTGTGTCAGGAGAACTATCCAATAGAACCATAAAAGTTCTCTTAACACGGGCGGTACCTAGATGGAAGATACTGTTTAGTAAGTTAATGGCACTTATGATTATGTCGACACTCGTTGTCCTATTAGTAGCGGTTATTTCTACGTTGATATCTGGATTCTTCTTCGGACGATGGGGATTTAATGAACCTGTAACCACAGGATTTCGACTAGTTAACGATGCACTTAACTCCAATTATGTCATAAGGGTGTCAAGAGTGTCCTATATGATTTTAGTCTATTCCTTGACTTGGTTTGTTTCGGTGGTGATTGCATCAATTACTTTAATGATTTCTGTGCTCGTTCAAAGTACAGCTTCAGCGATTGGCATCGTGATGTCGGCCTTAATTGGTGGACAATTTCTTCAATTTTTCCTTTCGGATTGGGTTTTGGTAAAATATTTTTTTGTTTCTAATCTTAGTTTAACAAAATACTTAACAGGGAATTACCAGCAAATTGAGGGAATGAGCTTGATTTTTTCTGTGATTGTACTTGGAGTTTGGGCTGTCGTTTCTCTCGCTGTTGGGTTCTATGTTTTTCTAAAGAAAGATATTTTGGTATAGGAAGGAGTCCACATGTATAATAAATTGGTTTGGCCACTTATTCTCGTTGTTTCTTTACTCTTAATCAGTATCTTTATCGGCGGATTTATGACGTCGATTAGGATTACTTCATCTAAGTCAGAGAGCAATGTGGAACAAAAGCCTTTAGTCATTGAATCAAATGAAGAAAAGCCTTTGGAGATTGAAACCGGGGCCTTTAACATACTTGTTCTGGGTGATTCAATCGGTTTTGGATTGGGCGATGAGGATAATTTGGGTTTGGGGCAGCGATATGCAAAACGTTTGGAAGATGCAGGAACAGACTTGGTGAACGTCTATAATCAGTCAGTTAATGGAGCTGTGTCATCAGATTTAGTTATAGAAATGGATAAAAAAGAAACAATGGCATTGACACAAGAAGCAGATTTGATAATCCTGTCTATAGGAGGCAATAATATAAACCGCCTACTAAGAACACAAAATACCATAAATCTGGAACTTGATTACAATGAAACCTTAGAGCAATATTTGGAGGATTTAGAATTTGTTCTCGAATCCTTGCGGAAGGTTAATCAAAATACACATATAGCAGTGATCGGTTTGTACAATCCCTATGGAAGCGAAATTGGACAAGACAAAATCCGCTTATTGATTGAATGGAATTATAAGACACAACTGCTGTTAACCACAATAGATAAAACAGTCTATGTGTCAGTCTATGACCAGTTTGCACAACATATCGACGATTATCTCTATATCGATGAATTTCATCCGAATAATCAGGGATACGAACATATGACAAATGAACTGTTTGAGTTGCTTGAAAAAGATTGATCGAATATGCTATAATTATATCAGAATTATAGCGATATTATTTATGTTTTAGGAGGTGGAAGCATGTTAATTAAATCATCAACGGCACTTAGGAATGATTATAATAATTTCTCCAAAATATGTCATGAACTCGATGAACCAGTGACAATTACGAAAAATGGTGAAGCAGATTTGGTCGTTATTAGCTATGAAGCATATGAACGTATGCAAGCGCGTAATAAATTACAAGCGAAACTATTAGTAGCTGAAAGACAAGTTGAATCAGGTGAAGAACTAATATCCCATGAACAAGTGATGGAGCGTATTAGGAGGCGAATTGATGCAGCCAAATTATAAAATTAAGTATTCAGATGCTGCTGTAATGGATATAGACGAAATGTTCTCATATATAGCATCGGATAATATAGAATCAGCTGAACAGTTGGCTGAGAAGTTAAATATAGCGGTAGAAAACTTGAAATATTTTCCGGAATTAGGTGCAGTTCTTAATGAAGATGAATTTGACTTAATTCGTTCTGGGTATAGATTTATCATTGTTGAACCTTATTTAGTATTTTACCGAATTGTTGGGAATAACATTATTATATATCGAATACTACATAGCCGAAGAGATTATGTTAAAGAGCTTTTTCAAAAATAAATATTGTATTGGATAAGGATGGAGGGTAAAGAGTGAAAAAAGTTATTATAACAGGTGCAAATTCAGGTTTAGGAAAAGCAACGACCTATGAAATGTTAAAGCGTGGGTATGAAGTTATTATGGTGTGTCGAAGTGAAAAAAGAGGCGCTAAAGCACTTCAAGAGATATTGAAACAAAGTCAAAATAAGAATGTGGTTCTTGACCTATGTGATTTATCGTCCTTTGAATCAATTTTGGAATTCAGCAAACGAATAAAAGAAAAATATGAAGCCATCGATGTACTTATAAATAATGCGGGAGTTATTCTTACCAAGAGACAAGAAACAAAAGAAGGGTTTGAAATGCAGATTGGTGTTAATCATTTTGGACATGTTTTATTAACAAGAGAATTACTCCCTTTATTAAAAAAAGCAGATTCAGGGAGAATCGTTGTGGTTTCATCCGGAGCACATAAAGGCGGAAAAATTTATTTTCATGATTTGCAGTTGAAAAAAAACTATTCCACGTTTCGGGCTTATGCACAGTCTAAGCTTGCGAATGTATTATATGTAAAAAGTATGGCTAAAGAACTGCGACAAACGAATGTTACCATTAATGCAGTACATCCGGGTGCAGTTGGAACGAATTTTGGCGTTGATCGGGATACGGGTTTTGGTAAAACTTTATTGAAAGTCCTAGGAATATTTTTTCTTACACCGGAAGAAGGGGCTAGAACAATCGTCTATTTAGCCGATTCAAAAGAAGTCGAAGGAAAAAGCGGTGGCTACTACTATAAACAAAAACCTTCCGAAATCTCAAAATATGCGAAACAAAGAAGTATCACGCATCGATTTTTTAAACTTACAAATGCATTAATTGATGAAAAGTTAAAAACAATTATGGAAGATAGATGACTATATGCTTAAGAACTGGAGAATATCATTCATGCAACCGCATTTAAAAGTTAAAAAGATATATATAACAAGTTCGATGATTATAATTACAATTGCTTTATTAGCGTTTTTTTCTCCAGAAAAAGCGCTATTTTTGGTGGATAAACCTATTTCGGAGATGGATATGAAGTGGGATGTATCAACCATTAAGCAAACATATGAAAATGTAAAGTTACCCTATCGTTTTAAAGATTATGAAAAAAATGCCTTATTTAATGCGACAACTGTCTTGCCAAAAGAATTCCCAGAAGGAATATCGATTTTAGTTAGGGCCTCGATGCAAGATATTACGGTTTACCTTGAAGGACAAGAGATCTTCAAGGATGAAAGAATTCGACAAGAATTTCCGGTATATCCAGAGGTTAGTATGTGGCATTTGATTACACTTCCTGAACAAAGTGCGGGAAAAGAACTCACTATTTCGTATTACAGTCGAATAGGGGTATTTCAAGGTGTGATTAATGAAATTTTATATGGAACTGGTGATGCGCTAATACATCATGTTATAGATAAGCATATGGTGGGCTTAATTGTTGCAGGGTTTATGATGCTTGTTGGTCTCATCGCCATGATTGCTTCTTTTTTTCTAAAGCATATAGGTGACCAACGTTTGTTCTATTTAGGAGCATTCTCTTTAACCTCAAGTATTTGGATGATTTCCGAGATGCGTGTCCTGCAATGGTCCATAGGAAATCGTTTTGTTTTAGGCGGGATTAGTTATCTAATGATTACATTAATTCCGATTGCATTGTTGCGTTATTTAGAAGCGGCTGTTTTATGGTCTTACAAAAGAACGATTGATTTCTTTGTAACTATTTTCTTTATATTGTTTTGGGGGACGCTCGGACTTCAGTTAGTTGGAATTGTACCATTTATCCAGTCAGCAATGGTCGTTAATGTTATCATGGGTCTTTCTATTTTATGGATTGGTATGACCATGTTGTATGAATGGGTGGTTAAAAAGAGAACTTTGGCAAAACATTATTTTATCGTATCTATTCAGTCAGCCTCAAATAGCAACCTATAATCGTCGCCTTCAAGAGCTG
>CAZLXW010000039.1:0-34944 GCA_964563505.1 uncultured Eubacteriales bacterium
TAGGTATAACTTGGTTTACTTCACTATTCAATTATCAAAAGTTCATTGTATTTTTCTGTGTTTCGCTGTTTTTGTCAGCGAAGATTATAATATCATATCTCTTCGTCAATGTCAACAGCTTTTTTATTTTCTTTTCGCTTTTTCCGTTTAGTCCATATGGTATTATGGTCCTCACTTGACCAGCGAAGTGTATTATAGCATCGCTATTTATCTGTGTCAATACTATTTTCATTTTTTTATTTTTTATTTTTTATGAAAACTGTTTAAATGCCCAAAGCATAAAAATACTTGCTTGATCAAGGTAATGAATAATCGGATTGTTTTCATATATATATCCCGCAATAACCGACTCATCGACAAGGCGGACAAGTTCTTGATTATTTGTCACGGTAATCAGCAATGAAATAATACCTATAAATAAAATAACGATAATGCTACCTAAACCAACGCCTAATATACTACCTGCTAATTTGTTTGTCATATTTAAGAAAGGCAATTTTGCAATTAGATCTAATATATTGATGATGACAGCCATTAAAATAATAACAATGATAAATAGCGCAATGAAAATCAAAATATTCAAAACGATGTTTGCCAACATACCACTGACATATTGGTCAAACGATGTTGCGCCAACTCGATTAAATCCTTCTGTATTATTATTTTCCTTGAGCAACATCTTAAGCACATTCGGAACATTCAAAAGATTGATGGCTTGGTACTGTTCTTCCTTACCCACTAACCCCATAAAAATTTCACTAAAATTAAAGGATTCCGCTATTTTCAACGAAAGGTTCTCATGAATTGTGGTTTGTGTTATAACAAACTTTGTCATAATTGGATATAAATAGTACGTTACTCCAAAAGCAATAATTAGAGATAACATACTATATAACGTTTTTATGAACCCTTTACTAAAACCATATAATATAGCGCCTAAAATAATAATAATAATAATAAAATCTAGCGTATTCATAAAACTCACCTTTCTATAATTTTTAATATCTTATATCCATAGTCACTTTGCGCTATGTATGTCGACTTATTCACCTCATAGAACTTATGGAAATCCGAATATGTTGATGAAAACCATATTCTGTTCTTTCGGTCGAATTTAATAATTTTTGATTGTGTAATAATAAAGTAATTATCCTGATTACTGGAAATCCCTTCAATTGCTTCATCAAATCGATGTTTAATAATTAATTTTCCGTGAAAATCAAATACACCAACACTATTGGCATAATCACTTTCACTATATTGCTTGGCATCACCAAACAAAACAATAAGTTCATTGGCGGTTGCTTCTACATCAACAATTTCCGCTTCCAAGGGAATCTCCACAAGCTGAGTCGGTTTTCCCTCCGCATCAAAAATATGAATATATTCATCTAGAACCGATATTACCGTCCGATTATTGATCCAAAAAACATCAACAGGTAAGGTGTTTTCATAGGTGAATCCTCCAACAATTTTTTCATCCATTTGGTCATATTTTTCTTCAAAGTTAAAAAAGGCAATTTGCGTTTGAAGTCGATTATTGCCTATGCCTAAATAGGATGCTACCATTCTATTTAAATCATCGGATGTACCCACTGCAATCGGATATCCATCTTCAATAAAGCGAGTTCCTCTACCAATAACAACCTCCCCTTGATCATTATAATAGTTAATGAAATGTTGCGCTTTTCCTTCCATAACTGTCGTTAAAAAACCTTCACTGTTAATATTAATATCTATAATCGGCCAATCTTCTTTAACTTCAAATAAAAAACCTTTTTCATCAAATACATATACAGACTTTTTCATAATGTCAGCAACAGCAATATACTTACCTGAATGGACCATGTAAGGCGTTTCCAAATAAAAGCTTTTACTCCATACATTCTTATTATTCAAGTCTTTTTTAATGAGTCCGTTTTTACTACACAAAAAAACAGCATCTTCGATAACTGCCATTTGTATATATGTCTCCTCAAATATTTGTGTATCCACTGTCTGAAGATAAACTTCGCCACCATTAAAACGATAATACTGAGGTCTTATAACAAATGTATATATCAAACTGGTTATCGCAATAAAAACCAAAATTCCAAACACATAAACACTCTTATTCTTCATCGTTCACCAACTTTTGTTTTTTCGTAAAAAAAGTGATGATTCTCAAAAAACGACCTGATGAATCACCACTTCAATGAATAATTATTCCATGATTCGTTCATATTGTTCAATATATTCTCTCGCCGCTTTGCTCCAAGAGAACCTTGTCGTCATCCCTCTCCTAATCAATGCATTCCAATCATCCTTTTGCTGATAGAGTTCCAAGGCTCTTTGTATCGATTGAACAAATTCATCACTGTTATAATTCTTAAACAAAAATCCAGTACTTTCTTCCGGACTTTCTTTATGGTCAACTATTGTATCTCCCAGTCCACCAGTGCGTCGCACAATTGGAATAGTCCCATATCTTAAGCTATATAATTGAGATAATCCACATGGCTCAAACAAAGATGGCATTAAAAATATATCAACAGAACCGTATATTCGTCGAGCTAAATTTTGATTAAACAAAATATTCGCACTAACTTTATCCGGATACTCACTCTCCAACTTCTTAAGCCGACTTTCATAAAAATAATCACCTGATCCCAATATGACAAACTGCACATCTTGATTCAATAAGCGTTCCATGGCTTGAATGATTAAGTCAACACCTTTTTGTTCGGCCAAACGGGTGACAACTCCCAACAAGGGAACATCCCGTTCCGGCAATCCTAATTCTCTTTGAAAACTTGCTTTTTGCTTTGGCTTCATTTGTATAAAGTTTTCAACTGAAAAATTATGTTCTAGCGCTTGATCTGTCGCCGGATCATACTTATCATAATATATTCCATTAACGATTCCATAAATTTTGTCGGAATATTTTCTTAACAGACCGTCAAGTCCATAGCCATACCAAGGGGTCTGAATTTCCTTCGCATACGTTTTACTTACTGTGGTCACTAAGTCAGCATAGACGATGCCGGCTTTCATATAACAAACCTTACCATGATACTCAATCGCATCCATGTTAAAGTATTTGGTCGGCAAATTCAGGTCATCTAAAACACTCTTATCAAAAACGCCTTGATACTGAAGATTATGAATGGTGAACATTAAGCGAATATTATGATAAAAGTCTAAATGCACATATTCCTTCTTCATAAATAGAGCGATAAGGGCTGATTGCCAATCATTTAAATGAATAACATCTGGTTGCAAATTTAAAAAAATCAACATCTCAAGCGTCGCTTTGCAAAAAAATCCAAAGCGTTCATCATCATCGGTATATCCATAGAGCCCATCGCGTTCAAAATAATCTGTATTGCCAATGAAATACGTTAAAACGCCATCGTAATCTAATGTATAAACATCGGCTACTTTTGCCTGTCCTCCGGTCTCAACAATAAAGCTAAACTCTCGTTTTAACTCATAATTGTCCTCAATCCCTCTATATTTAGGCATGACACGTATAATGTCCACACCTTCTTCTTTCAACGCTATTGGTAGCGCCTCCGCTACATCTGCTAAGCCACCTGAAGCAGCATAAGGTACAGTCTCTGACGATACAAATAAAATTTTCATTTGTTTACCTCTCAAAATCATTTTGTGGTCATTGTCATTCTTATTATAACATATTGTAAATGACTCTGTCATATATATATTATCCATTTCACTAAAATATCATAAATATGATATACTTAAAACATATTTTTTTCGAATAAGGAGGTATTATGAGTAAAATCGCATATACAAAACGAAGTGAAATTCATCCTAATTACACATGGGACCTAACGCATATGATTACATCTAAGGACGAATGGAATCAAGTCTATTCGCAAATTCAAGAGCTTCTTAAAGATGTCAGCGCTTACAAGGGTCAACTGACCCTCTCTGCAAAAACGCTTTACGACGCATTAGAATTACGTTCTGATCTATTTATTTTATTTCATCGTATTTATGTTTATTCAAACATGAAACTTCACGAAGATACCGGAGATAACGTTTCACAAGAAGCTGTTCAAAAAGTAAATGGATTAGACGTCAATGTTAACTCCCAACTAGCATTTTTTGAACCCGAATTAATGACTGCAGATATTTCTGTAATCCGAGAATATATGGCATCATATGAACCTCTATCAAAATATGCCCACTTTTTTGACAATCTTTTCCGACAAAAAAAACACATCTTGCCGAGAGAACATGAAGAGTTATTAGCACTTGCCGGAGACTTTACCGGATCACCAGGCGAGATTTTTTCTATGTTTATGAACGCTGATCTTGTTTTGCCGGAGATTCAAGATGAAGACGGTAACAAACTGCCCCTATCTTTAGGTTCCTATCAGCGTTACATCAAAAGCAAAGATCGCACCTTACGAAAAAATGCATTTGAAAGTCTTCATCAGAAAATGAAGGATCATACAAACACATTAACAAGCATTTATCTTTCGAGTTTAAAAAAGGATGTTTTTGAAATGCGCGCACGTAAGTACAGCACTTCCTGCGAAGCTTCATTGAGCGGTAAGAACATTGACGTTTCAGTTTATGATAATCTGATTCAAACCGTACATAATCACCTTCCTCTTCTGCATCGATATGTTCGCTTACGCAAAAAAATGCTGAATCTATCTGACTTACATATGTACGATTTATATACACCATTGGTCAATGATATGGATCAAACGATTACTTATGAAGACGGAAAAAAAATTGTTTTAGACAGTTTGAAGCCACTAGGTGATGATTATCTAGAACTTGTGCACAAGGGATTTAGCGAACGTTGGATTGATGTTTATGAAAATAAAGGCAAGCGTAGTGGAGCTTATTCTTGGGGAACCTACGATAGACACCCCTACATTTTGTTAAATCATCAAGATACCCTAAACAGCACTTTTACCTTAGCTCACGAAATGGGTCACGCTCTCCATTCTTATTATTCAAATAGCCATCAACCTTATATTTATCATTCCTATCCGATTTTTTTAGCTGAAGTTGCTTCAACCGTCAATGAATCATTACTTATTCAACATTTACTTGCCAACGCTAATGAAAAAAATCAAAAATTATATTTGTTAAACTATTATATGGAAAGTTTTCGGACAACCTTATATCGTCAAGTTATGTTTGCTGAATTTGAAAAAAAGGCCCATGACCTTCTGGAAAATGGGGATCCGATTACTTCAGACGGCATGTTTGCCATTTATAAAGACTTGAATCAGACATATTATGGTGATGACATAATTGTTGATGACCTGATTGGATATGAATGGTCACGAATACCACATTTTTATAATGCTTTTTATGTGTATCAATATGCAACCGGATTTTCTGCAGCTGTTGCCTTATCCAAAAATATACTTGAAGGTGGTTTATCCGCTGCTGATCACTATAAAAGCTTTTTAAAAAGCGGCTCCTCAAAGTATCCGATTGATATACTTAAAGAAGCCGGTGTTGATATGACACAAACAACCCCCATTGAAGAAGCCTTATCTGTATTCGAAAAACTTCTCGATGAGATGGAGTCTTTGGTATAGGACTTTTACTTCAAAAAATCAACATGGTCACCGCGTGACATATTGACTTGGAAGCCTGAACTGTTGATGCGTTTTTCAATACAACCACGGCAGTGAGCCGCCTCGTCGCCGGTACAAATCTTGCCATCATACAGCAAGTATTTATCTCGTACCGTTGTTGGTGATAGGTTTGGCATAACGACATTGGCTCCTGCCTTTAATCCTTTTTCACGCCCTTGGGGGCTAATAGAACCAAG
Organism: uncultured Eubacteriales bacterium; assembly: GCA_964563505.1. GTDB lineage: Bacteria > Bacillota > Clostridia > Lachnospirales > Vallitaleaceae > UBA1351. The sequence goes on from CAZLXW010000039.1 coordinate 5,810, forward strand.
CGCAGTTGTAGCAGGTAATAGTACTCCCGGCAACATTAAACGAATAATAGCCAGAAGAATCGTTGTCATCCGTAAGTCCCCACCGATTTCATTCGCCAGAGGAGTATCTTTATGGGGAATAAATGGCCCGATACCAACCATTTGTGGTTGCAGTTCTTTTAAGAACCTCAAATCACTTACAAGGTCTTGGCTTGTTTGACCTGGTAGCCCAACCATAAATCCGGCACCAATTTGGTAACCGATTTTTTTGAGATCATATAAACATTGTATTCGTTCATCATAACTCATCTTTGGATGTAATTTTTCATAAAGGCCACGTGCGCTTGTCTCATGACGAAGTAAATATCTGTCTGCTCCTGCATCATAGTATTTTTGATAAGATGCATAAGGCTTTTCGCCAATGGATAACGTTATAGCAATATCGGTATACTTTTCTTTGATACGTTTAATCATGTTGACAATATCTTCATCTGTATATTGGCTATCTTCTCCACCCTGCAATACAAAGGTTCGATAACCCAACTCATATCCGACTTTACAGCATTCAAGAATTTCATCAATGGATAAACGATATCTGTCCGCCAGTTTATTTGAACGTCGTATGCCGCAATAGCTACAGTCGTTTTTACAAAAATTTGTAAATTCGATTAATCCTCGCATATAGACATCTTTGCCGTAAACCTTTTGTCTGCGTTCATCCGCTTTTTTAAATAAGTAGTCCATTGAGTCATCATCTAAGTTGTTTATTAGGTCCACCAATTCCAAATCTGATAAATCTTGATTTTGGAATAAGCGTTCAATCATTTGTTTCATTGTAATCTCCTTCGTCTTCATATAAATATCCTAAATTTTGTAACGCTTGCTCAATACGATCGAGGTCTTTTTCACTATTAGCTTCAACTGTATGATAATGAACATTATCCGTTAAAAACATCAATGGCTTGAATTCTACTGTTTGACACTTTTTAATGTATGCTTGCATCTGGTGAGTGTTTTCTATATTCATATCCGCTACTAAGTCCCCATAAATCGGATGATGGATAAAAACATTGAGTAAACTACCACCTAAATCAAGTATCGTTCCAAGTTCTTTTTCAATGTCCTCCTGATTATGCTTAACCGCAAAAACACGTTTCGGCATATTCATATGAAACGAGAAATAAATGTAACCGTCTGCAGTCGAAACAATTTGCTCACCTACCGCCCGTAAAAGTGCAATATCTTGAACAATAACTTGTCGACTCACACCATATTTTTTTGCCAATTCTGCACCTTTCATTGCTTTTAACGATTTCATCAAGTCTTTTCGTATGCATTCTCGACGTTCATTTCCTTTCAACATTTCCCTTCATCCTCTCTATAAATCTTTTATACGCATTGTAAAACAAACTCCATGTTCTAAATTATCCACATTATATATAATGTGATGCTTGTCAAATATTTGTGATGCAATTGCCAGACCCAATCCCGTACCAACGCTTTTATTCCGACTCTTTCCTTTATAAAAACTTTCAAACAAATGTGTTAAATCATTTGCTTCGATTGGTTCTCCTGAATTTATGATTGTTATTTTTGTAACTTCCTGTTCATTATACACATCAACGGTGATTAAGTCATCCGAATTTTTTATAGCGTTATTTAAAATATTCGTTACGGCTTGTTCTAATCGCAGTACATCGCCTTGAATAACAACGTCACGAACGCACTCATCTGTATAGTAAAAGCGAAGATCTTTACCTTCAATAACCCGTCGATAGCGCTCCATTAATGTTGATAAAAAGGGTCGAAGATGAATTTCATTAAAATCAAAAGAGAGTGTATTCGTTTCAAGCTGTGATAACTCTAACAGGTCTCGAATGATATGACTCATCTTATCCGCTTCCTCTTCAATCACTTGATAATATTCAATCATCTCATCCTCATCAACAATACCATCTGTTAATGCTTCTGTATAACTTGATATTATAGAAATCGGTGTTTGTAATTCATGGGAAACTTGAGCCACAAATCGACGACGCATTAAATCTATGTTTTTTTCTTTTTGAATTTCTACATATAAATCATTAATTGTGCTTTCAAGTTTATTACTGATTGAATTTAGCTCTTGCCCCAATTCACCCAGCTCATCTTGACGCACGCCTTGATAATAGTGGTTAAATTTAAGATTGCCTATATTTCTTGCAACACGATGCAATTCTTTAATGGGACGGGTAATATTGGACGATAATATAAATGACAAAGCAAGTGCAACAAGGGTAGCAATTATTAAAAGAATATTCAGAAAGGCTTTAAGAGTACTTATGGTATCTTCAATAGCTACAATCGGAATTTGCAAGGCGGCATACTTATCGCTTTCTAACTGATCAATGAAAATTAGCCACCTAGCACCTTCAACAGGAAAAGAAGTCTCATAGACCAATCCGACTTGATCTTTATAAACAATTTCTTTTATAATAACGCCTTCGCTATATTGGAGGCGCTTATTTTCAAAAACCACTTTATTTGTGCTTGTATCTAGAATCTGAATCTTTCCCTCAAACATATATCCCAAGTATTCAATGCGATTCAGCGCTTCATCTTCACTATCACTGGTGTTATAGATTACATTAATCGAATTAGCAACCTCCTTCATACCCATAATTTTATTTCCATAATAATAGCGTTGAATAAAGTAATTTACACCTACACTAAAAACAAGTGCAATAATCACAATTAAAATCATAAACGAACTTAATATGCGAATACGTATCGACTTCATCTATTCCTCCTCAAAACGGTAACCGACGCCTCTTACAGTGATGATTCGCTCCCCTTCATGTTCCAATTTTTTTCGCAATCGTTTTACAACGGTGTCAACGGTTCGGTCATCTCCGACAAAATCATAGCCCCAAATTCGATTGAGGATCTGTTCACGAGATAGTGCCTGATTTCGATTGTTCAAAAAATAAATGAGCAACTCATATTCTTTGGGGCTCAATTCAATAGCTTGTTCATTAACCTCAACATGCATGCCTAAAAGATCAACTCTTAAGTCTCCAATTTTCACTTTATCTGTTGTCGCCATTTTACCACTTCGATGCAAGAGTGCTTTGACTCTAGCCACAAGTTCTCTGGCTCGAAAGGGTTTTGCAATATAGTCATCCGCCCCAAGCTCAAAGCCAAAAACTGTATCTTCTTCACTAGTTCGCGCAGTTAACATCATCACCGGAACCTTACTCTCTTTACGAATCAGTTTTAGTGCCATCCATCCATCCATCACCGGCATCATGACATCAAGAATAATTAAGTCAACATCATATTCTTCCTGCATTTCCAATGCTTCTTGACCATTAGTCGCTTCATAGACATCATACCCTTCATTTATCAGATATTTTTTAATTATTTTGCGAAGTTTATCTTCATCTTCTGCAATTAAAATTCGATTTTCTAACATTTGATCACCTTCATTAAATTTTTATAAATATTACCTTATTTATGTGGCAAAATGATGTTGAATTATGTTACAATGACCCTACCAAAAAAGTTGGAGGTATTATGAATACACTAAGAAAACATGGTATTTTAATTTTTATATTAACCTTTATTTGGTCGATATTAAATGGAAATTTTCGATTATCCACGATTTTCGTTGGGGTTATTGTGTCCTTCATTACAATGTATATTTTAAATATTATTCAGCCACATCAAAATGAACAGTATAATTATAATACATCACCATTTCTTATTTTTTTGTTTTTATTACTCTTGTTTAAAAATATTTATGTTTCTGCATTTAAAACTATCATACATCTTATAAAGGGAGAAATCAATCCTCAGTTCGTCTCAACCGATACAACCACTAACCGCCTATGGCTACAATCTATTGTTGCCAATGCAATTACATTGACGCCGGGAACAGTTACTGTTCATATGGCGGATAATGCCTATACTATATTGTGGCTATATCCATTAACCATTCGTCAAAAAGATATTAAAAATCATATTTTCAAGGATTTTGAAGATCTCATCAAAAAGGGGGATCGGCATGCTTAATGTTTTTTTTGTAATCTTTTCACTTATGACAATCTACTATCTCTATCTTTTAATTAAGGGTCCTTCTGTATGGGATCGACTTCTTGCTTTAAATCTATTTTCTGTAACAATGATCATTGTTATGATTATATATGCCTTAATGAAAAACTTAGACTATCTATTAGATATCGCCATTGTTTATGCATTACTTGGCTTTATTGGTATTGTTTTTATGGCACGCTTTATTCAACGAAAGGGGAAAATCTAATGCTATTACACCAAATTATTGGCGGAATTTTTATAGGTATCGGGCTGATTTTCCAATTATTCGGAATATACGGTCTTCAACGCTACGAGCATTTTTATGTACGTTTATCAAGTTCTTCTCTCATCGATTCCGCCGGCTTAATTGCGATTTTTATCGGTCTTATTACTTATTCCGGCTGGTCCATCGCTTCGATGAAGATTGGATTTGTTCTTTTCTTAATGCTTTTGCTTAATCCTTTATCTAATCATATATTAGGACGTGGAGCTTATATGAGCAACTATCATCCTGAAAGGAGGAGCAAAAAATGATCCTTGATTTATTCTACATCTCACTTATTGTATTTGCAATCATTTCGATTCAAGCAACCGTACTTCGAAATGCGGTCATCTATTTGTCCGTCTTTTCACTAATTTGCTCCATCGTATATTTGCTTTTGGGCGCACCCGATGTTGCTATTGCAGAAGCTACTATTGGTTGTACCCTATCAACGATTTTGTATCTTGTCGCTTTAAAGAAATATCGTATCTTTACTGTATATTATAACTTTCATGTGAATGATGAAGCACATTTCGATGCTATGCAAGACGAAAAAGAAGAAATTCAAACGATTTTCGAGCATTTTTCCAATGCCCAAGAATTACAACTTGATCTTATTAACACCTCTGCTAGCTTCACAAAACTTAAACAAAGCGCTTCATATGACGTCATTCTTTTTCATAGCTCAAAAGGACTTTGGTTACACGGATTACGAAACAGTTATCAATATAACGGATTGTTGAACTTCTTCGAAAAAGAATGTTCCCGAGACTATCACGCAAAGTTCATCCATGAAGAGCTGGAATGGTCAGACGAAAGCCCGGATGAAGCGGAAGAGGAGGAATCAAATGATGCTACGTAGAAAGATGATTGCAGCTTGGGTGTTCTCTGTATTTCTCTTAATGGCTTCTATTGAAGTTCAACCGGTTTCTGTAACGAAAAACTTATATGATTATATTGCAACAAATTTCCAAGCGGATACGGGATCATTTAATGCCGTAACTGCCATATACTTAGATTATCGAATGTTTGATACTTTATTTGAAACATTGCTTTTATTAGTCAGCGTCATCGGAATTATTTATTTCTCACGACATAAGGGGGATTATTAATGCCAAAACATTCTATGTTATTAAAAGTAACCATGGGTGCAATCTACCCATTTATCATTGTTTTTGGAATATATATTATATTAAACGGACATTTATCTCCAGGTGGTGGGTTTCAAGGCGGTGCTATTCTTTCTTCCGTTTTTATCATTCAGTATTTTACGACATATGAAAAAACAATTAGTATAACGGCCTTAAATAAACTGGAGAAAATTCTATACCTCGTGCTCTTACTTTTTGCGACGATTTTTATTTTTGCATTCCGTGACAGCATTCCTTATTTTTTGAAACCATATTATCTTATTACGATGAATGTTCTGATCGGTATAAAAGTCGCTTGTGGTTTAAGCGTCGTCTTCTATCGGTTTGTACTTTTTGAAAGCAGGTGATTCTATGACAAGCGGATTTCTAGATGGTTCAATCATTGCAATTGCATTATTCGGGATTGGTATTTATGGCCTCTTAGCCCGTCGTAATATTATCAAAACAGTAATGTCCTTTGGTATTATTCAAGCTGCACTTATTCTCTTTTTTCTAAACATCAATTATGATGCAGCCGCTGAACCTCCGATTGGAGATGCTGCGCTGATGACGGACCCTTTTCCTCAAGCACTGATGATTACGGCAATCGTAATTGGTGTCGCTGTAACTGCTGTCGGACTGACCATGTTTATTAGTTTGTATCACCACTATGGTTCAACAAACTGGTCAAAAATCGTTCGCATGCGAAAGGAGGAAAATTAATGGCTTTATATTGGTTTGTTGTTCTTCCTCTTATGATTGCTTTGGTCTCTTATCTATCAAATTCACAGCGCACCAAAGTCACCGTATTGTTTATCCAAGTCGCCTTTTTTGTTCTTTCGATTATCAACTTTATTGATGTTCGTACAAACGGCACAAAACTTGAAGTCATTGGGGGATACGATATTGGCGTTGGTATTACATTAAAAGCCGACTTGTTTAGTAGTGTTATGGTTTCACTGACCATCTTTTTATTTTCTTGTATGTTATTATATAATTACAAGAAAAGCTATGTAAACCATTTGTTTTTATTTTTATTTATTGCATTACAGGGTTTGATTTCTGGGATATTTCTATCCAATGATTTATTCAACATCTATGTGATGATTGAAGTGTCCACAATTGTCGTAACCATTCTTATCGTATTTAAAAAAGATTCAAAGTCAATCTATGACGGGATTGTTTACCTCTTCACCAATCTTGCCTCCATGACTTTGTTTCTATTTGGTATCGGCTATATATATAAAATATTTGGGACGACTGATTTAACCTTGTTAAGCGAGCGGTTACCTCTCGTCGAAAACCCGCGCACGCTCATCCTACCCTTTGTCCTGATGATTACTGCCGTTGACCTTAAATCAGCAATCATGCCCCTTTTTAGCTGGTTGCCAAAAGCTCACGGAACCGCAAGCGCACCTTCGATTATCTCCGCAATCCTCTCCGGACTCTATGTCAAAGGTGGTGTATATCTTTTTATACGGATAACCAACTTATTTCAACCGGTTTTTGATGAAATGTTGATTTTTATGATCTTCGGATTTATGACGGCTGTCATTGGTTGGATTTTCGCATTGAGCCAAACCGATATAAAGCTCATTCTCGCATACAGCACGGTTAGTCAGATCGGTGTTATTGTGTTTGGCTTATCCTTAAACTCAACTTATGGATACTGGGGTGCCATCTATCATATTCTCAACCATGCCATCTTTAAATCGACGCTGTTTTTAACAGCAGGGATTATCGTTGATGAGTATCACACCCGAGATATCCGAGAAATTCGAGGGATCTTTAAACGCATGCCATATGTCTCCATCGCTTCGATATTTGCAATCTTCGGCATTACCGGTGCACCTTTATTTAACGGCAATTTTTCAAAAAATCTTATTCATGAAGGAATGAGTGATTCGCTCCTTTTTGAACTTGCTTTTTTCATCATCAACGTGGGAACCATTTTGATTTTTATAAAATATGCTCAAATGCTTCGCGGAGATTCGAAAGAACATTTTCATATTGGGTGGAATCAAAAGTTTGTTATTTTGCTTTTAGCTGCAACGTGTTTCTTAGGTGGAATATTGGGCCCCATCATTATGAGTGTTATGTTTGACTTTGAAGTCTACGTATCCGCATCAAGTTATCTCAGCAAGCTATTTATCTATTTATTCACCTTGCTCGTTGGCATCTTGTTTTATAAATATGTCTACCTGCAAATGCGTCTCTTTACAAAAATTCGCGAATTAGAGTTGACCTTTAATCAAGTTATTATGGCTATTGTTATCTTCTTTACCGGTTTTCTCTCAATGATGGTCTATCAATTTGGCTAGACACCCCCTCAACCTTAGGAAATAAAAGTAAAGGAGAAATAACTCATGGAATTACTTTTTAAAAAACGCAAACGAATTATTGATATAGTTCTTTTCATAGCATTGCTTATTTTTTTGTTTCTTGTACGATTAGATTTGAAAAGTGTACTTACACCTTTCATTTATGCTCTAATTTTGGCTTATGTTTTAAACCCATTAGTTTCTATAATCGAAAGAAAAACCTCTAGAATTCCTGCAATTCTTATAGTTTTTTTAGGTATTGCGTCTATAATGAGCGGTCTTTTTATGTCTTTTGTTCCTCGATTAGCTCAAGATATTTCTATATTTGCTACTGATATTCCTAGAATCATGGCAAATGCCGAAAATTATATTAATGACCTTCGCTCCGGTGAACTTATTATTCTCCCCGAATTCATGAATGATTTTATTGATTTTGAACAGGAGATTAATAAAGTCACACTAGTACTAAGAAATTCTTTATTCCAATTAACCGACGCATTAATCGCTTCAACCGGAACATTACTAAACTTAATAATGACACCAATAATCACTTTTTATTATTTAAAAGATAAAGAAATCATTATGCGTTCTCTTTTTTCCTCCTTTGACCATAATACACTTCTTCAAATAAAAACTATTGCAAAGGAAATCGACAAAGTTTTAGGTGGATTTATCAAAGGACAATTAATTGTCGCAGGTTTCGTCGGTATCCTAACAGGATTAGGATGTTACCTTATTGGCGTTCCTTATGCTTTAACTGTAGGTCTTGTTGCAGGTGTTACAAATATAATTCCTTATTTTGGCCCTTGGATTGGTGGAATCCTTCCTGTCGCGCTTGCTCTTGCCAGTAACCCAATTTCTGCTTTATGGGTTCTGATTTGGATTATCGTCGTTCAACAAATTGAATCAAGCTTTATTTCTCCTCAAGTACTGTCATATAGCGTAGGATTACACCCTTTGCTTGTTATGTTTTCGGTCCTTTTCTTTGGCCGTTTAATTGGCATTCCCGGAATGATCCTTGGAGTACCTATTACCGGAACAATTAAAGTTCTAGGGCGTTACCTCCTTGTCTATAAAAATGAGTATTTTGCTCGCTAGCCTTAGACAACCATTTTCCAATGGGATTGTCTTAGCCATTCTTGACACTGTTCATAATCCGGTTTGTATTTTCCAACTAATCTCCAAAAAGACCGGTCGTGATTTAAGTGAATCATATGACACATTTCATGAATAACCACATAATCTAAGACTTCCATGGGTGCCATGATGAGTTTCCAGTTAAAGGTCAACTGTCTTTGGCTATTGCACGTTCCCCATGTCTTCTTATTTGACGCAATTTTAGCCTCTCTTGGTTTAACTGAAAAATGTTGTTGATAGTTAGCAATTCTAGATTCAATCAACTTTTTACATTGCTGTTTATAAAATTTTGTGATGAGTTTTTTGATAAGATCTTCATCCTTGTATTGAACTGAAATCACAAATTTTTCCATATCAAATTGAACGCTAGATTGGCTTCGACTTTCATCGACGTCGATATACATGGGATATTCTTTCCCTAAAAATAAAAATGTCTCTCCATCTATATATTCTTTTTTTCGGAAACCTTTTGTTTTTTCTTGCATCTCTTTTGTTGTCTTAATAATCCATGTCCATTTGGCTTCAATCAAGTCTTCAATCTGGATCTTTGTCGCATTTTTCGGCACACGCACTTCAACATTTCCATAAACATCTATATATATACCTAATGTTTTTCTTTTTTTATAAATGACTTGAACATCAACGCTCTCTCCGTTTTTTGTGATTGTTTTTATCATGGTAACTCCTAAATCACTTTTTTTGACATTGTTAGGTGATATGCAATACGTTCACTACCGTCTTCAACATAGATTATCCCACACTTTTCAAATCCATTTTTCATGATTTGATGTTGCATGATTTTATTATCTCGGTGTGTATCAATTCGTATATTATCAATACGCTCACTGCAAAAATTAATGCATTGGCTAAAGACATCTTTGATTATCCCATCACTTGCAATACGATGAATCGTTCCATAGAGGTCTTCGTTTAGCCACTGTCCATCTTCAATATAATCATAGGTAGAATCACTGCCTATGATAAAGGCAAATACACAGCGTATACTTCCATTTAAATCGACACCAACAAAACATTCTTTTTTTTTAATATCGGATTCGATTAATGCCTTTGATGGATATAGATCTTTCCATTGAGACGGATTCCCGTTTTCTTTCATAAAGTCTCTTGCATAAGCGTATAACTCCATAATCGCTGCTAAATCACTCATTTTAGCCTGTCGTATATTCATAAAAATCTCCTTTTATCCTGTATTTCGATTTTTATTATACCATGGTTTTTTCATCGAAGAAACTTAAGCATTGGCTTTTCTTTACGAATAGGACTATATTCGATATAATATAGATAGCAACTTAATAACACGTTTTTTTAGAAAAGGTGATGTTATGAATACCGATAAATATAGTAAACCAAGTGATGATCTTCTTAAGAAAAAATTGACAAAAGAACAATATGATGTAACTCAAAATAATGCAACAGAAGCCCCCTTTAACAATGCCTACTTCGACAAGGATGAACCGGGTATCTATGTGGATATTGTCACCGGAGAGCCTTTGTTTACTTCTCTAGACAAATATGACTCCGGCTGTGGTTGGCCAAGTTTTACCAAGCCAATCGACCCCGAAGTCATTGAAGAAAATACCGATATTAGTTCGCATATGCGACGCATTGAAGTCCGTTCACGCATTGGTGATAGTCATTTAGGTCATGTTTTTGATGATGGTCCAATGGATCAAGGGGGGCTTCGTTATTGTATCAACAGTGCCTCTTTACGTTTTATCCCATTGGAGGATTTAAAAGAAGAAGGCTATGGTGAATGGTTAAGTTTGTTTAAAGATTTTTCTTATTGACCTTTTCCTTTACCATTTCCCCGATTTTGTTGACTTTGTCCCTGATTCTCTTTTTGGCTATTGCCTGGATTCGGGGACTTTTCTTTTTTTTCTTTTTTTTCATTCTTTTCATTTTTTTCTTTCGCTTCTCTCACAGCGTCTTTAAGGGCGTTCTTATCTATGACCTTTCCATTTTCTTTAAAGACTTCTTTTTGTTCTTCTTTTGAAAAATAATCTTTTACTGTCATTTCTTTTTTTATGCCTGAAACGTACAATCCAACCGGAATTTTTTTTAGTTCAGCTTCTTTGAGCTGTTCTTTTGTCGCTGTCGTAACGGCAAAATTCACTTTTCCCACAATAGCACTATTTTGAACTTTTTCACGTAGCTCATTTACTTTTGACGTATTTGCTTTTAAATCAGCGGCATAGCTTTCTTCATCTACTTCTGACTGATCATCTGCCATAATTATTGTAACAAGAACATAATCTTCAACTTCATCCGTTGTATCAATAAAGCCTGCTTCATCGGCAAGATATATAATATGTTCAATAGCCTCTTCTATATTTAACCCAATCACACTAGATACATCCATGGTTTTTGCATCATCGTTCATCGACTTTACTTTAACCACAGTATCATTGGCATCTGCCATCAACTGGAAGCTCGGATTAATATCAACTGCAATAATTGTGGTGATTTTAACCCGCTGGTTAGTTGATTCGATATTCTCATTATTCTCATTAACCAAGTTTTGCTCAGGGACCGTTTGTATCATTGATTGTAAAATCAATCCTATTATTAAAGCAAAGACAATACTTGCAGCCACAAGATATTTTCTGTAACTTTTTGAATAGGAGGCCATTTGAGGATTAAAAATAACATCTTTATCAGTATACATTATTTTTAAACCAATATCCGCTTTTTCACGTCGTGCAATCCGCTCATAGTCACCTTGGTCGGTCATTACAATAATATGATCTTGATTTAATTTAACAACAAGGCCTTTTTTGATCATTTTCAACACCTCTATTATTCAATCCATTCCATGATTCGGCTAAATTTTTCTTTTACAATAATCATCACCGATGTAATTGTTATCTTGCTCCGCTTTACTATAACAAGACTGACTTTAAAGCGTCTTGAGATTTGTGTGATAGGAAGCCTCTTTTTTATATATAAATGGGTCATTAAATCTTTTTCTGCTGCGGCTTGTAACCCGATTTTTTTTGCTCTTTTTTGCGTATCAATGTGCTTTGGTGAACGATCTGCAAGTTGTTCAAAGGACAATCCAAAGCTTTTAAGCACCTCTTCAAAATCTTCGATTTCTTTTCGAAGAAGAAGCTTTTCATCAAAATTTTCTTCAATTACTGCATCTTCAAGTAGATTTGTCGTGTATTCGTGTTTCTGCTGGGACCAATAATCTTTGATCCGACTTTGAATAACGAGGCGAGCGAAGCTCAAGAAGTCTCCGCGCGCCTCGTTATATTTTTCTAGAGCTTCATAAAATGCCATAAGTCCAATAGAAAACTCGTCATCATTATCCACATCTACATAGCTTTTTTTCAAAGCAGTAATGACGTTCAGAACAAAGGGTTGATAATCTTCAATCAACCGATTCATTTGTTCTTTATTGTCCGTAGATTTTATTTGTATAATTTTATTATCGAGTTCTGTACGCATTTGCTTCACCCTAAGTACTTATAATTTATTTGTTAGCTTATTCTTAGTTTACTTCGATGTCTAAATAGCTGACATACATAAGATCGTCTATTTCGAATACAAATTGAAGCTCATAGTCGCCTTCGTCTAAATCATTCAAAAAAGTGTTCGTAATACTTACTTCATCACCATCATTACTTACATTATAGTCTTCATCTTCGTCGAGACCGGAAATGTTTTTAAATCCCCAGCTATTGAGCTCGAATTCAATAACTAAATTTCCATACTTATCTGCATAGTCACTCTCTTCAAATGAACTTTCATCAAATTTAATACTGTCTTGACTAAGTTGTGGTAGTTGGTCAAGGTACTCAAGCTTGAGTTCAAATTCAAGGCTAACCTCTTCATCTTCTTGATTTTCGAATATAAATTCAAAGACATGTTCTTCCGAATCAAGCACTTCAATAAAATCTTTTAGAAGCGTAACGGTTATCGCACTTCCTGTTGTACTTGTATAGTCAACATCTTCTTTAAGCACTTCATCGCCTAACTTGATGCCTTTAAACGCATGGTCATTTAAGGTGACAACAACAACTACATCTTCCGGTTTCTGTATTTCTTCTTTGTCCGGATCTAGTTCCGGTAAATTCGACTCATCATCGATATCAATTTCTTTTGTATCTTCATTATAGCTTACGCGAAGTCCAAAGGCTTCTGCAATAAAACGTAATGGTACATAGGTTCTATTATTAATCAAACCCGGCGCTACGTCAATAGGAACTAGGTCTTTTTCTGTCATCATTGCTTCAAGATCTTCATAAAAATCGTCGACATCGTCGTCATCTGCATCATTGGGGTCAAATGATTTGACCAACGTCAATAATTCGTCAAAATCTTCATTGTCTTCATCAAACAAATAGGTTTTTCCATCTTTACCATCCAAATCTGTTTCCAAATCAAAAATAATAATTTGTTCTTCATCCGGACTAATGATAACAGCATATGGACTAAACCATAATACTTGACTGCCCAATGCTTCGGTAATGGCACGTACCGGGATTAACGTCCTGTTTTGCTTAAGTACCGGTGGTTGTTCCGACTCAACCCACATGTTACGTACACGTATTCTACTCTCTGCAAAATTCATGAACCCTTCCATTTTTTTCAGTTGTCCCGGCGCATGTTCCCGTCCGCGTCCAACACCAACACCTTGTGGTTTTGCATAGGCAACTTGCGATAGTAATAATGCAAAAATCATAACCATTGATAATACTTTTAAAATTCTGCTTTTCATTTGTTTCACTCTCCATTTCAAAATTATTTATTCTACCTTGTTACATTATACTATACGGTAGGTTTGAACTTTTTCGATACCTTTTTTGAAAAACATTTTATCTTTTTGTCAAGAAATAAAAACATCAAACTTCATCACTAATGATTGTACCGATATAATAAACTTAATCAAAAAGCTGTTGCATTACTGCAACAGCTTTAAGCCCTTTAGAACAATTTTATTTTAAAATGCACCAAGATCTGATACACTTCCTGCTTGAATAGTGATATTATCTTTAAGAATAGTTCCCACAGAATTGCCGATCCAATACTGACCTGGAGGTAATGTTATCATAAATCGGCCATTGCTCCCTATATCAGCAATTTGTGTAAATTGTCCGGATTTACTTACCATATAAATTTCTGTTCCTAGCGGTCGATCATGCACTCCAGTAATTACTCCTAATTCAGATGGAATAGTATAACTGTTTCCAGCATTATAATCTCTAGGTTGTATTCCAATCCAAACATCACCATTATTATCGATGCTAAAATGTGATCCACTAAACTCCCCTGTGTATGGAGAAGTGTCCCCTACATTCATTCTAATATCCACCGTATATTTATCAGCACTAATCGGTCCACTATAGTAGCCTTGCTCATCAGCCTTCAATCTAGTGTGAATATGAGGGTTAGTCTCTAAACCCACTATTATTTCTGGGTCTGTAACTTCTTTCCCATTAAACGGGTTAATAATTCGTCCACTAACAAAGGCTGCTGTATCCGAAGCAAGCGCAAACGCACTTGTATTAAGCCACTCATCATCTGTATAAATATTAGCCATTAATTCAATAGCATTACCATCATCAGCAGCAAGGGTTGTATATGTTGAAGTGGCAATACCTTCAGCGTCAGTTAATATTTCTCGAACAGATAGTTGATCACCACGATCATGTGGTCCGACATTAGCAAAAAATTCAATATTTGTAAAAGCAGCTGGTCGCTTATCTGGACCATACGTTGTCAAAACGGTAATCGTAATGGTCTGCCTTCCACCCGGTTTTACAATCGCTTCACTTAACTCAACGGAGATACTGGCATCATTGTAAATATTCGACTCTACCTGTTCATCTATATGCCAATCAGTAAGAGGCTCTGCGTTAAATAACACAACATCAACAACGCGCTGACCATCTGGCCTCTGAACATTATAGAGTGCTGTGGTTGTCATGCGAGCCATTGCAGAGCGATTCATAATATCTGTGCCATTGTAATATAACCCTCTATCTAAGCCAAGCAAATTTGTCACATCGTCATAATCATTTGGCCAGATCATATTGGCTTGCTCGTGCTCTAATACGCGAATTAAAATTGTCGACCAATGTACCATTTGCAACGAATTCTCTGGTGCATAGCGGTCATCACCTACCCCTTGCAATATTCCATCTTCAGCCATAAGGTTAATCCATCCCACTGCCCATTGATGCGGTGTCCCCATGATGTCAGTAAATTTAGCCTCTGTCTGTGCTGCTGCAAGAGCATCTTCCTCCGAATACCCCAAAAGAAAACCTGCTACTTTGGCAGCTGCAGCCCGATTAAGTTTGGCATTCGGCGCAAATTGATTGTTGCCGACACCTTCTAAAATACCTAGCCTTGCCATTTCAAGAATTGCATCTTCATGTGGATTACCCTGGATGTCTGTAAAAGTTGTTGCAGTAGCTAAATTCACCGTCCCCATTAGTAGTACGATGACTAAACCCACTAGTACAATTGCTTTTTTACTCATATTGATCCCTCCTTTCCATCATTTTAACACAAAATATAATGGCTGTCATGTCAGAACGGTTTTATACAAATGAATTAATCGCCACGCAATTTACTAACCTTTTAATCCACTCGTAGCAATTCCTTCAACAATATATTTCTGTAATACTAAAAACAAAATAATTACCGGCAGTAGTGATAGAATACACATTGCGAATAATGCTCCATAATCCGAGACACTTGTCGGATCTGCAAATAATTTTAATGCAATTGATACTGTATATTTTTCCGGAGTGTTTAAATATAATAATGATCCCATAAAATCATCCCATTTCCAATAAAACGCAAAGACTGCACAGGTTACTAACGCCGGTCGAATAAGCGGCAACATAATTCGAGTATAAAGCTTAATTCGATCACATCCGTCAATTTTTGCCGCTTCATCTAATTCACTTGGAATCCCAGCCATAAATTGGATGATGAGAAAAATAAAAAACGCTCTTCCACCCCATTCAGGAACAACTAGTGGTAAAAAAGTATTCACCCAATCCAGTTTACTGAAAATAATATATTGGGGTATGATTAATACCTGTGCCGGCAACATCATTGTAATTAACATGCATACAAACAGAACATTTCTTCCTTTAAATTTAATTCTAGAAAATCCATATGCAGCCATGGATGACACTAACACATTTCCTATAACAGATAGTGTTGTCACTATAAAGGAATTTTTGAAAAAAACTTCAAAACTGGTTCCACCAAAACCTGACCATCCATTATAATAATTATTTAATTTCCATTCCGATGGAAATAATTGCTCAATGGTTGTAAGTACTAATGCGCTATCTTTAAAAGAGCTGAAAAACATCCATATCAAAGGATAGATCATTACAAAACTGATGGAAATCACAAGAAGATGAAATAATAGCATATTAATTGGCGACACTTTCTTATTCATAATTTATGACACCACCTTTTTTAGCTTCTTTGTTCTTGGTTTTTTAGATTCGTTCTCGTAAAAAACCCATGTATTTGATGATTTGAAAATTAACGCTGTAAAAAAACCTACAATAAGGAGTAATACCCAAGCCATTGCACTCCCATATCCCATCTTATAATATTTGAAACTTTGTTGATAAAGATAGAGTACATAAACCAATGTTTTATTCACCGGACCCCCGTCCGTTATGATCATCGCCTGTGTAAAAACCATAAATCCTCCAATTATTTGCATAACCGTATTAAATAGAATAATTGGAGTTAATAATGGTAGTGTTATATTAAAGAATTGCCTAAAAACACCTGCTCCATCAACTGTAGCTGCTTCATAATAATTTTTTGGTATTTGTTTAAGTCCTGCTAAAAAAATCAACATAGACGATCCGAATTGCCATACAAACAATAAGATGATCGACCAAAGCGCCGTGTCTTTGTTAGATATCCAGCTTATATCTGATGGTATACCTATGCTATTAAGAAAAATATTTACGACACCCGTTTTAGAAAAACAATACTTCCACATTACAGATACCGCTACACTCCCTCCCAAAATGGAAGGAAGGTAGTATACGCATCTATATAGCGGGACCAACTTGGATTGCCTATTTAGTAACAATGCTATTGCTAATGCAAAGAGCAGTCTTAAGGGAACGGATAAAAAAACAAATCTAAATGTAACACTCAATGCCTGCCAAAAGAGCTTATCTTTTGTGAATAATTCAATATAGTTATTAAGACCGATAAATTTTGGTTCTGAAAGCATATTGTAATCGGTAAATGACAATACAAACGATGTCACGAAGGGTATTGCCATAAATACTATAAAGCAAATTAACCAAGGGCCAATAAATAGATACCCATATACATTTTCTTTAAACCGATTACGATTTTTAGTTTTTGTAATTAATTCAGCATTTTTTGAACGGTAATTCATTGTATTTTCCACTGCAACTACTCCTCAATTGTCTATACTTATTGTCCCAAAATATCCGTTGCTTGTACAACAAAATCATCAATGGCTTCTTCAGCGTCCATCTCTCCATACATAAGTGCTTGATAGTTTACCTTTAAAACATTAATTGCTTCTGCGGCATTTGCTGGATCCGGAGCATTTGTTTTTTCTACAATTTCTGATACAGAGCTAATGTAGTCAAAAGTATTGGCTGTATATTCGCCTACAACTTCTGTTAAGCCTTCTCTTATCTCACTAGATAAAGAAATACCACGATCGGCTAAGATAGTCTCCATTGCTTCCATATCATTTACCATATAATTTAGAATCGAAGCTGCTGTTTCAGGATCTTCACAATCGGCAGAAATTGACCAATACATATTTGCATTCATATACATACCACTTTTATCCGCATCATCTGGTTTTGGCAACATACAAATTCCCATTGGAGCACCTAAAACATCACTATATGTTTCATAATAGTTACTTAACAAAAATGCCATTGCTGATTTGCCCTGAACAATATAGTTATCTTCTGTTGTTGCCCAAGCGATTTGAACTTCCGGATCAATAAAAACGCCAAGTTCTACCATTTCTTTTATGTCTGCAAAAGCATTTTTCAATCCATTAAGTACGCGTTCATCATTTGCCCATCCAAAACTACCATCAGCTTCGTAAAAATCATAATCATAAGATCTTACAACATATTCAGCAAGCCATCTTGCCTCTGACAAAAAAGGAATATCCGTTTGTACACCTGTTTCTTCAAATATTTTTTTCGCCGTGTCTAAATATTCACTCCATGTCCAGTTATCCTTTGGATAATCGACTCCAGCTTGATCAAAAATTTCTTTATTATAAACAACACTTACTGTATTAACGCCAGTTGGATAACCTGTCACTTCCCCTTCAACTGTACCTGCTGACAAACTATTTTTGTCCACGTATGTTAAATCGATAATACCAGAATCAATATATGGTTGTAAGGAAACTATTTGATTGTTTTTTGAGTAATTCACAATATCCGTTGTTGACATTTGTATTATGTCCGGCAAATTATTCCCTACAGCCTGTGTTGCCAGTGTTTCCCAATAACTACTCCAACTCGTATACTCATACGAAAAATTTACATCGTTTTTTTCAACGTACTTATCTAATGCCTCGATTGTGCTATTATGCCGCGCTTGACTTCCCCACCAGGTAATTCGTACTTCAGTATCCGTTTTCTCAACCTGACTATTTTCTGAACTGCTTTCAGTTGAATCTCCTGCACCTGTCATTTCTGACTCTGATGTAGCATCATTTTCAGATGAACAACTCATCATGATTAGCGCCAATCCAATAAGCACTAAAAACTTACTCATTTTTTCGATTTTTCTTTTCATATTTACCTCCACTTTATTATATTTACTTGCTTCATATATAGTATATGTTTTTATCAAGATATATATAATCAATATTTCTGTTTATTTTTACCAAAAAACCATACTGTTTTGGTATTCTGATATTTTTCCCAACTAAATAAGGCCATATATCTGGCCTTATTAATGATTATGTATTGTATTTTTATATTCTTTTGGAGTTAATTTGGTATATTTTTTAAATACATTACAAAAATATCTTGGGTTATTCCCATATCCAACTTTTTCAGCAACTTCCATCACTGTAAATTCTTGAGATGCAATAAGAAACATCGCTAATTGCATTCTTTGCTCTGTTAAATATTCAGAAAAACGTGTTCCTACTTCTTTCTTGAATTGCCGACTCAAATAATTTTCACTCATATATACTTTATGCTTCGATATCCATTTCAAACTTAATAATTCATTGTCAATTTCTCTTTCAATAAGTTGAATAATTTCTGTAATTGTATCCGAGAACTGCGTATTTTTATGAATCTTATCCTTTATGCTTTTAAATTGAGTTTGCTTATCTATTATTATTTCTTCTCTATGCCTTTTTTCTATCTCTTCTTTAACCTTGCTCAAAACTTCAACCAACTCTTTTTCATGAACCGGTTTTAGAATGTAATCTTTAACCCCAAGACCCATTGCACGCTTTGCATATTCAAACTCAGCAAATCCCGATAAGACGATAAACTCAGGTTTAATAGGATAATCACATATTTTCTCTATCATCATAATACCATCCATAACCGGCATTTTAATATCCGTAATGACAATATCGATTAAATTTTCTTTCATATAATTTAAAGCTTCAATAGCATTTTCGGCCAAAAAGCTTACTTCCATTCCAAGGAGTTTCCAATCGATTCCATTCGATATTCCTTCTCTAATCATCTCTTCATCATCAACAATCATTACTTTCAGGTTTTTCATGAATTCCACTCTTTTCCATATAGTCATCCATTGTAATATTTCTCAGTTTCACTTTCGCAATAACCCCGGCATCTTCTAAATTAAGGATTTCAATTCCTGACGCCTCGCCAAACAAAGACTTTATCCGGTCTTCAATATTAAGCAATCCAATACCATTTCCTTTTACATTGATTTCTTTTTTTCTAAGCTTTTGCATAATGTCATCATCAACCTGGGAACCGGAATTAAAAACTTCACAAAATATATAATTTGTTTCTTCATATATTTTAATTGCTATCACACACGAAGAAATGTTACTTTCAACGCCATAATAAATTGCATTCTCAACCAGTGGTTGTAATGTGAATTTAGGTATAACTTTATTATATACTCGATCATCAACTTCTCTAGTTACACTGAGACGTTTTCCATACCGTAATTTTTGTATTACAATATAATTATCCAGAATCTCCAGCTCTTTTTTTACCGATACGACAAATTCTTTACTTGCTATTGCTTCTTTCATTAGAACGCCTAGTCCCGCCGCCATATCAGCCACCTTCATATTTTTTTCGTTTTTTGACATCCAATAAATAGAATTAAGAGTATTATTCAAAAAATGAGGATTAAACTGAGCTTGTAATGCATAAATTTGCGCTTCTTTAACCCATAACATTTGCATGTAATTTTCTTTTATGAGCTTATTTAATGTTTGGATCATGTTGTCATAGGATTCTTTTAACTCGGATATTTCATCTGTAGAAATATTGTGCATTTCAAGTGAATCCACGTAAGTATTTCGCCCATTATATTCATCCAAATGGATGGTTTTTATGGGTATACTTTTTATATAATTAACAAAATATTTAAGCTCTCCCATAGCTCTCTGGACATATATAATCGAAACCAACATGACGACTATTAATCCTATGACGTATACAAAAAGCAAAATTCGTACTCCTTTTGCAAGTACATTATATATATTCGTAGCAGGAGCAAGTATGATATAACGAAAAAGGGACGCTTTTGGTTGAACACTCCTTACAATATAGGATTCTTTTCCAATTTTCCATAATGAGGGATAATGATTTCTACTGTCCATGGCTTCTTCAACCATCAATTGATTGGCTTCCTCTAAATAAGAATACCGAATATTATTTTCTTTATTTTCGATAATAATACTATATTCATTAGAATTCATATAATCTAGTGCTATTTGACGCATATCAACAAAAAAGAAAACTACACCTATCTCATTAAAACTCATATTGTGTTTTTCTCTTATGAGTCGTGCTACAACCATATAATCAGGATATTCTTCTTCCAAAAAGATATATGCAGATGAACCATCCGTCTCTTTTGCGCGTTCTATAATATAATCAAGCGTTGCTATCTCTGGTTTAATATATTTACTTAAAGCAACAACATAATTGTTTCCTTCTGGTGATACATAATTGCTACATACGATATTACGACTACTTTGTGTTTGTCGTCTTATTGCATTCGTTATATTATTGAGTGAAACGGCTTTATCATATGCGATAGCATCTAAACCATTATTAAAATACTTCAATAAGTTTGTTCCTGATTCTTGAATGGTGTCATCGGTAATTATATTATACGAAATATCTTCAAATGAATTTATTTCTGTTTGTATTTGACTCGCCGAATCTTCTAGTATAACATCTGTCAGTTGATATATATATTCCAGACTATTTTTACTGATTGATGTAATCACTAATAGTCCGACTAGAAACATGAATGTTAATGAACTGATAATTATTTTTATCATTTTTGAACTTAACTTTGATTTTCTGTGATTAAACATATTATAAATTCTTCTCACCCCCATCATCAAAAAACAAATGAAAAAATATTTTTGTCCTGGCTTGTACGTCGTACAATTGCCTTAGGTGTAAATTTCGAAAACTGTACATCTATTTGAATCGAGTCCGGTAATAAGACATAATGTCTTATCTGAGGGGTTTCTTCCAATTGTTTTATTAATGCAGTATCACGTATATTTTTCCGGTGTATAAGTTGACATAATTGATCATATACTAAATGTTCATCATGTATATCACAATACATAAATCTTCCTGCAAACTTTGTGACACTAAAATTTTCAAGGTGTATGCTTAGCTTCTCCCCATAAAAACTACCTTCCGCCACTTGCGTCGGCTGAACATTAAATAATTCATGAAGCGTGGTTTCTTTTTTATGGTAGAATCGTTGTTCTTCAAGATTTTTGACCGTATTTAATCGACGGTGCAGATACTGTCTTGTATCCCTATCAACGGAGTAGACATAAACGCCTTTAATACCTCTCGTTAATAATGTTTTATATGTGTTTTGTGCCAGACGTAAGAAATCGTCTTGGGCTCTTTTTCCAATTTTTTTATCATGGCATTTACCAACATCCGCTACCCAACATTCCTGCTCCAAATCATAACGGAATTCTTCTCCGATAATGACACCGATGTAATCAAATTCTAGTCCTTGTGTCGTATGTATACAGCCAATCTGATTAACGCCACGTGGGTCAATAGCCCATTCTGTTGTTCCTTTGGGAATATTCTTCGCTTTTCTACCTTTGTAGCTTTCTTGTGGATTCCACGGCATCTCAAAGACTAATGCGTCATCCTCATAAATTTTCACATCATTGACTAAGCTTCCATCTCTATCTAATTCCTTACTCCAAGGCCATGCATATCCTGCAACTAATCGTGCCTGAAAACCTAGCTCCTGGTATTCCATCATCTTATTTTTCATGATATTTGGGTCATCTAATATATGAAATTCAAGGTCATCTAAATTTTCCCAGCCACTGGCATTGGCGGTATTTCGAATAGCCAATACATCATCTAACCAATTCAAATATCCTTCGGATCCTGCACATCGAAATTGTGCATCTAATTCGTATTCGTATAGCTGACAACCTAGTCTATTGGCAACTTCCTTGACATGAGAATATGAACCGATATCATTGGGTCGAATCATCTGTAAATCGTCTGTAAAAAAAACACTCAGTTGGGTTTTACTGATAATTTCTTCAACCAAGGTATTATCAAGTTTTTTCTGCATCGGGGGTGGCGTTGTACTAATCCGATGGGCTTCATCAATAATAGCCGTTTGAAATTTTTGATTGCTTTGCGTCAATTCTTTATTATAATAATATGGATGTTTAAATAGGGCTTTTGCACGATCCTTATCGATCTTATTCGCCATTCCATTTTTAAAGGCAGCATTTGCCGCGATATAAACACACTCTTTTTCTTCACGTAAAATACGACCTAATAGGTTCAACCCAACAACCGACTTACCGGTTCCCGGTCCACCTTTCACAAGTACAACATACTTACCATCCGTACCATCAAGCTTTTTATTTTTTACAATCTGCATCACTCGATCATAGACGATGAGTTGCTCATCCACTAAGATAAACTCTGACTTCGCATCTAATATATTATTGACATGTTCAATAAGCTTTTTACTCGGTTTGCTTATTGATTTTTCAATTTGATCAATAAGCTCAAGACCATCACCTTTTTCCACATTCATTCGAATAAATGCACCTACTTTTTTTACATCATTAGCTGTAAAAACAGGTGCATCTTCCATATATGGCTTAAACTTCATATCTAACAACTTATCCCCAGCTTGGGTCTGATAATTATGTAGATATGAACAGGCATAGAGTTTTATTGAATTTGAAATCCCTTGATGAAAGGCTGAATGATAATCTTCAAGATACCGTTTGTACCTTGAGACTTGTACAGATGGATGGTTAACTTCACGTATAGCTCCACCGGTATATGTATATACTTGGCGCATTGTTTCGGATTCTTCCACCTTTTCCCATTGTTTTAATTCAACGATTACCGCATTCTTGTTCATAAACTTATCTTTTCCGGTAATCATAAAATCAAGGCGCATGGATGAACTTGGTAATTGATACTCTATTAATACACCACAATCTTTTTTTATAAGTTCTTCATTCATTAAGATATCATTCATTTTACTCAAGGAATTACTAAAAGACCTTCGCTCACTATCCGAAGGTCTTCGCCCTAAAATTTTTAAAAATTCTTCTTCTAATTTCAACGTTATTTTATTATAGCGAACATCATAGTTGAATTCATAGGCTGTACTTTTGTAAAGAATCATATCCTATCTCCCCAAAGCGTATTATTATAATTCCGTATATTTT
This sequence comes from uncultured Eubacteriales bacterium, assembly GCA_964563505.1. GTDB lineage: Bacteria > Bacillota > Clostridia > Lachnospirales > Vallitaleaceae > UBA1351. The sequence continues at coordinate 29,678 of CAZLXW010000039.1, forward strand.
TTACTAGTACCCTTTGCTTTTTCGATCGGATACTTTAATGCGTTCTTATCTATTTTATCATGCATGGCCTGGATGATATCAATGTTTAATTGATCTGCTAACAAGATACAATAATTCATGACATCGGCGAGTTCTTCTTTTACATTTTGTTCATCATAGGATTCGCCGTCCCATTGAAAGTTTTCCAAGAGCTCCGCCGCTTCAATAACAATAGATTTAGACAAGTTTTCCGGCGTGTGAAATTGCGACCATTCTCGTTGATCACGAAATTCGCGTATTCGCTTAATTAAGTCTTCCATGGTTATTCCTTTCTTGTTTGTATTATTCTCATTATAACAAAACATTGGGCTAATGACTAGATAACTTATGTCGCATCAAAATTCAAGAGAAGAATGAAAGAAAAAAGATGACACTGTACAATACAGATATCATCTTATTAATGTCACATATTTGATATTACATTAACTTTGAATGTGTATTATCTGTGGCTGTAACTGTTAATGTAAGACCTAAGGGCTCCATCAATTTTATAAGTGTTTCAATCGATGGAGAATTATTTTGCTTTTCAATACGAGCGATGGCCGACTGTTTTATTCCAGACAGTTTTTCCAAATCACGCTGCGATATTTTTAGCTCTTTTCTCCTCTTAATTATTGAAGCCATTATTTTTGCCGTAGCTTCAATCTCGGTTTTTTCTGTGTCCGAAATAGAGTTAATCGATTGTTTCAGATCATTCCATTTAACTCCGTTTTTCATTTTTTTCATCTCCTGATTTATCTTTTATTTTATTTATTGTATTTTAACTATCGATTTTTTATTCTATTCTTTTTATTTTATAACTCTTTCTAACAACGTATTAATTACCTCGATTCCCAGTCCTTCATATATCTTATTGCTCGGTCAAGCTCTTTTTTAGGTGTCTTTCTTGTCTTTTTCGTAAAGTGACTTAGCATCGTAATTGTTCCGCCTGATTTTTGGAAGAAAAACACACGTTCTTTTGAAACTCTAAGTTCGTAAAGCTTACCATCAATATGTTTAACATGAGGCATTCCTGTAAGAACTCCTGATTCTTGAAGCAATTCCATTGCATAATAGATTTTTTTCAATAGGCTTTGCGCGCGCTTATTACCTTCAGCCTTTTGATCTATTGCAATTAAGTAATTATGAACTGGTGATTCACCACGGCGATTTTCATAGAATTCGATTTCAAACATTTTTTATCGCCTTTCTTTACTATTGGCTACGCCATAATGATAACATATTTGTTATCATTATGCAATGATTTATCTTTTACTTATCATTCATATTTGTGACATGCTTTGCATATCACCTATAGGTTCATCGTCCACAGCGCCTTGTTGATATAATTTTTTGAATTGTGTTGAAAACTTAGATAATTTTGCATACAGGTCAAATGAAATCGTGGTCTGTGGGGCAAGCTCCATATAAATGCACATTGTTTTTACTAGAATCCAACTGTCGATAAAGGCATATTTAATTACAATTGTGGTGAAAACTGCTGGAATAATCGCAAAGCCGGCACTTATGTTTATTGCTGAAAATAAAACACTAAAACCTAAAAACAAACTAATCATCACGCCCACCATCAGCATAAGAACAAGAGCAGTTGTCATCGCCGCATTTTTTAAAATTGTTTTCCAATTTTGTGCGTAGATAACGACACCGTCGGCTGCACTTTTAAATGTATTCTCACTATTTTTATAAAATGTATACCCCAAGCAACACTCATCTATATAATTCAAAGAAATGGATATAAATAAATTAAGGATTTGGATAAAAAAACCTATACCTGGGACACCATTAAGCCACCCGCCAAGGCGTTCCATTTGACTTTGAATTTGACGCACAGCTCCTGATATCAATTGATCGACAAGAAAAAAAGCACTTGATGATACAAATCTTTCTTTGACACGTTGTAAACCGAATGCAAAATAGTGTTCCGGAATTTTTCCGTGAATCATACTCTCTGTAATTACTGCAACATGTCCGGCTTTTACCATATAACCAAAATAATGGGCGACAAGGACTTTTATTCCATAAGCACTTGAAAGCCAAACGAGCATCAATATTATAAATACCGAAAACTCAAACATCATCCCAATGAAAAAAAAAGGAACAAATAAAACGCCTGCGATAAAAACGACCCCCATACCTAATAACAACTTCATCCATACGAATTTCATCGTATTAAAATAAATCGTACTTGCTCTCATAAACTCTCCTTTTTGTTTGATTATTATTTGCTGTATTATTTACACCATAATAATAAAATAACATTTTTGCTTTATCTTTTGGTCAGCTGAGAGCAGACAAACCCCATTTATTTTTTACCTTATAAGAGAATTCACTCACGATACTCCATTTTCTTTATATACTGTGTTGGTGACATGCCTACAATTTGTTTAAAATTTCGATTAAAGGTTCGAAAGTTATTATAGCCACATTTAAAGACAATATTGCTAATATTGTCTTCACTATGATCCAAGAAAAAAAGCGCATTAGAGATTCTATAGTGGTTTAAATATTCTGTAAATGTCATTCCCATCCATTGGTTAAATATTCTGGATAAATACGAATAATCATATTTTAAGGCTTTCGCTAACTTGCGAAGATTAATATTTTTCTGATGATTTTCTTCCACATAAAGGAGAATGTCATAGATGATAGTTTCTCTATCCACTTGATCGATCGGTTGAAACGTCATCTGTTTAACAATGCGCGCACATAAGTCATATAAAAAGCGTTTCTTTTCATAAATATTGTCCATCAAATCCAATGCAGGTTTTTCGTCAAATATCACTTTATTAATAGCTGGAATACGTCCCTTATAGGCTTTATGAAAATCATTGACTAATTCCGGTGAAAATAGTAAAAAATGTTCTTTCGACTGATCACTTAGCTGTATATCATGTAACTGATTTGGAAAAATAATGGCGGATTCTCCCGCCATAAAGTGCTGTTCTTGTCCATCAATACTCATCGTTAACATGCCTTCTTCAACCCATATAAATTCATAAGCAAGGTGAAAATGGACCGGATAACGTTCTAATCTAAAATTATTAATTTGAAATAAGTCGGTACTATCTAAGCCATGGCGTTCAAAAAACATAAGGACTCCTTATAACCACAAATATTGTCTAATGCTCAACGAATCATCGTCTAGTCAACTCTTCATTATTCAAGTACAATTATAGCATATATAAAACATATCATAAAACAGAATTAAGGAGGTTCTTAAAGATGATTTATCATGTAGCAAAATATGGAAAAGATACGAATCCTGGAAATGAATCAAGTCCTTTTCTAACTATTAACAAGGCCGCTTCTATTGCTATGGCGGGTGACTCAGTTATTGTTCACGAAGGTGTTTATCGAGAAAATGTCAATCCAACATATACCGGTTTGAGTGACCAACGTCGGATTACGTATATGTGTGCCGAGGGTGAAAAAGTCGTTATCAAAGGGTCCGAAGTTATTGATACTTGGACGCATGTGGAGGGTAGCGTTTGGAAAGTCATTTTACCTAATAGCTTTTTTGGTGACTTTAATCCATATAAAGAGACCATTTTTGGTGATTGGGTTGTATCCGTTGATAAGACAAGGCATTTAGGCGATGTTTATCTTAATGGATTGTCTTTCTATGAATCCGAGTCCTATGATGCCATTGTGAATCCTGATCTTGTCACCGAATTTATTGATGATTGGACACAGCGACAAACGCCTGTCATCAATCCCGAACAAACAAAATTTCGTTGGTATGTAGAATCCGATGAAAATAATACTACTATTTATGCAAACTTTCAAGATGCCAATCCAAATGATGAATTGGTCGAAATTAATGTACGTCAAAACTGTTTCTATCCTCAAAGCACAGGCATCGATTACATCACTGTTCGTGGATTTGAATTGGCTCAAGCAGCTTCTCCTTGGGCACCACCGACGGCAGATCAACCCGGACTTATTGGAGCCCATTGGAGCAAAGGCTGGATTATCGAAGACAATATTATTCATGATGCAAAATGCAGCGCCATCAGTATTGGAAAAGAAATCCTTTCCGGTCACAATTACCGAAGTATCCGTCGAGATAAACCCGGTTATATTTATCAACTGGAATCCGTCTTTAGTGCCCAGCGACTCGGGTGGTCAAAAGAAACGATTGGCTCTCATATCATTCGTAATAATCGTATTTATGATTGCGGTCAAAATGGTATTGTCGGTCACTTAGGATGTGTTTTTTCCGAAATCTACGGGAATCACATTTATAATATTGCTTCAAAACGGGAATTTTATGGTCACGAAATTGGTGGCATCAAGCTTCATGCAGCTATCGATGTTCAGATTTACAACAATCGCATTCACGATTGTTCTCTTGGAATCTGGCTTGATTGGCAGACTCAAGGAACACGCATTAGCAAGAACTTGCTCTACAATAATAATCGAGACCTTTTTATTGAGGTTAGCCACGGTCCTTACATGGTCGACCATAATATCATGGCTTCTGATTATAATGTTTTAAACGTGTCTCAGGGCGGAGCCTATGTCAACAATTTATTTGTGGGTAAAATGGCTGTCCATAATATCTTAGATCGCTCAACACAATACCATTTACCTCATAGTACAAAGATAAAGGGCTTCACCTTAATCTATGGCGGTGATGATCGATTCTATAACAACTTATATTTGGGCCAATGTGAAGATTCAGCGAATGTTAACACCTCGGTTACAGCCGGTACCCATCATTATAATGGTCGTCCCACTTCATTAGAAGAGTACATTGAAAAAGTCGATGAAGTCCCTGGTGATCATGAATCCTTTAACCGTGTTGAACAGCCTGTATATATTGATAATAACGTTTATCTTGGTAGTGCTAAAGCTTTTGACCAAGAGAAGACCAACTTGATTAAATCTGGTTTTAATGCCTCTTTTATACTTGAAGAAACGACGGATGGTATCTATATGAGCTGTACTTTACCTGAAGCTTTCGATGAATTTAACAGTCCAATTCGTTCCACGAGTAATCTTACCCGTGTTCGAATTGTTGATGCAGAATTTGACAATCCGGATGGAAGTCCGATGACATTAAATACCGATTACTTCAACGAAAAAAAATCCGAAATCACAAAAGCCGGACCCCTTAATCAATTAAGGTCCGGAGACAATAAAATAAAAGTTTGGTAAAATAATGGGTATTCATAGTCTCTCGGAATTAGAGAGTCCGAAACAATGAACTTTAAAAACTTAATAGC
>CAZLXW010000040.1:0-34898 GCA_964563505.1 uncultured Eubacteriales bacterium
GAAAGCATATAGCTGTTGTTCCCCAACAAACGATTTTATTTTCCGGAAGTATTGAAGAAAACATTACCTATGGGATGAAGTCTGTTACCAAAGAGGAAGTTGCTTGGGCAGTCAAAGCAGCAAATCTAGAAACATTAATTCAGGAGCTGCCGTTTGGCCTAGATACCAAGATTGGTGAACACGGCAACAAGTTATCCGGTGGTCAACGCCAACGTATTGCTATTGCGCGTGCACTTATTCGTAATCCCCAAGTCATCTTGTTTGACGAGGCAACGTCGGCCCTAGATAGTGTGTCAGAATCCTTGATTGTTGAGGCCATGCATCAATTAATAAAAGGACGTACCACCTTCATGGTCGCCCATCGATTATCAACAATTCGTGGTGCAGATAAAATCTGTGTTCTAGATCATGGAGAGATTATTGAGTATGGTTCATATGAAGAACTCATGGCTAAAAAAGGTGTATTTTATAACATGAAGAGTCTACAGAGTTAAGTTTTAGATCCTTCAAAATAGCCATTAAACTCATGGAAAAGTGTCTCTTCGATTTTCTTAATGAAAATTGAAAGGTGGCTTTCATCATGAAAGGTGAGATGAAAGTCAATAGACCCGATGCATTCGTCAATGAGATGTGTTTTTATATGAAGTCGATTTGAGCGAATCCATGAACCATAAGAAAAGCAGCGTTGGTCATATCCGGAAAATGTTGAAAAGATTCCTCGGTCAAAGCCAAAAGGAATTTTGAAATCTTGGTGATCCTGATAAAAAATAAGGAAGCCTTGATTTTCTTTGGCGTCAAACGCTACACTCACTTGCTTAAAAGAAGACGCATTTGGTTCAAGAGTAAAATGGCACTGATAGGATTTATTGATAATTTCGGAAGGTCTAGCTATGGATAAGTTCTTTAATTTGTCTTGGAGCTGTTGATAAGATTGAGAATCTTCACATAAGGGCTGTCTACTTATAGAATTCAAGATATGCTCGTTGACAGCATTAAATATAATCGAATTCCCTTCTTTGAGGCCTTGCGTATCTGCAGTCGTTACAATAATAAGGTCTTGGTCAGGATAACAAAGGGCATACTGGCCACCCATACCATAACAGGCGTAGCCGCCGTGACGAATTTGCCAAAACTGATAACCATAACCTTGTTGTTCTTCAAGAGTGGCGCCTTTAATGAGCGTGTCGGTCAAATTTGAGGTTGCAGAGAATAGATAGGGATTGTGACTGCGTTCGGCCATAACTTTTTGAGCAAAGATTAAAAGATCTATAGGACGTGCCATTAATCCGGAACCGCCCATGGATTCGCCGAAAGGGTCATTAAGTATATAAGCCTCCGGGCTAAAATGGCTATCTTTCAAAAAGGTTTCTCGGAGATAGTCTAGGACATTTTTTCCAGTCAATCGTCTAACTAATGCGGCTAATGTATGACTGGCAGAAGTATCATAGTTAAAGTGGCTACCAGGACGGTGACTAGGTGGAGTCAGAAAAAAACTTTTCACCCAATGATCCGTCATATCATGTTTATAGGTGGTGCTTCGATGACATGTTTCCATTTTTAAGAGGTGTTCAATGGTCATTGTTTGTATATAGGGATGGATATCCGGCCTATTGTAGTCTTCAAAGTAGTGACAGACGGGGTCCGATAACTGAATCTGACCGGAGCCAATAAGCTCACCAATGGCAACAGACACAAAGGATTTTGTCACCGAAAAGAGTCGATGGAGGCTTTCGGCTGTATACGGAGCATAATAACCTTCGGTAACAAGGGTGCCATGGCGATAGATTAATAGGCTGTGCATAGGGATATTGGCTTTTTCAAGAGATGCAATGAATGCGTATATTTTTGCGGAGGATAAACCAACAGATTCTGGAGATTGTCTTGTAAATGTCATAGTTAGAGTTCCTTTCGTGCTTGATTTGGAGACATACCATATATTTTCTTAAATACTCGTCGGAATGTGTGGGAACTATTATAACCGATTTGTTGATATATTTCTTGGATGGTTAAGGTGGTGCTCTTTAATAATTCAATGGCTCGCTCCATGCGTTTGCGTTCTAGATAGCTTGAGAAATTAACACCCATTTCTTCTTTAAACAGATAAGAAAAATAACTTTCAGAGATAGGGAATTCATCGGCAATCTTGTTTAAACAAAGAGAAGGATCCTCAAAGTTTTCGTCGATATAGTCCTTAATCGTTTTAATAAGTTCATTACTACTGGTCTTTTTCTCAAAAAGCTTTCCTAGGTGTAAGGCAATATCCTCACAGAGTTTTAAGGACATATGTTGGTCAAAAAGCGAATCAATAATTTGAAGTGCTTCGGACTGGTCATCACTGTCTTTAATGTCAAAACGAATTTTAAACAATGTGTTGCGAATATCCGTTAATAAATATTGGATCATATGAATGGGTAAAGAGCGTACTTCCATATTTTCATGACGTATTATTTCGAAAATTTCTAAAATTTGACTCGTATTACCGGCAGTTACAAAATTCGTTAACTGACGTGTTAACTCAATCGGATAATAAAAACCAGGCGATTTTTCCTCAAGAGACACATAGCTTTTAATCGGAGTCTTTTTAGTGGTATAGCTTATGGCTTGCTTTGCCTGCTGATAGGACTTCCATGTTGGCATAAGACCTTCATTCCAGTCACCAAGACCTGCAAAGGCCCAAATGGAATGGGATTTTACTAAGTCATCATGGAGTGCAATAAATTGTTTTTTAATATATTGTGTTGATTCATGGTCTAAAACCTCAGGATCACAGCTTAATAAAAGTGTGTATTCACGCTCGTTAAGACTTAAAATGTGAGGTGGATCATTGAAATAATCCGAGAGAGCCTCTTCGATAATTTCCTTATGATGAAGGGTATCCGGTCCGGTCACCATTGAATTATCCACCTGTAATTCATATTGACTTAGATAAACAACTAAGTGTAAAATAGCAAATTTTTGATCTTTGCTGGGAATATCTAAGTATTCTTGGGCATAAGCAAGTTCTTCATCTCTTGAGATATTACCTTCAATAATCTTATGAAGATAAGTATCCATAATCAAAGGTTTTTGATTTTCAACAAGTTCCTGTAAGCGCTCTTGATTGCTTAGGGTGTTTTCTAACTCCGTGCCGAGTTGGGTAAAGCGCTTCATATTTGTTCTGGATAAGAAAAGGAGTATAAAGGCACTCACCAAAAGTGAAATACCTAAAATTGTGAAAAATATATTACGGTATTGATAAAGAGAATAAAGGGAAGCATCCTTTGGCTGAACCAAGAAATAGTTCCAACTATTATAAGGTGAGATGCTGTTTGTAATCAACATTTCTACATCGTTAATCTTGGCTTCAGAGAGTCCTTGGGCATCATGGAGGTTGAGTAATTCACTCTTTATGGTTTCATCAATACGGTCGTGACTGATTGCAAAAACCGGCTGATTATCCTGGTTGGTCACAAAAATAAAACCGTCTTGATATAGATTTAATTCTGAAAATAATTCAGACAGTTGTTGGGAATCTATTTCAAAACAGAGTGAAGCCGGTATGTTTTTAACCGTATAGTTATCAAGAGGCAACATATACAGATAGGCAGAGTCATCTGAACGTTTATAGTTATCTAAGGGTAAAAACTGATAATATGTATCCTGATTTTTTACCAGTTCCATAAAATTGTCATAGTAAGGTAGATTATATTTTTGAACATAAAAGAAATAGCTGCTTTGAAAAATACTTGATGACAAGAAAAAATCCGGTTTATTTAAGTAGATATATGCGTCATTAATAGGAAGTGTTGCTTGTGTGAGGCCGTAGACAGATAAATCATCCATAGCATGGTAAGCCTTAAGATAAAAGTCGCGTACATGATTTGTTGGCTGGTTGGCCAAATATACAATATTAGAATTTTCAACCATTTGTCCAGCCAAAATCTCCATACGTCGTAAGGATGAATCCATATCGTGGATTGTTTTTTCCAACATGAAACGATTTTGAGCTTTGATTTCTTTGCTTACATTATCAATGCTTAGATTATATAGATATACACCGGTAATCAAAATTGTCACAATGATGGTACTATACAAAAAAATGAGCTTACGTAAAAACTTTGTATTTTTTGACTTCATAGAGGTAACCATTCCTTCAAAAGATTTTATGGGTAAAAGAGCCGACATAGCATGATTATACAGGAAGGAAGTCGGTTTTGCAAGCGTCTTGTCAGGGAGGAAAAATGAAAAAAATAGAGCAATATTTGACAACTATATGGAGGTGAATAGCAAGATTGGAAAAGAAATAACAATAAAAATCTTGTTACAATGAATAAAAAACTATTTTTAAGCAATGAAGTAAAGAAAGGTTTAATATGAAACTCAAAGAAATTCTAAAAACAAGCCGAAGCATAAGTATCGAACTGGAAAATGATTCATGTGTCCATGCCCCATATTTTTATGATGTTTATGTGAATGGTTTCTTAGCTATTGAACAGGATAATCAAAATGTGATTAGTTTATACAACTTATTTCCGGAAACCAACTATCGAATTGAAGTAAAAACACATAATGGTGATGTATCGCTTGAAATATGGGTAAAGACAAAATCTGAGAGTGTACGCCTAAATGTTCGACGTTTTGGTGCGCAAGGTGATGGTCAGCATTTAGATTCAATAAATATACAAGCAGCAATTGAAGCTTGCCCTAAAGACGGAAGTGTATATATTCCCAAAGGCATATATCTCTGCACGCCCTTATTTTTAAAAAGTGACATGACCCTTGAGCTTGACAAAGAGGCCATATTACTTGGTCATACAGATCGCTCTCTCTATCCAATTCTACCCGGATATACGATGACAACAGATGAAACAGATGAGTATTACTTAGGCACATGGGAAGGGAATCCTCTGGATAGTTATGCCAGTCTAATAACAGGAATCAATGTTGAGAATGTTTCCATTATTGGAAAGGGTGGTCTTGATGGTAACGCAGGTGAAAGTGATTGGTGGAATGAACCCAAAATCAAAAAAGGGGCATGGAGACCGCGAACTTTATTTTTAAACAATTGTAATAATGTTTTTGTTCACGGAATTACCGTAAAGAACTCGCCGTCTTGGACTGTGCATCCTTATTTTAGCGAAAACCTTAAATTCATTGATATGAAAATAGAAAATCCAAAAGATTCACCCAATACAGACGGACTTGATCCGGAGTCTTGCGAAAATATTGAGATTATTGGCGTCCATTTTTCCGTCGGGGATGACTGTATTGCAATTAAAGCCGGAAAACTTTATATGGGACGTAAGATGAAAACACCGTCTAAGAATATTATTATTCGTAACTGCCTTATGCAACATGGCCATGGAGCTGTTGTCATCGGTTCTGAAATGTCCGGTGGTGTTCAAAACCTTGAAGTCGAACGTTGTATCTTTGAAAAAACAGACAGAGGTTTGCGTATAAAAACGCGACGTGGACGTGGAAAGCAAGGACGTATTGATAATATCTCCTTTAGAAATATCCACATGCAAGATGTTTTAACACCCTTTGTTATGAATATGTTTTATTTTTGTGATCCGGATGGAAAGACAGAATACGTATGGTCAAAAGAAAAATTGCCGCTTACCGATGACACGCCATACTTAGGAAGCTTTCTTTTTGAGAATATTCAATGTGAAAATAGCCATGTTGCTGCGGGATTTTTTGCGGGCCTGCCAGAACAGCCTATTGAAAAAATTGAGATGCGAAATATTTTAGTGAAATTTAGTGATGAAACGATTGAGGATGTACCGGCTATGATGAGCTTCTGTGATCCCGTGACAAAACAAGGAGTTATTGCTCAATATGTTTCTGAACTTATCATGAGTAATGTCACAATTGAAGGTCATGTAGGCGAAAAATATATAATAAAACAGGTTGATAAGATTACAAAATAAAGGAGAAAAATAATGGAGCAAAAACTGTTAAAGCGAATTCAAACATATTTAGACCAATTAATTGAAAAATCTGGCCCGACCTCTCCGGCTTGGAATATGGAAAAAATTATATCCGGAGTTGAGAACAAATGGAACTATATTGATGGCTGTATGATGAAAGCTATTCTTGAAATGTATGCAATAAGCGACGAAAAAAAATACTTGGACTTTGTGGATCAATTTATTGATTATTTTGTAATGGAAGACGGTCAAATTAAAACGTACGAAAAAGAAACATATAATTTAGATAATGTGAATGAAGCAAAAGTGCTGTATCCCTTATATGAGCTTACAGGAAAAGAAAAGTATCGAAAAGCGATTGATACAATATATGAACAAATTCAAGAGCAACCAAGAACAAAAGAAGGAAACTTTTGGCACAAACAAATCTATCCGAACCAAATTTGGTTGGATGGGCTATATATGGCACAACCTTTTTATATGAGTTATGAGACAAAATATAATCACTTCAAAAACTATAAAGATATTATTCAACAATTTAAAGTGGTTGAAGCGACGATGAAAGATTCAAAAACAGGACTTTATTACCATGCATATGATGCGTCTCGTGAAATGTTCTGGTGTGATCCCGAAAGTGGATTATCAAAGAATTTTTGGGGACGTGCTATGGGATGGTATGTAATGGCAATCTTAGATACAGTTGAAGAAATGGATGAACAGATTTTTGAAGATTACCGCTATTTAATGGACTTATTCAAAGATGTCATTGATGCATTGCTTAAAGTACAAAGCGAAAGTGGTATGTTTTATCAAGTCCTTGACCGAGCGGATGTTGAGGGGAACTACCTAGAGACGAGTGCAAGTTCAATCATTGCGTATGCACTGTTTAAAGGCGTTAATATGGGTGTTTTGCCTGAGCGCTATGTTGAATATGGATATAAAACGTATGAAGATATTTGTGAACGTTATCTAAAAGAAGACGACGGAAAATTAAGTCTAGGCGGAACGTGTCTTGTAGCAGGATTGGGCGGAAAAGAACGTCGCGACGGTACAGTAGAATATTACTTATCCGAACCTGTTGTTGAAAGTGAAGCCAAAGGAGTCGCACCTTTTTTAATGTGTTATACAGAAATTTTACGTTATGAAACATCAAAGAATTGATTTTTTTGGTGAAGATTGTCGATACTCTTTTGGGCTTTGCCCCGCATAAGTTTTAAATTGTTTGTCAAAAGCGGAAACATTGGCATAGCCAAGCCAATCAGAAATTGTACTGATTTGCTCACTTGTTTCCTTTAGCAGGCGCTGTCCTTCAATAATACGTAGATGTTGAATGTATTTATTGATGGTCACGCCTGTTATTTTTTTGAAAGAACGGCTTAAATAATAAGGACTAATATAAAATTCCTTGCTTAATTGTTCTAAAGAGATTTTTTTCATATAATTGGTTTTTAGATAATCGATGACTTGATATATGCGTTGTTTTGCCATATTTTTGCTCGCAATTGTCGATTCATTCTCTTCAATATAGCGTGCAACATCAATGAGTAATGTTGTAAGTAATAGCTGCAATCGAACGGTAAAAAAAGTTGACTGATCCGTGGCTTCATCAATCATTTCATTAAAAATTGATTCAACATGGCTACGCATATCTGAATTTAATGAAACAATCTGACGTTTTGAAAAAGTTTTTTCAATAAGTTGTGCCACTTGGTCAACAGATAAGAACTCCGGTCGAAAGCTGAGTAAGAGTCGTCCGTGCGGAATGCCGGTATCAATGGTTTTATGTAAAATATAGGGCGGGATCATGACAAGCGAACCGGCTTCGATGATATAGCTTTGATTATTGATATAGTATTCCCTAGAACCCTTGTTTAAATAGTAGAGTTCGTAGGCATCATGAAAATGACAAGTGCTCATCGTATATTTACTGTATGTTTTTGACTTGATTCGAAAATGGTCAATAACGTAATCAATGTTTTTAGTAATCATAATGTCTCCTAAATCTTCAGTTCATTATATTTATTTTAGCATAGAAGAAATATAAGGACAAATAGAACTTTACACAGAACGGTCACAAATCTGTCACATTCATATCCTATAATTATACTATCAAATAAAACAACACGCCTAAGGATAATTTAGGCGCATAGGAGGAATGATTATGAAAAAATTATTAATAACATTAACAGCAGTGGCCATGCTTGTTATGAGTATTGTAGCCGTCTCGGCAGCGGAAGTGGATTCGGAAACTTTTTTGGAAACACGATTAGAGCGTTTAGACGAAGCCCTTGAAAGTGGATTGATTACACAAGAACAATATGACCGTATGGTTGAACACATGACAGAAAGGTCAGAATCCGGTGTTTTTGGAAGAGGTCCAAACGGATATCTGAACCAAGAATACTGTGTTTTAGGTGAAGATGGTAATCTTCAGTTATTTAGAAATGAAAACTCGGGTTTGAAAAATGGTCAAGGTAATGGAATCAGACAAGAGCGTGCAGATGGCTCCGGTTTTGGCGGTGGAAGAGGTCAAGGCCTAAGGCTTTGCCGATAGATAACTCTCCTATAACTTACCTATAGCAATATGAAAAAGGCGTATCGCAATCATTGGATACGCCTTTTTCGTATTGCTAAGAAAACTTTAATAATATTTTAAGTCAAAGCATGTTATAATATAGTCGCAAAAAGTAATATAGATTTGAGAGGAATCGTTATGCAGATAATTAAGAAAATGCTTAGAGCATTGAAACGACTATTAGGAAAAATAATTCGATTATCCTTAGTTGCCATGGCTATCATACTACTGATCAATGGATATGTCGTATTAAAATATAAAAATCGAGTATTAACGGAAGAAGAAGCAAAAGAAAAAAATGTTGATTGTATTTTGGTTCTTGGAGCAGCTGTATGGGGAGGTACACGTCCAAGCCCTATGCTACAAGATCGACTTGATCAAGGCATAAATCTATATTATCTAGGGGCATCTGATCGAATGCTTATGAGTGGAGACCATGGTGGTCAATACTATGATGAAGTGAATGTTATGAAAAATTATGCCATGGAAAAAGGCATTGCTGATTCAGCTATTTTTATGGACCACGCCGGATTTTCAACATATGAATCGATGGCGCGTGCAAAAGACGTCTTCGACGTTGAATCGGTGATTATCGTTACTCAAGCCTATCACCTATCAAGAGCCTTATATGTGGCCAATGAATTAGGTCTAGATGCATATGGCGTGGCTTCGAATCCAAGGCAATACAGTAATCAGATCTATAGAGATTTGCGTGAATTAGCAGCAAGGGTTAAAGATTTTGGAACATCGATGTTCAAGCCGGACCCAACGTATCTCGGTGAAGTGATTCCTATAAGCGGAAGCGGAGAAGAGACGAATGACTAATTTAGGAGGACGCGTAGATGAATGAAAAAATGTGCCAATATTGTTTGTATTATGATTATGATATAGAAGCCAATGATTATTATTGTACAATCAATATCGATCAGGATGATCTTGAAAAAATGATGATGAGTCCGCGTTTGGAGTGTTGTGCATTTCGCATGGGTGATGATTATTCGATCGTGAAAAAACAAGGGAGATAAGACCATAGAAGGATTTTGAAGGAGTAATTAACATGCTTAAAAAAAATCTATCCCAAGAACTTGCGCAACAAGAAGTGAATTATATTCTTCAACAACAAGACGAAAGCATCGAAAATCACGCTTATGTGGATGAAGAGGTGCTTTTTGACTTGGTAAAAAGTGGAGATATTCAAAAAGTTGAATCTTATATTGAGAAGAATCGCCCAAAGTATCCCATGGTTATTGAAAACTCAATTAAAAAAAGTGAAGAATACATGGCAATTGTCATGGTGACACTTTTGGCGAGAGCTGTTTTGGAAGCGGGGGTAACAAGCAAGGAAAGCTTTCAGCTAAGTGATGTATTTTTAAAGCGTATTGCCAGATGTGAAAATGCAAAAAGTATTATTCATGAAAGTAAAAATGCAATCATGGCTTTTACCCAATTAGCACAAAGTTGTAAGCAACGCGTGCAATCCAATAAATATGTTGAAGATTGTAAAAAAGATATTGCCATGAATATTTTCAAGAAAATCAGTTTGTCGGATATTGCAAGAGATATCGGTATTGAAGAAACCTACCTCGCGAGATTGTTTAAACTTTCAGAGGGGATTACAGTGGGTCAATATATAAAAAAAGAAAAAATTCAAGTGGCTAAAAATTTGCTTAAATACTCAGACCGATCCATTTCGGAAATCTCGGACTATTTGTGTTTTAATTCCCAAAGTTATTTCGGAAAACGTTTTAAGGAAGTGACGGGAATAACACCCAATGAATATCGAAATCAATATCACAGCATTGAATTCTAAAAGGAGAATAGTCAAGATAATGATAATAAATTAAAAATCCTGATATACCTAGCTTTGAAAAAGTAGTAGTGTATACTTGAGAATATTGAATAAGAAAGGGTGTTTAGGATATGAATGTAAAAGAAATCATTAAGCAACTCACGCTCGAAGAAAAGGCAGGGCTCTGCTCAGGTGCCGATTTTTGGCGAACAAAGGCGGTTGAACGTTTAGGTGTTCCCCAAATGATGGTAAGTGACGGTCCTCATGGACTACGTAAACAATCGGATGAAGCAGACCATTTAGGCGTCAATGAAAGTATTAAAGCGGTGTGCTTTCCAACTGGGGTGACAGTAGCTTCCTCTTTCGACAAAGACTTAATTCGAGTTATGGGAGAAACCATCGGTAAGGAATGCCAAGCAGAAAACCTAGGTGCTGTCTTGGGTCCGGCCATGAATATTAAGCGCTCGCCATTATGCGGACGTAATTTTGAGTATTTTTCTGAAGACCCTTATTTATCAGGGACAATGGCGGCAAGTCAGATTAATGGGATTCAAAGCCAAGGTGTCGGAACGAGTATTAAACATTTTGTTGCAAATAATCAAGAACATCGCCGTATGAGTTCAAATTCAGTCATTGATGAACGGACCTTACGAGAGATTTATTTGGAGGGTTTTGAGATTGCTGTTAAAGAAGCAAAACCTTGGACCGTCATGTGTTCATATAATGTGGTTAATGGTGTTTATGCCTCAGAAAACAAACGTCTACTTACAGAAATCTTACGTGATGAGTGGGGATTTGATGGTTTTGTTGTTAGTGATTGGGGTGCAGTCAACGATCGTGTTGAAGGCGTAAAAGCAGGCATGGATTTAGAAATGCCATCCTCCTTTGGGGTCAATGATCAAAAAATTATTGATGCAGTAAAATCGGGTGTCTTAAGTGAAGATGACCTAAACCGAACAGTGGAAGATATTTTGACAATTGTTGATCGTTATCAGTCGAATCGTAAGCCGGAGAGTATTTTTGACCGAGATGCAGACCATGAAATTGCGCGTAATGTGGCAAGAGAATCCATGGTTCTCTTAAAAAATACAGATGTGTTGCCATTAAGGAAAGACGATAAAGTTGCATTTATCGGTGAATTTGCCAAGAAACCACGATTCCAAGGGGGAGGAAGTTCACATATAAATACCCATAAAACCAGTAATGCGGTTGAGAGTGTATGTAAATATTTAGGTATTTCTCAAGACGAGTTTTTGTATGCGGATGGATATAGTCTTGCAGAAGATATCATAAATCAAAAGTTGATCGACCAAGCGATTGCTGTGGCTAAGCAAGTGGATAAAGTCGTTATCTTTGCCGGATTACCGGATGCATATGAAAGCGAAGGCTATGACCGTACGCATATGCGATTGCCGGAAAGTCATGATGCACTGATTGAAGCTATAGCACAAGTCAATGAACATGTGGTTGTTGTGTTACACAATGGATCACCGGTTGAAATGCCATGGATTGCCAATGTTTCAGCTGTGTTAGAAGCTTATCTTGCAGGCCAAAGTGTTGGACAAGCAACCGTCGATATTTTATATGGTGAGGTAAATCCAAGTGGACGCTTGGCAGAGACGTTCCCTAAACGATTAGAAGATAATCCGTCCTATTTATTCTATGTGGGAGAAAAAGACACAGTAGAATATCGAGAAGGTGTCTTTGTTGGATATCGCTATTATGATGCAAAGAACATGGATGTACTTTTCCCATTTGGTTATGGATTGAGCTATACAAGCTTTGAGTATAAAGATATTAATATTAGCACCTCAAAAATGTCGGATCAAGAAACAGTGACGGTATCAGTACGTGTAACCAATACCGGGGATTGTAAAGGGAAAGAAGTTGTACAATGTTATGTGGCGCCACCCAAAAGCTTGGATGTCATTCGACCGGTAAAAGAATTAAAAGGGTTTGAAAAGGTTGAACTTGAAGTTGGCGAGAGTAAAACCGTTGAGTTTACACTAGATAAACGTTCTTTTGCCTACTTTAATACAACAATTAATGATTGGTATGTGCCATCAGGTGATTATGAAATTGTTGTTGGGAAATCATCCCGTGATCTTCAACTAAGTGCTCATGTGGAGATTGAATCAACAGTAGAGATTCCAATGGTTTGTACAGCCAATACATTGATTGGAGACTTGCTTCAAGTGCCTGAAAAAGCAAAAGTGCTTGAACCCTTTATGCAAGAGATGGAGAAAGTATTCCAAGGTGAAGAAAATGATGACATTGCAGCAGAAGCAATTACAAAAGAAATGAAGGAAGCCATGTTTAGATATATGCCTTTAAGAAACTTTATTAGCTTTGGTAATGGACAATTTGGTCATAATGATTTAGAAGTACTTTTAAAAGCGCTAAATAATTAAAAAAACATAAAAGAAAAACATAAAAAGGCGATCTTACTGAAGGCGATAAGGTCGTCTTTTTTGTGCCTTGAAAACAATGTCAAATTGTCCAAAAAAAATAGATTGTATTTAACGCGTGATAAACAATAATTAGTTAAAAATAGTGATAGTTTAAAAGATGTTGTTAATAATTGCCTAAAAAATAAGAAAAATAAAGTTTATATTAGTAAAAATGCTTGACATCAACCGCCGCGAATTCTATACTGAAGATACTAGATCTTTTATCTAGACAATCAAATAAAAGGGATTAAAAGGAGGACGTTTTATGAAAAAAATGCGTATATTAAAAGTAGTAACTGCATTGGTATTAGCCTTTACATTAATTTTGGCAGGATGCTCGTCAAAGGATTCCACGGATACAACAACAGATACAGACACTACCCAAACCGACACAACAATAGATGATGACACAGATATGGACGAAGACGCAGATGAAGGAGGCGTAGAAGGTACATTACCACGTGATAAAACATTGTACTTTGCCGGACTGCAATGGGGTGCGATTAATGGATGGAATCCATTATCCGATGATATGAATAATGCATTACTTATTACCCAAACAGCAGCCGGAACGCGTGTTCCAATGTTCGAGACCTTATATATGTTTAACTTCCTAGATGGTTCCATGCAACCATTTTTAGCAGATGGAGATTTTGAATGGAATGCAGATCGTACATCGGTTACAGTAAAATTAAAAGATGCTGCAAAATGGAGTGACGGAACGCCCATAACTGCTGAAGATGTTGTATACACGTTTGATACAATTGTAAAAATAGGGAATGGACAAGGAAATAGCTTGAAACCATATATTGAAAGCGTTGAAGCTCAAGACGAAAAAACAGTTGTTATTAATGCGAAATTAACAGACGACGGTATAGCAGAAAACACATTAATGGTTGAACAATATCTAAGTACAACCTATGTTCTTCAAAAAGCGTGGATTGAAACCGTTGAAGAACGAACAGGTGGAGATCCTGTTGCTATGAAGCAAGATCCGGGAGAAGATGTCGTTTATTCAGGTGCTTATGGTCCATATTTTGCAAATGATCAACGTGTTGTCGTTGTTCGTAATGAAGACTATTGGGGACAAGATGAATCCATGTGGGGATCTTTGCCACAACCAACATATTTAGCACATACGATTTATGTCGACAATGCTGCAGGTGAAGTTGCCTTTAAAGCAGGTGAAGTTGATGTATGCCAACAATTTATTCCAAACATTCAAGACTTATGGTTAAAAGATAATCTTCCGATTTCTACATATCTAGAAGAAGAACCCTATGGTATTACAGGACAACTTCCAACGGCATGGTACAACTTAGATGTCCCTGCATTACAAAACGTCGCTGTTCGTAAAGCGATTGCATTAGCTGTCGACTATGATGCAATCATATCAAATGCAATGACAAATCAATCGCCAACATTTGATGCAGTTCCACGTTCAGTTATGAATCCGACAGAAGCAGAACAATCTATGTATAGACAAGAAGACGTTGCAGACCTTCAATGGGCAGGTAATGACATCGATGGAGCGAATGCACTTCTTGATGAAGCTGGAATCATTGATACAGATGGTGATGGAATTCGTGAATTAGATGGAGAAAAATTATCCTTTAATGCAACATGTCCAAACGGTTGGACAGACTGGATGGCGGCAATTGAAATGGTTGCAGCAGCAGGAGAAAAAATTGGTATTGAGATTACCAGTGAGTTCCCTGAGTGGTCTGTATATCAAACCGTTGTAACGGCTGCAAGTCAAGATCAATATGATATATTTATGATGTGGACAGATGGTTCAGCACCAACGCAACCATGGGCACGTGTACGACAATTAATGAGTTCAGAGTATAATGGTATTGAAGGAAACTGGTCAGGAAACTGGGGACATTATGCCAATGACCGTATTGATGAAATCATTCAAGCGATTCCAAAGGAAACCGATATGAACACATTACAAGACCTATATACTGAAGCTGTAGAAATATATTTGACAGAAGTTCCTTCATTCACACTTATGTACAGACCAAACAATTTCCATGCAGTCAATGAGTCTGTTTGGACTAGTTATCCTGAAGACGGAGATGGTAAAAATATTCCACCAAATGTTATGGTTGACGGATATAGTATAGCCGGGTTATATGAGTTGAGTTTGGTTCAGTAAGTTTAAAACTATCAGCCATGCCAAGTAAGCATGGCTGATTTTATAAACAAAGGAGGGACATAAATGAGTGGCTATGTTAAGTATTTTCGCAAAAAAATCATTTGGTTTTTAATAACATTTTTTGTCGCTGTATTATTAAATTTCATATTACCCAGATTAATGCCGGGAGATCCTGTTGCTGTAATCACAGCAAGATCTGCACAAGGTATGTCAGAAGCTTCTGCGGTTAAAGAAATGTATGACAATTATGCTGAACAATTTGGTGTGAATAAACCGATGTATGTTCAGTTTTTTACATATTTTGGAAATGCCTTAACCGGAGATTTGGGACTTTCGTTTAGCCAATATCCCAGAGAAGTTTCAGATATTATCGGTTCAGCAATCTGGTGGACAGTTGGCTTGCAGTTACCTGCAATTATTGTGGGCTGGTTCATCGGAAATATACTCGGTGCATTGGCGGCATATATACGAAAAGGGTTTGATAAAGTTCTACTGCCGGTAGCACTATTTTTAAGTAGTATTCCTGCTTTTGGTATGGCCGTCATTTTATTAGTTGTTTTTGCATTAAAATTAGAAATGGCGCCGACTTCAGGTGGATACGCATTTGATATGCTTCCTCATTTTAGTTGGGATTTTGTAAGGTCAATTATTCGACACTATCAGTTGCCATTTTGGTCAATTGTTATTTTTGCAATTGGCGGACAAGCCATAGGTATGCGGTCAATGTCTATTTATGAATTGAATGCAGATTACGTAAAGTATAGTCGATTTTTAGGAATTAAAGATCGTAAAATCGTTGGCTATGTATTTAGAAATGCTATGCTACCACAAATAACAGGGTTAGCATTATCGCTTGGAAGTATGATTGGTGGAGCCTTAGTTGCTGAAATTATATTTAGTTATCCAGGCTTAGGAACGACATTGTTGAGTGCGGTAACGACATCCGATTATCCATTGCTATCAGCAACAACATTAATTATAACGATTATGGTCTTGGTAACTACATTCACACTAGATATTGTTTACGGCTTTGTTGACCCTCGCGTCAAAGCAGCCCAATTTGACGAATAGGAGGCGAAAAATATGATACGTATAATAAAACAAGTATTTCATTCGAGTAAATTTCTTTTTGGCTTTGTCGTATTAATGTCTATTCTTCTATTAGTCATTATTTATCCCTTTATTAATCCAGGAAATCCACTAAAAACAGTGAGTATAGGAACCTTTGCTCAACCGGGTACTTATGTTTCAGTATATGATTCGGTTGAATCAAAGACAAATACATTAGTAATAGAAAATTCTGCAGAAAAAAGACTAGATGCTGCGTTGAGTATGGGAGATCGCGTCGAATTGATTCTGTGGTTTGAAGCCATGGAGGTTGATATTTCTGAACTCGATATAAATGATACGGATGCACTTCTGGCTTTGTGGAAAAAATACTATGATCCGGCACTTCGACCACCGGGAATGACCAAAGCAAAGCGAAACTATTATGCACGTGTCGATGCTAGCATTACTCAAATATTAAATACGGAATTAAAATATTTAGCTAGAGAAGGTGAAGAAGGCTTAGAAAGTGTCAAAGAAATTAAAGGAACAGATTATGTTAATTTAAATAACGTAGCCAATGTTGTTCGATTGCCACTGGGTACAGATAATTTTGGACGTGATGTACTTAAGCAACTCGTTGCAGCAATTAAAACGTCAATTATGATTGGTCTTATTGCAGGAAGCATTGCAACCTTTATTGGTTTGTTTTTAGGCTTATTAGCAGGTTTTATTGGTGGATGGGTTGACGATATTATTATGTTTGTAACCAATATATTTACAGTTATTCCGGCTTTTATTTTGTTGATTCTAATATCCTATTCCATAGGCCAAGATCAACGGGGGGCCAAGACCGTTGCAATTGTTATTGGATTTACCAGCTGGATATGGACAGCCCGTGCTGTGCGATCGCAAGTTATTTCCTTAAGAAATCGTGATCACGTAAACTTAAGCAAATTATCCGGGCATAATTTATGGCGTATAATTCTAACAGATATTTTACCATATATAGCGTCTTATGTTGTTATGGCTCTTATCCTTCAAATATCGTCAGCGATTCTTGCAGAAGCGCAATTATCAATGCTAGGACTGGGACCTAAAACAACCGAAGTGCCGACACTAGGGCTAATGATGAACTGGGCAATGTTATATTCTGCGCATTTAAGCGGATCTTGGTGGGCTTATTTCCCGGTTATTTTGACCATCGCTTTAATTTCATTTTCCCTTAACTTAATGAATACTGGATTAGATCAAGTCTTTAATCCGACGCTAAGAGATTAGGAGGTCGATTATGGGAAAAATTATGCTAGAAGTCAAAGATTTAAAAACAAAATATATCACGAGATTTAATGAAGATATATATGCTGTCGATGGGGTAACGCTTCAATTAGAAGAAGGAAAGTCGCTAGGTATAGCCGGAGAATCCGGATGTGGAAAGTCAACCTTAGCACTCAGCTTAATGGGTTACTATTTTCCGCCCCTTCACTACTCATCAGGTGAGATTATTATTGATGGTCAGACGATTTCACATCTAGCTCCGGATGTGGTTCGTAAAAGAATATTGGGGCGCGAAGTCGCCTATATTCCACAGGCGGCAATGAATGCTTTAAATCCGACGCAAAAGATTATTCGTTTTATAGAAGATGTTGTTCATGCGCATTTTCCCAAAAAAACAAGGCAAGAAATTTATACCATGGCAAAAGATCGTTTTGAAGAATTAGGATTACCGGCAAAAGTTCTCAATCAGCATGCAGTGGAGCTTTCAGGAGGTATGAAACAGAGAACGGTTATAGCCATATCAACGATTTTATCACCCAAAGTACTTATTGCGGATGAACCCAGTAGTGCTCTTGATGTAACCAGTCAGAAAAAAGTTATTAAAATGTTAAAAAGTTTAATGGATAAAGGATATATTCGGTCCATGATTTTTATCACCCATGAACTGCCCTTATTATATAATGTGACCGATGATATTATGGTTATGTATGCAGGAAAAATTGTTGAGCGAGGGTCAGCAAAGGAGATGGTTTTTGATCCGATGCATCCATATTCTCATGGATTGATGGGGTCGATTATAGTTCCTGAAACAGGGGTTAGAGAACAAGAATTAACAGCGATTCCGGGAACACCACCAAATCTTAAGAACCCACCAAAAGGATGTCGCTTTGCACCAAGATGCCCCTTTGTAAAACCTGAATGTGTTGTTGGAGATGTGGAAATGAGAACATTTGATGAACACCGAAGTTATCGATGTGTTTTGGGCGTTGACGAATTAAGGGAGGCGTACAAAAATGAGTGATAAAAAATTATGTTTAAGTGGAAAGAATTTAACCAAAGTCTTTGGTATGGGTGACAAGAAAACTGTTGCTGTGAATCATATTGATTTTGCATTTGAAGAAGGCGAATTAGTCTCAATCGTTGGAGAGAGTGGTAGTGGAAAAACGACGCTAGCTAAAATGCTTCTTGGGTTATTAAAAACAACAGAAGGAGAAGTCTACTATAAAGGTGAATTGCGCGATATAAGCACGCGAAAAAAGAAAAAAGACTATTGGAAAAATATTCAAGCAATATTTCAAGATCCCTTTTCCTCATATAATGTTTTTCATAAAATTGACACAGTATTATTAGATTGTATTAATATGCGAGGCGATAGAGGATTACCTAAAGCAAAAAAAATCGAGTTGATGACAGAAGCCTGTTCTTTTGTGAATCTGAAATTTGAAGAATTAACCAATAAATATCCTTTTGAACTTTCAGGCGGCCAGATGCAACGCTTAATGATTGCTCGGATTTTTTTGCTAAGACCAAGCATCTTATTGGCAGATGAGCCGACATCAATGATTGATGCCTGTTCAAGGGCAACGATTTTAGATATGTTGATGAAACTTCAAAAAGAAATAGGAATGACCATTATATTTATTACACATGATATTGGTTTAGCCTATTATATATCGGACCATGTATATATTATGGAAAATGGCAATATTGTGGAAAGAGGGACTGCAGATGAAGTGATTTTATCTCCAAAGGCGGAATACACAAAACGCCTTATTAGTGATGTTCCTAAAATTCATGAAGAGTGGGACTTGAGCACAGTGTAAGTTGTTTTTAGAATGTAAAGAGAGGAGTGCTCAACGTGAAAATGATTCGCAGACTTAAGATTAGCCAGAGAATTATGGCTGGTTTTATCATTATGAGTATTTTGTTGTTAATCGTCAGTGTAAATAGCTTGTTAAACTTTGAGTTGATTAATAATGATGTTAATATTGTCAATAAAGTATCTCAAGCAAAGTATCATACATTATTAGCCAGAGAAACGGTGAGAAAATATGAACTAACACCGGATGAAATCTTGGTAGATAGCGTTAATGAAGAAATTCAGCAAGCAATATATTATTCGACAAGTAGTATGGCAGATATGCAGAAAAACCAGGACAAAGAAGCAATGACGAATTTGGTAACATTGCTGAACCAATTTGGTCAGGCCTTTAATAATGCGGTTGATATACAAAATCAGATGGATGAAGCCATGCTTGTACGACAAAGTAGTGCATTCGAAGCTTATTCTCAAATGGATCAAGTGCTACGTATTCAAGACAATTCAGTCACATATCAAAGTGATGTTGAAAATATGGAAAAAGCTTTTGATGTCTATAAAACGGCTTATAATGGTTTTGATTATTTTCTTAAAGGTGAAGTTGAAGTTGGAAATTACATTCATACCTCAAATGATGAAGCCTATGATAAAGCGGTAGGATTATTGAATACAAGCTTAGATACCCTGCAATCAGCCATCGAAAAAGGTACGGATGCTTCTTTTAAAATTTATGCAAATTATACCATTGAAAGTACTGAGCAGTATTTATTGGCATTAAGAAATTATAAAGAGCTACGCGCGAAACAACAACTATCGTTTCAAGAATTAAGTCAACTTGCATCTGAGGTTTCTAAGATAGCAGAAGATGCAGAAGGAATAGCGATAGACGGCATTGAACAAACAAGAACAAGATCGTATTTTGTTATTATCTTCATTGCTGTGCTTGCCCTTATCGTGGGATTTTTGAGTACATATTTTATAACACAAAGCATACGAGTGCCTTTATCTGAATATATTGGCAAACTTAATGATTTTGGAAAGGGTGATTTAAGGGTTCAATTTGATCAGTCGGGCAAAGATGAATTATCTGAAATGGGAGCAGCGCTTAGTTCAATGGAACAAAATCTGGGGAAAATCATTAATGAAGTATTAAGTGATGCGAATGCATTTAAAGCCATTGCACTTGAAGTGATTGAACGCACAAAAATCAACAACACAAGCATTGAAGAAGAGCTTGCTAAAGCTTTAATCCTATCTTCAGAAAATGAAGAATCCCTAGGTAATGTAACAATAGCTATTGAAGAAATTTCTAAAGGTACAAATAGTTCGGTTGAAGCAACAACAGAGAGTTCTATGTCAGCAACGGCCAGCAAGAAAATTGCTGAGAAGGTTGCAAAAAATATGGAAAGTGTTGATGCAGAGATCAATCAAGTACGAGTGCAATCGGTTAATATTAGTAAAAAAATGAACGATGTTGCAACATCAATAAATGATATTAGCGCATTTGTTGATCGAATTACAGAGATTGCAGATCAAACAAATCTATTAGCCTTGAATGCAGCTATCGAAGCCGCAAGAGCTGGAGAGCAAGGTAAAGGGTTTTCGGTTGTTGCTGAAGAAGTGCGAAAGTTAGCAGAAGAATCAAATAAAGCGTCAAGTGAAATTACGCGTATTATTGAACTGCTAAACGAACATTCAAATAGCGCAATTAATGAAGTAAAAGCAAGCGAAGTTAGTATTGGTAAAGTTGTTGATGTGACAACGGAAACAAAAAAAGGGATGAAAATATCTTTAGACGAAATCGAAAAATTATCTATGTCGATGGAAAGCATTGCATCAGTGACAGAAGAACAAGCTGCTTCAAGTGAAGAAATCTTAGCAACAACAGAAAATCTGCTTAAAGTAACGAGTGAGGTAGTAGAAAATATGAGTGCAGTAAACAGTTCTGCAAAATCTCTTTCCAAAGACACAGAAAATGATTTGAATAAAATCATTGACAATGCCTCACAACTTTTAGAGTCACTGACATTTTTCAAGACAAATATCAATTAGTAAAAAAATTGAATAATAATTTTCATGCAAGCGTGATATAATGAAAGGAGTGACTAAATAATTGAGGAGGAGAAGTATGAATGTACCTAACCTAATTAATGAGCTTGCAATTCAGAAAATTAAACTTATACTAAACCAGCAAAATGAAACGGTTCAGAACAAAACAGCAATTAATGAAGATATGCTAATTGATCTTGTCATCAGTGGAGATACAGAAAAAGCCCAAAAAAGCTTGGACAAGCTTCAATTACGTTACCCTATAAAAACCAATTATTCCTTGAAAAAAAATGAAGAATACATGGCGATTGCTATTGTGACATTACTGTCTAGATCGGTATTAGACGCCGGGGTGTCAGCTAAAGATAGTTGTCGACTTAGTGATAATTTTCTTACACAAATTGCACAATCAGAAGATATTAATACCATTAGAGAAGTACAAAAACGCTCGATTATCGCATTTACTCAGTTAGTACAGATGGCGAAAGAGCGTTTTGTCTCTAATACATATGTAGATAATTGCAAAAAAGACATTGCAATCAATATACTAAAAAAAAT
This sequence comes from uncultured Eubacteriales bacterium, assembly GCA_964563505.1. Classification (GTDB taxonomy): domain Bacteria; phylum Bacillota; class Clostridia; order Lachnospirales; family Vallitaleaceae; genus UBA1351. The sequence goes on from CAZLXW010000040.1 coordinate 21,639, forward strand.
CAGTCTTGCAGATGTTGCCAAAGATGTTGGTGTTGAAGAAACCTATCTAGCTCGCTTATTTAAGGAATCAGAAGGAATTACCGTTGTTCATTACATTCATAAAGAAAAAATAAAAATTGCAAAAAATCTTCTCAAGTATTCGGATCGGCCCATATCCGAGATTTCTTATTATTTAAGCTTTACCTCACAAAGTTATTTTGGTAAAGTGTTTAAAGAATTAACAGGAATGACACCAAAGGAATACCGAAAGCAAAATCAAATAGCAGATAAAAAAGGATGAATATATGAAAAAAAACGATGGCGAATTTATCTTTTCAGTCGCCTTTTTAAATCATGGGCATATTTATGGAATGACCAAAGGACTTATTGAAGCCGGGGCTAGGTTGAAATATGTATATGACGATGATGTTGAACGTGTCGCTAAATTTTTGAAACAATATCCGATGGCTACACCGGTGGATTCCTTTGAAAAAATCTTGCAAGATACGCAGACCCGTCTCATTGCTTCTGCAGCAATTACGTGTGAACGCAGTGGCATTGGATGTCGAGTTATGGAGTCCGGAAAAGACTATTTTACGGATAAAGCACCCTTTACGTCATTAGAACAAATTGCTCAAGCCAAACGCGTCGTCAAAGCGACACAACAAAAATATATGGTGTATTACAGCGAGTATTTACATGTAGAAAGTGCAATTTATGCCAAGCAGCTCATTGATGAAGGTGCAATAGGTCAAGTGATTCAAGTGCTTGGTCTTGGACCGCATCGATTAAACGCACCTAGCCGTCCGGACTGGTTTTTTCTTAAAGAAAAATACGGAGGAATTCTCTGTGATATAGGCAGTCATCAAATATATCAATTCTTAATCTTTGCAGATGTTCATAAAGCCAAGGTTGTGAGTAGCCAAGTCGGAAACTATAACCATCCCATGTATCCGGAACTCGAGGATTTTGGAGATGCAAATCTCGTCTCAGATCAAGGGACTAGCATGTATTTTCGAGTGGATTGGTTTACTCCGGATGGATTATCAACATGGGGAGACGGTCGAACCCTTATTCTCGGAACGGATGGGTATATTGAGTTGCGGAAATATCTAGATATTGCGAAAGACTCACGAGGTAATCATGTTTACTTAGTGAATAAAAAGGGCGAGCAATATATAAATGTTGAAGGCAAAGTTGGCTTTCCATTCTTTGAACAACTCATTCTTGATTGTATCAATCGAACAGAGAAGGCCATGTCTCAAGATCAAGCCTTTTTAGCGGCAGAGCTTGCAATACAAGCACAGATGCAGGCAAAAGTGATTAAATAAAAAAAGCATAATAATTATGCTTTTTTTATTTATAATAGTTTATGGTATAATAGTATTAGGTAAATGAAAATCAATCTCAGCAATGTTTTAAGTTTGGAGTGATTTGATGAAACGGATACTATTAATTTTGAGCACGGTGATACTCAGTATTATGTTCACAGCTTGTAGTGAAGATTCGGATTTTATTAACGAAGACGCAATCAACGAATATATACCGACAGAAGAAGAAGTCGGCGAATTACAAGATGAATTACAAGATGAAATTGACGAGCAAGTGGCAGAAGATGAAACGACAGATGAAGAAACGACAGATGAAGAAACAGCTTTAAATCCTTATGCTAACGGATTTAATTTAACAACATATAATTTAGTGCCTGTTTTTGAGGAAACAAATTTTAGCCAACCACTGCAATTGACATATGATTATGAGGATAGTCCATATGTTTATATCGTTGAAAAACAAGGGTTGATTAAACGGATAGACACAAGAGACGATACATCTGAAATCTTTATGGATTTAACTCAGACAGTTGATGCAGCAGAAAATGAGATGGGGCTATTAGGGCTTGCTTTTCATCCCGACTTTCCGGAGGATCCAAGATTTTTTGTGTATTATACAGAGGATTACTTTTCAAAACTTGTTGCCTATGAAGCTTTAGAAGAAGATAATGGTAGATATATTGCAGATCAAGATAGCCAAGAACAGCTTTTTGAATTTAGCCAACCCTATGCCAACCATAATGGTGGACATATTGCCTTTGGACCGGATGGTTACTTATATATCGCCAGTGGAGATGGTGGATCAGCAGGAGATCCGGATAACAATGCACAAGATCTAACCAATCTCTTAGGGAAAATCTTAAGAATTGATGTTAACGTATCATCAGATGACATGGTCTATCAGGTGCCTGAGGATAATCCTTTTGCAGGACAAGAAGGTGCCATGGGTGAGATTTATGCCTATGGACTTCGAAATCCATGGAAGTTTAGTTTTGATCAACATAGGGATATCACGCTTGCAGGTGATGTCGGACAAAATGCCATTGAAGAAATCGATGTTATTGAAAATGGCGGAAATTATGGTTGGTCCCGCTATGAAGGAACAAGCACCTATGATGCTAGTGTAACAATCGAAGGTGAATCAATTGGTCCGATTTATGAATACGGACATTCGCAAGGACAATCCATAACCGGTGGATATACCTATTATGGAGAATCCATACCGAGTCTTTTGGGCGTATATGTCTATGGAGATTTCATATCCGGAACCCTATGGGGACTGTGGATAGATGAAGAAGGTCAAGTTCAAAATGAACAAATATTATCGACAGATTTAATGATTCCTTCATTTGGACTTGATGCCAACCAAGAGTTGTACATTCTTGATTTTAATGGAGGGATATACCAATTAGAGGAAGCAGAGTAATTACTCTGCTTCTTTTAATGCTATCGGAAAATATAATTATCCAAGGTCTGAATCGCTACGATTAATAATTATTTCAATTAATTTGACGATACCATACACGATAAGAGCGTAGACGATCATGGCAATAATAACAGCCGGTTCTAATACTGCATTTGTTTCTATTCCCTCAGTTGCGACACTGCTAAATATTCCGCTAAAGGGCGTTAAAAATATATTGGAAGAAGTATATATAGCATTTACAAACATATTCTCGGGATTTGACCCAAGAATCTTTAATACAAGTCTAAAAGCAAGTAATACCTCTAAAACACCTAAAATATAATAGATAAGTTTTCTGAATCTTGAATTTTCCCCATATTTTTTCATACTGAATCTCTCCTTTTTCAACTGTTTATCTTTGGTTTCAGATAAAATATCATGTATATAGTTTATCATGTTTAAAAATATAAGACAATGTATTTAAAAAGCCAAGTGGACAAGCTGAACATGTTATTATATGTTATTATAGGAAGAAATAAAATCATATTAAAAGAAAGGATTTCTTATGCTAGCAGAAAAAATTCCAGAGGTAAGGATTGACGATGAAAATACCATAAAAAATATAACGTTTGAAAGTGAAACCTTGGAAGACGTGGATGTGTCCTCCATTGATTTTGAAACGGTAAACTTTGAGAAATGTCGATTCATTCATTGTGACTTTACCAAATGTGGATTCTATGATGTGACATTTAAAAACTGCGATTTTTCAAATTGTACCTTCATCGATACTTTTTGGAAAAAAGCTATAATGATGAACAGTAAAGGCGACGGTGCTAATTTTAGCAACAGCCATTTTAAACAGCTAACCATTCAAAATTGCTCTATGAACTATGCGAATACAGCTCAATCTGTATGGGAAAATGGAGATATTAAAGAAACTAAGTTTGAAAAAGCCTTTTTTTCAAGTGTCACATTGAAAAAAACAAGTGTATCGGATACGAATTTTAAAGGTGTTGATTTCTATAAAACATCCTTAAAAGAAGTTGACCTTTCGACATGTGATATCGAAGGAATCATGTTATCAGAAGGATTACCGGAGCTAGAAGGCGCTAAAATTAATATGTTTCAAGCAGCTGAGATTGTAGGGATGTTAGGGGTTAAAATTGTATGAAAGAGTACTTGTCTGGGAGGAACTATAATGAATGAGATTATAAAAAATATTAAAAGTAGAAGAAGCATAAGACGGTATAAAACGAAACAGATTCTAGATAGTGAATTAATGAGTATTCTAGAAGCAGGCCGTTATGCACCAAGTGGTGGAAATAATCAAACGACACACCTTATTGTTATCCAAAAACAAGAAGTACTTGAAGAGCTGAAAAAGTTAGTAGAGCAAGCATTTAGTCAAATGACCTTGGAGGATGGGATGTATAAAAGTCTTCAAGCTTCTATTAAGGCTTCTATAAAAGGGGGATATGATTTTTCTTATAATGCCCCTACGTTGGTCGTGGTAGCTAATCAAAAAGACTATGGTAATGCCATGGCAGATAGTGCATGTGTTTTAGAGAATATGATGCTTGCTGCATCTTCACTTAATGTTGCTTCCTGTTGGATTAATCAGCTTCACTGGCTTGATGATCATGCAGAAATCAAAAGGTACATGCAGCAGCTAGGTCTTTTAGAAAACGAAACAATATGCGGTGGCTTATCATTAGGTTATGCAGATGGAGAGCCATCATTACCCATAAAGCGTGTAGGGAATCAGGTGACATTTATAAAGTAAGATTAACAAGTTTTAAATGAAACAATGCTCGTGACTCGACTATGTTGTGCACAGATTGTTGGATGACTAAATACATTCTTTGATAATATGGGTGATGACAGGAGGTTATTGGATGAATTCTTTAAATAAGATGAATAGTGCAATGGAATACATTGAAAAACATTTAAGTGAGGATATTGATTATAAGCAAGTTTCCAAACTTGCCTACTGTTCAGAGTATCACTTTAAGCGGATGTTTTCCTTTCTATCCGGTGTAAGTCTATCAGAATATATTCGGAGAAGAAAAATGACTTTAGCAGCACTTGATTTGAAAGATAAAAGTATGCGAATAATTGATGTAGCTGTTAAATACGGCTATAATTCAGCAGATGCATTTTCTCGTGCTTTTTATGCCATGCACGGTATTCTACCTTCTAAAGCAAGAAGCGAGGATACACAATTAAAAGCTTTTCCTCGAATGACCTTTCAATTATCAATCAAAGGAGGATGCGAGATGAACTATCGTATTGTAGAAAAAGAAACATTTAGACTAGTGGGTTTTAAGAAAAAAGTTCCGATTGTTTTTGAGGGGGTTAACACGGAGATTGCAAAAATGTCGGACTTATTAACACCAGAGATTATTCAACAATTAAAAGCAATGTCAGATGTGGAGCCAAAAGGTATTATCAGTGCATCTACTAATTTTTCAGAGGGAAGAATGCAAGAAAAAGGTGAGTTGGACCACTATATTGGAGTAGCAAGTTCGACTAGAGAGTCGGAAGAATTTGATGTGTTAAATATTGATGCTGGGACATGGGCGGTATTCGAATCGGTTGGACCGTTTCCGGAAACACTTCAGAATGTATGGGGGAGGATATACTCAGAATGGTTCCCGTCTTCTGGATACGAAGCGATTCAGGGACCGGAAATCTTATGGAATGCCAGTCCGGACACGAATAATCCTAAATATAGAAGTGAGATTTGGATTCCGGTGAAAAAACTTTTTTCTTGACATTGACGTTACGTAAGCCTTTATCATAAGTATATCAGGAGGTGAAACGATGGAATATACAGTGCGCAAATTAGCAAAATTAGCAGGCGTTAGCACACGAACATTACGATATTATGATGAGATAGGTCTTCTTAAGCCGGCAAGGATAAATACATCAGGATATCGAATATACGGTGCAGATGAAATCGATCGCTTGCAGCAGATTTTATTTTATAAAGAGATGGGTGTTGAGCTTGTCCAAATCCAAAAAATACTTGAAGCTCCCGATTTTGATGAGCTAGGAGCACTGCAAGACCATCTGCAAAAGCTTCTTGAAAAAAAGAAGCAAATTAATCAACTGATTGATAATGTCAACAAAACGATAAGGTCAAAGGAGAGAAAAACAACAATGAATGATCAAGAAAAATTCCAAGGATTTAAAAAGCAGCTCATTAAAGATAATGAAGAGAAATATGGCCAAGAAATACGTGAAAAGTATGGTGAAAAGACTGTTGAAAAGTCCAATGCCAAGATGATGAACATGTCTGAAGAAGACTATAATCAAGTTAAACGACTTGAAGAGGCTGTATTGGAATCTCTAAAAAAAGCCTTTGAATCAGGAAATCCGTCAGGGGAAGAAGGACAAAGAACGGCAGATTTGCATAGACAATGGCTTAGCTTTTACTGGGATAAGTATTCAAAAGAAGCACATATGGGCGTGGCTGAGATGTATGTAGCAGATGAACGCTTTAGTGCCTATTATGACCCAGAGAATAAAGGGACGACCAAGTTTTTAAGAGATGCTATTAAATACTATGTCCAATAACAAAAGCGTAAGCCATTTGGCTTACGCTTCAGTTTGCTAACTCCTTTAGTGCATCTATATTATCGGGAATAATTTCATTCATAGCATTTTCTATGTTCTTATTTTCCTTTCGTTTAAATATAATTAGTTTTGAGGTTTAAATCATAATTAAATTATACTATAGAATATCAAATTAGCAAACGACAAACATTTTCATATGAATATTTTGATAAGTGCTTTTGGCAACAAAGCGATGAATAATATATTTATATGCGTTGAACAAACATACGTTCCTGTGGTATACTTTATATATTCCATTGGAAGATTAGGGGATTTTATTAATTAATCAGGACTGTATAAGATTACAGAATATGATATAATAGCAACATTGAATGTATTTAAAATACGGACAATTATATTAATTAAAATTTGAACGAATGTTATTGTAATATTGCATATTTTAAGGAGCTGAAAAAATGAAAGCGATAAGTTTTTTTGCTGGTGTTGGAGGAATTGATTTAGGGTTTGAAAGTGCTGGGTTTGATTGTATATGGGCAAATGAAATTGATGCATATGCAGCGCAGACATATAAGGCTAATTTCTCTAATGAACTAGTTGTTAATGATATACGAAATATAAATCCTAAAGATATTCCTGAAGCAGATATATTGCTAGCTGGGTTTCCGTGCCAAGCATTTAGTGTGGCGGGATATAGAAAAGGGTTTAACGATGAACGAGGCAATGTTTTTTTTGATTTGATGAGAATTATTGAGAATAAATTACCTCCCGTATTATTTCTTGAAAACGTAAAAAACTTGCTAGGTCATGATAAAGGTAAAACGTTTAGAATTATCTTGGAAGCCTTGGAAACTAACGGTTATCACGTAAAGTACAAAGTTTTAAATGCAAGTGAATATGGAAATATTCCGCAGAATAGAGAACGAATATATATTGTAGCCTTTAAAGATGAAAGAAGTCTTCAAAATTTTGAATTCCCACAGCCACAGGAGCTAACAAGTACTTTAAATAATTTTATTCACTATAATAGCAAAGTCGACGAAAAATATTATTATACACAAGATAAATGCAAATTTTATAATGAATTAAAAGAAAACGTAAAGAGAAAAGATACTATATATCAATGGAGGCGAGTATACGTTCGAGAAAATAAGTCGGATTTATGTCCAACCTTGACTGCGAATATGGGTACTGGAGGGCACAACGTTCCTTTGATAATATCGAAGTATGGTATTAGAAAGCTTACGCCAAGAGAGTGTTTTAATTTACAAGGCTATCCAGAAGGGTATGTTTTGCCGGAATATTTGTCCAATACCAGATTGTATAAACAAGCGGGGAATTCAGTTGTTGTACCAGTAGTAGAATTAATAGCGGAGCAAATAATGAAAGCAATTACTCAAGACATTCAAATAGAAAGAGCGGTATAGCTCTTTGTTAATGATGGATAACTAGTGAGGTGTAAGACATGTTTTATTTAAATCAAACAGATGAACAAAGAAATGAATATAAAGCAATGCTTAAGATCATTGGAAATTTGACAAGATTGTTTTCTGAAAGTGAAGCTCCTTATTTACCATATAGAGCACATGAAAATATTTTTTGTAAGTATTTTAGTGCAGAAAACCTGGCAAGAGTGGATTGTTCTGCAGATGCAAAAAAAAATGCAGTCGGAATTGGTTTAAAAACATGGGTTGGACGTGATGATCAAAAAGTTGCAGAATTTGGCAGATTAAGACACACTTATAGTACATTGAATGATTTGACTTTAGTGAAAAAAATTGCAGAATACAGAAATGAAAGAATAAGAGTTACTAAAAATATGTATGATATTAATCAGATGATTTATCATATAATAAAAAGAGTACCTGGCTTTATGCAGGTTATAGAATACGCATTTGATGAGATTGATATTGAAAATATTGCTATCATTAAAGATAGAGGAAATAACAATAATACCTATTTTACTGATGGTAAACATGAATATCATTTCAGTACATCGAAAAATACATTATATATGATTTTTGAAAATTGTACTATTCTGGACTCCTTTGAGGTAGATATTATGGAGGATCCATTTGATTACTTAATGAAGCTAAGTGATCAAGTTGCGATAAAATCATTTAAAGAACCATATATTCCGGACTATAAAAATAAAATTTGTTTAAGACTATATTCATCAGCAAGTGATGGAACTAAAAAAGTATATGAGAAAAGTGGATTAAATCAATGGAATGCCAGAGGACGGAAGCGTAACCCAAATGAAATATATATTCCATACCCGGCAGAAGACCGAGAAAGAACGGCAGGTTTTTTCCCGCCTCGAGAAACGATTTTTAATTTAAAATTGCCTGATGACAAAGAAATTCCGGCCAAGGTATGTCAGGCGGATGGGAAAGCTATAATGAGTAATCCTAATAGTGTCTTAGGCGAATGGCTTTTAAGAAAAGTTTTTGAAATTGAAGAAGGTGTTCTTGTGACGTATGAGATGTTGGAAAAATATGGAATTGACAGTGTTATTTTCACTAAAAATGATGAACTAAATTATTCGATTGATTTTTCTGAAATTGGGACATATGAGGAGTTTTATTCAAAATAAATAGAGAGTTTGACTACCAATAATTTGTGAGATGTTTTCGCAAGTTATTTTTTTTGTCATATTATGCAGGAGCAAGAAAACGAAAAATTCAAAAAAATGAAACGCTATATATTTTAAGATCTTACATATATAATAAGCACCCTGACAAATGTCATATAATTTACATTACATATCTCAGATGTGTAGGTATTACATTTCCTATATCATTTCAAATGTAAACTAAATAATAATCATTTAATTAGGGAGGAACAAAATATGCTAAAAAAAATTATTGGAATTATCTTGACACTAGTATTGGTCATTGGTGTAGTTGGAGGATGTTCAAATAGTGAAAATGAAGTGACCGACAATGCAGGAGCAGCAAATGATGTAGGAAGTGAAATGGTAGAGGAAGCTCAAGATGCCGTGAATGAATCAAGTGGAGATAAAGAAAGTTATAAATTTGGTTACACTTGTATGGATGGGACAAATCCTTTCTTTGTTATTTTGGAAGAAACAATTCGTAATGAAGTTGAGGCAAACGGCGACGAATTAATTGCAACAGATCCGGCGAACGATGTCATGCTTCAAATTACTCAAATTGAAGATATGATAACACAAGGCATTGATGCAATTTTCCTAAACCCAGCAGAAGCAGAAGGGATATTACCTGCATTAGATATGTTAAAAGAAGCAGGAATTCCAATTATAAATTTCGATACTGAGGTTGCTGACTTAAGCTACGTAGATTCTTATGTGGGTTCAGATAACTATAATGCAGGTTTTGTATGTGGAGAAGATTTAGTATCAAAGTATCCAGAAGGTGGAGATATTATTATATTAGATTCACCAACAATGAATTCAATTACTGATAGAACAAATGGTTTTGTTGATGCCATTGAAGGCAAAAATTTTAATGTTGTAGCACAACAAGATGCAAAAGGTAATTTAGAAGTATCTATGGGAATAACAGAAGACTTATTACAGGCGCATGGTGATGTAGTTGCAATATTTGGTGGAAATGATCCTACCGCGTTAGGAGCTTTAGCGGCAGCCAATGCCGCAGGTATGTCAGAGTGCTTGATTTATGGTGTGGATGGTTCACCTGATATTAAAGCAGAGTTAACAAACGCTGATTCTTTAATTGCTGGAACTGGAGCACAGTCTCCAATTGGGATTGCAGAAAAATCTGTAGAAGTAATGTATCAATATTTGTCAGGAAATTCTGTGGAAGATAGATATCCGGTTGAGACATTTTTGATTACATCTGAAAATGTTGATGAATTTGGAACGGATGGTTGGCAATAAGTTGACTATTATAAGGTGTATATCATTTGATATACACCTTATCTACAAATATTTTTGGAAGAGGTGATACTTTGGAAAACAAATTAGTTGAAATGAAACATATTCACAAAAGGTTTCCTGGTGTTATAGCCCTAAATGATGTTCAGTTTGAACTTAAACGAGGTGAAGTCCATGCATTGCTCGGAGAAAATGGTGCAGGAAAATCAACCTTAATAAAAGTTTTAGGTGGAATATATAGTCTTGATGAAGGGCAAATATTAATTGATGGAAAAGAAGTAGATATTAAAGAGGTAAAGGATGCACAAGTTAATGGAATATCGATTATTCATCAAGAACTTGTTTTAGTGCCTCATATGACAGTGGCTGAAAACATTTTTTTAGGAAGAGAACCACTTATTGGGAAATTTATAAACATTAAGAAAATGAATCAGGAAACAGATGAATTAATGAAAGTTTATGGACTCAATATATCGAGCGATGAACTGATAAAAAATCTTACGATAGCACAGCAACAAATGGTTGAAATAATTAAAGCGATATCATACGATTCAAAAATTTTAGTCATGGACGAACCAACTTCTTCAATTTCAGACAAAGAAGTCAGTTTTTTGTTCGAAATGATTCGAAATCTTACAAAAAAAGGCGTTGGAATCATTTACATTTCTCACAAAATGAGTGAACTAGAAGAAATTTGTGACCGCGTAACAATCCTTCGTGATGGGACATATGTAAGCACAGAAGTTGTGAAAAATACGACAAAAGATGCTTTGATAGCAAAAATGGTCGGTCGAGAATTAAATAATTATTATGAACGGACATACAATGCTCCAGGAAACATCATTTTGCAGTGTGAAAATATTTCTGACGGAAAAATGATTGAAAAAGCTTCTTTTGAACTTAGGAAAGGAGAAATAATAGGTTTTGCTGGTTTAGTGGGTTCAGGAAGAACTGAATTAATGAAATGTATTTTTGGGTTGTCAAATATAATTGAAGGAAATGTGAAGATTAATCAAAAAATGGCTACAATAAACTCGCCACAAGATGCAATGAAGTTAGGAATTGGACTTGTACCAGAAGATCGTAAAAAAGAAGGGCTATATCGCGTTCGTGATATACGCTTTAATTCTACAATTCAAGTGTTGGATACATTTATTAAAGGTATTTTTAATGATGATGAAAAAGAACGAGAAATTACTCAAAAATATATTGATATGATGGCAACAAAAACACCAAATCAAGAACAAATAATTAATAATTTATCAGGTGGAAATCAACAGAAAGTTATGATTGGACGTTGGCTGGCAACAAATCCACAAATACTTATTTTAGATGAACCAACAAGAGGTGTTGATATTGGGGCAAAATCAGAAATATATTCAATTATGAATCAGTTAGTACAGGTAGGAGTTTCGATAATAATGATTTCTTCTGAATTACCTGAAGTCATTAATATGAGTGATCGTGTGTATGTTATGAGTCATGGAAAAGTGACCGGATGCCTAAATCATACAGAAGTGACTCAAGAACGTATTATGGCATTAGCGACAAAAGAATAGAAATGGAGGAAATACTATGTCAACACATGTAACACAGGGGAATAGTTTTCTCATAAATACAAAAAAAAATTTTTTGTTTTTTATAAAAAATAATATTGGAATAATAATCGCTTTTATATTATTATGTGCATTTTTAGCAATAAACCCATCTACACGAGAATCGTTTGCGACACAAAAAAATATTTTTAACGTTTTACGGCAAATATCTTCAAATTTATTATTGGCTTGTGGTATGACCATGGTTATTATTTTAGGTGGAATAGATTTATCAGTAGGATCAATCATTGCGCTATCAGGCGTTATTGCGGCAGGTGGTGTGGCTAGATATAACTTGCCGATTATGATCGCCATACTTTTAGGAATAACTATCGGAGTTTTAGTGGGTATGTTTAATGGCTTGGTTATTTCAAAAACGACTATACCTGCATTTATTACTACATTAGCAACATTAAATATAATTAAAGGATTTGCTTATGTTTATACAGGAGGTTCTCCTGTCCGTGTGGTTACAAAAGAATGGCAATTTTTAGGTGCCGGCTATATAGGCCCAGTCCCTACACCAGTTATTATTTTGGTTATTGTATTGATTATGACGGGTATTATAATGAATAAAACGAAACTAGGACGCCATATATATGCAGTAGGTGGAAACCCGGAAGCGGCAAGATTTTCTGGAATAAAAGTTGCGCGTGTAAAATTTTTAGTTCATGCATATTCCGGATTAATGGCTGGGATTGCAGGCGTAATTCTTGCTTCAAGAATGTACTCAGGACAACCCACAGCAGGCGATGGCGCTGAGATGGATGCAATAGCGGCAGTTGTTGTTGGTGGTACAAGTATGGCCGGAGGCTCAGGAAGAATCGGTGGAACGATTATTGGAGGGCTTATAATCGGGGTGCTTAATAATGGATTAAATTTATTAAATGTAAATTCGTTTTGGCAATATGTTGTAAAAGGGACAGTGATTTTGCTAGCAGTGTTTATTGACTTCCTAAAAAATAAAAAGAACGCATAATAGACGGAAACCGGTAAATACGTTATAATTATAAAGGTATAACTCCCTTAAATTGTTTTGATGGGAGTTATCTTTATCTAGTAACCAAGAAATAGAAAGGAATTAAGGTGGAACATAATGAGGCATTCTAAAATTTTAATCGCAAGTATGTTGTTATTTATTTTTGTATTTGCAGGAATTTTGATAAATATAAGTCCTCGAGAGTTAAAAAACGAAAATAAACCCAGAGTATTTGGGGCAACATATATGACGATGAATAATCCCTATTTTGTTGTTCTTAATAATAGTATAAAAGAAGTGGTTGAAGGAAATGGAGATATATTAATATCAAGAGATCCTTCTCAAGATCAGTTAAAACAAAACCAACAGATTTTAGACATGATTGAAGAAGGTGTTGATGCTATTTTTCTTAATCCGGTCGATTGGAAGACCGTTAAACCGGCTTTAGTGGCATGCTATGATGCTAACTTCCCATGTTTTTCCTACTCAACAATAAAACGCCATCAACAATTACA
>CAZLXW010000041.1:0-30769 GCA_964563505.1 uncultured Eubacteriales bacterium
CAACAGGAACTTCTTGAACATCACCATGATCAAGAGCAACATTACCCGAATCATCTAATACAGGTGGAAAAAGAGGAACAGTGACTGGGGAAGATTCTTCTTGAACAGGGGAATCACTAGGTATATCTAAAGCAACATCAACATATTTCTCAATATTAAACGTCCTTTTAATAGGTTCGCCAAAAATAGTGACGTTACCCCATCCGTCAAAAACATTAAAAGTAGAAGCATCAAGAGGAAAAGTAGTATAAGTATAAGCACTTTTAAAATAAGATTTAATTTCATTACCATTTTTATCATAAAAATAAATACGATGATAGGAATTAAAACTAAGATAAATACTACCGTTTGACTCATATACATTCATGTTAAAGGAAGTAGAACCAGTATTCTGATAAGCTATGACAACAGTATTAGCATCATTCAAAACAGCCATACCCATATGAGCATAATAAGTTGAGCTACTTGTATCATTAAAAATTGACGCATGATCAGATAAAGCATTTAAGTAATTAATACCTGGAGTAATACTTGAAGATGTTGAAACATTTTTATCAATATTACTCTCAAACCCACTTTTGACCATTTCTTGCATATCTGCGAACAGTTGCAAGAAATCGTCTTTGTATTCTGCAGGGACATATTGATGCAATTCTAATGGGTTATCTTTTGCATAAAATTGATCTATATATTGGCCATAAGTATCAGACCATTGACGGACACGAATATGATATTGGCCTAACTTTTTGGAAACGTTCTGATTGTACCATTGGTAGAACGCACGATCATGTGCATCATCGGGAGTGGTACCAGTGATCATGTGTCCTGCAACGGATGATGTATCAGCACTGATTGAAAGTTCTTCTCCAGTTTGTTTATCCATCAATTTGAATCCGTCGGTTGTTCTGAAAATGTCAAAAAGCGTTTTTACTGCAGTAATAGTTTGTGTTACATCGGATCGCTCAAGTTCCATATCATAGTTTTCATTGAGATAATCCACAAGGTATGCTCCGGAGACAACCACCAGTAATTTAGCAACTGCATCAAGAACATAAGGTGCAACAATCGTTTCAGTTACTCCGTGAACTTGTGTTTTTGAGTAATGCGCTGTTACAAGAGTTATACACAGCATAACCGTTAAAAATAGTGCAATTGGTTTTCTAGACTTATACACAATATCTCTCCTTCCTAAAAAAATAGTGGAGATATACTTAGATATCTCCACCGTTTGCAGTGGTTTCGATTACGCTCCTCGTAAATTTGAAAGCAAGAATCTCCAACCTTTTTTGATAGCGATCATACCAACCACTACAGGGGAAACGATAGGTACGATAGCAACAACACCATCAACGATACCGTTTAATTCAACACTAGTTAAAGCTGTAGTCCAATCCATAAGATACTCCTTTCTATGCTCCTTTAAAGAACATGTTATAAAGTTTATATAAAGTCAAACCAGTTAGGAATATGATCATTCCTATAGCTAAATTTGACAGTATAAATGAATGTTTTGAAAGTTCGAAAATGAGTTCATTTGTTTCTAGTTGCAAATCTCGAATTTCTTCAAGCAGATTGATGATCTGATTACCTTGGCTTGATGTTATCGTATCGATCATAAAAGGATCATCCATATTATCCGACCTTTACAGCATCAAACTTATCATGAAAACCAACGATTAAAGGTTTACCGTTTTTCAAAGCGACTTTTAACTTGCATTTCACAGGAAATTTCAAAAGTGGGTGTTTCGCTTCAAGATCATCAAATGCACGTGGATCCATTTTGTAGATGGAAACCTCATAACCTTTTCGAATGTTTGTCTGTTCAGCGTTATTGACATTATCCGAGGGATTAAACTCATTAGATAAAATAACGATCTTTGCTGAATCAATAGTGTTACCGTCAATCTTACCTTTAAACTTACTTACGTTAAAAACCACTGTTTCCAAATCCATTGTAATGTTGTTCATATCCATAATATTTTCTCCAATCTTTTAATTAATTAATATAAGTGTATTAGTATCATTTATATAAAATTCGCGCGCAGAATGTTATATCAATGGTGTTGCTCAAAGTGAAGCAAAAGAATTTGAATACCGGTTAAAAAAGAACCAAGTAGAAACAAAGAAATAAAAATAATAAAAGGATGCAATCGAAAAAACCAATTTAGAAAGTAAAAAAAGTTTTCAGCTAGTGTAGTATCCATTAAGAATCACCACGACATTCTTTACATTTACCATGATTAGCAAAATCAAAAAATGAAATCGGCTTATGACAAACCGAACAAATCGGTTCTAATTCATCATCAACATTATCATAAAAATCTTCTATATCGTCCAAATCATGATCATCATCAAAAGGACTATGATTACCCTTACCAAATGGAGTTATATTAGAATTTTTTGGAAAGGTAAACTGCAGTTTTCGAGATTGACCATCTTTTTCTAAAAGATAAAGATTACTTTTATGAAAAGATGGAACTTCATCGATAGAATCATAAAAAACCAAAATACCATGACCTAAATACATAAATTTCAAATCACCGACAAATTGATGTCGTTGTGCATCATCTAAAGCGTTCCATTCACGATGTAGCATTCTTTTTTTCATAAATAAAAATCATCCTTTCTAAAAATCAAATATATTATCAAAATCACACAGATCGAAACGATAGACCAACAGGTAAATTGAACGACGCGTATATAATCACTCATCATAACCACCTAAATTCGTTGGATCGGTAAATTTCATCTATATGATCAAGCATTCCTTGGAGTATCTTTTGATCTGCTTGGAGTTGTTCCAGGTGTCCGCGAATCTTCATATTCTTGGGAGAATCTTTGATCTCCATTTCCTTGTACTTGATCTTGTTATTGAAAGACTGCATAGTCATATCGATAGATGTTTTGATGGCATCGATTTTCCGCTGATCTTCTTCCATCTGATTTTCGTAATTATCCACAGACATTTGTGTTTCTTCATCTTCTGCAGATTCCGAGTTATCCACATCGTCATCGGGCAAATCTTCATCGTCATCATTATCCACATCTTCGGGCGGTTTATCCAACGCTAACGCGTTTTTGACCTTCTTGCGAATCTCTCGAACCGTCATATCTTGAGTTAAGTGCATGACTTCCAGTGCTTCAAGTGGTAATGGTAACATTTCAGTAAGTTGCGTTAAACCGTATTCCTTGAATACAGGATGATCCGAAAACTTAAGATACAGATTTATGTAGTTATAAATCTGACTTTCCTTTAAATCAAAGGCATCCTTAAGCAACTGCAACCATCCAGTGTATTGGCTCTTGGGCAAATACGATTGTTGATTATACGTAATATAGCTTTCTGAATGATCAAAGTTCTCCTTGATGAAGTGCATATATTCACCGATGCGGAAAAATTCCATTTTGATAGAGTGATAGGACGTTTGAATATAATCAAGTTTTTGTTTGATCTGTTCGGTCATGGTTATTTCATTCATAATCTAATCTCCTTATCTAAGATTTTCCAGTCTGACTGGAATTTATAAAAAGTGGTGCAAACCCTTGTAAATACTGAACGTGTGTCAAACTTAAAAATAGCATCATCGAGACAACATTGTTTTCTCGACGCTCTTTTATGATGGTTCTCCTGTCCAATCTCAAAGACTTGAAAGGCACTGGCTACTTGAAATACTTGGTAAGAATCTGTCGCGCTTACGCTTGACCTAACGCCTTAAAGTAATCAATTTCAGAAAAGCACTGAAATCAATTACTTTCAGTTGTTCGTTGTGAAGATATCTTGATGCGTTATCTTAACAATACAGTGGTCAAGGGTTGATTAAATATTGAGTGGAATAGTTATATCATGCGATAGGTAAATGCCATTAGTGAGTAGTGCTGCTTAAATGTATTGGTGTGATTGGTTTCAAGTCTTTGAGATTGGTGGGGAGATGGTGAGAGTAGCTATTTTTAATGAGCAAGGGTTATAGCATTTGTTGTTGTTTTGCAAAATCAAGGAAACTTGAATTGAAATAATTAATATCATGCAAGCTAACATATAAAAGAACATATGGATTATTATCAACAAGTCCTTGATCAGAATCAGTTGCAAAAAATGAAAAAGAAATAAATCTTGGTTCAGCAATCGCAGAATCATCGGTCATAACCAAATCAACAAAAAATGAATGAGCATCAAGACGATATTCCATCTTAATAACATTAATGGTATATTGATTAAGTTCTGAAGGATCAACCATATCTTCTTGTTTAATCTTAAGTAAATCACAGAGCGCAAACTCTAAAGCTACAGTATCATGTTCATTAAGTTCCTTACCTACAAATTCAAAATTAATCATAATCAAATCTCCTTATCTAATCTAAATCGTGATATAATGGTGGGTAGAAGTTATTTTTTTTAAAGTTTTTTAATTTGATAAATAACTTATATATACATTTTATCACACGTTTGTGTGAAAGTAAACAACTAAATCACACAATTGTAAGATTAATTTAAGGAGCAGATATGGAGAGTATAAATGTAGAATTATTCCAAGAAAAACTTGAAAAACTCATTAAAGAAACAAACATGAGCATTAAAGAGATTAATGATACACTAGAAATATCAGACAATGCTCTAAAAAATTATCGAAAAGGAAGACTGCCAAAGATAGAAATACTTTACAAAATCACACAATTGTTCGGTGTGGATATGAATTATTTCTTTACGGATCAAGAAAGCAGCAGTGAAAAATATGAATATATAACTAAGTTATTGGATCAGCTAGATGAAAAAGAATTGATCAAGATGGAAGGCTATATAGAAGATTACTTTGAACGAATTATAGATAGGCGAAAAACGTCATCTGTCTCCAAAGATACAGGATGAAGCGATATAAAAAAGAGTTTTTTTAACTATTAGTATCTAATTATTGATAAAAGATTATAGACGAGGGAAGAGACACAAACAAGGGTTTTCGAGATATACAGACTTCGGATCAGAGGGTTGTGGGTTCAAGTCCTACTGCCTGCGTATAAGAAAAAGACCAGTAAAAACGAGTGAAATCGTTAATATTGGTCTTTTTATTTTGACGTTCAAACCAATCGATGGTAAAATAAGAAAAAAGCGTTCAAAGTAGGAGGAACAGTTTATGAATAATATGGTAAAAGCAGATACTCAGAAAAAAAACAATTTTATGTTGATTGCCTTTAGTATATCCATGATCGCCGGGATAATCTATTCGCTCTTTGGTCCGGGAACAGATTCCATTGCCTATTACTATATTGTAGAGCTTGTATTGGTTATCATCGCCTATATTGTGATAACAAAAATTATAAAAAAAGCACATTTTTTTGGATATGTAAGTATTGTAATCATAGGTGGAGTGAGTGCGTTTATCGGATTGACTTATGGTGGTAGCTTAACGTTATTAACAATTTGCTTTTTCATCGTTGTATTTGGTTCGGTTCATTTGAATGTACGCCTCTATTTATTAGGCTTTATTATTAGTTTGACGGTTATTTTAATCAATAGTTTGAATCCGAAAGCAGATGCTATATATTTAGCAGATAATATAGCCGGTATCTTATTAACGTTTACATTAACGTCCTTGCTATTAGGTGTTATTGTGTATTTATGTAATAAACAATTTTCACAATTACAAGCAACATTTAATCGATTAGAAGAGCAAAACATGGAAAAAGACCATATTTCATCAGAATTGCAAACGGCTGTAAGCAGTATTCTTGATAACATTGAAAAAGTGAATCAGCGATTAATAGAAAGTGTTGAAGAACAGACGAATGTATCAGACACCATGAAAGAAGTGTCTAATGCAAGTCAGAGTGAAACAGAACAAATCAATCAAATAGCCCATAATGCTTCCGAAAATAATATAAAGATTACAGAGTTAACGGAATTGGCAGGTGCTTTAGCAGAGAGTACAAATAATGTCTACAATCTATCAACTTCAGGTGTTAGTGATATGAAAACACTTGAAAAACACATGGGTGAGCTGAATGAAGTTATAAAAGAGTTAGCGGGTAATTTTGTAACGCTATCAGATAAAATCGAAGAAACATCAAGCTTTACAGCAAATATTCAAGAGATTACGGAGCAAACAAATTTACTTGCATTAAATGCGTCAATTGAAGCGGCCCGCGCCGGTGAAGCCGGAAAAGGTTTCGCGGTTGTTGCCGATGAAATTCGAAAACTTGCTGAAACTACAAAAACAGCAACAGTAAAGATTACGGATAATTTAACGAGCGTTACAGCGACCAATGATTTAGCCAAAGAAAGTATGGAAGACAGTAGCAAAAAACTACAGGCAAGTTTAGAATCGACGCACTTAGTGAATGAGAATTTTAATGAATTAAAATCGATAGTGAATGAAATCAAATTAGCTTTTGATACACTTGCAAGTATTTCACACTCTATCAAAGCAAATACCGATGATGTGGATCAAGCGGCCACAAGTTTAGCATCTGTGATTGAACAGACGACGGCAAGCATGGAGGAAATCAGTGCAAGCAACTCAATGCTTACGGACCATAGCAAAGAAATATCCGATGTCATGAAAGAAACATCGGATCGGGCAAAAAAATTATTGGTATTTCATTAATCGGATATCAGAACCAAAAAGTTTGAGTTGGGTATAATATCCAAAGATTCGAGAAACAATTCGTTCGGAATACTTGGATACCCACTCGTTTGGATTCAAATTCGTAGAGATAACCGTTGAACGCCGATTCATTAATCGAGAGTTTAAACAATTAAACAATTCGGCGCTGGTCAAGGCGTTGTTGAATTCTGTTCCTAAGTCATCAATGATGAGAAGGTCACACTGAAAAATGGTTTCGATATCATCATTGGTGACAATTTCTTCATCTTTATGAAAACGATAATTTTCAAAAAGGCGAAACAATTGGAAGGAGGAAAGATAAATAACCGTTTTTCCTTGGTCTAATAATTCTTTTGCAATGCTATTGCATAGAAATGTCTTTCCTAATCCTGAACGACCGTATAAAATTAGATTATTAAATGATGTATTGAAGCCTTCCACAAAATCAAGGCATGCTTGGTGAACAGAACGCATGTTTTCAAAAGATGACATTCCGGTTTTAGGATCTTTCTCTTTTGAGTAGAACTTAAATGAAAATGTTGAAAAATTTTCTTTGGCTAATATATGTTTTAAGTTTGACTGTTCGTAAGAGTAATCAATAATAGCTTGTTTAAGGCAGTGACATTTTTGATTATTAATATATCCGGTATCTTTACAATCATTACAGGTATAGATGGGTTCAAGATAATCGACAGGATAACCATGACCTTCAAGTAAGGTCATTTTTTTATTCTTCAGTTTTTGAAGATTGGAGGTAAGTTCCTGTGCATATTTATCCTTTTGACTTGGATGTGCAATCGTTTTTTGTATAGCCTTTAATCCAAGTGTAGATATTTGTTTATGGATGTTTTCCAATTCGGGAATTTTAGAAAACACCTCATCCAATCGTTTTGTCTGCAATTGACTGTTAGATGCCTTTCTCTGATCATAAGTACGCATAATTTTATTATAATCGCTTTTTGTCATGCTCATGAGGAGAACCTCTTTCCGTTAAATTCCTGCATTCGTAATTCCATCGCTTTTTTCTCAAGTGCTTCATAATCGTATTGACGTTGATCATAATCATTGAAAGCATTCGGACGCTTGGCGCTGTTTTTGGATGTCCCTGACTGAAGAGGTTTGTTTGAAGCAGCTGTTTTCTTGGACGTTTCATCAATTTTTTCTAGATCAGACAAGATCTTAACGCCCTGATTGGACCAACTCGATAGTATTGTATCGGTATAACGCATCTCTGCTTTATTAATCTGATTGATGGTTCGCATACAGGCTTCTTCAATAACTTTTATATCCATATGATATGTATTTAGCCAACGGTCCATAAGCTTGATTTGTTGAGGGGTCGGTGAACGATCAGTAATTCCATAGGCTTTTAATATTGTGAAATAGGAACGTTTGTATGTTTCGGTACGAACCTTTGCTTTTTCAATAGTATTTATTTCATTGTCTGCCCAATCAATCGCAACCTTTTCTATATATCGCATGTTTCGATGATCGTTGTCAACACAGTATTCAATCATGAGTTCAATCACTTCAATAGGTAAGCCTAACCAATCATGAAAGCCAATAATCGTTTTTACTTCTTCACCGGACAGGGTTTTCCCTAAATATTTTTGAATAATGTAAAACAATTGAGTGAACTCATCCTGAGAAGCAAAACGTGCGATTTCTTTGGTGGTATAATCGGGCTTAGTATGAATGACACGCAAGTGGTTGGATTGTCGTCCTGGATTTTGATTGGGGGATGAAAAGTTTTCGTTTTGAGTCGGTTGATAAGCTGCTTCAGAAAAATCATCATCACTGGGAAGATTATATTTTGTATTATCAGGGTCATTGGGGCTGTTGGGTTCTAAATGATTTAAATGAATCTCAGTAAGTTGATGATTCTCAAAGGTAAGTGTAATCAAACGCTCACTTTGAAAATAGTTTAAGGCGCGTAGCACATCAGATTCTGTCATTAACAAGACATCTGCAATCTGATTTAGATTTAAGTTCAGATTACTTGAGGTCATATAGCGTAATAGAATTAAATATACTTTGATAAACTCTCCATTTGCTTTAGCGATACATTGATCGATAAAGAAATTCGGCACGAGTGTATAAGGAACGAAATTGTGGGGCTTTAATTTTACATAATGAGTATTCACGATAATTACCTACTTTTCATTTATTTCTTATCCGAGTTGTTGATAGACTTATTATAGCATACATAAGGTTGCTTTTTAATAGCTGAATATATAGTGGAAATGTTATGCGTTAAAGACAAGGTGCCTGTATGTCACACAAATGCGTAAAATTCGCATTTCCGTGTATAACATTGTGGATAATGTGGATAAAGCACTCAAATCTTCTCCTTGACATTTCGGAATTTTTTTTATCCCCTGTAAATAAGCAAAGAAAATTTAGAGAAAATGAAAAACAGAGAAAAGCATGTGTGACTTTTCTCTGTATAAATCCCTTGTCAAGTTTTTTTGATTTTTTGTGGATAGTGTGGAAATCTATTTCTTTAGAAGCATAGGTCCTATCATATTAACGTTTCCGGCCCCCATAGTTATTAACATATCATTGGGTACACAATTTTTTTTGATAAAATCACAAATTTCATCAAAATCGTCAATATAGACAATATCTAAATCAAAATTTGATAAAGATTCAACAAGCATTGAAGCATGAATATTTCCTGGGTCTTTTTCCCTAGCTGCATAGATGTCAGTTATAATAAGGCCATCTGCCAGCTTGAGAGCATCTACGAAGTCTTTATATAGTGCTTTAGTACGCGAATAGGTGTGTGGCTGAAAAACAATATATAGGCGGTTAAGATCAATGTGTCTAGCCGCTTCGATGGTTTTTCGTATTTCTGTCGGATGGTGTGCATAATCATCAATGATGGTTATGCCGTTATATGTTCCTATATATTCAAATCTACGATTGGCACCGGAAAACTCCAAAAGTCCTCTTTTAATTTGCTCAAGTGAGAGATTAAAACATCGCGCTGTAGCAATAGAAGCCAGTGCATTTTCAATATTATGGGAACCGGTGACATGAAGATGGATTGTGTCAAGGTGCTTTCCGTTTTCATATAAGTCAAATGTGGAATGGCCCATGTGGTCATAAGAAACATTGGTGTAATAGTATGTTGAGTCTGGGGATGAGCCTACAGTGATTATTTGACATGATGTTTTTTCCGTTAGTCGGCGAATATCTTCAATGGAATCATTAATAATCAAATAACCATTAGGGTGAATATTTTGTATAAACCGTTGAAAAGAGGTTCGTATGGCAGCTAAGTCTTCGAAAAAATCTAAATGATCTTCTTCAATATTCAATATAATGCCGATTTTGGGAAAAAATTTATGAAAACTATTGTTATATTCACATGCTTCAGTAATAAAATAATCGGAATGGCCAATTTTAAAGTTACCGTTAATACCTTTTAGAATTGCGCCCACAGAAATCGTTGGGTCAAGATCTCCGGACATAAGAATATGTGCAAGCATAGACGTTGTTGTTGTCTTTCCATGAGTACCGGCAACGGCAATGGATTGTGTATAATCGGCCATAATATATCCCAGTAAAGTTGCGCGCTCCATTAAATCAATACCTTGATGCTTAGCCTTGACGAATTCAGGATTATCATTTTTGATTGCAGCCGTGTATACAACTAAATCGATATCCGGACGAATATGCGCTTCGTCATGGCCAATATATACCTTAATACCAAGTTCTTCTAGATGTTTTGTGATTTCAGAAGCTGTCTGGTCAGAACCGCTAATCATTAAACCACGGTTATGTAAAACTTCTGCAAGTCCACTCATGCTAATACCGCCGATACCGATAAAAAAGACGTGCTGATATGATTCTAAATTATTTTTCTTCATAATTAACTCCAATCAAATGAAATAAGATTATATCCTATTGTATACGATTCTTAAGCGAAGAGCAACAAAACGATTGAGAAAAAGGGTTATCATATACATAAAGTTGGTGTATAATGAAAAAAAAGATGTGAGTGAGGAAAAAATGGATAAATTAACGAAGGCGCAACGTATTAGTCTTATAACAAAGATACTTGTAGATCATCCGTTTCACATGTATACGCTACAATACTTTTCAGAAAAATTTCAATGTGCAAAATCCACATTAAGCGAAGATATTAATTTAATTGAGGCAGTATTGCGAAAAAATGATGAAGGTGAGATTATATCGGTTTCAGGAGCAGCCGGAGGAATATACTATGCGGCTTATATGAAACCGGAAAAAGTAGAAAAAGTGAAGCAACAAATATGCCAAAAATTAAATGATTATCGACGTGTGATACCCGGCGGATTTGTTTACATGAATGATCTTTTTTTTGATCCTAAAATGTTAAAAAAAATGGCGGAATGCATTATCACAAAATATAAAGAACATCGTATTGATTATGTGGTGACTATTGAAACTAAGGGGATTCCTCTAGCAATGGCCATTGCTAATGAACGGGGGATTCCGGTTGCTGTTATTCGTAAGTCAGCCCGTTTGTCAGAAGGAACAACGATGCAGATGAATTATGTGACAGGATCTTCTAAAAGCATCAAAACCATGGCAATGCCCATTCGGTCTATTCAAAGAAAATCCAATATTTTACTTGTCGATGATTTTATGAAGGCAGGGGGTACGGCCAAAGGTATGGCAGACTTGATGTCTGAGTTTGAAGCAAATATTGTCGGAGTTGCTGTCGTGCTAGCAACAAAAGACCCAAAGCAAAAATTAATCAAAGATTATTATACACTTGTTGAATATGACGGTGTTGATGAAACAAAAAAAATGGTAAAAATTATTCCAGCATAAGTTAGATAGAAGCAAGGAGGCATGCATATGCATAAAAAAGAAATTGTTGCAATGTTACTTGCCGGAGGGCGTGGGAGCCGATTAGGAATTTTGACAGATAAGACAGCTAAGCCGGCAGTATCATTTGGAGGAAAATATCGTATTATTGATTTTACTCTAAGTAATTGTATTAATTCAGGTATAGATACGGTGGGGGTATTGACACAATATCAACCCCTGCAGTTAAACCGGCATATCGGTATTGGAATTCCATGGGATTTAGATAAAAGTATTGGTGGTGTTACGGTTTTATCCCCGTTTTTGAGTCGTGAAAGCGAAGCGTGGTATTCAGGAACGGCCAATGCCATTTTTCAAAATATTCCCTTCATCGATTATTACGATCCAGACTATGTTCTAATTCTTTCCGGAGACCATATTTATAAGATGGATTATGAGATGATGTTAAATAGTCATAAAATAAATGGTGCCGATATTTCCATTGCGGTATTGCCGGTATCCTATGAAGAGGCCCATCGTTTTGGTATTATGAATACAGATGAAAATTACCGGATTATGGAGTTTGAAGAGAAACCGGAAAATCCTAAGAACAATCTTGCATCCATGGGAATATACATATTTAATTGGAAGGTCCTTAGAAATGCATTAAGACTTGCAGAAAAAAATCATAACAACAGTGACTTCGGAAAACACATTATTCCTTTTTGCCTAAATCAAGGATATAATGTTTTTGCCTATGAGTTTGAAGGGTTTTGGAGAGATGTAGGTACACTAGAATCCTATTGGCAAACGAACATGGAACTTATCAGTCTAGTACCTGAGTTTAATCTATATGAAGCTTATTGGAAAATATATACCAATAATGAGATTCAACCACCGCAATATATTTCGGATTCAGCAAATGTAGATCGGTGTATTTTAGGTGAAGGAACTGAAATCTATGGGAGCGTTTGTAATTCAGTAATTGGTTCAAATGTAACCATAGAAAAAGGATGCATCATTAAAGACGCTATTATTATGTCAAATGCAGTGATTATGGAAAACACGAAAATTGAACGAGGTGTTATTTCAGAAGATGTGATTATTGGTAAAAATGTAACCATCGGTGAAGGAGAGAATATCAAAAATGCGCTTGACCCTAATATATATGATTCAGGAATTACGGTAATCGGAGAGGATGCTGTGGTTCCGGATGGCGTATGGATTGGAAAAAATTGTGCCGTTACCGGTGTGACGACATCCATACACTATAAAAACAACCGATTAGAAAGCGGTGAAAGCATTATACTTGAGGAGGTGGAAGAATGAGAGCCCTAGGAATAATACTTGCCGGAGGAAAAAATGAACGATTACGAGAATTAACACATATGAGAGCCTTAGCGGCGATGCCTATTGCAGGTAGTTACCGAGCCGTTGATTTTTCGTTAAGTAATATGACGAACGCAAATATTAAAAAAGTTGCTGTTGTCACCCAGTATAACTCTCGATCTTTAGTGGAACATTTAAGTTCATCAAAGTGGTGGGATTTTGGACGTAAGCATGGAGGCCTTTATATTCTTACGCCTTATATTACCCATGATAATAGTCTTTGGTATCGAGGAACAGCAGATGCAATCTATCAAAACTTATCCTATTTGAAAAATAGTCATGAACCTTACGTGATTATTGCTCAAGGTGATGGCATCAGTAAGATAGACTATAATGAAGTGATACAGTATCATATCGATACACAAGCAGATATTACTATTGTATGTAAAAAATTAGATCCGGATCAAGATTTATCCAGGTTTGGCCATGTGAATATCAATGAAAAAAAACGTATTATTGAATTTGAAGAAAAACCCATTGATCCAACAAGTAATCTGGTATCAGCAGGCATATACATTATACGTCGGCGCTTGTTGATTGACTTGATTGAAGCTACAGCAAAAGAAGGCCGTTACGATTTTGTTATGGATATCATTGTACGATATCGTAAACAAAAGAAAATTATGGCATATATTCATGAAGGGTATTGGCGTTCTATAGCAGCCCTTGACTCATATTACAAGGCCAATATGGATTTTTTGGATAAAGATTTACGTGAATACTTTTTCAAGTCAAGTCCAAGCATTATGTCAAAAGTCGAAGATGAGCCGCCGGCAAAATTTAACCAAGGAACAAAAGTGTCCAATAGTCTATGTTCTTCTGGATGTATTGTTAATGGAACGCTTGAAAATTCATTGTTGTTTAGAAAAGTATTTGTTGGCAAAAATACGATTATTAAAAATTCAATCATTCTTAATGAAACATATATTGGTGATCATTGTCGTATTGAAAATTGCATTGTGGATAGTAAAAGTACTATTGCGGACGGCAGTCAGTTTGTCGGACAAGCCCATGAACCGAAGATTGTTGTGAATAAGGAACAAATATTTTTTTGAGTTGAAAACATAATTTATATAAGATATAATAGAATTAGTATTTAATTAAGGAAGTGGGGGTATCCACTTGCAGCATGTTACAGAAAGGGGTACATTTTATGGAGATTACTGATGTGAGAGTAAGAAAAGTAGCAAAAGAAGGAAAAATGAAGGCAGTTGTATCTATTACCTTTGATAATGAGTTTGTAGTTCATGATATCAAGGTCATTGAAGGAGAAAAAGGATTATTCATTGCAATGCCTAGTCGAAAAGCGCTTGACGGTGAGTTTCGAGATATTGCTCATCCGATTAATTCAGAAACAAGGGAGAAATTACAAAAGTCAATTTTAGAAAAATATGAAACAATTTCTCTTGCTGAACAAAATGAAGATAATAGCAATATGTCTGAAGTTTATGAATAATTATGAAACACTTCTATCTTAAGGGTAGAAGTGTTTCTTTTTTTTCATGTTTTTTTGGTGAAAGATACAAATTTGCAATTTGTACTTGCGGTAGTTTACTATCTGTTGTACAATGTGTTTTGGAAAAGGAGCGTGTATACAATGTCCGTTATGAAGGCGGTAATTTTGGCAGCAGGTGCAGGAACTCGAATGAAATCGGATCAGCCGAAGGTGATCCATAAAGTTTTGGATCGAACCATGCTGGATTATGTTATTGAAGCAGCCTATGAAGCCGGAGCTAGTGAGATTTGTGTTATTGTCGGTCATGGCCGCGATGAAGTGATGTATACCATGAAACACCCTGTTTCCTTTGTAGTTCAAGAAGAACAGTTAGGCACAGGACATGCGGTCATGCAAGCACAAGAGTTTATTCAAGGAGGAGGCAATGTACTTGTTTTGTTTGGAGATACGCCACTCATTACAGGAGAGAGCTTATCCAAACTTAAGACAAGCCATGAAGAAGGGCGTCATGGCGTGACAGTTTTGACAACGCGCGTGGATGACCCAACAGGGTATGGTCGAATTATTCGTGATGAACAAGGACATTTTTTAAAAAGTGTTGAACATAAAGATGCAAATCAAGATGAACGCAAAGTGAACGAAATTAATAGTGGTATGTATATGTTCAAGGCTGAGGCATTATCAAAAGCATTAGGTCAGATTACCAATGATAATGTTCAAGGAGAATATTATCTTCCGGATACATTAAGTTTTATTCGTAATGATGGATATCCGGTGGAGGCAATGGAACTTGATGATTATACAGAGACGCTGGGTGTAAACAACAAAGTTCAACTTTTTGAAGCAACGTCCATTATGCGAAAGCGGATTAATTACAAGCATATGGAATCCGGAGTAACGATGGTGGATGCGAATCAAGTATACATTGGCAAAGATGTTATTGTTGAAGCGGATGTTATTATTTATCCGGGAACAAGCATTGAAGGGAAGAGTATTATAAAAGCAGGAACGTGTATCGGGCCGAATAGCAAGGTTATTGACTCGGTCATTGAATCGAATGCGACTATTGAACAGTCGACAGTTCTTAATAGTCATATTGGAGAACATACGACAGTCGGACCCTATGCATATATTCGACCCAATAGTGAAATAGGAAGCCACGTTAAAGTCGGTGATTTTGTAGAAATAAAAAATGCGACAATTGGTGACAGAACCAAAATATCACACTTAACTTATGTTGGCGATGCAGATGTTGGAAAGAGTGTAAATTTTGGATGTGGTACAGTAACGGTCAATTATGATGGTGTGAATAAACATCGTACAACGATTAAAGATCATGCGTTCATAGGATGTAATACAAATCTAGTGTCACCTGTGACAATAGAAGAGAATGCTTATACTGCAGCTGGTTCAACAATTACAAAAAATGTTCCTCATGATGCACTAGGTATTGCAAGAACAAGACAAGAAAACAAAATCGATTGGGTAAAAAAGAAACGGCATTAGTCAGTGATCTGACATAGTTTTATTAGGAGGAAATTTAATGACCAGTACGGTAAAAACAGTAGATGGTATCAAAATCTTTTCTGGGAATTCGAACAAACCATTGGCTCAAAGAATTGCACGTTCATTAGGCGGTGAATTGGCAATATGTGAAGCGGGACAGTTTAGTGATGGTGAGAGTTTTGTAAAAATCGGTGAAATCGTTCGTGGAATTGATTGTTTTGTCATTCAATCAACGTCGAATCCCGTCAACGACAACTTAATGGAATTATTAATTACAATTGATGCATTGCGTCGTGCTTCAGCAGGTCGTATTACTGCAGTTATTCCCTATTATGGATATGCAAGGCAAGATCGTAAAGCGCGCGCTAGAGATCCAATTAGTGCTAAACTTGTTGCCGATTTATTTGAGGCAGCAGGCGTAGACCGTATATTAACAATGGATTTACATTCGGCTCAAATTCAAGGTTTTTTCTCAATGCCTGTCGATCATATGTTGGGGAATCCTATGCTAGTGGATTATTACAAAAATAAGATTAAAGAAATTGAAGGCGACTTTGTTGTTGTTGCTCCAGACATCGGAAGTGTTAAGCGAAGTCGTTCCTTTGCAGAAGAGATTGATATTCCACTTGCGATTATTGATAAACGTCGTCCTGAAGCGAATGTAAGTGAAGTTATGAGTGTTATCGGTGATGTGAAAGATAAAAATGTCATCATGGTCGATGATATGATTGATACGGCAGGAACGATTTGTAATGCAGCTCAAGCTATGCATGAAAAAGGCGCAAAACGAATTTTTGCATGTTGTACACATCCGGTACTTTCCGGACCGGCGATTGAACGTATTCAAAAATCAGCCATCGAAGAATTAGTCGTATTAGATACGATTCAATTATCAAGTGACAAAGATATAGATAAAATCAAGCAGTTAAGTGTCTGCGATATTTTTGCAAATGCAATTAAAGCAATCCACAATAATGAATCTGTAAGTAAATTATTCGATAAATTATTATAATCACTCAAACTCTATAAAAACATCTCATAAAAAGGTGTATCACGTCATGAAAATTCATGAATCTTGATATACCTTTTTTTCTTTTGCTATAATAATTAAACCTATTGTAGGTAAGCTGATTGTAGGTAATTTGCCCTAAAACATGCCGTAAATAAGTACTAGTGAATTATTCTTGATGTTTATTAAAAGAAATCGTATAATATTTAAAGATGGGGGCATCAAGTAGACATAATAGAATAATTTGTTTATCTTAATTATTAACGACAGGATGGTAAATTAATTTAAGGAGAAATTATGCAAGCGGGAGAGGTAGTATTTGATAAGTATGAGATTATCCGAACAATCAAAGAATCGGAAGAAGTTTCTGTTTATCAAGCAAAACATATCTATTTAAATTCAACCTGGATTATCAAAAAAATACATCACAATAATCCAATCTATACGAATGAAATCCACATGTTAAAATCTTTAAATCATGAGAGCATTCCCTTAATAACAGACGTTTTCAAAGAAAATGATAGGACTTATGTTGTACGCGAATATGTTGAAGGCGATACACTAGGAGAATTTATACGCAAGAAAGGTGTCATGTCAGAGGTGATGACAATTGAAATTGCCATCGAGATATGTCAAGCACTTGAATATTTGCACACAGACTTTGAGTCTCCACTTATTTATAGAGATATAAAACCGGATAATATTGTTTTGTCCAAACACAATCGAATCAAGCTCATCGACTTTGGTATTGCTAGATTTTATCAAGAAAACAAAGATGCTGACACAGAATATTTGGGGACTCGTGGGTTTGCAGCACCTGAACAATACGGTATGGGACAGACAGATGTGCGTACAGATATTTTTGGTGTCGGTATAGTGATGTATTTTATGCTGACGAAGAAAAATCTAAATTCCGTAACTTCACGTCTAGAACCAATCCGATTTTTCAGAACAGATATTCGTGAAGAATTTGAACAAATCATACAAAAGGCATGTCAATTTAACCGAGATCAACGATATGAATCCATTACGGAATTGAAAAAAGCACTTCAAAAAATTCGTGAAATAGAGTTTGAGAATTCTTTGAATTTACTCTTAAGGTCATACAAAGATAAAATTATATCTGTATGGGGAATTAAAGCAGGGAGCGGTGTCACACATGTAACAAGTACCTTGGCACATTGTTTGACAGAGCTCAAAAGTGAATGCGTCATTGTTGATATGAGTGATAATCAAGCATTAAGTTCCCTTGAATATACGGATGAGACAAGCGTATGTGATGGGGTTTTAATATGGAACACCATACCGATTATTGATAAAAGTGTACAAAAATCTTTATCAAATAAGCGACTGCATAAACGCTTAGGTGCTTGTGAATGGATAATTATTGATCTTGGATCAACTGGCAATCTTCAGGCTCAAGAGTTATGTGGCGCATATAATATTCTAGTTGGTGCAATGGCGCCCTGGGAAATAAGTCAAACTGAAGATTATCTTATGAGCGACATACCGCCACGTACCTCTTTTTTTATTAACCATGGTTATGATAAACAGGTTGAAGATTTGAATCATTCAATTAGTCATATCTATGTATACAAATATCCATATAGTTATATAGAGAATAATCAGGGGATATCTTATCAAGATTTCTACAGAGCATTATTTAAAGATTGGGGGATGATGGAGAAATGTTCAAAAAAGGTCAAAGCGGAAGCTTTTTTAGACATCGAAAAATTCAAAACAAAATTTCTGAAAAGCATAAAGTTATTACAATAGGTTTCATTGGAACTGAAAAGGGTGTGGGAGTGACTCACACAGCGCTTCTTGTTGGCAAGTATTTTTCTAAACAAAGAGGAAAAGTGGCTTTGATCGAGTGGGGAGATCAGGATGCTGTAAAGATGATTCGACGAACCTATGAAGGCAATAGGTTAAATGGTGATGAAAAAATAGAGTGGACAGAGCCGTATATTTTTAGACGCGTTCATTATTATGAGAATGGCGATGTTGAATTATTATCAAAGATTCGAAGAAAAGGATATCAAATAATCCTTATTGACTTTGGCGAACAGAAAAATCAAATACAGGATATTTATAATCAAATGGACATTCGATTAGTTGTTGGGCGAGGAAATGATTGGAAATATCATAGAATAGAAAGATTTTATCAAAATCTGTCTTATGATCTTGAGGAAAAATATAAGGATTTGATTCTCATCCTAGCATGCGGTACAAAAGAAGAGAAAAAACATATGCATCATAAAATCAAAGGACGCATCGAGATCTTATCTTATCACAAGGACCCGTTTGAATGGACAGACAAAATGAAAAAAGAAATTGAAAGTATTTTGAAATTATAGGGAGGAAAGTATGACTGTTTTACGGCAAAGACACAAAAATATGATGTTAGCAGGAAGTATAGGTTTCTTGTTGGCCTTAGTACTGATTATTATCGTTTATATTATCGGTATCAGGAATAACCCCAAATTCATTCGATGGATACTCCAAGAAGAGAAAATGCATGTAGAAGAAACAAAAAAAGAAGCAGAAATCCCAAAGCCTATTTTAGCAGAAGTCTATGTATTTAACGGTGGACTAAGAGAGAACGATATTATAAAGGAAGAGGATGTTTCGGTGACCTTAATTGATCAAAACTTACTTCCGGATCAAACAATTCAAAGTTCAAGAGAACTTATTGGTAAGAAAATAAAATGTGATAGTACGTCAAAAATGATTGCAACGAAGACCATGGTATATGAAGAAAAAACACGAGCTGAGATTAAAGAATCTGTTGAAATGATAGACGTATCAGTTCCTGAATTTATTAATGAATCAGACCGGATTAATTTAAGGATTCATTATCCTACAGGACAAGATTTTTTGGTTTTAGAAGATGTGACTATTTCTAAAATATATGAAGAACGACATGGCGGGACGTTGCAATTAAATCATGATGAAATCGTTTGTCTGTCAAGTGCGAAAGAAGATATTAACATGTATCCGGGAACGCATATATATTATACGAAAGATACACATCGCTACTCAAGACCTTTTATTGGCGAACCACTTAGAAATATGTATCCGGTTAATCCAAATACCATCGGTTTCTTGACATCAAAACATAAAGGTCAAGACGTGTATGAAGAACGTTTACTATTAGATGAATCATTAATCATTTTCTTTGACCAAGAGTCAGAGGCATATTCATTTGCCCAAATTGAAGAAATCATTAATGAAGAAGAAAACACACAGAACACAAATATTGAAGAAGAAAATATTGAAGAAGCAAATATTGAAGAAGCAAACATTCAAAACGCAACGACACAAACCATTGGTTTTTAAGGAGGAAAGGATGCGAGGACATATTATTGGGGATCAGAGTCGAATTGCTAATTATTTTCTTCAAGGGTTAGAGTATTATGAAGAAAATGTTTTGCCCAAAAAACAACATCTTATAAAAAAACTTCGGAAATTAAGAGCGAAGCAAAAAGGGGAAGTTCAACCGGATTATCATATGTATTATGTTGTTACAACGAAGATGAATTCATTAAACTGGTTAAAAGATCAATTGAGTGAATTTTGTAAGCATAAAAAAATTATTGTTGTCGTATTGGAGTATTTTAAAGATAGCTCCATTACATCGTCATATATTAAGGCATATCTTGAACGTGGAAATGAGGGTATTAACATTCATCAAATCATATGTATTGAATTTCAAGAAAATGATCATATTGTTCAAATTGATGATGAGTACAATAATACATTTTCTTACATGAGTTTATCTCGTTATTATAGGAAAAAGTTACAGCATATTACAATGAATAGATTACTTTTAATGGATGAAGAAGTATTGGAGGAATATTATGCAAGTCGTTATCTGGTCTGACCCTAGGTATGCATCAGGACAAACTACATTATCGATTCTTCTTGCAACGATGATTGCATGTCGCAAGGGGTATAAAACATTTTTAACATCATCATTAATCAAGGATGAAAGTCTTGAACACTATAGTTTGAAAACATTTGAAAGGGAATTAGATCAGTTTATAGGAGAATCAAATATTGAGGGAGTAATTCGACGGATAAAAAATGGGAAACTCACAAAAGATATGATTAAGGACTACTGTTTTTCCTTATTAGCCCATTCCAATCTTGATATGTTACAAAGCGGGAAAACATTGCCTGATCAGGAAGAATACTATCATCAGTTTGGCTATTTGATAACTCTAGCCAATGCATATTATAATATTTCGGTCGTTGATTGTGATTTAGAATTACGCCATCCCTTGACACAACTTCTCTTAAAGACGACAGATGTTTTGGTTGTTGTCGGTGATCCAAATCAATATCGTTTAGAACGGTTAAGTCATACCTGTGAAGACGCGAAAGAGCTATTAACATCTATTCCTAAAGTTTTCATTATGAATAAATGGGAGAAGGGAATAATAAAACCGTTTAAGAAAAAAATAGTGGGAGTCGACCCTGTTTTTGTACCCTACTTTCCGGCACTTATTGAACAGGCGAATCAAAATAATTTAGTGGATTATGTTTTAAGGCTGAGCTATTCAAAGAAAAATTATGATGCACATGTTTTTTTGAAAAGTATAGAGAAAGCAGTTGAGCGAATATTAACACTTGGGGAGGAGAAAATAACAAATGGGACCACAACTGAATTTCATCTTTAGCTTGTTTCTCTTATCCGGTTCACTGCTATCTATTGGTCTAGTAATGAAGAAACAGCTTGATAGAGAAACTGAATTATTAAAATCAAGAAATCGAGATCATCTAGAACTTGACTATTTGCAAGAAGAAATTCGTCAACTCATGTATCAATTAACAACGCAGCAATTTGAGAATATTTTCGGATCAAAAGAGGTATATGAGCGAGAATTAAATAAACGAACAGAATTAAAAAAAGCCCTAAAAGGATGTACTAATGGTAGCTTAGCAGACAAGAGCTATATTATTGATTTAATTAGTGACCTCTTGATAAAGTATTTAATTAAAAAGGAAGAAGTTGATAAAGTCATTTATTTTGATAAGCCACAGTTTCTTTCAGAAAAAGATATGTTTGATATTCTCATGTTTGACTACTGGAGAAATTATCGAACTCAAGGATTGAGTCAATTAATAGAGGAAGAGAAATGGGATCAACTTCAACAATCCGATAATGAAGAATTACCGGTTTATGCAGTGTCACGTGAACAAATTGTCATGGCATATAGAAAAAGAACAATTCAACTTACATTTGAAGACAAAATTACAATTATTGCCCAAAGGATTTATGAAAATTACAAAGGATTTGGAGTCATTGACCGCATTCGGGACATGTCTATAGATGGAATTTCGGGGGGCGTGTCCGGAGTTATTGATACGTCGTGGGAGGAATTGCCGAATCGACTAAAAACGACAAAGCAGTTACCAAGAAATTATGACAGTATTTGGATTTTTTATAAAGGGAAATCTATTTACTTATCATTTTTGTCATTTGGAAATCATAAAGAATTAAAAAGAATTTGTCAGAATATATATCGTTATAATAAAGCCGGCCAACTTTCGGAAAACATTGGATATAAAGTAAATGAAATGCAAGATGGTTCTAGAGTTGTTGTCGTTCGGCCTCCATTTAGTGAGAGTTGGGCCTTCTTTGTTCGCAAATTTCATTTGAAAAATATTGCATTAGAACATCTCTTTCAAGGAGAGGGGGCGGATAAGTTGATTCAGATGATGATCTTTCTCATGCGAGGTGCACGTATAACGGCAATTACAGGCTCGCAAGGTTCAGGGAAGACAACTCTGCTTATGTCTTTGGTACAACATATTTATCCCACAATGACCTTGCGGGTTCAAGAGATGGCTTTTGAATTGCATTTAAGAAAATTATATCCATACCGAAATGTCTTGACATTTAAAGAAACGGAGACGATTTCAGGCCAAGCTGGATTGGATTTACAGAAGAAGACAGATGGGACAGTCAATATATTAGGTGAAATAGCAACAGATGAAATAAGCGTTCTTATGTTGCAAATGGCACAAGTTGCATCTTTGTTTACCCTTTTTACACATCATGCAAAAACATTAAAAGACCTCGTCTTATCATTAAGAAACAGTCTACTCAAGTGTGATGTATTTAGAGATGAAAAAGTTGCAGAAGAACAAGTTGTTCGTGTTCTGGACTTTGAAATTCATATGGAAAAGGACTCACATGGGCATCGCTATATTGAACGGATTTCTGAGATTGTATTATGCGAAAAAAATGAACGCACTTTCGATAAGCATCATGAGATATATCAGGAAAATATTATTGTACAATATAATCATGGAAGCTACGATTTCATAAATCCAATCACTCAAAATCAAGTGGAATCAATGAAAAAAAGTATGGAAGAAAAAGATGGTCATCGATTTATAGAGTTTATCAATCAACAGTGGAGTGAGGTGAATTATGGAGTCAATCGCGAAGGAAGTTTTGAGAAGGAGGCAACATTCCAAGGTATCTAACACGCAATCCTATAAAATATACTTAAGTGCAAACCAACTTTTAATGCGACTACCTCTTATAAGAGGATTCTTATCGCGTATAAAAACAGGATATCAATTTATCGGAGAAAAAGATACCTTCTACCTATGTAAAAAATCAATTCATGTTGTACTTGGATTAGTGATTGTTTATGGTATATCGCTCATTGCTTTTTGGAGCATGACCAAGAATTTGCTTTATACAGGAATTTTTTTGTTCTTTTTATGGTATACATCTGAGAGCTATTTTGACTTCTTTATTGGTCGAAGCCATTACCGTCTGTTAGAACAGTTTATTGTTTTTATGGGATATGTTCGACAAGGTTTTTATGAATATGGAACAATTGATGATGCGATTTATTCTGCATTAGAACAAATGGATATAATACAAAGAGAGATGACGGTCCAAGCAGAACATATATATGAGATTTTTTCGGATATTGACCCTTTATATGCGATGACCAAGTATTTTGAGCTTGCACCAAATTCCTATTTAAAGATGTTTGTTAATATATCGCATTTGACATATGAATATGGTGACCAACATGAGAATGGAAAAAGTGTCTATTTAACAAACCTAAGTTTTTTAGCAAAAAACGTACAGCTTGAATTGGTCAAGAGAAAAAAATTAAATTATGCACTAAAAAGTATGAATATCATTGCTATAATACCCTTATTTTTAATTAGTATTCTTAAAAATTGGGCAATTAGTAATTTTGCCCCATTAGGTTTATTCTATAATAGTATGGCAGGGAAATACATCGAGATTATAACGATTGGAATTATGTTTATATCCATGATTTTATTAAATCGTATCCAACGTTTAGATGATTTTTTTCCTCAGAATAATCAAATGAAGCGTTGGATAGCTAAACTTAACCTACCCTTAAATGAACGACAAAAGCGAAAATGGCTTTATGGGATGATTGGCTTTGGAATAAGTGTTTTAGTGATTTTATCCATGTTATTGAGTGAACGACAAAATCTGTCCAAAAAAATATATTATCAAGATCAATTTTTGGGTGCAACACTGCCGGTGGAAACTCAATTAGAACGTCAAAAAGAATCCTTAGCTGATTACGTATTTATACAAAAAAGTTCTAGGAATATTAGTGATTCGGAAATTGATCAGTGGATTTTATCAACGGTAGGTGAAGATAGCAAGTTGAATGGCGACCAGATTGATACGCGTAGAAATCACATTCGTGAAAAAATTGAAATTTATCATGATGTCTATTTTACGTGGTGGCAAATTATGGTGTGTTTTTTGATTGGAATTATTGCCTATCATATGCCGGAAATTAATGAAAGAATGATTAAATATATAAAGCGAATGGAGGTGGAAGATGAAATCTCAGGATATTATAGTATTATTTTGATGCTAATGTACCATCCGCGTATGAATACTGAAGAAATATGTGATTGGATGGCAAGCTACTCGAATTACTACAAAGAAGAATTAAATCATTGTCAACTTGATATGAGTATGGGTGGATATCAAACGTTTATGACAATGAAAGAAAAAGTAGACCATCCGGAAATGAAAAAAATCATGTATCAATTGGCAATTGCCAGTGAGGATATTAGCATTCTAGAAGCTTTTGATGAACTTGTTCAGGATAAGAGTTACTATATTGAACGACGACAATGGCTAAACGAACAAATTATTAATCGAAAAATTATTTTTGGACAAAACATTGGTTTTTTACCGGCATATAGTCTCATTGTTTTATATATGATTGTGCCGATGATCATGTCAAGTATTCAAGAGCTAGAAAAGTTTTTTTATCAATTGATGTAGGTCTTAATTAAAGTATGAATAGAAGGAGAAAATAGTATGGATCAGAATATTCAAAAAGCATTATGGTTAGGTGTAGGTATAATGATGTTCATCGCAATTGTTAGTACAGGACTTTTTTTGTTTAATAAAGGCAAAAATTTAGCAGAAGCTTCAGGGGAGCAACTCGATACAATGTCAGAACAACTTGCCAGTATACAATATGAAAGATTTGACAATATGGTGGTCACCGGTGGAGATGTTT
Source organism: uncultured Eubacteriales bacterium (assembly GCA_964563505.1). GTDB lineage: Bacteria > Bacillota > Clostridia > Lachnospirales > Vallitaleaceae > UBA1351. The sequence continues at coordinate 25,315 of CAZLXW010000041.1, forward strand.
TAAATGCGATTAAACAATATAAGCAAAATAGTGGTTCTTTTATTATCGAAGTAAACACGAATTATCCGTCATCAACACAGTATATTAGTAGTGGAAATATTTCGTCAAATGTTATCAGTGGTTCCTTGTCTGAAAAATCAAAGGCAGAAATGGACCAAGATTTGCAACAGTCCAAAAACATTGATTCATCTATGTATATTAATCCTCAAGGCAGTTTTATGACCCAACTTATTTATGATGCGAATGATGTAGTCAAAGGCATAGTAGCCACCCAAGAATAATGACGCATAATATATTTAAGATGTTATATATCATCGCCGGTTTTATGATTATGCTTGTAGGATTGTTTAGTTTTTTTGACCATCATTCGCAATATAATAGGTACTATCAATCGGTAGAAGAAATTCAATCACAAGGCAATTCATGGTTAGTCGATGAAGAATGGGATGATGCCAGTAGTAATTATATGAGTTATGAGCAGCTAGTCGCTGAGATTGGTGGTTTTTATTGTTTTGGCAAAGACGTACAAATTCGTATGGAGGAATATGAATTTAAAGGCGTACTATCTGAAGAAAACATAGATCAGTTGATGAATAGAATGGATAAGCAAATAAAGTATGTTTTGAAAATATCCACAGAAGATGATGGATTGAAAAAAAACAATATACTTGAAATCCAAGAAGTGAAGGGAAGTTAATTAAATGATTGAAGACAGTTTGTGGAAAATTTTTGGAATTTTACTCGGAGTCATGCTCATTTTTGTCGTTCCAACAGTATATAGTTATCAAAGACAAGACGATATTGTGTATAATTTGATTATGACGGAGACAAATGAATTCAGCCAAAAAATCAGAGAATCCGGTAAAGTGAACCGTCAGATGTTGGATGAATTAAATCAAGTACTACAAGCATCAGGATTGACCTATGAAATTGAATTAGAGCATCAACAAAAAAGATTTTCAGAAGATGAAGGGGTCATGGAAGTGTATTATGATGGTGTTTATACGGATCGAATTGTTGAATGGGTTGAGACGCAAGGGACGTATCGATTAAATTCAGGAGATTTCTTTTATGTTCGTATTCGAAATACATCAAAAACGAAGAGTCAAAGTTTTCGTGATATACTTGGTATAGGAGGGATGAAAAATTCGGAAATCTATATTGTAAGTGGAGGAATTGTTCGATATGGGAATGGTTAAGTACAGTATTATTGGCCTCATCATTATGTTACCTTTTTTTATACAAAGCACCATTCAAAATACACAGTATAAATATAAAGAACGCCAAAGGGCTTGGATAGAACAGTCCATTGATGAAGCAAGTTACGATGCGGGCTTTGCACTTAAAACATACTCAACATATGCATATGATAGTCAACAGGCATATAATATTCAAATACCCTATCGTGAGGTTATACGGAATTTTTTTGATAGCCTAAAATTTAGAGGATTCAGATTTTCTCTTGAAGATTTCCCATTGATTGCATTTGTTGATTATGATGGAATTGTTTTATATAATCCACAAGAAGATGAACTTAGCCATAAAACCTTTTATATGGTTCGTAATGCAAATAACTGTGAATACTACACCTTATCAGAGGAAATGATCGTTTTTTCTTATGAAACAGGATGTTATGAAAGGCGTAGTGTTTCTTCGAATCAAAGAAATTCAAAGATTACACAAAGTATAGAATTTGCTCTAAATGGCTATCAAGAAGAATATCATCAAGAACAAAACGTGCGCTTTCTATTACCGGAATTTGAAGGGAGTTTTTCGGAGTTTGTTTTTGATGATGTGGGTGTTATTATCTTTTATGATCCAAAGGGATATGCTTATTTGGATGGTCTGGAATCTTATAAAATAGTTCCTTCAGGTATCATGAAGATGGATTTGCCTATTGACTTATGAATGAACTCCTTTAGAATAGAACTATAGATTTGAATACGATACTATAGGAGGCGCATATGTCAGAAAATAATATGTCAGAAGTGTTTTTAAATGATTATGTGTTACTTAAAAGTTACTTTGAGGCAAAGAATTATAAAAAGATTGATGCAGATAATGAACAGATTGCCTTATTTACCCTTTATCAAAAAAGCAGCTATTATATTATAAATCTGGTTCATCTTCCCCAAAAGCATACATTTGATATTCAAAGGTATGAATTTTACATGGATAATCTTTCGCATCAGTTTAGTCAATATAACACTGACCGTGTCATTATGTTAACGATATTTGTCGGTGATTGGAATCGAAGTTTATATGATTATTTTAATAAAAGGCCAAATATTGAAGCAAAAACAATCGAAGTGACTTGGTTTGTTTCTTCAGATACACGAGAGCTAGACATTCCGGACCAACAGTTGAATTCAGTGATGGGCATTGAAAAACGGATTAGAAAACTATTAAAAAACAAAAAGCAGACTTACTATGCAATTGAAAAGCAAACCCAAACGCAGCATATCACTCTGGTTATCGGATTGATTAATGTTATTGTATGGATGTTGATGGAAATGTATGGAAGTTCGACGGATGCAAATACCCTGATGCGTTTCGGAGCCATTCATGTTGAGTATATTATTCGAACACAACAGTATTGGCGCTTTGTCAGTGCTATGTTTATACATATTGGAGGGATGCATTTACTCTTTAACCTTTTTGGCCTGTATATATTCGGCTCTCGTTTAGAAAAATATATTTCCGCGCGGCACTTTGCAATGATTTATCTAGGGGCCGGTGTTTTTGGAAGTATCTTAAGCTTTGGCTATCACTTATTCACACAAACGGAAGTGATTGCAGCGGGAGCGAGTGGTGCGATTTATGGACTCATTGGAAGTGCCCTTGTCCTTTCAAAAGTAATGAATAGATCGATGGATGGAATAAATGACTACATTATTTGGTTGTTTTTTATATATGGAATCGTGTATAGTGTAGTTAGCCCTAATGTGGATCTGTTCGCACATGTGGGAGGTTTTGTTGGTGGAGTTGCCATAAGCATACCCATTGTGCGATTAAGACTGAAAGAAATAGGAGGCACAGAAGATGAAGCAAGATAAGATTCGCGAAATATTTAATGCATGCGCTACAGAACTACGTGAAAAAACAAATGAAATGCAAGATCTGATTTTGGGAGAAGGTAATACCGATGGGGATATTATGATTATTGCCGAATTTACAAGTGCAAAAGAAGAATCCGAGCATAAAAATTTATTGAATCATGAGCGTAAAAAAATTGAACCTCTGTTGAAGGCCATTGGGTATTCATATGAGCAAGTATATACTACACATCTATTGAAGTATCGACCATGCCGAACCAATAAGGACGGTCGCCTCGTTTCAAGGGCAGCAAGAAAAGAAGAGTATTCGATATTTATGCCCTATCTAAAAAAAGAAATTGCATTGATTAATCCAAAACTGATTATTACACTAGGGAATAGAACCTTACAGCAAGTAACGGGAGATGATTCTTTACTTGTAAAACCAGAAGAAGACCAATTATTTATTGTGAGCATACAGGGTAAAAGTTATAAAGTATTACCCTTATTGCATCCATCACAGAAGCAGTTTAATTCAGAACTGGAAATTATCATTCAGCGAGAAACTGAGCGAATTATGCAATTTTTAAACACCAATAAAAGCAAAGAAAAAAAAATCAATAATGAAGAGGTAGTGGAAGAAAAAGTAGATGTACCTAAAAAAAGAATGTTTCAAAAGATTCAATTAGGTAAAAAATCTGAAGAGAGTCTAAGTAATGAAAAATGCATTACCATGATTTATGGTGGAGAAGGTTATGTTGATGATCCGGTTTTAGTCGCATTAGAGCGAATCAGCCATGTGCTGACAGAACTAGGCGTGACCATGCATCGCATTGATTTGCATAAATCAAAAGCTTCTATGGAAACAATTTTAGAGTATATGAGTAAATCCATTGGTGTTGTTCTTGCTATTAATGTAGAATGGTATGGCATTGGATATCGCATGCAAGAATTTTTAGACCAATGTTTCTATAGAGGAGATAAAGCTGTTTTTGCAAACGTGCCTTTATTTGGGATGGTTATATCGCGAAAAGCGTATGAGTTTGAAGCCTACACGCATTTGTTAAAATCCTGGGAATATCTGGGCGGTGTTGAAGGGATAAATCTTCTGGCCTCAATTGAATCAGCGGCAGCCTTAGAAACAAACTTTGAGTGGCTATTTGGTATCGATAAGAAAGCAGAATCATTTTTCCGTCTTATACAACAAAAAAAAGGATTATTACCACGTAGTGGAAAAATTGAGAAAGTCTTTGTTGAAATACCGGTAGCGGACGTCAGAATTGAAGCACAGAATTTATCAGAGGCGATTGGAGAAGAAAAAAGAACAGCCGATAAAGGAATCATTGAAAATTATGATTCGTATATTGAAAAACAACAAGAAGATATACACCAATTAGGAAGTCTGTTTAAGCAAAAGTTATCTGCGGAAACGATAAAAGGCGAGAAGCCTTGGCCAGAAAGATTTAAAGAAAGCTATATCAATAAAGGTAATATTATAGCAAAAATTCAAATTGTTGTCGAAGATGATCCCCGTGAAAATACAGTGCTTGAACTTAACAATCAAAATATTCGAGCTTATTATGGTCAGATCGGTGAAAGTAATGTAGTTATTATGGGAAGAAAAACCAATCTGAGGCGTATCATGGATGGAAAGCTAACCATGCAACGAGCCTTCATGACAGGTGAAATAAAAGCAAAAGGGGATTTCACACTTCTCTATAAATTTGAAGGGCTTTTTTCGTTGTAAGTAGCATTGCAATAATGGTATAATAATTTTAATAGGGATACGTAAACAGAGCTTTCCAAAAGAAAGGGGAACATTATGAAACAAGGTTGTATTTTTTGCAATATTGCACATGGCATTATGGAATCAGTAACATTATTTGAAAATTTAGAGTTTAGGGTTATATTAGATAAATTTCCGGCGGCAAAAGGACATGTACTCATCTTGCCAAAAGAACACATTGAAGATATTTATGAACTAGATGCAGAAACAGCAGGCAAAATATTTGCCCTAGCAACAATTGTCGCTAAGGCAATGCGTGAAGTACTTGCTTGTGAGGGCTTAAATGTTCTTCAGAATAATGGTGAAGTTGCAGGACAAACAGTCCATCATTTTCATCTGCATTTAATTCCAAGATTTGAGCAGGACCATATTAATATCTCTTGGCCAATACAAGAACTTAGCGATGATGATTTAGAAACAATTGGGAAAGCTATTTCGAAGCAGATATAGTGGTATCTCGCGTCTTATAAATCTCTAAAATCGAGTCCAGATTTTCGAGTAATATATCCACGAGGACAGGATCGAAATGGGTTCCTTTAGACTCCTGAATAATTGAAAGAGCCTCATCTATGGTGAAGGCTTTTTTATTTGATAGGAAAGTTCTACTTTTCTATCAAAGACATTTTAGAATCAA
>CAZLXW010000042.1:0-26198 GCA_964563505.1 uncultured Eubacteriales bacterium
TGAAGGTCGTATGGAGTTTAGGCTTTCGAGGTCAGGGCGATTGTCCGTTTTGGGTCAATGATCCTAGATATGCCAGTGATAAAGAACGTGGACAACTCTTAAGTCGCTTAATTAAAGAACAGTATGATTTAGTCAAAAGCGAACAGGTAGAAGGTAAATGCTGTGTCAATCTGTACGGAGAGACAATGGAGTTATATCGCGACGGTTGGTTGGAGATTCCGGAAGATGTAATAAAGGTATGGGCAGATAATGGATACGGTAAGATGGTTTCAAGACGTCAGGATCTTCACAACCCACGAGTCAACTCAGAGCCGATAAAGGGAATGGACCAACAAGGTATTTACTATCATGTTTCTTTTTATGACCTACAGGGAGCCAATCATATTACTATGGCGACGAATTCACCGGAGTTTTTTAAAGGTGAGTTAGAAAATGTTTTAGCAAAAGATGGAAATACCTATTGGATGATTAATGCATCAAATATTAAGCCCCATACCTACTATCTAGACTTCATTGCATATCTTTGGAAGTATGGAACAATTGATATTGACCAACACCAATTAGAATATAGTCGAAGATATTATGGTCAATCGGCAGCACCGATCATTGCCAATAGCATAAAGCAATATTCAGCTTCAGCTATTTCATTTGGTGTGCACGAAGATGAACATATCGGAGAACAGTATATTAATCACAATACACGGATTTTAGCATCTGGGTGGTGGTCAGGTCAAGAGTGGGCGGCTAAATCCTTTGAATGGGCCTCAAAAGAGAAAACGCTTGCAGGTCAAATAAAGGAATATAAACAAATTACTCAAAAAGGTGTGGATACGTATACAGATTTTGAAAATTTATGTGAACAAAATCGTCTCCTATTAGAACCCCATGCGCAGCAATTATTTGAAGATAGTTTAAAACTTCATGGGCACATTTATGCAAAGTGTTTTCAGGGTGCCAACCGTTTTTGCATAGCATATGAAAAATATGAAGAAAAGGAATATCAAGAAGCTTTTTATGAACTTGGACAAGCGTCAGAATTTTATGCACAAGCGTATGAAAAATTAAGTGCTTGTGAACATGATAAATGGTTGGGATTCTATGATAATGAGTGTTTGACGGATATACGCCAAACGGTGTGGATTTTAAAAGAACTCATGGGATATGTACGAAATATCGGGGAGGGTCCCCATTTTTATCAATGGAAACGCGATTTTATGTATTCAAAGCAAGACCGTAATATTATGCTGATACTCGTTCATGAAAATCATATTCAGAATGATGAATTATATAAATTAATGAAAGCAAGAGGAGGATTTAAATGTTAAAGAAGAATTCTGGAAGTTTTACACTTCCCGGGGAAGCTGGTTATGAAAATCTAACATTGGAACTCGCAAAAAAATGGGGAGCAGATGTGATTCGAGATAGTGACGGAACTCAGCTATCGGATGAAATTATCAATGCAGGATATGGCATCTATTCGACAATTTGTATTATACGAAATCATAATGCATGGGCAAAGAAGAATCTTGATAAGTTACAACAGTGTTTTTTAATTACAGATCCTCTTGTAGCGACAGAAGATCATATTCGAATTCGTCTGATGGACGCTTTCTTTGAAGAACAATTTAAAATCAATGATACGTCTGAAGCATTAAACTATTGGCAAGTTTATGACCGAACAAGTAATGAAGAAATCGACAGGTTGCAATGGAAGTATGATTCGGAAAAAGGAGAAGTCACCATTGAAAATGCCATACCATGGCATCGATATACGGTCAGTTTTATGGCATATAGAGTTTGGGAAGAGATTTCCATGTATAATCATACAACAAATAACTGGGATCAAGAACATCTTATGCAAATCGATCCCATGTATCCGGAGACACAGGCATATCTTTTAGACTGGATGGAGCTTTGGTGTAAAGAACATCCGGAAACCACAGTTGTACGTTTTACATCCATGTTCTACAATTTTGTTTGGATCTGGGGAAATGATTTGAAAAATCGCCATCGATTTACAGACTGGGGATCTTATGATTTTACAGTAAGTGTTCGTGCATTGGAGCTTTTTGAAAAAAAATATGGCTATACCATGTGTGCAGAAGATTTTGTCAATGGGGGTAAATTCCACGTTAGTCATATGCCATCGACAAAGCGAAAAAGTGATTGGATTGAATTTATCAATGATTTTGTTATTGATTTCGGCAAAAAACTTATTGATATGGTCCATGACTATGACAAAGCAGCCTATATGTTTTACGATGATAGTTGGGTAGGAACAGAACCGTATAATGACCGCTTTAAAGAGTTTGGATTTGATGGAATGATTAAGTGTGTTTTTTCCGGATTTGAAGCTAGGCTATGTTCCGGTGTTGATGTAGAAACTCATGAGATCCGTTTACATCCATACTTATTCCCGGTAGGACTGGGTGGAAAGCCAACCTTTATGGAAGGCGGGAATCCGACCCTAGATGCAAAAAACTATTGGATTAATATTCGACGTGCTTTATTGAGAGAAAAAATTGATCGTATTGGTTTAGGGGGATACTTACATCTTGTTGAGCCTTATCCAGATTTTTGTGATTATATTGAAAAAATATCCGATGAGTTCAGAAGCATTAAGGATCTTCATCAAGTAGGAAATCCTTATACAATAAAAGCGAAAGTTGCTGTCTTGCACAGTTGGGGAAAAGAACGTTCATGGACATTATCTGGACACTTTCATGAAACTGATATGCATGATTTGATTCATATTAATGAAGCTTTATCTGGTCTTCCGGTTGATGTTACATTTGTCGACTTTAACGATATTAAAAGCGGGATGCTTGATGATATTGATGTTGTTATTAATGCCGGCTATGCAGGTTCTGCATGGAGTGGTGGAGAACATTGGAGCGATGATGCTCTTGTGGAGATATTGACAGAATGGACCTATAATGGTGGTGTTTTTATTGGCGTCAATGAACCATCGGCTGTTAGCGGATACGACAACTATTTTAGAATGGGCCATGTTTTAGGTGTATATCTAGATTTAGGAGATTATGTCAGTCACGGTAAATGGCAAGTTGAAGAAGACCCCATTGAAGGATTGATACCGATAGATGCTACCATTAAAACAAAAGATAATATTTATTTAACCGATGGACAGGCGCAGGTAGTAAAATCAGAAGGGGATCAATTACAATATACAATCAACAGTTTTGGTCAAGGTAAGGGAATCTATATGCCATCTTTTAGACTAACCTTAGAAAATACACGCATGTTACTAAATAGTATTCGCTTTGCAAGTGGCGAATGGGACGAAGATGCCTACTTGACAGATAATCTTTATACAGAATGTGCATATTATCCTGAAAGTCAAATTCTAGTCACAATTAATAACAGTGACAAAGCGCAAAAGACAAGAATAAAAACAAGTCAAGGTCTTGAAGTCTTTGAACTTGAACCCTTTGATACAATTATTCGTAAGATAAATTCGTAAAAGAAAATAAAGTGAGGAGAATTGAAAATGAAGTTAGAAGCAAATCGACAAGACATTTTAAAACATATTGATGCCATTGTAGATAAAACCTTTCAGATGGATATGGAATGGGATTGGCCATGTGGTGTGGCTTTTTACGGGATTGCAAGGGCCTATGAAATAACAAAAAAGCAGTCTTATTTAGATCGCTTAATAGCATGGTTTGATGAATACATTGATTTAGGAACACCAGTTTGGACAGTCAATACATGTGCCATGGGACATGCATTAATTACTTTATATGAGGCGACCGGAGACCAACGGTATTTGGATATTATTCAAAGTAAAGTGGATTATTTAAGGAATGATGCCCTGCGCTTTGGCGACAATGTTCTACAACATACGGTTTCAGCAAACAATGATTTTCCGGAGCAGGCATGGGCAGATACCTTATTTATGGCTGGATTTTTCTTGTTGCGCGTCGGGATTATGACCAATAATCAAGAGTTAATTAATGATGCATTAAACCAATACTACTGGCATATTAAGTATCTCATGGATGATGTGGATGGATTATGGTACCATGGATATAACAATATTAATCAAGACCACATGTCTGGATTCTACTGGGGACGAGCGAATGCATGGGCGGCTTATACCATGTCCCAAGTATTAAAACGACTTCCGGAGTGGTATTTATATCCGAAATGTATGGATGTTCAGTGTGCAGTGCGTGATCAGCTTGCAGCACTTAAACTATATCAGACAGAGAACGGTCTGTGGCGAACCATTATTAATGATGCATCTTCCTATGAAGAAATTTCGGCATCATGTGGTATTGCAGCTGCGATGTTGGATAATGGAAATCCATTACACATTAAATATGTAAATAAGGCCTTAAAGGGCATTCAAGAAAGCATTACAGAGGATGGAAGAGTTATCAATGTATCCGGTGGAACCGCGGTTATGCGTGATAGTGAAGGATATCAATTAATTACAAAAGATTGGATCCAAGGCTGGGGTCAAGGCTTGGCATTAAGCTTTTTAACAGCTGTTTTAGAAAAATTGGATCAAACGGAAGATGCTGTAGAAGAACAATTCGACGAAAAATAAAAAAGCAGGAAGACATAATCTATGTCTTCCTGTTTTTTTATAAAAATTTTGGATGCCGATTAATCGACAGATGAAACATGATCATACATGTAATCAAAGCATTCTTTGGCGTCATCTAAAGATAAGTTAACCAGAGGGTCGTTTAAGAAAGCTTGAAAGGCCAATGCACGATTTCGCGTTAAACCGGCTTCAACAATCATTTCTTGATTTGAGGAATGCTTGGCAATCATGGAGGTTACTGCCGGATTTAAGCTTCCTCCACTAATAGGAGATATACTGTTGTGGCGGAGAAGTGCATTACTTTCAACAACAACATTTGAAGGAAGATAGGCGACTTGGCCCTGATTAGGTAAGTTCACATTTGTGACTAAATCACCCAATCCAAGAAGCGCTTTCATTTGAAGCACGCCTTCTTCGCCGGTTTCTTTGATTTCAAATGCTTGCTCACCATGAACGAGCTGGTTTGATTTATTGATACGTTCTTGCTCGTTTTCTTTACGCCATGAAACGGGTGTTAAACTAAATTTCCAAGATTTAATGGTATCAAGATCTTTAAGATACCATTGGTTTGGACAAAACTCAGCAAGATGACGATCCCCGGCTGCAGCAATAAAACCATAACGTAAAAAGAGATCAAACTTAATACGCTGAGCACTTGAGAAAAAGTCATTGAGCCAATTACCGCTTTTTTTACCCTCAAAACCACTTTCGTAATATTTTTCAGCAAATTCTTTATAGATTGGGTAAAGATCCATATCCTTATATGAAGCGGATGTTAACCAAGTGAAGTGATTAATACCGGTTACAGAAACTTTTATATCTTCACGTGGAACATCTTCGATACCTTTGATATCGGCAAGTGCTTCAACTAAAAGCTTTTGAGTACCGAAAACTTCGTGGCAATTACCAAAAGCCTTGATTTCAGGAAATACTGTGTATAATGTGCGCGTACAAATTGTCATTGGATTGGTATAGTTAAGTACCCAAGCATCTGGGGAATAATCTTTGATTGCATTAGCAATCGTTTCAAACATGGGGATCGTTCGTAGTGCACGCATTAATCCACCAGGACCGGCAGTATCCCCAACAGATTGATAAATACCATATTTTTCAGGGTGATGTACGTCAATTTCCATATGATCAAATGTACCCGGAAGTATAGAAATAATAACAAAATCAGCGCCGGTTAAAGCCTCTTGAAGACTGGTTGTCATTGTATATGTCCAATTTGCGAGAGTGTCATCGGATCCCGTTAATTGATTACCTATTGTTTCATTTGCTTTTGCGGCCTCTTGATCAATATCATATAAACGTATCTGTCCACTTAATTGCTTTTCAGTTGCAAGGTCGCTCATAAGTCCCCATGCCCAGCCTTTTGAACCGCCGCCAATATATGCAATTTGAAGATCAGATACAGTATTGTCTGTTCGAATCATAAAAATCCTCCTTGTCATTATAATAAATAGTTGCCTTAATTGCTTTTCTTTTGCATATAAATATAATATAATTAAATTATATCGAAAACAACAACATTAATTGCCATAATTTAGATTTTTTCTACATTTTTTGCGAAAAGAAAGGGAATAGAATGAAACGTTATGATTATATTGATAATCAAAGTTCGGTTCTTGTTGAATATACAAAAAAAGGACATGTTACCCAGAGTATGATTCGTCCCCATGTACATAAAAGCTACGAAATATATTATTTGCTTGAAGGAGAACGGTATTATTTTATTCATAATACGACATATCATGTAAAAAAAGGCATGTTGGTCCTGATTGAACCATCAGTCATTCATCGAACACTCTCATCAGGATGTCCAGAGCATGAACGACTATTAATTAATATTGAAGAAGAGGAAGTTAAAGGTATGGCAGTAGGTTTTGGTGACTATGAGTGGTTTGAAGGATTTGTTGCAAAGCGTCCGGTCATAAGCTTAGATATTAGTAAGCAAAGTGTCTTACGAGAGATGATGTTTACTATTTATAATTGGTATCAGGACAATCCAATAAAGAATAGACAACGGATTATGTTAAAGATCATGGAAGTCCTTATATTTATCAGTGAGACACAGAAAGAAATCGATGAAAAAAAAGAGCCGAAGTTGGTAGTAGAAGATCCGATGTTTGACCGTATTAGCCAAGTCGTTCATTTTATTAATGAACATTACGATGAGACAATGTCATTAGAGTCCTTAGCAAAACAATTTTACTTTAGTTCCTATTATTTAAGCCGGAATTTCAAAAAGACAACAGGGTTTAACTTAAAAGAATATATAAACCAAGTTCGTATTCTTGAAGCAGAAAAAAAATTGGCACAAGAAAACCGGCCTATATCTGAGATTTCTAGGGAGGTGGGATTTGAGAGTCAGACGCATTTTGGCCGAGTATTTAAGCAATATAAAGGCATCTCTCCAAATATGTACCGGAAGAAAATAATGTCATAAATCATAATTGAGAATTATTATCAGTTGTGATATAATATGCATATACTATTAATGAAAATATTTATTTCGAGTTTTGATTGTGAGCAGGAGGTTTATCATATGAGAAAAAGTAATCAATTATTGATCGCATTATTTTTATTTATTTTTATATTTGCAGCATGTGGAATATCCAATGAAACACCGAGTGAAACACCTACTGAAAGTGAAACAGAAGAACTTACCTTAACGTTAGAAGAGTTAGAGATGTATGACGGAACCGATGGTAATCCGGCTTATGTCGCGGTTGATGGTGAGATTTATGATGTGACTGATTCTTCGTTTTGGAAGGAAGGCTCCCATAATGGATTCCAAGCGGGTAGAGATTTGACGGATGCCATTAAAAACGAATCACCCCACGGGGTAAAAAATCTAGAGCGTGTACCGAAAGTTGGACGGATTGTAGATTAACGAAAGATTAAATGAAGGAAAAGGAGGGGAATTATTGTGGAAAAAATTTTTAGAAATGATTTTTTAAAATGGCATTTTAGTTTTTTGACCTTATATTTACTAACCTTTGTTGCGGGGTGGTTTAGAACGAGCCATTCGTTTTTTTACACGATTCATCCCTTATTAGGAATATCAACTGTCCTTGTTCCGCTCATTATTTTTATTTTTTCAAAGAACAAACGGCTCATACAACAAATGATTAAAAACAATTTTAATCTAAAAGGTAAACCCCTCGTAAAGGTTGCGAAAATATCAACACAAATTATTCTTGTCTACTATTTATTTAGCATTATTTCAGGTCTTATTATTAATTATCTATGGAGTATATCAAGAAAAATATATGATATATTACAGTTTATTCATGGATTAGCAATTTATATAGTTCCATTAGCAGTTGTGACGCATGTCACTTCGCGACTATTAATTAAGCGGCAGAAGAATAAAAAATAGTGAATCTAAAGGCAAAGGGTGATTGCATTAGTCAAGGAAAGCAACGGATGCAATCGCCCTTTTTTGGTTGAGCTTTTGTTCAGAACGCGCTATAATATACCTAGTTTGTTTGGATAATTAATCAATATGTGCATGTTTGCCATATCGCAGAGGTATGGCAATTTTTATATTAAAGACAGCAATAATCGGACCCATAAAAAATGCCGTTATAACAGTTCCGATACCTACAGTTGCGCCAAGCACAAAGCCTGTGAGGGTACAAAATAAATCCGTTCCGATTCTGCAATATTGAAATTTTGCAATTTTTTTTTCGGTCATTATGAGTGCAACAGCATCATAGGTTGATACGCCCATTTCTGCAGTGAAATAGAGGGCTGATCCGAAACACAGAAGGGTTAGACCAATAAGCAACAATAGACAACGATTGAATAATGTCGGGATAGGAATAAACGTTGTAAAAAGCCAAGAAGAGAATTGAACCATGTATCCTAACAGAAAAATGTTGATTAAGGTGCCAAGACCGATTTTTGAACGGTCAATAGCAAAAATAAAAATAAGCATTAAGAGGTTTAGCAATGTATAGAATGTTCCAAATCCCAGAGGTAAATGATAGGATATTCCATGGGCAAAGACTTGGAATGGATCCATACCAAAAGTGGAAAAATGAAACATTCCAACGGAAAAACCCGTGGTTAATACACCAATAATGGTCATCCAAATTCGACGTTTAAATTCAGGGGTAGATTCAATTTTATTTATCATCGTCTGCTCCGTTTCTAATAGATTAGTTGTATTATACATGTGTTTTTTATAAAAGTATAGTTACTTATGTTGTCTTCGTCAGTTAAAATGTGAGATGAATACGCGAAATGAAAGGATTCCATATGATTTATCTAGATTATGCAGCGAATACGCCTGCCTGTGAAAAAGTAATTCAAGGATTTGTTGAATGTGAACATTGTTTTCCAATGAATCCAAATTCAAATAACCCTTTAGCAGAACCAGCAAAAGAAAAGCTCGAAGAAGCAAAAAATAGATTGGCAAGAATATTGAAGATTAAACCCAACGAGATGATTTTTACATCATCAGGAACTGAATCCAATAATCTTGCAATCAAAGGAATAGCCGCAGAACATGGTGCAAGAAAAAAACATATTATTACGAGTTTTTTAGAGCATTCTTCCACACTTGGTCCAATCGGTGAATTGGAAAAACAAGGTTATGATATTGATTATGTGCAGCTAGATAGTAAAGGACAAATCGATTTTGAGCATTTTCAATCCTTGCTTCGAGAAGATACGCTTCTAGTGGCTTTGTGTGAAGTGGACAGTGAAGTGGGAATCTTGCAAGACATACATACCCTTTCAAAGCATGTTAAAGAGCATTCCAATGCCCTTATTCACATTGATGGAACCCAGGCTGTGGGTAAAGTTCCGATTAATCTAGAATTTGTGGATAGTTACACGTTTTCCGGACATAAAATTTATGGATTGAATGGAATTGCTTGCCTAGTCCTAAAAGAATCTGTTATTATTGAACCGCTTCATCATGGTGGATTAAGTATTTCACCCTATCGAAGCGGGACACCGTCACTTAGTTTGATTGAATCACTTGCGACGGCTCTGTCCCTGCTTGAAACAAAACGTGAAGAGAATTATACCTATGTTGAAAGTTTGAGAAAGGAATTAATGGATTTTTTTGAAAACTATAATCAGGTACGTATAAATTCTACAAAGGTAAGTATTCCTTTCATTACAAATATTACGCTGCTAGAAATAAAAGCAGAAGAGATGAAGAATCGCTTGGCGGAAAAAGGATTTTTTCTATCAACAAAATCGGCATGTTCATCCCCATATGCCCCATCAAGAGCCGTATATGCATTGACAAAGGATAAAAAAGGAGCTAGATCAACCTTGCGAATTAGTTTAAGCCATTTAACAACCCGTGATGAGCTAGACGCATTTAAAGAAATATTTGACAAAGAATTGAGGAGTTTTAATCATGAATAGAGCAAGTGAAGTCGAACGAAGCATTAGTAAGACATTTAAAAAAACAATATGGTCAAAGTTTGTAAAAGGAATTAAAAACTATGAATTAATCGAAGAGGGCGATAAAATAGCTGTATGCATTTCTGGTGGAAAAGACTCTATGCTTCTGGCAAAATGCATGCAACTTATTCACAAATACTCGATTTTTCCCTTTGAGGTAGAATATATTGTGATGGATCCCGGTTATAACCTAATTAACCGAAAACGTATTGAAGACAATGCAAAGATGTTAGAAATTCCAATCCAAATTTTTGAGTCGACAATTTTTGAAGCAGTGGCAGATATGGATGATAATCCATGCTATATGTGTGCAAAAATGCGCCGAGGGCACTTGTATAAATATGCCCAAGATTTAGGCTGTAATAAAATAGCTCTGGGTCATCACTTTGATGATGTCATTGAGACAACCTTAATGAGCATGTTTTATGGAGCTGAGATTAAGACAATGATGCCTAAACTTCATAGTTTGAATTTTGAAAATATGGAGCTGATTCGTCCCATGTATCTAATCCGTGAAGATACGATTAAAGAGTGGATGAGGCTCAATGATTTGAAGTTTATCCAATGCGCGTGTCGATTTACGGAGAATTGTGTGCTTGATGGGCAAGGTGGTGGATCAAAACGTGGAGAAATGAAGCGACTCATACAAAAGCTTCAAAAAGATAATCCATACGTTGAAATGAATATTTTTAATGCGACCCATAATGTCAATATGAATACTGTGCAAGGATATAGGAAAAATGGAATAAAGCATAGTTTTTTAGAGACCTATAAATCTATATAGTATTCTCTTAAATAGGGTGATATAATAAGCTTAGAAAGGGGCGTGAAGCTATGAATAAATTTTGTGCGAATTGTGGGAATTCATTAGACCAAGATGCTGTCTTTTGCGAGAACTGTGGTACAAAGGTTGTGAGCCAACCACCACAACAACCACCACTACCACCACAACAACAGGCACCAAGAAAATCCGGTTCAGGAACAAAAAAAGTCTTGATTATTGTCTTTTCAATTCTTGGAGTCTTTATTTTAATTACAATTGCAGGTGTTTTGTTTTTACTTTCGAAGAAAGATGAGATTACAAAAAAAGTCCAAGATTCAGTGACGGAAAAAATAACAGATGAATTAGGGATTGAAGGAGATTTTAACCTTGAAGATTGGACGTCGGCAGAAAATATTATTGAAGATATAACCGATCAAATCGAAAATGATTATGATATGGATCTAGATCAGTTCGTTCAAGATCAGCTTATAGAAGATAATTCGAATCCCATAGTTGTCCCCGATAATGAAGAATACTATGGTGGAGATGACGGTTTTTGGGATGCAAGTATATTGCCGGTAGAATCAATTGAAGGTCATTGGCAAGGATATTTAGAAGAATATTATTATGATGAAATTTCTGATGAAGCATTTATTGATTTTTATGTGAATAGCTTGAACGGACAAGTAACAGATGTTACCTTGGTTTATAGCTATGAAGATGAATTCGATTTACCAGATGAAATTGTAGAACTACCAGCCTACTATGAAGAAGGACTATTATATTTTGAAAGTGTAGAAGGGGACGTAGAAATTTATGTATACTTTTTTGAAGATGAGAATGAAATATATGGGTATGGTAGTTCAAATGAAATCGATGGATACGTTCGAGATCTTGCCTTATGGCGTCCATAGGCAAGAGTGTTTCATCTAGGATATGGCCTGATCATTTGTTGCATAGTGTTGAATCAATTGCTGAATTTCTTTCCAGTCAAAGACACGCGTGATTGAACCGTTTTTATAGGTAGGAATATTTCTATTATAGTTTGTGTCAATTAAGAGTACATCAAAGCCTGCATCGGCAAGTTGAAGGGCGTTGGATAAGCTGTCTTCAATAAATAAGTCGCAGTTTAATAGTTTAGCGTGATGTGCTTTATTTGGTGAACCGATGACATGGAGGCTATCATAAGTTATGCTATGACGCTTAAGATACATATAAGATATTGCCTCAAGCTCTTGTTCTCTTGCAGTAACAAAGTGGATGTAATGGAATTCGTTTAAGTGATTGATGGATTCTTTGGCATTTTGTCTTAATGGTGGATTTGCGTGTAGTTTGAATTTATTTGTAGCATAAAATGCTTCATATTCGTCTTGTTTGATATTCAATACTTTATGAATGTCGTATTCAATTATGTCATCAATGGTAACTTTTTTCTTAAAATATCGATTACATGGTTCTAACCAATAGTAAGCATCGGTTATGGTACCATCGATATCAATGCATATATTTAATTTTTTCATTGTCAATCATCTCCTTGTAAAAAAACGAGCTTGTGCCATAGTATGAAAATATACTGGCGCAGAAGCTCGTTTTTATTTGTATATGAATCAGGCAACATCGGTTTGAGCATTTAAAATTTCCATAAACTCTTCACCGGTAATTGTTTCTTTCTCATAAAGATATTTTGATATTTCATGAAGCTTATCTATGTTATCTTTTAATAGTTGTTCTGCTTTAGCATATTGTGTTTGAACCGCCTTTATGACTAAATCGTCAATTTTTGAAGAGGTTGTTGGTGAACACGCAAGGGAAGAATCGCCACCTAGGTATTGATTCGATACGGTTTCAAAAGCAACCATTCCAAAACCATCATCCATACCAAAGCGAGTAATCATCTTACGTGCCAGTTTTGTGGCTTGCTCAATGTCATTGGCAGCGCCAGAAGTAATTGAATTAAAAATAAGTTTTTCGGCGACACGACCACCGGTATATGTCGCAATTTTATTTTCGATTTCTTCTTTTGATATAAGATTTTTTTCATCTTCATCGACTTGCATAGTGTATCCAAGTGCACCTGAAGTACGAGGAATAATGGTGATTTTTGTTACCGGTGCACTTTGTGTTTGTAATGCAGCCACAAGTGCGTGACCCACTTCATGATAAGCAACAATACGTTTTTCTTTTGAGGACAAGATTTTGTTTTTCTTTTGATGTCCGGCAATAACAATCTCGATGCTTTCTTCAAGGTCTGCTTGAGTGACAAATTTTCGACCATTTTGTACTGCGCGAATAGCACCTTCATTAATAATATTGGCAAGTTCTGCACCAGAAGCACCTGGTGACAATCGGGCAAGTTTATTATAATCGACATCGTCACCTATTTTCACTTTTTTGCCGTGGACGCGTAAAATAGAGTCGCGACCCTTTAGGTCCGGAAGTTCTACAGGAATTCTTCGGTCAAAACGTCCCGGTCGAAGTAATGCAGGATCTAAAGTTTCGGGACGATTTGTTGCAGCTAAGATAACAACACCTTTTGATGAATCAAATCCATCCATTTCTGCAAGGAGTTGGTTTAGTGTCTGCTCACGTTCATCGTTTCCTGAAAGGCCGTTGCTGTCCCTTTTTTTACCAATGGTATCAATCTCATCAATAAAAACGATACAAGGTGCTTTTTCGTTGGCTTGTTTAAAGAGGTCTCTGACTTTCGAAGCCCCAACACCCACAAACATTTCAACAAACTCAGAACCGGATATTGAGAAAAAGGGAACACCGGCTTCACCGGCAACTGCTTTAGCAAGTAGTGTTTTACCGGTTCCGGGAGGTCCGACTAAAAGAGCGCCTTTTGGCATATTCGCTCCAATGCTGGCATATTTTTCGGGATTGTTCAAATAATCAACGATTTCGGTTAGAGAATCTTTGGCTTCATCTTCACCGGCAACATCATCAAACTTAACACGATTCTCAGAATCTTGGTAGATTTTGGCGTTACTTTTCCCAAATTGCATTGGGTTGCCCATGGATTGGCCCATACCCTTCATTAATTTTTTGCCAATATAACGATAGACAAAGAACAAAAGAGCAAAGGGAAGGATCCAAGATAATAAGAAGCCCATGAGTGGGGACATTTCCTTTGCAGCGACCTTGCCAAATTCTATATTCGCTTGGCGCAACCGTTCAACAAGACCCGGGTCTTCAAATTGTACAGTTTTATATGATAGATCCTCTGAATCTATTAATGAGTAATAGACATAGCCGCCTTCAATTTGAACCTTATCAATCTGACCGGATTCGAGAGTGTTTAGAAATGTTCCGTAATCAACTTCTTCGAATTGTGTGTTCATCATTGCCGGCATAATAACAGTGTTTAATAAAAAGAAGGTTGATATCATAATAACAATGTATAAAAATTTTGGATTTATTTTTGGTTTTTTCATTTGCATAGTTTTCATCTCCTTAAGCTATTCTATCACAGATTCATTGTAAAATGGCCTTTTATATGTATATTTAACGATGTTTTTATCAGCTGTTAATCACTTGTTTATAGAATTTTAAAATTTGATTAAAAGCATACTATTATTAATGATTTATGATAAAATTAACGTATGATTTTGCACCTAATACATAGATAGAATTTATGAAGTGAGGGAGAACAATAAAAATGGAAGTAAAAAACACGTTAAAAAATAATATAAAAGATACCGCCCTTATATTAGAAGGTGGAGGCATGCGTGCAAGTTATACAGCGGGATTTGTAACGACGCTTTTAGAGAATAAGCTGTACTTTGATTATGTCACGGGTATTTCGGCAGGATCAAGCCATACGGTGAATTATTTGTCGAGGGATGTTGAGCGCACAAAAAAATCTTTTGTAGATACTGTCCTAGATCCTAATTTTGGAGGATGGAAATGTTTTTTGAAGGGTGAAGGTTTTTTTAGAGCGGAGTATATTTATGAACAAACACCACATCCAAATGCTGCATTACCCTTTGACTTTGATATGTTTAAAAGGAATTCAGCAAAACTTAGAATTGGGGCCTTTAATCGAGAGCTTGGGAAAATGGAATATTTTAAAAAAGATGATATGCAAGAGCTCAGAGATCTAATGAAAATTGTTCGTGCATCATCTTCAATGCCATTTTTTATGCCACCGACAGAATATAATGGGAATATATACGTTGATGGTGGTATTAGTGGAGGAATCCCTCTAGATATAGCCAAGGAAGATGGATATAATAAGTTTTTTGTTGTCTTAACTCGTGAGAAAGGATATCGCAAAGAGTCTGTAAAATTCAAGGGACTCATCAAATCCTATTATAGGAAATATCCTGAAGTGGTTGAAGCGATGTTAACTCGTCACATACATTACAATCGAACACTCGATGAACTAGAACAATTAGAAGATGAGGGTAAAGCATATCTTGTATATCCGGAAACGATGCCTATATCAAACAAAGAGACCAACCATAAGAGGTTGGCCAATTGTTATCAGTTAGGTTATAGGCAAGGTCAAACAGAGCTTCCGCGTTGGAGAGAATTTCTTTTGTGAACAATGTTGATGATGACAAATAAAATCATAAGTGCAATGGCAACAACAATGGCGCTCATTCCGGCTAATATCCCAAAGTGATCGGATAAGGCCCCGGTTATAATCGGCATGGCTATAGCGCCGACACCACCCAACATGAGAAGTACGCCCATAGCCATAGGGTATACTTTGATGGTGTTGCCAACCGTGGCAACGGTCGTTGGGTAAATGCCGGCCATGGAAAATCCGAGTCCCATAATTGCAAAAGTAATGAGTCCAAGATTTTGAGTGGACAAAAGGAGTGTATAAAACACAACGGTTCCAATGCTTGTTGAGACAAGAATAAGTTCCTTGGAGATACGATCGCCAATGAAGGTAGTCGTTAAACGTCCGGCAAGGATAACGACCCAAAGTAGTGAGTTTAACATTTGTGCATATTGTGTCGTCATGATTTGTGAATCAACAAAATACTTGACGAGCCAACCGGTAATGGCTGCTTCAGTACAAAGATAGAAAAAAAGTATACTTGTTCCTACCCAAAAGTACTTGTCCTTTAAAAAAACATAGGATAGTGCTTTTTGTTTTTTCTTGGCTTCGTCGTCGATGTTCATTTGAGAAAATAAAAGCATGGATATGATGGCAAGAACAATAATCACTCCTGTAGCAATGCGCCAACCTTTATTTCCTCCGATGCTTGTGGATAGAATTACTAAAAATGGTGCCAATAAAGCGCCTACTGCAAAAATACTATGTAAAAAACTTAATGCAGCCGGGCTACTATTTGATACTTCGTTTACAAGGGTATTGTTGAAATTTGAAATACTTCCACGACTTAGCCCGGTAAATAAAAAGCCTAAAAGGAGCAGAACGGGGTTTCCGGTAATCATCATAATTAAAAAACCCATGACGACAAAACTACATAAGAAAATAATTGCTTTTTTTCGGCCAAGATAAACAGGAAGTATACCGGCAATAAAACCTGCAATTAGATTTCCGGCTTGGTGTGCAGAGATTAAGCCACCACTGACAGTGTTGTTTAAGTTGTATTCGTTACTGATTAAAGGAAGCAGTGAACCTAAAATCATGGCGTAAAGACCATTGACGGCAAAAACAAAAAAACAACAGATGAGTATATACTTCTGATCTTTATTAAGTTTAGAATAAAATGATGCATTTGACATGGTGTGTCCTCCGTTAAAGTATTTTAAAGTAGTTGACCTAATTGGATTTCAGGGCGGTTTTTACCATGATAATCTGACCCCCCGGATTGTAATAGATCGAGTGCTAATGTGGCGTTTTGGATGAATGTCTTATCTTTATCGCTGTATGTTGGATAAAATGCTTCAATACCGTCTAACCCTTGTAGCTTAAGTTGATGTAATCTTAAAAGAGTTTCTTCGTCTGAATATCCATGTAATCCAATAGGTTTATGAATATGAGCAATGAATGTTTTTCCGTTACCGGCATGAATCATTTCAAAGGCATCTTGAACATGGATGATTTCATTTGGAATGTAGGCAATATCATCAAGGATATCAATCCATGCACGAGGAATTGTCGAGGCGTAGTTCTTATTAACAAGCCACTTTGCTATGGTCTGTCGGTCAAGATAATCGCCGGTTCGATAGTCTTCTAAATCATTAATGTGTAAAGGGAGGCCCTTTCTTTGTAGTTTATCAATAACGATTGGCAATGCTTCTTCTCGGTATTTTTTAAACTTAGTATACTTTGATTGAAAATCAGGATTTGCTATATCAATATCTAAACCTAAAATATGAATAAGCCGATTGTCATCGTAACGTGTGCTTAGTTCGATTCCGTTTATAAAATTTATATTTAATCGAACAGCTTCAGCACTTGCTTCCTTTAATCCGTCGATGGTATCGTGATCCGTTAAGGCTAGCGTGTCAATCCCCTTTTTTTTAGCTTTTTGAATGATTTCATTTGGAGTGTCGCTACCATCTGAATAAATGGAATGGGTGTGAAAATCATAAATGCTGTTTTCTTTTATCATAATAACTCCTGTCTATTGATTGGTGTGGCACATACATTCTAATGCTTTTTGTGAGGATAGTCAAATGGAAAAAATATATATAAAAATATATGTTGACTTGAAGTGAGCTAGAAGGTGTATAATCAAACTCAAGTTATTTGACAAGGAGGATTTCATGAATTACGTTATAAATGCAATGAACTATGTTTTAAGCTTCGAGGTGTACGTAATGTTGCCTATACTTATGTTGATTATTTGTATGATTGTCAAGATGAAATTTCTCGATGCATTAAAACACAGTTTGACCTTGGGGATTGGATTTTTTGGAATATTTATGGTTTTTGACGCGTTTGTGGCGAAGATGGGGCCGGTAATTGAAATCATTGCAGAAAAAAGTGGACAAGAAAGGGCGATTCTTGATGTGGGATGGCCACCGCTTGCAGCAGCAGCTTGGACCTTTCGGTTGGTTCCGATACTTATCATCGTATTTATTCTTATTAATGTACTTATGTTGATGTTTAAGTGGACAAATACCATAAATATTGATATTTGGAATTTTTGGCACTTTATTTTTGTGGGGCAAATGGTTTTTTTCACCAGTGGGAGTTTGTGGATGGCAGGAATTTCATCGATCCTAAGTATGGTTTTGGTGCTAAAATTTGGAGATTGGAGTGCGCCGCGAGCAGAAGAGATGACTAAAATACCGGGAATAGCCATTACAACCCTAACAGGGGTTTGTTATTATCCGTATGCTCTTGCCATGGATTGGATACTTAATAGAATACCGGGAATTAAAAAGATTAACGGAAATCCGGAACATATACGTGAACGTTTTGGATTTTTTGGAGATCCCATGTTTATCGGATTGATTATAGGAACTGGGCTCGGAATTGCTGCAGAATATGATTTTAAAGAAACGGCGAACTTAGGTATTAGTGTTATGGCTGTCGTTTTTCTTTTGCCAAGGATGGCAGGAATATTGGGTGAAGGATTGATGCCTATTTCAGAAGAGACAAAAAAATATATTTTAACGAAATTCCCAACGATGCATGATGCAAGAATAGGGATGGATCTTGCTGTTGTTATTGGAAATCCGGCAACTATTGCAACAGGTATTTTGGTAATGCCAATGGCAGTAGTACTTTCGCTTATTTTACCAGGTGTTGATTTTATTCCTGTAGGTGATCTTCCCAACCTTATTCCGGCAGGTGCCTTTATCGTTATTGCTATGCGGGGGAATATTTTTCGGTCGGTCATAAGTTATATTCCAATTATCATTGGACATTTATATTTTGCGACAGCTTTATCTGGATTTTTCACGACGATTACCTTGGATAGTGAGATTCGTATTACGAATTTTAATGGAAACATTACTTCGTTTTTAGATGGTGGAAATTTATTTCGAAATTATTTGTATGCACTATTTACAGGAAGTATCTGGTCCTATATGCTTGTTCCAATCATGTTAGTTCTGATTTGGATTGCCTATAGATCCTATAAAAAAGATGAACTTCATATGAAGGAAAGTAAAAAGACCGTTTAAAAACGGTCTTTTTGATGAGGGGAGTATAAATAATTAATAAGGGTATAGTTTGTCATAAGTGGCTTTGGGCCAAGAAATGATGACAAACTATGTTATTATAATAATACAGATACTAAAAAAAAGCAAGTATTATTTAAAAAAATTATTAAAAAATTATTCCATAATTAATTCGCGGCAATAGTTTTGGTATAATAAATATAATGATTAAATAGATTAAATGGGTTTGGAGGACAGGATGAGATTAATTAAAAGAGACATTCGCAAATATTTTGATTTGGGCGAAGAAGTTGCACATGCGGTCACACATGGTATTGGTATGCTTCTAGGTGTAGTAGCGCTTGTTCTTTTGATGATAAAGAGCAAGCACGTCGGACAAGGCATATACACAATGAGTATGTTGATTTATTCGATTTCACTTATTGTTTTATACACGAATTCAATGCTGTATCATGGTTTCCCTAGAGGTAAGGTAAAAGATATTTTTGAGCGAATGGATCATGCGTCGGTTTATTTGCTTATAGCAGGAACATATACACCCTTTTGTCTCTTGGTTGTTGGAGGAAGCAAAGGTCTTATTGCATGTAGTATTCAGTGGAGTTTAGCTATACTTGGGGTTGTTTTTAAATCCATTTGGATTGAGAAGTTTGTGAAAATTCATGTTGCTATTTATTTGATTTTGGGATGGACAATTATTTTTTTTGCAGGAGCGATTTTGGATAATCTTCATGTGCAAGGATTTATATTGCTATTTGCGGGAGGTCTAGGATATAGTATCGGTGTTTTGTTTTATGTTTTTGATTGGTTTAAGTATCATCACTTTGTATGGCATCTATTTGTGTTAGCAGCAAGTATTCTTCATTTTTTCTGTATTTATTTATATGTATAATATGCTATAATATATATATGACAGGTTTGATACACAAATCATCGAATAGAGGAAGAAGGAGGTTTTAATATGAAATTATGTGAACAATTTATTGAACAGGTAACGGACACCGCAGATACTTACATGAAGCAATCGGATTGGACAGATTTGGCATTGATTAAACTTTGTATGGTCGCAATAGGCATGATTATGGGAACATGCATTTCACGGAAAAAGAAAATACCGGTTCTTGTTATTAGCTCAATCGTTTTTGTGGCTACCCTTATTCCGATTATGATCCGCTTTTTGCCTATACTTATTGAGGATGGAAAAGAGTTTTATGAAAAGAATATTAAATAGACCCATATAGGCATAGTGGATTGAAGGGGAATGTATGAGATGATAAAAAATCGATTACATTCCTTTTTTGGAACATTCCTATATCGACACGCGTCAAAAGGGAGAAAGTAAATTATAAAACATGAATAGGAGATGAAGTTATGTTTAGTAAAAAAATAGTTGGATGGATATTAGCAATAGTTTTAGTTGTTGGTCAAGTAGCAGTGGTGTCAGCGGTTGAGGAGAGGCAAGCACATTCTTATTTCGGAACCTTTACCGGTATTGTACAAGAGATTCAGCCTCACGGCTCTGATGAAAACATGGAGCTTGTCTTGTTGGAAAATGAAGAAGGTGCTATTGCGAATTTAGTGATTACAGAAACTACGTATTTTATTGGTGAAGATCAAATAGGAGTAGGTCAAAAAGTGACAGGATATTATGTTGCAGATGCACCCATGCTTATGATTTATCCGCCACAATATCCGGCAAAAGTTGTAATTATCGGAGACCAAGATTCTCAGATGAAAATTGACCGATTTAATGATGAATTTGTCAGCGACGACAATATGCTGAAGCTAAATGACCTCTCGGAAACAGAAATTGTGGATGAGCAAGGCGTTCCGTTTACAAAGATCTTGTCAGGAAGACAACTTATTGTTTTTTATGATGCGTCAACAAAAAGCATACCTGCACAAACAAATCCAAGAAAAATTATTGTTTTGAACCGTGAAAAGGCAATTAATGAAATGGAGATTGTTGTTCAAGGTAGTGTTATTGATGGACCACCAGCGTTTGAAACTGAAGAAGGCCTTATTATGGTGCCAATAAGAGCCATTGCAGAAGCCTTGGATTATGAAGTACAGTGGCATAATGATACACGAAAGGTATCTATTGGAGACTTTAGTGAATTCCAAATTGGTGTGAATCAGTATACCTTTGCAAAAATGATGCCTATAGAATTAGCTTCCGAGCCAGTTATTGTTAATGATCGAAGTTTTGTTCCCTTAAGTTACTTTACCGAGGTGTTACAAATTCAAGAAGCCTATGTTGGTGAATACGAAATTATAATCAATGACCCAGCAGTGCTATATGAATAATGAAAGCAAACCATCTCCGCACAAATATGTGCAAATCAGCGATGTTCGATAAAAAAGTTGCGAAAGTAGACATATTTCTATATAATAAGTAATGCTGAGAAAAATCAGTTATTATAAGAGAGCTAGTAACTTTAGGGAATAGAACAAACAAGGAGATGAATATGAGAAAAACAAAAATCATATGTACAATGGGACCTGCAACTGAAGGTATCTATGAAGAGATGATTAAAAACGGAATGGATGCAGCGCGATTTAATTTCTCCCACGAAAATCATGAAGTACATGGACAGAGAATTCGAACGATGCAAGCGGCTAGAAAAAAACTGCATAAGCCAATTCCTTTAATTGCAGATACGAAGGGGCCAGAAATTCGTATCGGTGTTCTAAAGGAAAAAATAAAGCTTGTTAATGGAGAGACGCTACGTCTTGTTGTGGAAGAACTTGAAGGTGATGCACAAAAAATTTCCTTGACATTTAAAGAGCTGTATAAAAATGTAAACGTTGGACAAAATATTTATATTGATGATGGACGAATTAATCTTGTTGTTAAGGCGATTGAAGGAACCGATATTGTTTGTGAGATTGTTGCCGGAGGTGTATTAAGTAGTCGTAAAGGTGTTAATGTTCCGGGGTGTTCGACAGGGTTACCTTTCATGACGGAAAGAGACCAAGCTGATATTGAATTTGCTGTTGATCAAGGAATCGATTTTCTTGCGCTTTCATTTGTAAGTAGCGCGACTGATATTCAGACTGTTCGAGACATTTTAAAAGCGAAAGGTCGAGAAGAGGTAAAGTTGATTGCAAAAATAGAAAATGGAGAAGCAATCAAAAATATTGATGAAATTATTGAAGCGTCGGACAGTATCATGATTGCTCGTGGGGACTTAGGGATTGAATTGCCGATTCGTTCAGTGCCTGTTGTTCAGAAAAAAATGATCAAAAAATGTTACAGTAGTTCGAAACCAGTTATCGTAGCGACGCAAATGCTTGAAAGCATGACGGATAATCCAATGCCAACCCGTGCAGAAGTATCTGATGTTGCCAATGCAATTTATGATGGAACAAGTGTTGTTATGTTATCCGGTGAGACGGCAGCAGGAAAATATCCGGTAGAGACCCTTCGCATGATGACAACAGTTATCGAAGAAACAGAACAAGACATCGATTATCAATCAAAGCTTGATGAAGGTGCTTGGAAAGTTATAGACAAAAATATTACAAATGCTATTAGTGAAGTGGCAGTAATTGCTGCCGCAAAGTTAGATGCGAAAGCCATTGTTGTTCCGACAAAAACAGGATCAGCTGTGCGAATGATTTCTAGCTTTAGACCGGCATGTACGATTATTGCAAGCACGTTAGATGAAACAATGCAACGACAGCTCAATTTATCATGGGGAATTCACCCGATTTTAAATAAATTTATCGGGGACCAAAAGGAGTTTTTTGAGAATGTTATAAAAGAAGCTGTTGCAACGGAGTTGATTTGTGAAGGTGATCATATCATTCTTGCAGCAGGAATACCGGCAGGACATAAAGGTTCAACAAACATGATTAAAATGCATGTTGTTGGCGAAGAAGTTATTGGCAATTAAGAAAAATAGAAAAAGGTGTTGCCCTCGATTGAAAATCTTGAAAATCGAGGGCAACACCTTTTTTACTCTATATGATTTTAAAAACAAATCCAATAATACCGATGACGCCAATGAAAATGAATGATATTAGTAATTTCCAAGGATTCTTTTCGTCATTTTCTTCTGGTGTAAGAGGGTCGATGGGGCTTGTGATTTCCGAATTACTGTTATCAATCGATTCCTCGGCATTGTATACGATGGATTCGATTCGAAGTGGTAAGGTCATGAGTTCTAGGGTTCCAATAGTTAAGGTGACATTACCGAACAAATCATGAGAAGAAAAAGTTTGTTCAGACAAGGTGGGTAAATCGAGTGAATATATGAGGTGTTCTTGCTCTGCGTTAATCGGTATACATAGGTTCACATCATTTGCTAATGCTAAATCCATGCTTCCGATGGAAATTCCGTTATCCTGTATAGCGTGTGTATTAACAAAATCAGAAGCGGATATGGAAACCTGCTTATATTCATTGAATCCATAATCTAAAAGGCTTGCGGTGTCAGAGTATAAGTCGCTTGCCTCGGCACGTATAATTACGGCGATAAGAGTACGTGATTCTTTTTTTGAAACAGTCACTAAAGTGTTTTTGGATTGGCGAGTATATCCAACTTTTCCGGCAATGACATCTTCACGATAAATCTTAAGATCATTTTTCGTATTTAGCATTTTGTGCTGTTGATATAGCAAACGTGTTTCATCAGATTTGTTTGTAACAGGAATTTCATAGGTGCTATGTCCCATAATTTCAAGAAAGTATGGATGTCGAATGATTTCTCGAGTAATAAGGGCCATATCGTAAGCTGTTGTTTGATGTTCTTCGTTAAAAAGACCGTGGGGATTTGTGAAGTTGGTGTTGATAGCGCCTAGTTCTTTGGCGCGCGTATTCATGTCTTTGACGAAGGTGTCAATGCTTTGGCTTGTTTCCTCAGCTAATCCATTAGCGATTTCATTGGCAGACATTAGCAATAAGCCGTGGAGTGCATCGTTCACAGTGAGTTCTTCGCCTGGATGGATGCCGATTCGGCTACCGCCGGAATCGACACGGTCAATCGCTTCTTCTGAAAAAGTGATTGTATCCTCAGGGTTTAATGATTCGATTGCAAGCAAAGCGGTCATAAGTTTTGTGATGCTAGCTGGGTACATGGATTTATGGGCGTTTTTTTGATAAAGAACTTGTCCTGTATCTCCATCGATGAGCACAGCTGATTCTGAACCAATAGAAGGTTGGTTGCCGGTTGCATATATTGCCAAAGTGGATATGAACAGGCTTGTAATAATAAGAATAAAGGTAAGATAAAATGATTTGTATTTTAACATAAGTAGCTCCTATTTATAGTTTGTATTAGTTTATCATATTATTGGTTGGCAAACCATACTTATTTCAATTGAACAAGTATATAAATATCACCATTTAAAGATTCTAATTTATCGTTTTCAAAATATAGATTCATATAATTTGGAATCACCTTTAATTTTGCCTGTGTATTTTCTGCCTCATAGAAAGTGCTGTCATAGTTAGTGGTTTCAAGAATAAGAAGGGATTGGCCATTGCTGTTACTTAAAGTAAATTGACCTAAGTTTTCATTGGCTTCCCAGGAAATACTATATAAAAGGCCGTTGGATTCAATGTTTGCACTGGCAACAGGAAAATCGTCATTTGAAAAATAGGAAATAGGCATGGTGACAAGATGACTATAACCATCAATTGCAATCGCATCCTCGGGGTCGCGAGTATTTGAGTAATAAAAACCCTTGTTCATAGAATCTCTTGGAAATACGTCGTATTCGTTAAAACCAAACACGGATTCAAAATCTTGATAGTAGTTAAAATCTTCAGGAATCCAAGCAATGTGGTTGATATAATCCATGCGATGAAGATAGGAGGTAAGTTGTGTGATTTTTGATTTTGTTTCATCATCTAGTGAAGCGTTTGGAAGTATTTGTCCATCGCTAAGCATATTATTTTGAGTAAGGGTGTCTTCAAGCAATTCGATTTGATGACGTCGACTTATGCTAAAAGCGTCTAAAGGTGGTATTGTAGAAAAAAGTGCGGAGAATATAAAAAGTACAGCGATTAAACCAAGATGCTTTTTGGCAAAAAAGCTAAAAATTATTCCTGTTGCAAGAGAAAATATGCCATATAGGATTACGAAATAACGACCATGTGTGATGCCTTGACTGCTGATTTTCATGATAGATGCAATAATCTGCAATAAAACGATTGGGATAAGTAGCTTAGGAAAAATGCTTTGAAACAAAGAGGCAAAAGGATTCTTGAAACGATGACTTAAGAGTAAAACGCTAATAACAACAATTGAATAGCTAACTAGCATGGGTTCAAGAAGGTTTTCCTGCCAAAAATCACTACGAATATTTGCCGTGATATAAATGAATAAAATCAAAGTAAATATGGCGGTCAAAGGGATGATAATATAAGAAAGCAGTGTTTCTAAAAAAGACGTTCCTTGTGTTGCCTTTTCAATACGCGCTTGGTCGTCAAGGATATAATTCGGTATGAGTGATAGGTAAAATATGGGGGCGAAAAACATGAAAACAAGCGTGGAAAAATGTATATAAATATTTTCGTCGACATTAAAAAGCAGATTGTCAATGGCAGCAATAACGAGGGCAATGCCTAGGAATAAGACGCCGGAGAAGAGAAGTGTCATAAAAAATGCTTTGAATCCGCTCATAAAAGATTTTGGAAATGAAAGTCTTTTGGGCGGTGCCGAGGGGATCCAAAGAAAGGTTATTAAAAGGCCGAAAGATAGTATTGCAGTTCGAATCCATCCGACAGAATCTAAATTGTTCTCGTGACGGATAAAAAAATAGAAAATAAGGGCTCCTAATACGCTAAGACTATACAAAAGAGCCTGTCGCAAGAATAGATGTATAGAAAACGTTTCGATTAGGCTACGAATGCAAATTGAAATGAAAAATCCGATAATCAAAGCTGCAAACAATTGATTATATAAAGTGTCTTGACCATTAATGTTTTCTATAGCAAAAAAACGTACGATAACGATGGCGACAAGATATATAGTTGTTGCAAGGTATCTAGATATTGTGTTTGTTAAAGCGGTCATATGCTTCTTGAATATATTTAAAAGTTTCATAATTTTCATCCTTTCTCTATTTTGGTGTATAATGATTGAGACGAGCTGTCCTATACTTATCATATCATAAAATGAGAATGTGTGAAAAAAAGATTTTGCGCAAAAAACGCGCAAAATATGAATGTAAAACAGGGGTTTATAGATTAAATAGACATAAAAAACGAAAGTTTGTATAATAATTTGGTTATTGACAACAAGCAAATCGGGTGATAAACTGAGAATGTGAGCAACCGTTTGCGCAAAAGGAGAATGTTATGAGTAGTGCTTACAAAAAGGATGCACATAAAAAGATGAATATTAGTGATATTGCGAAGGCGCT
>CAZLXW010000042.1:26298-30717 GCA_964563505.1 uncultured Eubacteriales bacterium
CTTACAAAAAGGATGCACATAAAAAGATGAATATTAGTGATATTGCGAAGGCGCTTGAATTATCAACAACAACAATTTCTAGAGCCATATCCGGAAAGGGGAGGATAGGAGAAGCAACGCGCGAGCGCGTATGGGCCTACATCCGTGAAAATGATTATCGACCGAATATCATTGCAAAAAGTCTGGCGCAATCAAAAACATTTAACATTGGCGTGGTTTTACCTGCAGATCAGAATTTGACGGAGACGCCGTTTTTTCAAAAATGTTTACTTGGAATTACAGAAATGGCAGCAAGCAATGATTACGACGTCGTAGTAACAACAACGACAGAAAGTGACATTACGCTTTTGCGACGTATTGTTGAAAACCATAAGGTTGATGGTGTTGTTTTAACAAGAACATTGGTGAATGATTTCCCGGCAAAATACCTGGAAGAGAAGAACATTCCATTTGTCGCTATAGGCACGACGGATGATGAGAAAGTTATTCAAATTGATAATAATCATCGAAGTGGTTGCAAAGAACTTACAACGTTGTTGTTGAATTCGGGGATACAATCAATTGGTTTGCTTTGTGGTGATCAGAACCATGTTGTAAATCAAGAGCGATATCAAGGGTTTATAGAAGCTTTTCGTGATAAAGAACTCTCAATTAACGAAGAGTTGATATTTGCTAATGTGACCAACAAAGCGTTTGTCGAAAAAGCGGTTGAGTCCTTGATGGAAGACCATGTTGAGTGCATTTTATGTATGGATGACTTGATATGTAGTCGAGCTATTTATAAATTGATGGAAGACCATGTTTCGATTCCAAGCCAAGTAAAGGTAGCATCTTTTTATAATAGTGCGTTTTTAGAGTCGCATAATCCTCAAATTACAGCATTAGATTTTGACATTAAGGAAGTTGGAGCAGTCGCAGCAAAAAATTTAATGGAACTTATTTCGGGCAAGGAAGTTCAGAAGAAAACGTTATTAGATTATAGCATTATTCTAAAGGCATCCACTAAATAGTGAGGTTACGGTAAAAACAAAATGCAAAGGGAGGAAACAAAATGAAAAAAATGATAAGTGTATTCGTAATTATGATAATGGTATTAAGCTTGGTGGCATGTGGCGGTTTGGGAGGCGATGAAACAGATACTTCATCAAATACGAATTCGACAACAAATACAGCAACGACGGATAATGTAAGTAATGAAGATGCAGTAGCTGGCGATGGGGGCAATGTGTTGACGGTATGGTGTTGGGATCCTGCCTTCAATATTAATGCAATGAAGAAAGCGGAAGCAATCTATCAGCAAGAAAATCCGGATTTTACATTAAATATTGTTGAAACACCGTGGGAAGATGTCCAAACAAAGTTGACGACAGCGGCTTCTTCAGGGCAACTCGATACGTTGCCGGATATTTTTCTTATGCAAGATAATGCATTCCAAAAAAATGTCATTAGTTTTCCGGACGTGTTTGTTGATTTGACAAATATGGATGGAATAGACTTTGGTCAGTTTGCGCCTGCAAAGGCTGGGTTTTCTTCTGTTGATGGTAAAAATTATGGGGTTCCATTTGATAATGGCGCTGCAATTGCGGCATATCGTACAGATGTATTAGAAGAGGCTGGATATAGTCTTGATGACTTTACAGATATTACTTGGGATGAATATCTTGAAATGGGAAAGGATATTTTGGCTAAGACGGGAAAACCATTGCTTTCAGGTTTAGCGGGTGAATCAGATGTTATTGTTATGATGCTTCAGTCAGCTGGAGGTAGTTTTTTCGATGAAAACGGAGATCCTTTTATTGTAGGAAATGAAGTGCTTGAAACTGTAGCTGAGCAATATTTAGAACTTGTCGAAGCGGGAGTTCTTATTGAAGTTAATGATTGGGATCAGTATATTGCTTCATTTAACAACGGAACAGTTGCCGGAACGATTAACGGAGCTTGGATTATGGCATCGATACAAGCAGCAGAAGATCAAGCAGGAAACTGGGGGATTACGAACTTACCAAAACTAGAAGGATTAAGCGGAGCAACAAACTATTCGACTCAAGGTGG
Source organism: uncultured Eubacteriales bacterium (assembly GCA_964563505.1). Classification (GTDB taxonomy): domain Bacteria; phylum Bacillota; class Clostridia; order Lachnospirales; family Vallitaleaceae; genus UBA1351. Next base: position 28,351 of record CAZLXW010000042.1, read on the forward strand.
TTCAAGTTGGGCTGTTACGACGAATAGTGATAACCCTGAATTGGCAGCAGACTTCTTAGGTAGTACATTTGGTGGAAGTGTTGAATTTTATGAGCAAATTCTCCCGACAGGAGCCTTATCTACATACCTTCCGGCAGCAGATAGTGATGCTTACACAGTGCCATCAGAGTTCTTCGGTGGTCAAGAAGTATTTGCTCTGATTACGGATTATGCAGGTCGTATTCCTCAAAGCAATACAGGAGTATATTTCTATGAAGCGCGTGATGCGGTCGCTACGGCTATAACCACTTCTGTGCATGGTGGAGATCTCCAAAGTGAATTGAAAGTGGCTCAAGATACATTGAGCTTCGCGATGGGTAGATAAGAGTTACATACAAGTAAATGTATTAACATAGGGGGCGTAAGGAGTTATCGTCCCCTATATTTTTTTCAAAGGAGGTCTCTCAATGGGAGAAAATCAAAAAGTTTTCACCTTGAAACGGAAACAAAATTTAACGGGGTGGATGTTTTTAGCGCCAGCTGTTTTGCTTATTATTTTGATGAGTTTTCTACCTATGTTTCGTGCCTTGATCCTTTCCTTTAAAAGTGGAATTGGTCAAAATATGGCTTGGGCAGGTTTATATAATTACACCCGGATGTTTAAAGATACGGTTTTTATTCAATCAATAAAAAACAATTTTTTCTATTTAATTATTCAAGTACCCATCATGTTAACGCTAGCCTTAGTTTTAGCATCGATGTTAAACAATAAAAACCTTAAATTCAAAGGTCTCTTTAGAACAGCCATCTTTTTGCCGTGTGCAACATCGCTAGTATCATATGCGATTATTTTTAGGTCGCTATTTGCAGTTGATGGATTTATCAACACAGTGCTCATCAATATGGGCGTCTTTCATACAGGATATAATTTTTTGGGGAATGCATTCAGTGCACGGATTATCCTAGTTATTGCTCTGATTTGGAGATGGACAGGATATAATATGGTTTTTTATCTTGCAGGATTACAAAATATTGAATACTCTGTTTATGAAGCAGCAAAAATTGATGGAGCGAGTCCCTTCCAATCCTTTCGAAAAATTACGATTCCCTTGTTGCGTCCGATTATTTTGCTGACGACAATTATGTCAACAAATGGAACGTTGCAACTTTTTGATGAATCAGTGAACTTAACAAATGGCGGACCTGCAAATGCCACAATTACCATGTCCCATTATATTTATAATGTATCTTTTAAATATGTGCCGAATTTTGGTTATTCGGCTGCGATATCCTATGTTATTTTAATTTTAGTTGCTGTATTAGCTTTAGTGCAAATGAAAGTAGGTGATCGTCGTGAGTAAAATGAAAAATGTATTGCAGTATGCTTTTTTAATTGTCGCTTCTTTTATTTCTGTATTTCCATTATATTGGATGGTTATTGCAGCGACCAATAAAAGTGTTGATGTTATTCGTGGGACCTTAATTCCTGGGACGGAGCTCATAACAAACTTTAGAAAATTAATCGAGGCGCAGAATGTTGGAGTTGCAATGACAAATTCATTTAAATATGCGATTACATTGACTCTCATTTCGTTAATCGTTTGTTCGTTGGCCGGATACGGATTTGAAGTCTATCATGACCGGATGAAAGATCGCGTTATGGTGATTATTCTTTTGGCGATGATGGTTCCTTTTGCGGCAACAATGATTCCTCTGTTTCTAATGTTTTCAAAAGTGAATTTGTTAAATAGTACATTAGGGTTTATCCTACCAACAATATCGACGCCATTTTTGATTATGTTGTTTCGGCAAAGCGCACGCTCCTTCCCCCATGACATTATTGAAGCTTCTCGTATTGATGGGTTGACGGAAATAGGAATTTTCTTTAAAATGTTTATACCGACAATGCGGTCAACCTATGCGGCGGCAATGACAATTACCTTTATGAATGCATGGAACAATTATATATGGCCCAAAGTAATTATGTCAGATGATTCAAGTATTACAATGCCAATGCTTATTGCGAATTTGACGGAAGGTTATTTTACAGATTATGGTGTTCTTATGTTAGGTGTTGTTTTATCAACAATTCCTACAGTGGTTATTTTCTTCCTGCTTCAAAAAAGCTTTGCTGAAGGAATTACAGGAGCTGTCAAGTAAATAATAATGGAAGAAAGGAAGACGGAAAATGGTGAATTATGGATATACCCCAGAATACTTAACGCGTGATGGAAGACCTTGGTTTCCCATCATGGGAGAATTTCACTACACAAGGTATCCTGAAAAATATTGGGAAGAATCAATATACAAGATGAAAGCCGGAGGGTTAGATGTTATTTCGACATATACGTTTTGGATTCATCATGAAGAAGTTCGAGGTGAATATGA
>CAZLXW010000043.1:0-30717 GCA_964563505.1 uncultured Eubacteriales bacterium
TACTGGCATAGATAAAAAGCTATCGAATGATTTCGATAGCTTTTTTTACTTATAATCAGGACTTACAGGAGGGAATTTATGGCAATATCAGAAACATCGATGCATGTGGAACATAAGTATTTACCGGCATTATTCGGTGATTATGATTCCCATGCGAAGCAAATAGAAAATGCATTAAAGGTTTCCTTAGTAAATCGAGATGAAACTATACATATTAAAGGAGCGCATCACGGTGTAAAAACAGCTGAAATTGTGCTCAAGGATTTATTGGCGACATTAAAAGAAGGCGTACAATTATCGGAAGATAATGTGAAATATGCCATTAACATGGCGCTTGAAAAGCGAAAAACCTCTTTGGCGACGATTAGTTCTGAATATATTTGCGTTACGCCAAATGGTAAATATATACGACCAAAAACACAAGGCCAAAAGCGATATATGGATTTGATTCAAAAGAAGATGATCGTATTTGGTGTCGGACCGGCAGGAACAGGGAAGACATATATGGCTATGGCCCATGCAATTACAGCATTTAAAAAAAATGAAGTGAATCGGATTATATTAACACGTCCGGCAATTGAAGCCGGGGAAAAATTAGGCTTTTTACCGGGAGATCTTCAAAGTAAAGTGGATCCCTATTTAAGGCCTCTTTATGATGCCCTTTATGAGATTATGGGAACAGACAGCTTTTTGGCAAATATGGAAAAAGGTCTTATTGAAGTTGCGCCACTGGCCTATATGCGTGGACGTACTTTAGATAATGCATTTATTGTCTTAGATGAAGCACAAAACACCACGCCGGCACAAATGAAAATGTTTTTAACCCGAATTGGTTATGGATCAAAGGCTATTATAACCGGTGATATTACACAAAAAGATTTGCCGGGAAACACACGATCAGGACTCGAGGTTGCTATGGGCATTCTTAAGGACATTCCGGAAATCGGCATGTGTCGTTTAACAAATAAAGATGTTGTGCGCCATCCACTTGTTCAAAAAATTGTAGAGGCATATGAAATGAACAAACATTAGGTTAGGGGGTTTTAGATTGAAAGGTCAAGATAAGTTGAAACAAATAATTCCTATCGTGGGGATGCTTATATTTATTGTATTTGCAGTGATTGGTATGATTAATGAAAGTGTGCATGTTGCTGAGCTTATTACACGTTTAATTCTGGTAAGTACCATATTAACACTTGTAGCGTATATCTTTAACACATACTATGAACCGGAGTTATCTTCAAACTATGTGCACATTATGTATTGGACCTTTATATTAATCGGATTTATACCTTCAGTTTTTTTATTAGCTGTTAATTCGTATATATTACCGATTCTATTGACGACAGCACTGATTACAACCATGATTGACTCTAAATTGGGCTTGATGACACATTTAGTCGTCTCATTTTTATTACTAATGGTCATATCACTACCCTTAGATGTATATATGATGTATGTGGTTGCCGGACTTTTTGTTAACTATGTCATTCCCTATGTAAAAAAAAGACAACAAATTGTTTATGTTGCACTTTCAACCACTTTGCTGATGATGTTGTTAGTCATTATAGGCCATCTCATGCAAGCCGGAAATTTAGTCGGGTTTAACTATGCAAATATGTTTTTAGCCGGACTTAACGGTATGTTGGTTATTGTTTTAGCACAAGGTAGCGAACCCATGTGGGAAACTATTTTTAACATTACGTCTCAAGCACAGTTAATTGAGTTAGGTAGTGCAAATCAACCTCTCATGAAACGTCTTCTTGTTGAAGCGCCGGGGACCTATCATCACAGTATGATGGTGGCGAATCTGGCAGAAAAAGCCGCAATAGATATTCAAGCAAATTATCAACTAGCTAGAGTCGGTGCTATGTATCATGACATTGGTAAAATCGAAGAGCCTAAGTATTTTTCTGAAAATCAAAACGGAGAAAATATTCATAACGATTTATCACCGGATGCTAGTGCACACTACATTATCCGTCATATTGAAAAAGGCGTCGCATTAGCAAAAGAATATAAGCTGCCTAAAAACATTGTTGATATCATTAAAGAACATCATGGAGATTCTGTGGTTGCCTATTTTTATAATAAAGCAGTTTCTCATAGCGATGGATTTGATATTGATGTGGAGAAATTCAGATATGCAGGTCCAAAGCCTCAAACTAAAGAAGCCGCCATTGTTATGTTGGCTGATTGTGTGGATGCAGCGGCAAAAGGTTTTAATATGGAAGAACGGGATATGGATCAAATTGTACGTTTAATCGATCAAGTTATTTTAACCGTAGTCACCAATCATCAATTACATGCATCCCCATTACGTTTTGATGAACTTCCGATTATAGCTAATGCTTTTTTACAAGTATACAACGGTTTGTATCATGAACGGGTAAAATATGATAGGGAGTTGATTGAACAATGATATTTTTTGAAGATGACGATATACCTTTAAGCCAGGGACAAAAAGAATTAGCCATTCAAACCATTGAAAGCGTTTTAGAGTATACAAAGTTTCCCTATGAAGTTGATGTGACCTTAACGGTTACAGACGATGCATATATACATACATTAAATTTAGAACATCGGGGTAAAGACGTGGCGACTGATGTATTATCTTTTCCAATGATTGATTGGCCAAAACCATGTGATTATGAGTTTTTAGAAGGACAACTTAATTTTTTGATTAATCCTGAGACAGGTTATGTGATATTAGGTGACATTGCACTATCTATGGATCATGTTATTGCCCAAGCAAAAGCCTACCAACATTCATTTGAACGGGAGTTTTCTTTTTTAATTGTTCACAGTATGCTACACTTACTGGGATACGATCATGAGGATAAAATTGATGAAGAGCTTATGATAAGAGAACAAAAAAACATCATGCCACGCATTGAAAATACAAGAGAAAGTGAAGATTAAACATGAATTTTTTAAAAGACAAAAAACAAAGAAATATATTTATAGTTAGTATTGTAGTCGTAATTATTATAGGAATCCTTGTCATTAGTCTTGGCCAATCTAAAGATCAGGAGAATGCACTAGCAAATGAAGATACAAATCCAATAGAAGATACGATGGATATTGAACCGGAGCCAGAACCGGAACCGGAGCCAGAACCCGAGCCAGAACCGGAACCCATTGGCCCTCTAAGTATCTATACCGGACTGCCGGTATCTGAGGAGGCCTATCTTCGTCGTCCGATTGGAATCATGATTAGTAATATTAAATCGGCCTTACCCCAATATGGGATATCCCAAGCGGATATTATTTATGAAGCGGTTGTTGAGGGTGGAATCACCCGTTTATTTGCTGTTTTTCAAGACTTTGATGCAGAAAAAATCGGACCCATTCGAAGTGCAAGACATTATTACATGGATTTTGCATTAGATCATGACGCGATTTTTACCCATGTTGGTCAGTCGACATATGCAATCGATGCTTTTAAAAAATTAAAGGTCAATCGTTTTTATGGACTAAGTCATTTAGATGAACTGTTTACCTTTTTAGATCCCAATCGTGTGCGGCCCCATAGTACATTTACATCTTATGAACTATTGATGAATACATGGGATGTATTAGACTATCCTAAAGACGTAGATCTTGAAGCAGACACAAAGCTTAAATTCACTGAATGGACAGGAGAAGAAAATCTTATTAAAGATATTGACCAGGAGTCCTTTGTTCATAAGTTATCCTTAGATTATTCAGGAGCATACGGGACCAATCCGGAATTTATCTATAATGAAGACAATGGAACCTATGATCGTTATCAATATGGGGAAGAGCATATAGACGCTTTATTTGACGAGCAGCTGTCCTTTGAAAATATTATTATTCAATATACATCCGTTTGGGTTATTAAGGGAGATCCTTATGGATGCATGGATATGAGTTTAATTGCAGAAGGGGAAGGCATGTATCTTGCAGATGGTCTTGCTATACCAATTACATGGAGTAAATCAGATCATTATTCACCGACCCATTATTTTACAGAAGATGGAGAAGCTTTATTATTGAACCCGGGAAAAACATTTATCAGTGTCTATCCTAAACACCGTATTGACTATATAACGATGGAGTGATGTTATGAAAAATGAAAAAAATAACAATTTAGATCGTCAACTACTAGAAGAAGCAAAAATAGCAAAAACTTATGCCTATGCACCTTACTCCGGATTTCAAGTCGGGGCAGCCATACATACAAAAAGTGGGAAAATCTATCGCGGATGTAATATTGAAAATGCAGCTTTTAGCGCAACAAATTGTGCGGAACGTACAGCCATTTTTAAAGCGATTTCTGAAGGGGATACGGAGATTGATGCCATCGCTATTGTCAGTTCAGCAGATGATGTGACCTATCCTTGTGGTGTATGTCGTCAAGTCATGAGTGAATTAATGCCGGAAGCAAGGATTTACTTTGAAGATGCTAAAGGAAATCCAGTTGAATCTAGTGTCAAAGAAGTTATGCCCTTCATGTTTGACAACCCAATCCCAAATACAAAGAAATAAAAGGAGAGGCACATGGAGAGTCGTTCAAAAAAGAGTAACTTACTGCTACAAGGATCTATATTAGCTATTGCCGGACTTATTGTCCGGCTTATTGGTCTATTATATCGTATTCCTCTCGTTAACATACTAACCGATGAAGGTAGTGGCTACTATGCAAGCGCCTATACCGTCTATTCGTATTTATTGATTTTATCTTCTTATGGATTCCCGGCAGCAATATCAAAAATTGTATCCGCCAAATTAGCGAAGAAAAAATACCGGGAAGCACACTTGATTTTTAGATTTTCTCTGGTGTTTTCATTAATTATTGGGTCGATTTTTACCGTGATTCTCTACTTTGGTGCCCAATCAATCGCAAATTTTATTGAAATTCCCAATGCGGCCATTGCCTTGCAAGGACTTGCACCGGCACTTTTGGTCTTTAGTATGTTATCTGTATTTAGAGGCTATTTTCAAGGTATGAATACCATGGTGCCGACAGCTATTTCACAAATTATTGAACAAGTTTTTAATGCAGTTTTTAGCATTGTCTTAGCAATGATTTTATTAAAACATGGCTTTGAATATGGTGCGGCCGGATCAAGTTTGGGTACAGCATTTGGAGCTATGTTCGGATTGCTGTTTATGGTTTTTGTATATATTGCATCAAAACCGATGCTTAAGAGGCGGATTCATCGTGATTCTCATCAACATATTGATTATACGGTTTTATACTATTGGAAACTATTACTAATGACATCGGTTCCCATGGTTATTGGGACATCGACCTTTCATCTGACGAATTTAATCGATACGATTATGTTTAACAAGGCCTTAGCCTTTCACACATATGCACCTGAACAAATTGCCATGATGTATGGAATTTTAGAAGGAAAATATAAAATCATTATTACGCTACCTATATCGATTGCTTCAGCCATGGCAACTGCCTCCATTCCAAGTATTACAGCCTCATTAGTCCGTGGTGATTCGAAATTATTAGCGAAAAAAATTGATTTTTCCATTCGTTCTGTATTAATGATTTCCTTTCCTTCAATGATTGGGATTATGCTTTATGCAAGACCCATTATTGAACTTTTATTTACGAATTTAGATCAACTTAAAACAACGACCGCTATTTTGCAAATTGGTTCCTTATCGATTGTCTTTTTTGGAATATCGACAATATCGATAGGTCTCTTACAAGGCCTTAACCGCTTGAGGATCCCGGTTAAAAATGCAATGATTTCTTTGGTCACCAAAGTCCTGTTTAACATTGTCTTGTTATATGTTTTTGATCTCAATCTCTATGGTGCCGTAATTACCAATATCATTTTTTCAGCAACATCTGCCTTTTTGAACTTTCGTGATGTTCGTCGATATGTTCCCTTTGATATTGATATTTATAAAACCCTTATTGCCCCTCTAATGAGTTCTCTTATTATGGGGGGAATTACATTGATTATTTACAAATCATTGATGATCAAGCTTTCCGGTCAAGGTGCATTATTAATTATATTACCGATTGCAGTGCTGATTTATGGATTTTGTATTTTAAAGTTAAAGGCATTTAGTCACAGTGAACTTGAAGAAATTCCTTTTGGCAACAAACTTAAACGATTTTTATAGGAGAAGCAAATGGCAAAAAAGAAACTCATTATTATTGGTGGCGGAATGGCAGGAATGGTTTCAGCAATTATTGCGGCAGAATCTGGGGCTAAAGTCACACTTTTGGAACGTAATGATAAGATTGGAAAAAAACTCCTGGTAACAGGTAATGGACGATGCAATATTTCCAATCAATGTGTAGGACCGGAAAAATATCATTCCCGTACTGAAAATATTTTTGAAAAGATATATAGGCAATTTGATTTAAGGAAAACTCGAGACTTTTTAACATCGATAGGTATTGATCTGGTTGAACTTGAGGACGGTAAATTATATCCTCAAAGTTTGCAAGCAGTAAGTGTGGTCAAAGCATTGTTATATCGTGCTGAAGAAGTTGGTGTCGAAATCCACTATCATCAACGTATCCTAGACATCGAATACACGAATAAATTTCGAATTCAGGGTGATGACCAGACCTATTATGGTGATTATCTGATTGTTGCTACCGGCGGTAAAAGTTATGCCGATTCCGGTTCAAGCGGAGATGGATATGAGATTGCTAAGGGATTTGGTCATCACATTATTGAACCCATGCCTTCGATTGTCCAACTTGTTACGGATAATCCATATAGTAAAAGTCTAAAAGGATTAAAAATCAATGCAAGAACACAACTCATAAATAGGGATACACAGATGCTTCTTCGCGAAGAAAACGGTGAGGTCTTATTTACAGAATATGGTTTATCCGGACCGACTATCTTGCAACTGTCGACCCTAGTGGCTCCTTTGCTTAAAGAAAAAATAGGGCTTACTGTTGCTATAGATTTTTTTCCGGAAGATTCGATTGATGATATTGATAGACGATTGATGACACGTTTTCATCAGTTTCCGTCACGCCCTGTTGAACAGGTGCTTAATGGGTACATCAATCAACGGTTAATCATTCCCTTATTCAAATATGCCCAAGTCGATCACATGAAGCAAGCCGGTAATTTGACCAAAGAAGAACGAATTAGATTGGTTGATGCACTTAAGAACTATCATCAAAAGGTTGAAGATACCTATCTTTGGAATCAAGCACAAGTAACAAAAGGTGGCGTTAGCTGCCTTGAAATCGATTCAACAAACTTAGAGTCAAAACTTCAAAAAAACCTTTATTTTATTGGGGAAGTTGTCGACATTGATGGTGATTGTGGTGGATATAATTTACAATGGGCAATCTCTAGCGGTGCCCTTGTCAGTCAATATATAACAAATGCATAAAGAAGGGAATAGTATGTTAATCAAAGTAGCGAATATAATTTTAGATATTCAGCCCCAAAAAGGGGTTCTGCATTCACAGGCAGACTTAATCACGGCATTATCCAAAAAACTACGTATAGGGCCTCAGTACATTCATGGGCTAAGGATTGATAAATATTCAATTGATGCTCGAAAGAAACCAAAATTAAAAGGCGTCTATACCGTCATTGCAGATGTTTCTAAAACAATCGATGCAAATGCTTTGAAAAAAGTAAATGCAAGCATTTATATCCCCAAAGCCTATCAATTCCCTAACCGAAAAGTACCTTTTTCCAAGCGCCCGCTTATTATTGGCTCAGGACCGGCAGGATTATTTGCAGCCTATGTGCTTGCCATGAACGGCCATTGCCCCATTGTCATTGAGCAAGGCGACCAAGCCGATGTTCGGCGACAAAAAATACAGGAGTTTTTCACTACAGGTCAATTTGATTCTCACAGTAATATTCAGTTTGGAGAGGGTGGTGCAGGAACCTTTTCTGACGGAAAATTAAACACGGGTGTCAAAGATAAGTTTTTACGTAAACAATTTATCCTGGAAACCTTTGTTGAACATGGGGCGGATCCGTCAATACTTTATATGAATAAGCCTCATGTCGGCACCGATTACTTAATTAAAATTGTTGAAAATATGCGGAAGATAATTATTCAGGCAGGTGGAAGCTATTATTTTAATACCTTTTTTGAAAAACCAATCATTCAAGAGGGTAAAATCATTGGTGCAAAATGTCTTGATTTAAATAAGGAAAATGCTAAAATAGATATTGAGTGTGATCATTTGATACTTGCGATTGGCCATAGTTCTAGAAATACATTTGAAAGCTTATATAATGCAGATGTCCATATGGAAGTAAAAGCATTTGCAATGGGCCTTAGAATTGAACATCCACAGGAATGGATAAACGCTGCCCAGTATGGTTTTGAAAATCTTGAGTATGATTTGCCGTCTGCGGATTATAAATTGACCTATCAGGCGTCTAACGGTCGAGGCGTCTATTCCTTTTGTATGTGCCCAGGTGGATATGTGGTTAACGGTGCGTCGGAAGAAGGACGGGTTGTTTGTAATGGGATGAGCCTATTTGCAAGAAAATCTAAAAATGCAAATAGTGCAATCATTGCCACGGTTACACCGGAAGATTTTGGAAATTCATCTCCTTTAGCCGGCATTGACTTTCAGAGAAAATGGGAAGAGATGGCATATAAAATTGCAGGAAGTAATTATAGTTTACCGACACAAGATTATGTAAACTTTAAAAAAGATGTTACAAACACTTCCGTGAAGGAAGCTATCTTCGATAAAGCCTTTTTTCAACGGGACAGTATAGAAAGTACCTGTCAAAACCCGCTGAAAGAATCTTCTTTAAAGTCATGCCTTCCAACAGCAATAGCACAAGCACTCGTTGAAGGCATTGACTATTTTGGAGGAATTATTGAAGGATTTAATCATCCAAAAGCCAGACTTATTGGTGTTGAGACGCGAACTTCATCACCGGTGCGCATCGTTCGTAATGAACAAGGAATGAGTAACATTGTTGGAATATATCCATCAGGTGAAGGCGCCGGTTATGCCGGAGGAATCATGTCAGCAGCTATCGATGGAATTAAGACAGCAGAAATGATTGTAACTGATAAATCAGTCTTGAGTAAAGGGTGAGAGACATGCGTTTATTTAATTTGCTTAAGAAGTACTATGTAAAAATACCATTAAAAATAACCAATATTCTAGGTTATGCCTCGAACATTATACCGGCAAAAAAACGGTTCGGTAAAGTGTATGAAAATCAATTAAATCAGCTAGATAAGGAACAATATGCCTCTTTAGAAGTTCAAGTTAAGCGGACCGATGAACGATTTTTAGCACTTGTTCGTCATGCCTATAAACATGTTCCTTACTATCGCGAGTTATTTGACCAACATCAGATTAAGGTTGATACATTTACCGGAATTAAAGACATTGAGCAGATACCTTTTTTAAAACGGGAACAATTGACGAATAATCGGGACCAACTGGTTGCAGAAAATATCGATCGAAATCAGTTGATATATAAAACAACATCGGGAACAACAGGTAACCCGGTCGGATTTTATTTAGATGAAGACACCGTTATGAAAGAGTGGGCCTATATTAATCATCTATGGGCTCGTATAGGATATAAACCAGATAGTTCAAGGCTTGTTTTTCGAGGTGCGGTTTTTCGTGAACAAGCCAGAAAAGGTAAGAATTGGCAATATGATGCCTTGAGAAAAGAGCTGAGTTGCAATATTTTTGATATGAATGCTGAGAATTTAAAAGACTATTGTCGTGCCATTGACCGTTATAAACCGGACTTTATTCATGGTTACATGTCAGCAATCGTTATTTTAGCCAAATATATAGCGCATAATCAATTAAAACTTAAACACCAGTTTAAGGGAATTCTTGCTATTAGTGAAAATGTTATTGACTCACAACGTAAATACGTTGAGAAGATTTTTGGATGCCGTGTCTATTCTTTTTATGGCCATTCAGAACGTTTGGTCATTGCCGGAGAATGTGAAAAGAGTCATGAGTATCATATTGAGCCAAGTTATGGGTATATCGAGATTATTGATGAAGACGGACAGGTGATTGAGGATGATCAAATTGGTGAAATCGTTGCGACCGGTTTTTGTAATCAAGGGATGCCGCTTATACGCTACCGAACAGGAGATATGGCCAGTTGGTCAACAAAATTTTCTTGTTCTTGTGGTCGGAATCATTTGCGAATTCAAAGTGTTTATGGACGTTGGCGTCAAGATGTATTGGTGAATCAGGATTATTCATTTGTTTCATTAACGTCTTTGAATATGCATTCAAATGTTTTTGATCAAGTGATACGTTATCAATACTATCAAGATACGGTTGGTGAAGTTACTTTAAAGCTTATGGTCAATCGTCCCTTAACGGCAGATGAAGAAGGAGAGATTCGTAAGCAATTGAATGAAAAAACACAAGAAAAAATCGTCTACACGATTGAATATGTAGACGATCTTCCAATTAAAGCAAATGGAAAATATTCCATGATTGATCAACAATTGGATTTAGATTCATTCTTTGAGACCGTAGAGTAAAGAATATTTTTTTACCAGATAATCGGTAAAGTACTTTGGATTAAAGGTTTCTCCTGTTGCTCCTTGAATAATCTCAGAAGGTGTTACGGTTGAACCGTATTGATGAATATGATGGGCTAACCAATCAAGTAGTGTTTTCATATCCCCATGTTTCAAACACTCATCAACCACAAGCTCTTTTTCCATGGCATGTTCAAACTGTGCAGCGTAAGCGCTACCTAGGGCATAGGATGGAAAATAGCCCATCAAGCCTTCGGACCAATGCACATCTTGTAATATACCTTCAGCTTCAGTAGTGGGGCGAACACCCACGTATTGTTCATATTTATCTGCCCATAATTTGGGGAGTTCTTGAATGTCAACATCTTCTTCCATAAGCATTTTTTCTAGTTCGTAACGAACCATAATATGGAGTGGATAAGTGACTTCATCTGCGTCAATACGTATGAGCGAGGGTTCCACTTTATTGGTAGCTCGTATAAAATCTTGGATGGAAATATCCTTAAGTTCATTTGGAAAGAGTTCCTTAAGTTTGGGCATATGCGCTTGCCAAAAGGCAGAATTTCGTCCGAAATTGTTTTCGTAAAGGCGAGATTGAGATTCATGAATTCCCATAGAAACGCCTGTTGCTAAACAGCTAAAGCCAATGTTTTTGGATATATTTTGTTCATATAGGCCATGTCCGGTTTCGTGAATAGTAGAAAAAATAGGGTTTATAAGGTCGTTTTCATGAAAATGGGTGGTGATTCGTACATCGTCCGGACTCATGTTTTGGGTGAAAGGATGTTCGCTTTCTGACAAACTGCCACCATCCATTCGAAATCCCAAGCTTTCCATGATATATAATGAAAAAGCTTCTTGTTCATCGATAGAGAAGGTGTTTGATAAAAAGGACGTGTTGGGTTTAGGCTCTTCTTTGATTTTTTGAACTAAAGGAACAATAGAAGCCTTAAGTTCTTCGAAAAAACCATCAAGCATATCTACCGTTGCACCGGGTTCATAATCATTCAGTAAGGTGTTATAAGGATGTCCTTCATACCCACGATGGTCTATAAACCGTTTTGTGGTGTCAATAACTTTTTTTAAATAGGGAGCAAAGATCGAAAAATCATTTGCATTTTTTGCTTCTTCCCAAGCGTTTGAAGATTCTACGAGTAAGGATTGGTAATCAGCATATTCTTGTACAGGAATGGGGCTGATTTTTTCATATTCCCGTCGAAAGTAGTCATATTTTGCTTTAGATAAATCATCAAGTTCATTATATGCGTCTGAAAGTTCCTTGAGTAACTGATCCACCTTGGGATTAATTAGCGTATTAAAATAAAGCGTTGATACAAAGCTAATCACTTCAGAACGTGCTGAAATTCCATCTTTTGAAGCGGTTGTCATTGAATCGAATCCTAATAAGGATTCTGTGTAAGTAATGGCGGCCATATCATGATCCAAATTATTTAAATCTTCAACCAGTTTTTTTATCCTGTCATTCATTATAATATACCTTTCTTTCATTGTAATAGGATTATTTTATCAGATAACACGAAGAAGTCAAAGAAAAAAAGGAACAATTTTTTATATTATTTCGTCATAAAAGTGTAACATAAATCTATTTAGGATTATTCTAGATAGTGGTATAATAGAGAAAAAAGGGAGGAATTATGATGAAAAGACCTATGAAAAAGAGCTTTATTGCCTTATTGCTGATAATATTGATTGTAAGTTTGATGGGCTGTTCTTCAGGCAAAAACAGTGATAGCGCGATGTCTGAGTCAGTCTCAAGGACGGAGACAGCATCAAGTGGAGAAGTCGCTGCGGATATGGATATGGCTGAGCAAACGACGGATGGTGCTGGAGACGAGAATTATGGTGTCAATGGGTCAAGTAATGTTCCGGTCGGAATGAACCTTGATGATTCAAGGAAGTATATCTTAACCTATAATTATGATATGGAAACCTTGACATTTGATGAGACACAAAACCGCTTAAATCAGCTCATTAATATGCATAATGGATATTTTGAGTCAACGCAAGTGTCCGGGCGCAATATTACAGCCAAATATCCTCAACGACGTCATGGAAGGTTTACAATACGGATTCCTAAAGAAGAAATTGTGAGTTTTCTTGAAGGATTAAAGACCGTTGGCGGGAATATTTTAGAAGAGGCAAGTAATCAAGATGACGTTACAAATCAGTATTATGATTTAGATGCACGTATTAAAACATTAGAAGTTCAAGAAGAACGTTTAATTAGTATTTTGGAAACGGCAGATGAGCTGGAATACATTATTGAATTGGAACGCGAATTATCCGATGTTCGTTATGAAATCGAGAGAAACATGTCAACCTTTAGAAACTTAGAAAATCGTATCAGTTATACGACGGTACATTTGAATTTACAAGAAGTCATTGAAGAGACGGTGATTGAAGAAGAACCAACATCATTTTTAGAAAAAATGACTTATGGTTTTAGACAGAGTGTTAAAGCCGTGGCTAACTTTTTTGAAGCTGTCGCATTATTTTTTATTACACAAAGTCCGATTCTGTTTGTCATATTTATCTTTGGCTTTATCGGCTATAAAATTATTCGGTTGATTATCAAAAAATTATTTGCATCAGATTCCAAAAAAAATGAGAATGAATAAAAATGAGCATAGAAGGATGGATTATGGAACATAGAATACATTTAAATGAAGCTAAAAGGATTGTCGTCAAAGTCGGCTCATCTTCGCTGACCCACGAGACAACAGGACACATTAATTTACGACGGGTTGAACATTTTGTTCGACAAATTTCAGACTTAAAAAATTCAGGAAAAGAAGTTATTGTTGTGAGTTCAGGAGCACAAGCGGTCGGAATAAGCGCCATACATCTAGAACAAAGGCCGACGACATTGCCGGAAAAACAGGCGATTGCTGCTATTGGTCAAGCGTCTCTCATGATGCTATATCAAAAATTGTTTCATGAATATAATCATTTAGTAGGACAAGTGCTTTTGACAAAAGATATTCTTGATGACGATGAACGTTATCGAAATGCAAAAAACACAATGGAAGCATTATTAAAACTCGATGTAATACCGATTGTTAATGAAAACGATACGGTAGCCACGGATGAGATTGAATTTGGTGATAATGATCGATTATCAGCAATGGTTGCTGTTCTAGCCAATGCAGATCTATTGATTTTATTATCGGATATTGACGGATTATATGACAAAGATCCGAAATCTTTTGTAGATGCAAAGATTGTTGAGGTCGTTCATGAGGTTGATGATTTTATTTATGAAATGGCAGGCGTATCAAAATCAAAACTAGGTACCGGCGGAATGCTTACAAAGCTTATGGCCGCTGAGATGGTCAATAATGCCTCCATTGATATGATTATTGCAAATTCAAAAACGCCATATATTCTACAAAAAATACAAGATGGTGATGTCATCGGAACAATTTTTAAAGCAAAGGAAATGTAAATCACATTTTATTCCCCTTCATTTGATGGTATAATATATATACTAATTAAATGGAGGGTTTTTTATGTTGAATACTTTTTCCGGGGAAAAGCTTTATCGTATACTCAAGCCCTTAGCTAAGGCGATTTTTTATCGAAAATTTAATGTGACCGAAGGTGATTATGTTCTTCCGGATTATGAACCTTATATTCTCGTTGGTCATCATGTCAGTGCTTTCGATCCGATTATAATTAATTGTTTTTCCAAACGTTTAATTTATTTTTTATATGGTGATGTTAATACGGATTTAAAGATAAGACAGTTTCTTTTAAATCGTTTGGAGATGATTCCGTTTTCAAAGAAAACAGCGGATTTTCAATCCATTCGAGATATAGAAAAAAAATTAAAAGCTAAGAAACCAGTAGGTATCTATCCTGAAGGCTCTGCTACATGGGACGGTAGAACACAACCTATTATTGTGTCAACGGCTAAACTTATTAAAATGATGAATGTTCCGGTGTATGGTGTGCGCTACTATGGCGCCTATTTATCAAAACCTCGTTGGTGCAAATACACGCGTAAGGGCCAGGTTAAAATGGAAACTTTCTTAGTTATATCTGCAGATGATATTGGCCTTCTATCCACGGAACAAATCGAAAAACGCTTGACTTCAATTGTTCAATATGATGAAATGATGTGGCAAAAGGAAGCTATGATTCCCTTCAAAGGAAAACGACGGGCTGAAAATATTGAACGTCTTTTATATGCCTGTCCGGAATGTGGCGATTTTAATTCATTCACATCCCACAAACATGAATTCACCTGTAATTCATGTGATACGCGTTTCTTTTATTCGGAATATGGATTTATTAAGAAAAAGGGTCAAGACTATTGCATGCAAATAAGCGAGTGGAGCCGATGGCAATATAAAACACTCGATACAGTAAAAGTGTTTCCCCAAATACGTCAAATTGAGACATACATTGATGGAGTCCCCTATATTGAGCCTATTTCACTATCAAAAAGCGGAATTAATATTCAGTCCAATATCCCCTTTCAAGAGATTCGAAGTCTTAGTATGACCTTGAGTACACATTTGGAATTTTTTTATCTAGGGAAGAAGTATCGCCTTGTCTTTAAAGAAGGTGCCACTATATCCATTAAATTTTTCCATGATTATATAGAAAGACATCAATAAAACTAAGTACAAAAGAAAGAAGGAGTTTAAATCATGAATCCAATTAAATTAGACCGTATTAATGCACTTTATAAAAAATCAAAAGAAGAAGGATTAACCGAAGCAGAAAAAGCGGAACAGCAACAACTTCGTAAGGAGTATATTCAGCTTGTTCGCAAGAATCTTCGAGGGACATTAAATAATACGACAATTCAGTATCCCGATGGATCAAAGCAGAAGTTGGAAAAAAGGTATGAAAATGAATAATTTACATTTAAAAAAACATATACGAACGACCTATTTAGATAAAAGAAAGGCCCTTGGTCAAGATCATGTTATTGCATCAAGCCAACGGATTACACGTCGAATTTTGGATAGCGAAAGTTATCGCCATGCAAAAACGATTTTTTGCTATTATCCAAGCAATAAAGAATGTAATATATTAGACGTTGCCCAAGATGCCCTCAATGAAGGGAAAATTGTTGCTTTCCCAAAATCTTTTAATCAACGTTATATGGATTTCCTTCAAATTCATAGTATCAAGTCTTTTGAAAAAGGACGATTTGATATTATGGAACCTATCAGCGATCAAGTCATTGAACCGGATCAAAATACGCTTGTATTGGTCCCCGGTATTGCTTTTGATGAAAAAAAGTATCGCATTGGTTATGGAGGGGGCTATTATGATTCTTATTTTGAACGGTATTCAAAATCAGGGCTCAAAAAAATCGGTGTTTATTACCAATGGCAAAAAACACCGATGATTCCAGTTGAATTGCATGACATTCCCTTAGATTACATCATTCACGACGGATCATTGTCTTGAAGGGCTAAAAATGTTTTTGATACAAGATCAAATTCATCATCATCATCAATCATGTCGAGATTAAGTGAATGATCGTCATTTTCTTCAAATCGATACAGTAAAGCCCGTTGATTATCTGGATGTAATAAGGCAATATATGTTTGTTCATTAATGGTGAATGAATCAATAATAGGACATACGAGCGTTGTGTCATCGTCTAAGGTCAGTGTAATGGACTCTTTTTCATGTGAGGAAGAACAGCCACATGAATGTTCAGATGATGAACAGCCACCGCTGCAGTTGCAATCATGGTCATTATCTATTGTCATAGGAACTCCTTTTCTATGTTTAATCTATTTTCTTATAATACTAACACTATTATTATACTGAATAGGAAGGGTTTGTCAACTAAATATATATTGTATATCTTTTGAACATGAGATATAATACTAAGTAAAGAAACTTTGGAGGAGCGTTATGATCAGTTACATTCATGGCATACTTGTGGCAAAACGAATGGATTCAATCATCGTAGAATGCCAGCATATCGGATACGAAATATTTGTGCCCTTAAGTGTTTTAACACAGTTACCAAGCACAGGTTCAGAAGTAAAAATGTATACAGAATTGTATGTTAGAGAAGATATATTGAGATTATATGGATTTACATCTGAAGAGGATATAGATATTTTCAGAAAATTAATCGGTGTATCCGGTATAGGACCTAAGGGCGCCCTTGGTATTTTATCAACCTTAACCCCGGATGATTTGAGAATTGCTGTGTTAACGGATGATGCAAAACGCATTAGCCAAGCAAAAGGAATCGGTAAAAAAACGGCTGAAAAATTAATCATTGAGTTAAAAGATAAGCTGAAGTCGATTGATTTAGAGACATTGTCACAATCCTCGAAGGATGTTTCGGGATTAAGCACATTTATTGATGAAGCGCTCCTTGGATTAACCGGTTTAGGTTATACGGAAACAGAGGCGCTTCATGCCATCAAACATGTCAAAGATGCAGAATCGACATCAGAGCTTATACGTCAATCGCTTATTTTTTTAGCTAAGGAGTAAACATGAAGAAACGATTAATAACCAACCAAATGATTGAAGAAGATATAACGATTGAGACGTCCTTACGTCCATCATGTCTTGATGATTATATCGGTCAAGAAAAAGCGAAAGAAAATATTCGAATTTTTTTAGAGGCGGCAAAACAACGGCATGAACCCTTAGATCACGTTCTCTTATATGGCCCTCCCGGCCTTGGAAAAACAACACTTGCATCCATTATCGGTCATGAAATGGGTGTGAATTTAAAAATAACCTCCGGACCGGCTATAGAACGACCGGGAGATATTGCAGCCCTTTTAAATAATCTTCAAGAAGGTGATCTCTTATTTATTGACGAAATACATCGTTTGAATCGACAGGTCGAAGAAGTGATGTATCCGGCTATGGAAGATTATGTAATTGATATTTTGATTGGAAAAGGACCGGCAGCTAAGTCTATACGGCTAGATTTACCTAAATTCACCCTAGTGGGAGCGACAACGCGTGTCGGATTATTATCTTCTCCGCTTCGTGACCGTTTTGGTGTACTTCATAAGCTTGAATTTTATACACCGGAAGAGCTTTCAACCATTATTCATCGAAGCGCAAAGGTATTAAAGGTCGATATTGATGTCAAGGGAGCCTATGAAATTGCACGTCGATCAAGAGGAACTCCACGGCTTGCCAATCGTCTTCTTAAGCGTGTTAGAGATTTTGCACAAGTAAAATTTGATGGTGTCATTACCGAAGATGTTGCCAAAGCTTCCTTAGATTTACTGGATGTTGATCCTTTAGGCTTAGATAAAAATGATCGCAAAATGCTGATTACCCTGATTGAAAAGTATCAAGGTGGTCCTGTTGGACTAGATACCTTAGCTGCAACAATCGGTGAGGAATCTGACACGGTTGAGGAGGTCTATGAGCCCTTCTTATTGCAACTTGGACTTTTAAACAGAACATCACGTGGACGAATGGTGACACCTTATTGTTATAAACATTTTGGAATAATTATGAATAACTAGGGGGCTATATGAATAAAGAATTGGTTTTGTTAAATATCATTGCATCCGACGGAAACATTAATCAACGTGTTTTGGCAAAAGCTTTAGATGTAAGCTTAGGAACGGTTAATCATATGTTGCAAGAATATGAAGATCAAGAGATCATGACACCGATTCCAAAGAAAAACCGAAAAGTTGAATATTTATTAACCGATTACGGTAAAGAATATCATAATAAACTCTTAGTGGAATATATATCTTCTTGTTTTGATGCGATTTCCCACATACGAAAAAAGGTAAAGGAAAAAATATATGAGTTGGTCGAACAGGGAATCAAACAATTCTTTATTCAAGGCAATACCGATGAAATTCTTCGCTTGGTCAAGATGTGTTTGTTTGAAGTGAGTCGGGAAGAGTCCATATCCTATGAATTGATTAGTGAAGTACAATCCTTTGACGATCACATTCAGCAAATGGATGAAAGCGAAAAAAATGTGTCGGCCGTTATTGGATGGTCTGTTTTTCCGGAGAACACGTATTATGAACTACACTACAAGAATTTATTATCATAAAAAAAATCTAATGACTATACTATAAGGGGGTTTTTATATGGCAACGAAGAATGAATCAAAAGTACTTATAGGCGGCAATGTATATACCTTAAGCGGAGATGAGAGTGAAGAGTATTTACAGCATGTTGCCCTATATATTAACAAAAAAATGGACGAGGTTCGTACCTCGGAGAATGGAAAAAAATTAAACACACGGCTACAATCGGTCTTATTGGCAATTAATATTGCGGATGATTATTTTAAAATCAAGACAAGTATCGATGAAAAAGATCGAGAGATAAAGGAACTAAAAAGTGAAACGGAACGTCTAAAAAAAGAACTTGATGAGTATATCGATTTATTTGAACACGATGGTTTGTAATTGTAGGAGGCATGTATGTCCGGAAAAATAAAATATCCTGAAATATTAGCACCTGTTGGGCATATCGATGCATTTTATTCGGCGATGAGTGCTGGATGTGATGCGATTTATTTAGGTGGACTTCAATTTGGTGCAAGGGATTATGCGAAAAATTTTGATCATGAAACATTAGCTGAACTTGTACGCTATGCCCATTTACGTGATGTAAGGGTTTATTATACGCTCAATACCCTTATTAAGGATATTGAGTTTGAACAATTGCATAAGGAGTTAGAATTCTTAGACACACTTTGTTTTGATGCGTTGATCATACAAGATTTAGGTGTTTTTGAGTATATACGGACCTATTATCCGACCTTTATTTTGCATGGAAGTACCCAATTAAATATTCATAATGTCGAGGATGCACGCTTTTTTTATCATTTGGGATTTGAGCGTATCGTCTTAGCCCGTGAGTGTAGTTTAAGTGATGTTGAATCAATTATTGAAAAGGTTCCGATTGAAGTTGAGACATTTGTACACGGCGCTTTATGCTATTCATTTAGTGGACAGTGCTTAATGAGCAGTTTTTACGGAGGACGAAGTGGGAATAGGGGCAAGTGTGCCGGTCCATGTCGATTGCCCTTTACGATCAATGATAAGAGTGGATATTATCTAAGTATGAAAGATCAAATGACCTTAGAAATATTGCCTCAGCTGATTTTAGCAGGCATTGATTCCTTTAAAATTGAAGGACGGATGAAAAATGCGGACTATGTTTTTTATGCGACCTATCTATATCGAAAATATCGAGCACTTGCTATTAAATGTATAGAAGAAGAATGTATCGAAGATTACCGTGTTCTTCAAGAGGATATTGACCTTCTAAAGATTATCTATAATCGAGGTGATTTTACTCAAGGCTATTATTTTTCTCACCCCAAAAGCCAGATTTCGGTGAAGCATCCCAAACATCTAGGCTTACATGTCGGATCGGCTCAAGTTACAGGGAAGACGATAAGCCTTGCCTTAGAAGAAAAACTATATCAAGGTGATGTTATTGAATGGCATCTACCTTCAGTGAATTTAGGGGAAGTAAATCATCCGACAAGTACCCTAGAGACGGATTGGACTCAAAGAAAAATCCTATTAAATAAAAATTCACCGATGGTCAAAAAAATCATCAAACACAATGGAGCAAAAAACGCGACCATTCAATTATACAAAATTTTCGATCCCATGATATCAAAAGGTATCGATGCCTTAAAAGCAGAGCGGCATATAGACGTTCATGTTCGCGTCATAGCAAAAGTCGGAAAACCACTACGCTTAGATATGAACTATAAAGACACAGATGATAATAGGTATTCGTTTTCAATCGATGGTTTTGTTGTGGAAGAAGCCCAAAAAAGACCGCTTGATGAAGCTAACGTGAAAAAACAATTCAATAAAACGGAAGATAGCAACTTTGTTTTTAAGTTTGAAGAGATGACCATTGATGATCATGCTTTTGTTCCAATAGGGGCAATGAATCAACTACGTCGAGATGCATTAGGTCTATTAGAAAACAATAAATTAGACCTATATTGGAAAAAAAGAGTACCTTA
The DNA here is from genome assembly GCA_964563505.1 of uncultured Eubacteriales bacterium. GTDB lineage: Bacteria > Bacillota > Clostridia > Lachnospirales > Vallitaleaceae > UBA1351. The sequence continues at coordinate 20,489 of CAZLXW010000043.1, forward strand.
TCAATTGAAAAACCTCATGCACCGACAGACAAAGACTAAACATGAGATAGAAGGCCGTGATCGAAAAAGACGAGTGCGTATACTTGTTTCTTCTTATGAACAATGGGAAGGGCTTAAAGAAAGCTATAACAAAAAATCAGGTTTTGATATAGTTGATCGCATATACGTGGATTCTACAGACCTGCCCATTGAAAAAATTAATGTGATACTCAAGGAGAAAGGAAGCTTTGAGGATGATACAAAGATTTATCTTGCCTTGCCGCATGTACTATTTTCCTCATCAAAGCAGATCTTGATTGAAGCTCTCGACCGAATAAATATAAGTGCAATTGATGGATTTTTAATTCGTAGTTTGGGACAAATTGATATGTTGGCTTCATACAACAAGCCAATAGCAACGGATTATAATATACATATGTTTAATCAGTGGACCACAAGATTCTTATATCCATATGCCGAGACAGTAACATTGTCGGTTGAATTAAATGCACGTGGGATGGAAGATATTCTTGATAAAACCCCTAAAATAGATTGTGAATGGATTGCCTATGGACACATTGCCTTGATGCATTCGTCAACATGTGCATATAAGAGCCGTTATGGAAGGTGTGATTATTCTACTGACGGGCATCATTTGCAGATGAAAGATCGTAAACAAGAGAGTCTACATGTAACGAGTCATTGTAAGTTTTGTTACAATAGCATATATAATGCGAAAGCGACAAATTTATTTGACTATACGCAACAGCTAAAAGGAAAATACCGCATTGAATATACTTATGAGTCAAAAAAAGATGTGATTAAACTGATGGAGTCATTATATCAAGGCAATACACCTTTTATGGATGAATTAAAAATGACGAAAGGTCATATTCAACGTGGTGTAAAATAGGTGAATTATGCAAAGTTTGAGCATCGTATTGAACTATATTTATATCATTTTATTAACCGTTTTTACCTTTCATATCATGGTATCCTATAAATTGTCTGTGGAAGAGAATAAAACGTCATTAAGCATGGAGCAATTCATTTTATTTGGTTTTTGCATCCTAGGTCATGGACTTATTCTGTTAAATAATGGTTTGAATAAAGATGGAATCACGATTATAGGCTTAAATATTATTGCAATCGGTTTATTTGTCTATGGGAGTCAGTTGACCAATTATTTAGAACCCATTATATGGCATGTTATTGCTATGATTCATTTAATCGGTTCGATTATGTTACATCGTTTGGATCCAAGCTTAGCACTAAAACATACGCTTTATGCATGTGTTGGTTTTGTTGTCATGTTTATTGCCATATTTATTCTTCGTTATATTAAGCGAATCGATAAACTCACCTGGATATATATTGTTTTGTCGGTTGCCTTACTGCTCAGTGTGAATGCAACGGTTAACGGAGCCACCAATTGGGTCAATATTCGGGGAATCACTTTTCAGCCTTCAGAAATCGTTAAAATTCTTTTTGCCTTTTCGCTTGCAGGCTTATTTCGATTTCAAAAAAGCTTTTTAGGGCTTGTAATTGGGTCTTTATTCAGTGGCGTTCTTATCTTAATCTTGGTTTATCAAAGAGACTTAGGAAGTGCCTTATTATTTTTTGTGACCTATATCGTATTATCCTATATGTATTATCAAAAAAGATGGTTGCCGTTTGCTCAAATCGGAGTACTTAGTCTGGCCAGCATTGTTGCCTATAAACTCTTTTCTCACATTCAAGTGCGGATTGTATCGTGGTTATATCCCTTTGAATATATTGACCGTGAAGGATATCAAATAACTCAGTCTTTATTTGCTTTTGCCCGTGGAAAATGGATGGGAACAGGACTTTTACAAGGGATGCCTAAACGCATTCCTGTGGTCAATTCAGATTTCATTTTCGCAGCCATTGGGGAAGAATTCGGAAGTTTGTTTGTTTTGCTCACAATTTATCTGTTTTATATGCTGATTATCATGCTTTTATCACAATGTCAAAAGAGTAAGAATCGCTTTTATTTATATGTTAGTGTGGGAATGACAGTCATGCTTGGATTTCAAGGCTTTTTAATTATTGGTGGTGTTATTAAGTTGGTTCCTTTGACAGGTGTTACTTTTCCGTTTGTGAGTTATGGAGGGACCTCCTTAATTACATCGATTATTATGGTTGGCTTTATTGATTTAACGAGTAAGTTATCTGATCATAGAGAAAATTATAAATTTAACGCCCATACCCTTATTTCTTTAAAATTTGTCATGACCATTTTATATCTTGCACTCATGAGCTACTTTTTGTTTTTTGTCATCGTTCAAAGTGAGGAAGTTCAGTTAAATAGCTATAATAAACGCCTGGAATTCATTGAAAAAGAAATAATACGTGGGTCAATCTATGATAGTACAGGGGAAGTTTTGGCCTACACAAGCACAAATGGCCCCAGACAAGAACGCATATATCCATTCGGTCAAACTTATGCCCACGTCGTTGGTTATACCAACCCAGGAAAAACCGGAATAGAAGCTGATTTAAATATGCAATTATTAAACAGTAATCAAAATCTCCTTCAACAGTTTCTACGGAACATCAAAGCCCAAGAACGTCAAGGAAGTGATGTGCATCTGACCTTAAACCACACATTACAAAAGATTGCTTCAGATAGCTTAGGAGACAGAAAAGGGACAGTGGTTGCTATGGATCCGACAACAGGAAAAATTTTAGCCCTTGTATCAAAGCCGGATTTTGATCCCAATACACTCTCTCAAGTCTATGGACACTTATCCGAAGATGCAAATGAAGCTGCGCTTCTTAATCGTGTTACAAACGGTCTATACCCACCAGGGTCGACCTTTAAAATATTAACGGCATTAACCTATATACGCCAACATAATGAACCTTTTTCATATTATTGTACAGGAACAGATACCTTTGCAGAAAAAACGATTAGTTGTTACGGGCATACGGCTCATGGGCAAGTCTCTATTACAGAAGCCTTTGCATATTCATGTAATACAGCCTTTGCAACCATGGGAGAAGCCATTACGACCCAACAACTAGAGCAAACAGCCAATGATTTGTTTTTTAATCAATCCTTGCCCTATCCCTATAACCATAAAGTTAGCCAATTTGGATTTCCGACGATTGTATCGGCATCCTTACGCGCAGAGACGGTTATCGGACAAGGTGAGACCATGATTACCCCACTGCATAACTTAATGATTACAAGCGCAATCGCCAATGGTGGTTTAGCCATGACGCCATATTTAGTGGATTATATAGAAAATGCGAATGGTAGCATTGTCAAACAAACATTACCGGAAGGTCATGAGACATCATTAACGGCAGATGAAATAAAAGCCCTCAGAGAATATATGATGGCCACGGTTGATATAGGAACAGGAAAAATGTTGTCAAATGATAGCTATAGTGCTGCCGGAAAGACCGGTGCAGCCGAAAATCCCTTCGGTCCTACACATGCATGGTTTGTCGGTTTTGCTCCGGCTGACCATCCGCAAATCGCAATAGCTATTATTGTTGAAAATGCCGGCTCAAGTGGTGCAAATGCAGTGCCGATTGCAAAAGAAATGTTTGATGCCTATTTAATCAATTAGGTAAATATTTGTTGCGTGAAGTGTTAAAAGAATGTATACTCTATGTAAGTACATAATCTAGATTAGCACCCAATTACAAGGAGGCATACAATGACAGAAGCAGTAAGTTGTGGCGGGGTGGTAATCCACAGAGGAAAAATTCTATTACTCTATAAGAATTATAAAGGCAGGTATGAAGGTTGGGTTTTACCCAAAGGTACTGTCGAAGAAGGCGAAGAACATCAAGATACAGCTCTTCGCGAAGTACAAGAAGAAGCAGGCGTTAAAGGTAATATAATTAAATATATTGGCAAAAGCCAGTATTCCTTTCGGGTTGCCAATGATACCGTGTTAAAATACGTACACTGGTACTTAATGAAAGCCTACAATTATTACAGTAAACCACAAAAAGAAGAATATTTCGTGGATTCAGGATATTATAAATTTCATGAAGCTTATCATCTTCTTAAGTTTCCAAATGAAAAGCAGATTTTAGAACAAGCCTATAATGAATATTTGGAACTTAAAAAATGTAATATGTGGGGTAATAAGAAGTATATGTAAAAGACCGTTAACGCGGTCTTTTTTTCGTGTTATTGGAAAGAAGGTGCAAGTAAGAAGGGCAGAAAAAAAGCCTGTATCAACTGATACAAGCTTTGATGCGGATGGTGGGAGTCGAACCCACACGATATCACTACCGCAGGATTTTGAGTCCTGTGCGTCTGCCAATTCCGCCACATCCGCATTTCTGACGCTTAATGATAATACCATAGGATAATCGTTTATGCAAGTGATTTTCTGGAAAAAATAGTAAAAATGTAAATATTTTTTTTGTTTTCATGAAGACATGATGCAAAAGAATAGCGGATATGGTATAATTGTCTAGAATTTGGGATGAGTCATGAAGGGAGGAGCTTGAATGGACGCAATAGAAGAAAAACTTATAAAAAAGGCACAAAAAGGAAATATAAAAGCATTTGAAAAATTAATTCTTCAGCATGAAGATCATATATATGCGATTGCACTTAAGGTGCTAAAAAATGAAGCGGATGCTTATGATGCAGCTCAAGAAATTTGTCTAAAAATATATCAAAAAATTGATCAGTTTAAGTTTGAGTCTGCTTTTAGTACCTGGGTTCATCGCTTGGCAGTCAATACAGCCATTGATGAATATCGCAAACTAAAACGTAAACTGCAAAAAGAGTATTCCTATGATCAACCGATTACCGAGGATGGAAGTACGATGAAAGACTTCATTCAAGATACCGGTGATACGCCGGAAAGCAATATTGTTCGACAAGAACAAATACAAATGGTTTGGGAAGCGCTAGAAAAACTTAAAGACCAACAAAAAAACATTATTATTATGAAAGACCTACAAGGTCAGTCGTATCAAGAAATTAGTGAGTCCTTACAGTTGAATATGGGGACGGTCAAATCTAGGTTAGCACGATCAAGAATTGCATTAAAAAATGTACTTCAAGATATGTGGGAACAATCGAATGTTTGAATCGTCTAATAATTGAAAGGAGGAACGGATATGACTGTTTGTAATGAAAAGATAAAAGAATTAGTTGCCATATATTCAACAGAAGGATTAACGGCAAATGAACAAAATAGTGTAGAAGAACATATTAAAGAATGCGAAGAATGTCGATATGAATTCGACATATATCAATCCATAGAACAAGAGTTGGATCTTACGAAATACAAGGCGCCGGACGCGTTGCACTCCGATGTGATGAAGCGTTTATCAAAGCATAAAAATATAACCAAGTATACTCAATATCAACCATACCTTAGTATAGCAGCCGCCATTGTATTTGTTGTCTTTCTAGGTTTTGTTGGCTTAATGAATCCAAATATACAAAAAAGCACTTCAGATGAAGCTGTGATGATTCAAGATGAAATCACAGTTCAAGATCAAATCACAGAAGAATCCAATAATGAAGAAGCGGCCTCAGCAGAATCGTATGATACGTCCATAACAACATTTGATGTTGAAACGTATGAAGCACTTGAGGATACACCGTCGGAAGATATACCATCGGAGGATGTGGTACCTAGAATGGCAATGGAGGCTCAAACTAAAGAGCAGGACAAGCAAGAATCAGATTATCGGCAAGAAATTATTATTGGCTTGATTTTTCTGAGTGTATTTGGTGGTACCCTTATATACCGACGGGCAAAAAAAAGATAGGAGATTTACATGGATAAGTTATTATTAATTGACGGAAACAGTATTATGAACCGGGCTTTTTACGGCTTGCCCTTGTTATCGGATTCGAAGGGGAGATATACAAATGCAGTATTTGGATTTCTCAATATTTTGTTTAAAGCGATTGATGATGAGTCGCCAACACATCTTTTAGTCGCTTTCGATAGCCATGCCCCAACATTTCGTCATAAAACCTATGAAGCCTATAAAGGCAATCGAAAAGGCATGCCGGATGAACTCCGGAGTCAAATGCCTCTTATTCGCGAGGTTCTAGAAACAATGGGAATTGCAACCTACATTGAAGAGGGTATTGAAGCGGACGACATTTTGGGAAGTCTATCCCTTCGTTTCGAAAAAAATGGTTCGGTTACCGTCTTATCAGGCGATCGAGATTTGTTGCAATTAGCCAGTGACCAGACGAAAATATCGATTCCTAGAACGAAAGGCGGAACGACAGTAACGGAACATTATGATTATAAGAGTTTTATCGAAACGTATGGATTTACGCCCACGCAATTTATCGATGTTAAAGGAATGATGGGTGATTCATCCGATAATATACCGGGAATACCGGGAGTCGGTGAAAAAACGGCACATAAATATATTCAGAAGTATGAAAGCTTAGAAGGCCTATACGAACATGTCGATGATTTAAAAGGGAAAACAAAAGAAAAAGTTGTGGACAATAAAGAATTAGCATTTATTAGCCGGGACCTTGCCACAATCAAGCGTGATTGTTCCATTGAAATCGAGGATGAACAAATGCGCCTTGACAATTATCTTAATGAACAAACCTTTGATTTATTCAAAGAGTTGAACTTTACACGTTTATTAACGCGTTTTGACTTTAATTCCATGGAAGTGGCAAATGAAGTTCAAAGCCTTGAATATTCAGTTGTTGATGAATATGGGGCCTTTATAAAAACCATGAAAAAAGAAGTGAAGGATCAAATGATTACCTTTTACCACTATCAAGAAGATGGGTATTTAGGATTGGTCTTTCTGGTTCAAGATAAAAAGAAGAATTATGAACGTTTTATTCATGAAATCACAGAAGAAAATGTTGATTATTCCACGATTGGACAGGACCTCGTATCTGTTTTTAAGAAAGCCGAACACCTTCTTTTTTATGATGTAAAAGAATGGTTACATACCTTTAAAATCGATGAAGAAGAGATGATTTCCTCTTTTGATGACTTACACCTTATGTTTTACTTAGCAAAACCCAATAAAGGGGATTATCCATTACTTGATTTAGGTTTAACCTATACAGATATTAATTTGCACACCATTGATGATTTGTTAGGCAAGGGAAAAAAGAAAATCGGAATTGGTGATATTGATGAGGAAAAAAGACGGAATTATTTGGCACAATGTGCAACAATACTTCAAAAAAGCTTTAAGCCCTTAACAGATGCACTGGTCGATGATGACGTATTAGGTCTATACAATACCTTAGAAAAGCCCCTTCTTATTATCCTATATAGTATGGAAAAAGAAGGGATTACCGTGGATAAAGACGTCTTGACACGATTAAGTCAACGCCTTGAATCAGAAATCGCCGAAATACAAGACCATATTTTCACTTTGGCCGGACATGAATTTAACATTAATTCGCCAAAGCAATTAGGGGTTATATTATTTGAAGAGTTAGGATTGCCGGCTCTAAAAAAGACAAAAACAGGTTATTCAACCAATGTGGATGTTTTAGAGAAGCTTGAGAATAAACATCCGATTATAAAAGAAATATTGCATTATAGACAGTTGACCAAGCTAAAATCAACCTATGCAGATGGCTTATTTCCTTATGTATTGGACGATGGGAAAATCCATACAACCTTTAACCAAACTATTGCAAGTACAGGACGCTTGAGTAGTACAGACCCTAATCTTCAAAATATCCCGATTCGACTTGAAGAAGGGCGACTTATACGTAAAGCCTTTGTACCAAAAGAAGACCATGTGTTTGTGAGTGCGGATTATTCACAGATTGAATTACGTGTTCTAGCCCATTTATCTCAAGATGATTTGCTTCTAGAAGCCTATCGTGAAAATAAGGACATTCACCAACTCACAGCTTCTCAAGTCTTTCATGTTCCCTTTGACAAAGTGACGAGAGAGATGCGTCGAAATGCGAAAGCAGTTAATTTTGGTATTGTCTATGGCATCAGTGATTTTGGTCTCAGTCGCGATTTAAATATTCCGATTTCAGAAGCTAAAACATATATTCAAGCATATTTTGATAAATATCCAAAAGTTAAAGCTTTCTTGGACTTAACTGTGGCGAAAGCTTATGAGGATGGTTATGTTGTGACCATGTATAATCGAAAGCGCTTGATTCCCGAACTGTCTAATAGTAATTATATGCGACGTTCATTTGGTGAACGAATAGCTATGAATACGCCTATTCAAGGGAGTGCTGCAGATATTATTAAAATCGCTATGATAAAGGTCTATAAACGGTTGAAAAAAGAGCAACTTACTTCAAAAATGATTTTACAGATTCATGATGAATTAATTATTGAGTCTCCCCAAGAAGAAAAAGAGAAAGTTAAACAAATGTTAGTGGAAGAAATGGAAAAAGCTGTTCGTTTATCTGTCCCTATGGTTGTAGATGCATCGATTGCCGATAACTGGTACGAGGCAAAATAATGAGTACAGCTAAGATTATTGGTGTTATCGGTGAGACAGGGAGCGGAAAAAGCACTTTTTCAGACTATATTCAAAAAAATTATACCGCTTATGTCATTAATGCGGATCAGATTGGTCACCTTGTTTTAGATGAAGATGGGATCAAAGAGGCACTCGTTAAAAAGTTTTCGGAAAAAATTCTAGTGGATAATCGCATTGATCGTAAGCGTTTAGGTTCCATTGTATTTAAGGATGCGTCTGCCTTAGAATTTTTGAGTCAACTAACCCATCCCAGAATACGAGAATGTATTATAGAAGAAATACAAGAAAAGAAGGACAAGTTTTCACTTATTCTTATTGATGGTGTAGCTTTAGTTGAAGCCAATATTCATAGCTTATGCGACCTTGTGATTTATATATATACATCTAAAGACATACGGTTAAAAAGACTCGTTGAGCAACGAAATATTCCTTATGAGAGAGCCATAGCCATGATAGGCTCGCAAAAGGCAACCGATTTTTATGACCACCATTCAGACGTGACCTTGTCTCTTGACCAAGGCATTGAACATAAAGAAGAGGAAATCAAACATTTGCTACAGGAGATATTATGAAGTATAGGTATATATTCATTCTGTTATTATTAATAAGTTCTACTTTCACAGGATGTTCAACAATTCAAAAAATTGCTGAGTTTAATCTTGACCATCTTAATGTTGAAGAGGAAGTGACGGAGAGAGACTACGAAAAACTACCGGAATCAACATATATAAAAGATACAATTGAATTGTCGATGGACAATGTTAAAACCCTTAATCCCCTTGATGGTGTACCCTATAACGTGGATCAAGGGTTAAGACTAGTGTATGAAGGTCTTTTCTCACCCGATGAATATAAAAATATTGAACCTCTACTTGTTTCGGAATATGAGCAAATCAATGAAAAGACCTATCGACTGACATTAAAAGACCAAGTCACCTTTCATAATGGTGAGTTTCTTACAGCAGAGGATGTCGTATTCAGTTATGAATACATAAAAACACAAGCCAATAGTGGTTATGCCTATGTCAATACATATATTCAGAATTTAACGGCTGAAACAGAGAACACAGTGGTGGTGGAGTTCCAAAAAAAGGATCGCTACAATCTATATGCCTTGACTTTTCCCATTCTGTCTCAGGAATACCTTGAATCCGATAGCTATGACAAGACCTTTCCCATTGGGACAGGTCCTTATCAATGCGATCATTTTCAAAGTATGATAGAACTTGTCTTGAATAAAAATCCTAACTATCACGGTCAAACAGCAAACGTCGATAAGGTTCGATTTACCTTAGTGCGGTCATTTGCAGAAGAATACAATATGTTTATGGCAAAACGTATCGATCTCATTGCTCCTGTTTTAACCGAATGGCCTAATTACTCGGATGATCAAAATATTCAAAAAAAGCAATATTTAAGCCCCTATTTTTATTATATTGGATTCAATCATACCAATGTGTTTTATCAAGATGTCAATGTGCGGCGTTATTACTCAAGTTTAATAGATTATAGCCATATTAACCGTACGGTTTTTTTAAATCATTTGTTTTTCACGCCCTTACCCATGCACCTTGAATCGGAGATACAGGGGCGGCTCAAACAATATGACGTTTTTGATCAAAGCAATACAAAGGTAACATCGATTATTAATACAGAAGCTATCCGTTTTATCTATTTAAATGAAGACCATACCCAAGAAAACATCATAAAAATCATACAAGCATCGATTGATGACGAACGGGATAATATTGAATTTATAGGATTGAGTCGTGAAGAGT
>CAZLXW010000044.1:0-30363 GCA_964563505.1 uncultured Eubacteriales bacterium
ATGCACTTTCCGGTATTATTGTGCGGTTTGATTTGTGGGTGGAAGTATGGTGGAGGGGTTGGATTTATCTTACCGATTTTAAGATTCATGGTGTTTGGTATGCCACCATTGTTCCCCATCGGAATAGCTATGGCATTTGAGCTCATGACATATGGCTTGGTCATCGGAATTCTCTATGAACGCTTACCTAAGAAAATTCATTGGACATATGTTTCCCTCATTGTTGCGATGATCTTAGGACGTATTGTTTGGGGAATTGCCCAGGTGGTTTTATTGGGACTATCCGGCGGCGCTTTTTCAATGAGCATGTTTGTTGGTGGCGCTTTTTTAAATGCGATTCCGGGAATAATTTTACAACTTATTTTAATTCCGATTATTATGGCCATATTACATAAAAGACAAGTTGTTTATCGCAATTGATGAAGCTTACGATATTGACTGGGGCTCATATCATACTTCTTTTTAAAAGCAGCGTATAAGCTGCTTTTATCTTTATATCCCACTTGTTCGACAATATGTTCAATGGAATCATCGGTGTAGAGAAGATAATTCACGATGTTTTGCAAACGAATATGTGTAAGAAGTTGTCGAAATGAATGTCCGGTATAATCATGAATGCGTGCGGATAAATACTTTGGGTGATAATTGTATTTTGATGCGAGACGGTTTAAGGATATCGTTTGATAGTCAGTATAAATAGTGTCGATAATTTGTGAGAGAACAGATGACCTTTGTTTGGGTTCGGACTCCCGTATAATGTGGGTGAAAAGTAAAGTCAAGAGATGATCAATAATTACTCTGCTATATTGTTTTTTATTTAAAATCTCGTTAATCAACAAACGAATGAACGTTTCAATATCTTGATCTAACTCAGTAAAGAGTAGGTAGGATTTTGAAGCGTTTTCTATTTGATAGCGAATAAAAAAACTGTTCAGGGCAGAGTCGTTAAAAAGCATGAGAAAAATTGACTTGTGAAAGATTTCTTGTGGCAAAACTATATTTAAAATTAGGTCTTCGCCCTCATGGTATTTTTTGAAATAATGGACGGCGTTAGGATTCATAATACATAGGTTACCCTCACTGAGGAAAATATCTTGGCCATCGATGACGCCGATAGGAGACCCTTTAACGACGTAGAGGAGCTCGAAAAAATCATGGTCATGGACATTGGAGTTGGATTTTTCTTGATGAAATGAAATAAAAACGTCAGAAGCTGCATCATCCAAAAAGAATTTTCCGGATAAATGACGTGGATCAATCTGACTTTTTTCAGCATCAGAAAGCTCGGATTTAGAAAGAAGATCTTGTATTTTTTGGGTAACTTTTTGATCGGTTGCATGAGTATGGGCCCAAAGTTCTTGTACTAATTTTTCATCCATAATCTTACCTCATAACACTAAACATATTACGTGAAATTATCGTTCTTATCTATATATAGTATATAATGAAATAAGTAGAACATCAATATTATTTTATAGACAAAGGTAAGTATGGAGGAAAAAAATGAAGATAAAACATTGTAAAACCAATCATATAACAAATCCCATGGGTTATGAACTTGGCACACCCGTCCTATCGTGGATTACGGAAGGCACGATGTCGCAAAAACAAGTGGCGGCACAAGTGGTAGTTGCCTTAGATAAGGAGCTCAAAGAGAAGATATTTGATAGTGGGAAAAGCGCAGATATTGATAATCGAGGCGTAGAAATCGACACGTTATTAAAGCCATGTACTCGATATTACTGGCAAGTTCGGGTATGGGGACAAGCAGGCGATGAAGCAAGGTCAGACACCTACTGGTTCGAAACCGGCAAGATGGATACGCCGTGGGATGCTGAGTGGATAACACCAGAGTGGAAAGACCAAAGTCGAGCACCTTATGTACGTAAAGCCGTTCAGCTAGATCAAGACCTTGTATCTGCAAGAGCCTATGTTATCGGATTAGGTCTCTATGAACTTGAAATCAATGGTAAACGGGTGGGAAATGAATATTTCACGCCTTATTGTAATGCCTATGATGCATGGCTCCAATATCAAACCTTCGATGTAACGGATTACTTAAACAAAGGTGACAATGCCATTGGAGTATTATTAGGAAATGGATGGGCTAAGGGACCCTTTGGTACTTTTGGTGATTTGAATACGCCGTATATTGATCAGTTTGCATTGCGGTGTGAAGTGATTGTAACCTATAAAGACGGTTCGACAAGTAAAATCCTTACCGATGAATCATGGAAGTGCCAACCATCACCAATCCTTGAAGATACAATATATGATGGAGAAATTTTTGATGCCAATGTCATGCTGACGGATTGGTCACAGGCAAATTTTGATGATGAATCATGGAGTAAAATGGTGGTATATAGACCCCAAGGACTAGGTGCGTTAAGAGAACGCTTATCTGTGCCTGTGATTATTAAAGAAGAGTTCAAACCCGTAGAACTTATCAAGACGCCGGCGGGAGAATGGGTTTTAGATATGGGCCAAAACATGGTTGGATGGATCAGAGTGCATGTTCGAGAGCCTCAAGGGACCAAGATTCGTATTTGCCATGGAGAGGTAGTGCAAGACGGTAATTTTTATCGAGAAAATTTACGGGATGCAAAAGCGGAATATGTATATATATCCGATGGTGTCGAGCGAGAGGTTCAGCCACATTTCACATTTTATGGCTTCCGATATGCCAAATTAGAAGGATTTACCGGTGAGATTCAATTGGAAGATTTTACCGCTTGTGTTGTTTATTCTGATTTAGAATCGAGAGGGCATATTGAGACTTCAGACCCCTATGTGAATCGCCTATTTTTAAACGCCCTTTGGGGACAAAAAGGAAACTTTCTCGATGTGCCAACAGATTGTCCGCAACGGGATGAGCGAATGGGATGGACAGGAGATGCGCAAGTTTTTGCAGGAACGGCTACCTATAATATGGATACTTATCCATTCTATGTGAAATTCATGAGAGACCTATATGAAGAACAAAAAATGAGTGGTGGAATGGTTGCCAGCACCGTTCCGACGTTTTCTCAAAACAAACAAAAAAATAGTGGCTTTGTCGGTGGTGGTGCATGTGCATGGAGTGATGCGGCGACGGTTATTCCGTGGGAAGTCTATCTACATTATGGTGATAAAACCATACTAAAAAACCAATATCAGAGCATGAAGGATTGGGTTGATTGGATTATTGCAAGAGATGTTGAATCGGGTGATCATAAATTATGGACTGTCGGTTTTCATTTTGGAGACTGGTTAGCCCTTGACGGACCGGTAGAGGGTGGTGTTCTTGGTGGAACGGATAATGGACTTTTAGCATCGGCCTATTACCGACTATCCACCAATATTTTAGGAAAAGCAGCAAGGGTGTTGGGATATACAGAAGATGCTCAGTATTATGCCGAGCGCTCAGAACAAGTCAAACAAGCAATTCAGAATGAATATTTTAGTAAAAATGGTCGATCTACCATTCTGACCCAAACGGCGCACGTGGTTGCTTTGCACTTTGATTTGGTCGAGGAATCGGTAAAACAGCGTGTTCTAGGCGATTTATTAGCACTCCTTAAAGCGGATAACATGCATTTAAAAACAGGATTTATCGGTACACCGTATTTATGCCGAGCGCTTTCAAATCATGGAGATTCAGATAGTGCATATAAAGTGTTTTTTCAAGAAGACTATCCAAGTTGGCTCTATGAAGTTGTTATGGGAGCGACAACAATATGGGAACGTTGGAATTCGATTATGCCGGATGGAAAAATAAGCGGAACCGGTATGAATTCATTAAATCATTACGCCTATGGCTCAATCGTTGAATGGATGTATCGTAATATGTGTGGCATTAATCCAACAGAAGATGCGCCTGGCTTTAAAAAGATTGTTCTTCGTCCACAATTTTATGGAAAGCTTGGCTTTGCAAAGGGGACAGTACGAACGGCAATGGGGGCAGTTCACAGCGAATGGAAGCGACTAGACAACAATCGCGTGAAATATACATGCGCTATTCCCTTTGATACGACGGCTGAACTTTATTTGCCGGATGCAGATCGAACAAGAGTTGAGGGGCTTGATGCAGATTGTATGAATGTGAGACAAGAAGATACATCTGTTGTGATGGAATTGCTAGCCGGCCACTATGTTTTTGAATATACCTTGAGTCGAAGTTATGATTTAGAATATTCCATCGCCTCAGGAATCAAGGAATTGCTTTCTGTTGAAGCGACAAAAGTAATTATAGAAAAATATGCGCCAAATATTTTAAAGGCAGATCAAGGAGATATGGGTATGGCGCTTCCCTATAGTATTTTAGATATTGTGGAAAGTTCAGAAGGATTTATTCGACAGACCATGCTAGGTAATTGCAATGTTGATCAACTTGATGAGGAACTAAGAAAAGTTTCGGTTAAGATTCGTGAAGAGATTCGCTAAGAGTTCTTGTATATTTAAAAAAAATAAAGTACAATGAGAAGGATATATTTTCGATTTGTATCGATTGTGTACGATTGCGAAAATACAAAAGACTGAATTTAAGGTGGTAAGGGCAATGAATGGCAAAAAACAACGAAGAATCCTTGGTATATATATTCTTTTGCTTTTGTTTGTGATTACAGGTTGTAAGGAACAAGATGTCCGTCAAGAGACATCTTCAGATACCGTGCGAATAGGTATGATTCCAAAGATAATCGGAATATCATACTTTGATCAGTGTGCACAAGGTGCCAAAGAGATTGCAGATAAATACGGAATGGAATTGATTTATCGTGGACCTTCATCAGCAGATGCGGCTTCTCAAGTCAATATTATACAGGATATGATTTATGACGGAGTGGATGTTATTGCCATTGCCCCGGTTGATCCGGATGCGGTTAAAGTTATTCTAGAAGAAGCGCGTAGTAAAGGTATCATTGTGGTGACCTACGATGCGGATTCAGTCAATGAGAGTAGAGATGTTTTTGTTAATCAAGTATCGGCGAAGCAATTAGGAACACATCTTATCGATGAATTGGCTAAGCTTATTGGCGCTGAAGGCAACTATGCTATTTTGACAGCGTCAATGACAGCGGACAATCAAAATACATGGATTCATTGGATGAAGGACTATCAGGCGCAGCAGTATCCGGATCTTAATCTGTTGACAATTATCCCGACAGATGAAGATCAACAAAAAGCCTATGCCCATACGCGAAATCTCGTTCAGGCCTATCCTGAACTTGATGGGATTATAGCCATGTCGACGGAAGCAGGACCCGGAGCTGCACAAGCAATAAAAGTGTTAGGAAAAAAAGATGAAGTTAAGCTCTATGCCTTAGCCTTGCCCAATGATATGCGTGACTACTTAAAAGAAGGGTCGGTGCATTTAGCGACGCTTTGGAATCCATATGATCTAGGCCGATTAACGGTTGAAATTATTCATGTCCTTCAACAAAACCAAGAAATTATTGACGGTTCCACTTATGGAGAGATTGGACCGATTGAATATATTGAGTCTGAGAGAACCGTCATAATGGGAGAGCCTTTGGACTTTGATTCTATAAATGTGGATGATTACGATTTTTAAGTAGAATGGTGGTTCATATGAATACAAGAAAACTTCTAAAAAAACGCGAGAGCTATATTTTTTTCATGACAGTGATCTTATGGATTGCGATTTCAACGACGAATTTGAATTTTGCCCATCCGGCATATTTGCTTGAACTTATCGGGGTTAATAGTGTATATTTTATATGTGCATTAGGTGTTCTTCCCTTAATGATTAAAGGGCATTTTGATTTGTCAATGGGAGGAATTATCGCGCTGACAAGTGTAATCCTTTCGCTTGCGACTGGTTATGTTTTACTACCGATACCAATTGTTATCTTTTTGGGTGCTGTCATCGGATGTTTTATCGGAGTGGTCAATGGAAGTTTGATTGCAAAATTCAAGGTGTCGTCTGTTGTTGTGACTCTTGCAACCATGTACATTTTTTATGGCATTTCAAAATTTATCCATCAAACTTTCCTTGGCGATTTTTTCATGAGTGGTGGATATATGATCCAAGATTATTATGGTGCGATTGAGAATGTGAGTGTCTTACTTATGGCATTGACTACCTTTTTTGCATTAAAGCATACTCAGTTTGGCCGTAGTGTGTGCGCGTTTGGAGGCGAT
Organism: uncultured Eubacteriales bacterium; assembly: GCA_964563505.1. GTDB lineage: Bacteria > Bacillota > Clostridia > Lachnospirales > Vallitaleaceae > UBA1351. The sequence continues at coordinate 6,142 of CAZLXW010000044.1, forward strand.
CGGAAATTAGCCATGCAAAAAGGTTACCGTGAATCGGTTTCAACCATTAAAGCCCATGGATTTAGTGGATTAAGCGCCGGAATTAGTGGAGCATTGCATTTGATTACCTTTAATCAAACCAGTGTGGACGCATATATGAATATTGAATTTGAACTGATTATTATTGTTATTTTAGGTGGATTACATATATTAGGTGGTTATGGAACGGTTTTTGGAACAGTGATTGCAAGCCTTTTCATTATCATCCTTCGAAGTGGTTTAGTTTTTGCTCGAATTCCGGTTTTTTGGCATGATATGATGATTGGTGGCATTATTATTGGCGTCATTGCCTATGGTGTCTTGAAAGACCGTGTCAAAAAAAGATATATAAAAGTGGGTGAAACATAATGTTAAGTTCATATGAAAAAAAATTGTTGGGGATTCTTCTTGGAATGATTCTATTAGGAACGGTTCTTTTCGGAAGAGAATTTTTGTCTGTAAAAACATTATTGATTATGGCCAATCAATTGCCGGAATATGGGCTTATTTCAATTGCCTTAATGATTACACTCATTGTTTCGGGAATGAACCTATCCATTGTTTCCATGACAACGCTTGCAGGAATCATTGGAGCCTTAACGATGAATTATGCCAGTGATTTAGGCCCTTTTTCAGTCGTCATTGGGGTCTTGGTCATGCTATTAATAGGTTCTTTGGCGGGGTCGATTAACGGTGCGGTGGTCAGTTTTCTTGAGGTGTCTCCCATATTAACAACTCTTGGGACCATGATGCTTTTTAAAGGTGCGGCATTGAATATTACTAAAGGTGGAGCCATTACATCATTTCCCTCAGCTTTCACCTATATAGGCAATGGTAAAATTTTAGGAATTCCGTTTCCAATGATTGTATTTATCCTTGTTGTGGTTTTTGTCGGATGGTGGCTGGATGCAAGTTCTTTTGGTAAGCAACTGTATCGAATCGGGAAAAACCGAGAAGCAGCTATATATTCCGGTATTAATGTGAAAAAAGTTGTTTTTATGGCCTATATTGTTGCCGGGTGTATTGCCGGTATTACTGCGGTGATTATGTCAGCACGATATAATTCGATTCGCGTTGATTATGGAGAGACCTATTTGTTAAATGGTTTGGTCATTGTAAGTTTAGGTGGGATTGATATAAAAGGTGGAAGAGGGACCATGATCGGTGTCTTAATTGCCGTCATTATCATGAGCGTGGTTTTAAGAATAATGAACTTAGCCTATGTCGATTCGCATTTGATGAGTGCAATTATGGGAGTCATTTTATTGGTGAATATTTTTGTTCAGTATTATTCTGAGCAACGGTTAAAGCGTAAAATAGAAAAAGAAATATAGGTGATTAAATGTTTGGTATCGAACGATTACAAGCCATAAGGGAGCTTGTTAAAGAAAAAAAATCCGTTGAAGTAGCGTATTTGAGCAAAGAGCTTGATGTTTCAGAGGTGACAATTCGTAGAGATTTAGATAAGTTGGAAAAAGAAGGACTTGTTGAGAAAACCTACGGTGGAGCTATACTGATTGATAATAATCAAGTGACTTCAGACGTGCAAAAAAGTACAAATGATGAAGATATGGAAGTGGATCAGTGCTTTCATCGCATCACCGGCGTGGCGGCGAAGACTATTGAGCAGGGAGATACAGTTTTTATTGGTGGTAGTGCGATGGGAATTGATTTGGTAAAATGTCTTGTTGATGCCAAGGATATGATTATTGTAACCAATAATATTGAAATTGCCATGTTTGTATATAAAGAAAGCAACCATAAATTGGTTATGTTAGGTGGAGAGATTGACATGGTCAGCGGTAATGTTGTTGAACTTGATCAATTGGATGAACTCTTGATTGAAAAAGCCTTTATAACTGCAGATGGTGTTGATTTACAATATGGTTATACCGTCAATGAAAAAAATGAAGTGCGCTTATATAAAAAATTACATCAAGTATCAAGAGATGTTATCGTTGTTGTTCCGAGTGAGCGTTATCACAAGCGTGGTTTAATCAAGATGGCGCCGCTTCCGTCAATTATGACGGTTGTTTCTGATAAAGAAATGCCGGAAGACTTTAAAGCCTTTTATTTTGAAAACAATATTAAAGTGCACACGTCAATGTTGAACTAATCACAGGAGAAGTCTATGGGTGAAAAAGGTATTTTAATCGAAAATGTTAAGAAAGTATATCATCATAATACCGTTTTAAACATTGAAAAAGCTTCTTTTGACCTGGGAAATATTTACGGGATTACGGGGACAAACGGAGTCGGAAAAACAACATTATTAAAAATAATCAGTAAGGAAATAGCGCCGGATGCAGGGCGAGTGATTCATGATTTAAAGGTCGAAATGGTGTGTCATGAAAACGGCTTGTTTCAGGATATGACAGTATATGAAAATATGTTTTTAAACCGGGAGCCAAAACAGTCTTTCTTAGGATTTAAAGCCTTTGATTGGAAAGAAGCCAAGCAGAAAACAAAAGCGATTCTAGATGCCTTTAAGTTAGACATCGATCCCCTGGCCAAGGTACGAGAATTAAAGATGGCAACGCAAAAACTTCTTGAAGTTGTCATTGCCTTATCGAAGGAACCGGATGTACTGATTATTGATGAACCCTTGACCTTATTAGATTTGCAACAAGTTCAATTTCTGAACGTAATGATAAAAGAGTACATGACTGCAGATCGAATGACAATCTATTCATCTCATCGCTTAGATGAACTTTTTCAGGTGGTTGATCAAGTGGTAACCATGCGCGACGGAAAAATTGTTGCCATTCAAGAAGCTGAAGAAACGATTCTGGCCGGACTGCTTGAATTTGCAGAAAAAGATGTGCATCGTTATCCCAAGCGCAATATTACTCTTGGCAATGAAATTCTTAAAGTTCGAGGATTAAGCACACAACATATTCATAATATTAACTTTGAACTTAAAAAAGGTGAGATGTTAGGAATCGTTGGACTTCGTGGAGCATATAAATCTTCGATTGGGAAAGCCTTGTTCGGAGCGATTCCTTTTGAAGGGCATATTAAAGTCGAAGGTTCAGAAAAAAGGATGCGGTCAACGACCCATGCAGTTGAAGCCGGATTATGCTATTTAGGAAGTTCCAATGAGGGGATGTTCATTGATGATTCGGTTATGGATAATATTGTTTCGGCAAATGTCCCTCGTGTTCGTAAACTCAGTCGAAGCGCCAAGCAATTAATCTCCAAATACTATTTGGACCTTCTGAATATATCCAATGCCGGCGTCGATTATTTGATGGAAAGTATGAGCGCCGGGAACAAACAAAAGGTTTTGCTGGCAAAATGGTTTTTTAGCAAGTCAAAAATTTTTATTTTTAATAAACCGACAGCGAATGTTGACAATTCATCAAAAGTAGATATCTATAATATCTTTGCAGACCTAGCGGAAACAGGGGCAGGAATCATTTTGATAAGTAATGACCTTGAAGAGATTGCAGGATTGTGTGATCGCGTTTTAGTCATTGAAGATGGTAAGATAAAACAAGAAATAAAAAGAAAAGATTTATCTGTACACAATCTGGTTAAAGCCTTACAAGATTGGTAACAAAGTATTTCTTAGTAGACACCTCGAAAGAGGTGTCTTTTTGTTTGTATTGACTAAGTAAAAACACAGAAATAATCATAAACGAACATAAAAACACACAAAAATGTTGACAAATGGTTAAAACAGTTGTAACATGTAAACAGAAGGAACAAAACGAACATAATCGTAAAAGAACGCACAAAGTGTTCAAACAAATACTGTGTAGGAGTTGGCAAAAAGATATGGCAATTTTAGAGTTAAAAAATATTTCTAAAAACTTTGGCGGCGTGCGAGCGCTACGAGGCGTCAACCTAGAACTTAGGCAAGGCGAGATTCATGGATTGATGGGAGAGAATGGTGCCGGAAAATCAACAACGATTAAAGTGATTACCGGTGTTCATCAACCCAATGAAGGCGAAATTTACCTCGACGGTAAAAAAATCGTTATCGAAGATCCCAAGATGGGGAGTGAATTAGGAATTGCAGCGATTTATCAACATGTTACAGCATTCCCCCACTTGAGTGTAACGGAAAATATTTTCATGGGTCGTGAACTTATGAATAAATTCAACATGTATGATTGGAAAACAATGAATGCTGAAGCCCAGGAATTGTTGGATGACATTGGTGGTGACATTGATGCTAAGACTATGATGGGTGACTTAAGTGTTGCAAAACAGCAACTTGTTGAAATTGCAAAAGCGCTTTCGGCGAATGCGCGAATCCTAATTATGGATGAACCAACAGCATCATTAACAAAAGTTGAATGTGAAGAGCTTTATCGAATTGCAGAAAAGCTTAGGAACGATGGCGTGTCTATTATTTTGATTTCCCATAAGTTTGAAGATGTCTTTCGGCTTGCAGATCGTGTTACTGTATATCGAGACTCTCAATACATTGGTTGCTGGGATATTGATAAGATCACACAAGGGGAGCTTATTAAAGCCATGGTTGGTCGAGAACTAACACAAATGTATCCGACAAAAAACGCAAAGATTGGACAAGAGGCCTTCCGAGTAGCGAATCTATCCAAGATGGGATATTTTCGGGATATTAGCTTTGATGTACGCCGTGGTGAAATTGTTGCTCTTACAGGTCTTGTTGGAGCAGGCCGAACAGAAGTATGCCAAAGCATTATCGGTGCAATGAAATTAGATTCAGGTGAAATATTTGTCGAGAATAAACGGGTGAAAAATCATAATCCAAATGAAGGATTTATAAACGGAATCGGTTATTTGCCGGAAGACCGACATTTACACGGATTAATCCTTGATATGGATATAATAAAAAATACAACCTTAGTTAATCTAGACATGTTTTCAAAGCTTGGCTGGATGAATGAAAAAGAAGAAGAGCAAAAAGTTATCGATATTGCAGACCGTATGGAGTTAAAGGCAGGTAGCTTATATGATAACCCATCGACATTATCCGGTGGGAACCAGCAAAAAGTTGTTTTTGGTAAATTATTAGTCAATGATATTAAGGTATTGATTCTGGATGAACCGACAAAAGGTGTTGATGTTGGTGCGAAATATGCAATCTATGAAGTTATGAATGAATTGGCTGCTAAAGGATATGCCATCATTATGGTCTCTTCTGAAATGCCGGAAGTACTTGGTATGGCCGATCGCGTCATCGTCATGCGTGAGGGGAAAGTATCGAGTATCTTTGATAATATTAACTTAGGGCAGGAACAGATTTTAGCATCCGCTCTTCCGGATTATAATCAGGAAATTTAAAACAGGAGATGAATTATGACGAATAAAGCAGATACAATAAAATCAACGACAAACGCACATTTTTCACTAAAAGATGTTGCTAAAAGTATTGTAAAAAACAGATCATTTGGATTGTTAATGGCGTGCGTGGTATTGCTTATCCTAGCATCTCAATTAACTCCCCAACTATTAACAGCAAAAGCGTTAAATGATATGTTGAAAAATAATGCCATTTCCGGCATCCTTGCAATCGGAATGCTTATGGTTTTAGTAACGCGTGGTATCGATTTGTCGATTGCAGCCACCATGGTATTTAGTGGAACGGTCATATCAATGATTAATGCCGACAATCCGGAAGTTCCGGTATTTGCCCTCGTGCTCTTAGCAACAGGAATCGGAACAGTGATTGGTTTATATAATGGAATCTTAGTAAGTAAACTCAAATTATTACCAATTATTGCGACCTTGAGTACCTTATATGTTGTCCGTGGACTAGCCTATGTTGTGAGTGATTCACGGTGGATTGTACCGGCAAACTTTTCAAATGCATACAAAAGTTTTGCAGTAGGAAGTCTTTTTGGTGTCAACAACTTGATCATAACGGCGATTATTATGTTTTTCATCTTTTATGTAGTTCTTACACATTTAAAATTCGGACGCCGTATATTTGCAATTGGATCGAGTCCGGATTCAGCAAAAGTATCCGGGATAAAAAGCGATATGGTCATCATAGCCGTTTATGCCATTATGGGCGCCATAGCAGGATTTTCAGGATTTTTATATACATCCAACTATGCCATTGCTCAAAGCACCATGGCAATGGGAATGGAGATGGATGTCATCGCTATTTGTATTCTTGGTGGCGTAAGTATCAGTGGTGGTACAGGAAAAATATCCGGAATTATCATTTCAACGGTACTATTTGCCATTATTAGTTCCTTTTTAAGTATGTTATCCGGTCTAAGTATTTGGACAGATGCAATTAAAGGTGTGCTTATTATCGGAGCCGTTATCTTAAATATTTATACATCACGATCCGCTAAGCAACGAGCTTTACGAGAAAGGAATATATAAAGGGGTGCGATTATGACAACAGAGACGATGAATAAAAAATATCGGTTTAGCCTTGAAAAAACCGACGGGAAATTTGAACTGAAAAGATTTTTAGTTCAATGGGAAATGATTTTAATCTATATATTTTTACTGTTTAATGTCTTGATGTATTTTTTAAACGGTGATGTATTTACACGAAGCTATATGAGCATTATTCAAGCAGGAATGGATTTATCCTTTATGGTTTTTCCCATGATTTTCATCTTATTGCTAGGCGATATTGATGTATCCGTGGGTTCCATATTAGCCTTATCAGCTATGGCGCTTGGGTTAACGTACGAAGCGACCGGGAATACAGCCTTATCCTTAGGGGTTTGCTTGTTAACCGGAGCGGGAGCCGGATTTTTAAATGGATTTATTATCACACGATTTAAAGAAATCTCCGCAGTTATAGTAACTATAGCGGGAATGCTTTTTTATCGAGGTGTCGTTAAGATCGTTCTTGATGTTCGTTCGTTAACGCTTTTTCCAGACTGGTTTGGAGATTTAGGATATTCAAACTTCCTGGGACTACCGATTTCTTTATGGGTTTTTGCAATATTCGCTGTTATTTTTGGCCTAATATTGCATAAGACATCCTATGGACGTCAACTCTATGCCATGGGAAAAAACACAGACGGTGCCTATTTTTCGGGAATCAAGATTAACAAGATTAAACTGATTACATTTACACTGATGGGACTGATGGCGGCCGTATCTGCAATATTCTATTTGGGACGATCACCAAGTGTTGTTGCCAACGTTGGAGAAGGATATGAACTTCGTGTTATCGCTATTTGCGTACTTGGTGGCGTATCAACCAGTGGTGGAAAAGGAAAGATTTTTGGTCCGATTATCGGTGTGTTTATCATCTCATTCCTTGATAAACTCATGGGTTACAATGGTGTTCAACCAGCGGCAAGGGTTATGGCAGTAGGTATTCTACTGGTTGTTGCTCTGCTGGCTGAAAAAATAAAATTCAAACAATGATTTAGATGACAAACCTATATAGTTGTTCTTTGGATACACTCTCTAGTAGAGCAATGTTTTAATGAACTACAAGAGAGTGTATCCAAAACCGAACAACTTAGGTTTGACATCTAAATCAAAACAAAGATTAAATGGAGGGAACAAAATGAAAAAATTATTAGCAATCACACTTATGTTAGCTATGCTCGTAGCAATGGTTGGATGTGGCGGAGGCGACTCTGGCTCATCATCAAGTAGTTCAAATGCAGACACTAGCACAGACACAAGCGCAGACACAAGCGCAGACAGCTCAGATGCGGAGGTTACTGAAAGCGAAGACCCAGAAACACATGTATTTATGTTCAAAAGTACAGGAAACTTATTTGGAGATTTAATGTATCAAGGATTTAAAGAAGCAGTTGAATCCACAGGTAATTTTGCTGAGTACCAATCCCCCGCAGAAACAACAGCGGCAGCGCAGGTAGCTCTTGTTGAAGAACTTATTGCAAAAGGTGTATCTAGTATTACAATTTCTGCAAACGACGCAAATGCCTTTAATGCGATTTCAAAATTAGCTGAAAGCAATGGTGTAAAACTGTTAAGTTCTGACTCAGCAATTGATCCAAGCGTTCGTGTAGGGCATACAATTCCTACAACAATTGATGGTGTTGGTACACACTTAGTTTACGCAGCAATCATGATCTTAGCTGAAGAATCATATGAAAAAGATATGGACATGAAAGCAAAAGCAGAAGAAATCTTAGCGAATGATACTTTTGCTGATGATCCAGCGGTTATCGGTGTATTATCTGCAACAACAACTTCACCGGTTCAAAATCTATGGATTGCATCAATGGAAAGAGAATTAAAACGATTAAACGAAGCATATCCGGGAAATATCGCTGATGCCAACGAAGGATCAGACAATTCAATGTTAGATATTAAGTACGGCAATGACGATCCTCAAGATAGTGTTACTCAAGCAAATGCATTTATTTCTGAAGGCAAAGTTGACGTTATTGTATCACCAACAACAGTTGGTATGTTCGCAGCAGGACAACAACTTCAAGATGGTGGTTCAGAAATCAAGTTAACAGGTCTTGGTTTACCAAGTGAGATGGCAAACTTCATGCCTAACGGTCCTGATGATGAATTCGACGCAGTGTGTCCATTCATGATGCTATGGAATGTTATCGATCTTGGAGCGGTTTCAGGTGCAGCTGCAGTTGCATCCGTTGAAGGAACATTTGATGGTTCTGTCGGATCTTCATTTGAATACAACGGAACAACATATACAGCAATTGAAGACCCAGATAGTGATGGTTCAGTTATTGTCGTTGGTAATCCATTCGTATTCTTCCAAGGAAACATGGATGAGTGGGGAAGTATCCTTTAATTTAGCATGTAGTAATAATAAGTTGTAATTAAAAAACAGGTGTCCACGAATCAGTGGGTACCTGTTTTTGGTTTATTTTACTTTGGATTTATAAACCAACATCCTTTAATTTGGTTTTGGCTGGGCCGTTGCCTTTATTTTTATTAACTTTTTCAACGCGACCGGAACCGATTTTCTTTTCAGCTTGTAAGTATCCAGGTTTCTTTTTCTTTTCTTCTATAAGCGCTTGCATACGTTCCATATTTTTGTTCATGGTTTTTTTTGACATGGTCATTCTCCGTTCTTTCAAAAAAATAAGTTCGATTCATAAATTATATCCTAATTACACATTATATCATACGGAATGGAAAATGTCCGATAAAGAAAGTATAAAAAAATGTTTTATATTCTCCGCCTTTTTGCTAAAATAATATATATTATGATAGCAAGAAGAGGAGAATGAAGTAAATGAAGGGTAATAAAAATAATAATATCAATGTTAGGCATCAAACGAAAAGGATGCGGAGCATTCGAGGACAGCTCGTGGGGAGTTTTGTTCTACTCGTTTTAGTCATTTCTACAATTATTAATGTCCAATCATATCGGAATAATTACAAACATTATATTTCGGATATTCGAAATCAAGTTGAGCGGATTGCAGCAGGTGCCGCTTTATTTGTCGATGGTGAAATGCACGCTACATTTACAGAGCCTTCAGCAATGAAGAGTGAGGCTTTTGTTACGACGCGTAATCAATTAATGGATTATTTACAGGCGACAGGAATGACCTATATTTATACCTTGAGTCAAGTGGATTCGGATACGACACAATTTATTATTGATGCCTCTGAAGAAGAACCCGCAGAACTGGGCTATGAATATGAATATATGGAAGGAATGGAGAAAGCATTTAATGGAGAGCCTTCTTCAGATGATGATGTATATACAGATGAATGGGGAACCTTTATATCCGGCTATGCGCCGGTTAAGGATGACCAAGGGAATGTTGTTGCTATCGTTGGTGTTGATATTGAGGCGAGTGAACTTGAAACCAGAAAAGAAGCATTTCTTTTGCAAGCCATTATTCAAAGTATTATTGCATTAGTTATCGCTGTAATTTTAGGTGGATTTTTGGCACATCGTATTGCGCAACCGATAGGACAGTTGAGAAATAAGCTAAGAGCTTTAAGTGCAAATGGAGGGGATTTAAGGCAACGTATTGAGATCAATACAAAAGATGAACTGGAAGAACTGAGTGAGTCGGTCAATGTATTTATCTTCAATGTTGGTGAAATCGTAAAAAGCATTATACTTTTTGCAGAAAAAGTATCTAGTTCATCACATGATTTTGATATTTCGGTTGATGAGAATAGAAAAGCCATTGAAGAAGTTGCAAGCTCTGTTAGTAGTATAGCCGGTGGTGCTACAGATCAAGCCATGCTCATTCTAGATGTTTCTAAGAATATGGAAGACATCACAGCATCCATTAATGAAAATGAACAGATGATTCATTCGATCAATACCTATGCCAATGAATCTAAAAAGCATTTGAATAATGGAATGAAAGCGATTGAAAATCAAGGAGAAAAAACACAGGAGAATATTCAAGCCTTTCGAAAAGTATTTGATGTTGTTAATCACCTTGCAAAAGAAGCAAGTGAGGTTGAGAGTATTGTGGCGACGATTAGTAATATATCAAATCAAACCAATTTGTTAGCACTAAATGCAGCGATAGAAGCTGCACGAGCTGGTGAGCATGGACGGGGATTTTCGATTGTTGCGGACGAAGTTCGTAAACTTGCAGAAGAATCCAACCAATCAGCGATTGAAATCGGCGAGATTATTCAACGTATTTCTAAAGATACACAAGATGTATTAAGTGAAATCAAACTTGCTGACCAAAGTACTTCGGAGCAAAAAATGGCTGTCGATGAAACGAATAAGACCTATAAAACGATGATTGAAGAAATGAATAGTATGATTGATGGTGTGCATCAAATCAATCAATCATTTACAGCGATTGTTGAAAAAACCCATGACACTAACAAAAAGACAAAGAATATTTCTGAGGTTGCCCAAGATAATGCAGCCATTGCCCAAGAACTTTCTGCAACAACAGAGGAAGAAAGTGCAGTAATGGATGGAATAGCAAACAATTCGCGAATCCTTCATGAACTTAGCTTAGAGCTTAAAATGACAGTTTCTAAATTTAAAGTATAAATAAAAGTGGACTTTTCTTTTTTTCTTGCAACAAATGGGCAAAGGATGTATAATAAACACAGAGAAAAAAAGAAAAACACAGATTTGTCTGTGGGAATAGGAAACAGTTATGCTCCCAATCGAGAGAAGAAAAGAAATAACACAAATAATAAAAAAAGAAAAATCGGTGCGTGTAAATCAATTGAGTGAACTGTTTGATGTGACGGAAGAAACGGTGCGCCGAGATTTAGAAAAACTTGAAAAAGAAGGTTTTCTAAAACGGACCTATGGTGGCGCTGTTTTAGATAATCTCGTATCAGATGATTTACCCTATACTGACCGGGAAAAAGTCAATATGGATCAGAAACGCTTAATTGCAAAGTACGCAGCCCAGCTTGTTGACGAAGGTGAGACGATTTTTATTGATGCCAGTACATCAGCACTTGAGGTCATTAAGCAGGTTGATCCGATAAAGCGGATTACGGTTATTACCAATTCGCTTAATGCCATTCATCAACTCAGTCAGTATAGCCATATCAATCTTATCGGAATTGGTGGAAATCTGAATGAACAGACCTTTTCCTTTGAAGGTCCAATGGCGGCGAGATTTATTGATCATTATTATGCGGACAAGATGTTTTTTTCGGTCAAAGGAATATCCAAGGAGCGAGGTATGATGGATTCGAGAGAGTCCCTTGCAGAATTAAAGAGCCATATGATTGCCAATTCAAAAGAGACCATTCTCGTTATTGATGAATCAAAGCTTGAACAATCCGCCCTCGTTCGGGTGATTGAGACCGATGCAATCGATACCGTAATCACAGAATATCCGTTAGATAAAGCTTGGAAAAGTTATTTTGAAGATCAAGGTGTTCAAGTGATATTGGCAAAATAAAAGAAGGTAAGTGTCAAAACTAAATACAAAACAAGAAAGGTGTAGTATAATGGAAAAGAGTAACAAGTTTGCATGGACATGGGAAGTAAAAGAAGAAGCTTTAGAAGAATATGTTAAGATGCATTTAGAACCATGGCAAGAGATTCTTGATGAACATTCGAAGGCGGGCATTAAAAATTATTCGATTTTTCAAAACGGAAATCAATTTTTTTACGTCTTTGAATGTGATGATGTAGAAAAAGCGTTTGCATATATCGATAAGAGCGAAGCGTGTCAACGATGGAATGCGATTACTTCAAAAATGGTCAAAGGAAGTTTTGATTTTGCTGAAGCAGAGCCCATTAAACCGATGCAGGAGGTGTTTTATCTGAAATGATTACAACAATTACATTTAACCCCGCTTTGGACAAAACAATTCAAGTCGATAGCTTGAACTATGGAAAAGTCAATCGCGTTGGACACTTTAGAGAAGATTTAGGTGGTAAAGGCATTAATATGGGCCGAATTTTAGATGGCTTTGATATTGAAACAAAACATATTATTGTTTTGGGTAAAGATAATCAAAAAGCGGTACTAGAATTTTTTGAAAAAGATGACATGGAACTGGATTATTTATCGGTAGATGGTTATACGCGGACCAATATGAAAATCGTTGAGCGTGAGAAAAACCAAACCACAGATATCAATGAAGCCGGACTTACAGTGACACAAGACCATATTGACCAACTTTTTGCTATGATTGACCAAGCGGCGGAAAAAAGCGATTATCTGATTATGGGTGGATCTTTAGCAAAAGGTATGCCGACAGACATGTATGGACAGGTTGCCAAACGTTATGGAGATAGGTGTCGGGTTGTTATTGATGCAGATGATGATGTCTTGATTGAAGGATTAAAAGGACATCCTTTTATGGTTAAGCCCAATATTCATGAGCTGGAAAATGCTTTGGACCGTAAACTTGAGAATACAGAAGAGATTGTCACAGCTGCCAGAGACCTAATTGCAAAATATGATGTGAATATCGTTGTTGTATCCATGGGTAAAGAAGGTAGTATTGTTGTGACAAAAGATGACATGTATGTTCAAGGAACATATCCGACAGAGGTTGTAAGTACAGTTGGAGCTGGAGATTCAATGGTTGCCGGCTTTGTATATGGATTAATTCACGATATGCCTATAGACAGAAGTTTGGCTTTTGCTTCGGCATGTTCGTCATTAACCATTGAGGTTGAAGGATATCCAAAACTGGACTTAAAAGAAGCCCTTCGACGAACCGATGAAATGATGCGCTAATGTTTTAGTTGACGTTTATTTCTATTCTCATGTATACTTAATGTGGTTACTTGATTTAGAGAATAGGAGGTAAGATATGGACCCAATAAATCCAGATATGATTACGTTGACAATGGAAAAGAAAAAAAGCATTGCCCTAATTGCTCATGACAGTAAAAAGCCAGAGTTAATCGATTGGTGTAAAGAGCACCATGACATACTAAAAAAACATTTTTTATGCGGTACAGGAACCACCGCGCGGATGATTTCAGAGCATGTTGATTTGCCGGTTAAAGGCTATAACAGCGGACCGCTAGGAGGCGACCAACAGGTAGGCGCTAAGATAGTGGAAGGAAGAATCGATATGGTTATTTTCTTCTCTGATCCTCTAATGGCTCAGCCCCATGACCCGGATGTAAAAGCCCTGCTTCGAATTGCTCAAGTGTATGACATTCCAATGGCAAACAATCGAGCATCAGCGGATTTCTTTATATCATCAAAATTTATGAATGAAACCTACGACCGAACCATTATTAATTTTCACAAAAACATCAAAGACCGTTCAGAAACATTATTGGACGAATAAAGAAAAGCACTTCGTTAGACCTCTCCTAGAGATGGCTATCACGGAAGTGCTTTTTTGTTTATTCTATAGGAAACTTTCCCACTGCTAGTTGAAGTTTCTTCTGTGATGAAAACGTGGCTACGTCACGCTTCTTCTATAGGTAGAGGTCAGAATATAATCAGGTTAAGTCTTAAGTTTGATATATAAAAAGGTAAGCATATAATAAATGGGAATACATAAAAGTAAGATTAGATAAAAGTCACGCGATGCAGCATATGAAGTGGCGTTGAATCCGGTGATTAATAGATGACTTGTTATGTAAGCAGTAGGGATAAATAAAATTCTTACGATAATATATGTTATCCTGTGAGTTTTTCGGAAAAGTGTTAATAAAATAATCAAAACAAAGATTAAAAGAATTGCAACCCGAAAATAAAAGTTTAAAAAGAGTCGAGGCAAAGTGAGCGAACCACCATTTATATTTGGATTTTTGCCATATATAACGGTGTCTAGTTGTTCGCCATTAGATACATAGTAAATCGTAGTAATTTTTTCCGTATTTGGATTTACAGTAATTGATTGAGGTTGGATAGAACCAAAGCGTTGATTCCAAAGTGTTTTATAAAGACTTATATCATATACTCCGTTTTTACGTTGAATCAATTCGTAGTTGTACTTCTTGGAAAAAGAAAGCGAAATATGCTGGCCATTTTCTTGAATAGTAATCAAGTTCGAGGCTTCAGAATAAGGGATGTACTGAGGTGTCGTGAGGTAGGCGAATAAGAGTATGGCAATAATAAAAGCAAATATTGCAGAATATACTCCAGTGAATAATCGTTGTTTTCTTATGGCTAATCCTATTTTTTTGAGTAAAGTCACATCGTCTTTTGGGGTGATTGCTACTTGGGATGTGGGGAGATCAGATTTTAGTAGTGCAAGTTCTTGTTTACAGTTGTGACAATGTGCTATATGATTTTCTATCAGTTCTCTTGTATCTTGACAAAGAACATCGTCAATATATAAAGGTAGAATGTCTTTTATAATATTACAATTTATTTTATTCATTTTTTTCTTCCTCCATTTGATTTATGATTTGCTTTTTTGCTCGATAATAGGTTACTCTTGCCCAACTTTCACTTTTTGAAAAAATCAAACTTATTTTTTTGAAAGATAGATTTCCAAAGAATCGTAACATAAAGATTTCCTTATATGGTTCTTTCAAATGATGAAGCGCCGTTAATATAAGGAAAGATTGTTCCTCTAGTATCAGGTCATCTAAAATATTAGTACGGCTTTCTGTATGTTCATGTAGCCCATAAGGTGAGAGGCGTTTTTCACGATTATATTCTGTATAATATGTGTTACGAGCGATAGTGAAAAGCCATGCCTTAATATCTTTTTGTTCATCAAAAGTATGAATTTTGTTCATTGCTTTTAAAAATGTTTCTTGAGTAATGTCTTGTGCGAGCGATTTGTTTTGTGTTAATTCACACAAAAATATATAGATATCCTTAAAATGCGTTTTATAGATTTGTTCGAATTCCAAATTGAAAAACCTCCTTTCACTATACTAACTAACGAGATCGTGTTTCGTTACATTATTTTCAATAAATCATTCGGATTAAACAAATATGTATTCAAAAGTAGATACCCCCACAATCTTTACAGGGGTACCTACTTTTGTGTTTTTATAAACTTTTAATCCGCGGGCTATACCCATTAAGTAACAGAGTGGCTTGTTCGTTTAATAAGAGAATATTATTTGGGGATAATTGGAAACATTTGAAAATCCACATGATCAATGATCCAATTAGTTTCTGTTTTGTATACTCTTATTTTACCTTCTTTTTTAATATTCTCACTTTGATTATTCTGCCTTACTTCTAATTCTACACTATAATCATATAAAAATCTTGTTTTTTCATCGCGCGTTAAATCTTCTTTATCCAAGGATAAATGTATATCTCTAATGGATACATCTTTATCTTCAATAACCGTAAATTTATCGACATTATCTATTGCTCTGTTGGCGGCTAATTGATCGATTAAATCTATTTCTAAATATTTTTCATAGGTTATAAGCATTTGATTATAGTAGTTCTCAAAAAAATCATCACGGACAACCTTATTGACATCAAATATTTCAGAAACTCTGTCCTTATCTTCTTCAGTAACTTCATAATAATCGGTAAGAAAAGCTTCAACAAATTCTTCAGAATAAGCGATATCATTTTTTGAGCGATTACATCCTGCGATGAAAATACAAGCAATCGTGAGTATCAATCCAATTTGGAACATCCTATGTTTCATAAAAATATACTCCTCCTATTTTTAATCACTGAATTTAAAACAGTTATTAACGATTATAATAAAAAACAGTTGCAAAAATAATTTTAAAACAGATCTAGTTGATCTACTTGAAATTGTCGGAATGCTTTTCGTTTTGTTCGGCTAATAGGTAATGTTTCTTTGCTTGAAACAACAACTTCTGAATAACGAATTATCTTTGTATGGTTATAATTAATCAAGTATGAACGATGAATTGGAAAAAAATTGCTTTTAAATAGTTCTTGTGTGATTTGTTTCAAGTTGCCATAAAAACTATCGGTGAATTTTGTTGTAACGATTATAATTTTTCGATTTAAACTCTCAAAATATATAATTTCACTTAAGGGAATTTGATAGAATTCATTGTCTTTTTGATATGAAAATAGTTTGTCAGAGATTCTTTGTCGTTTAACCGTTAATTGTATTGCTTTAATTATAGGTTGTTTTTTGATGGGTTTTCCAATAAAAAGTAATGGCTGAACATCAAATAATTGCCGATCGTATTCATCCCTTCCGGACATGTACACAATTTCTGTTCGATTGTCGTTAAACACATGACGTATTTGTTGCCCAACTTCAATCCCATTCATATTTTCTAATTCAATATCAAGAAAAATCAAATCGGCTATATTTTCTGGATACAAGTAGTCCAATAAATCTTCACCGTTATAAAAAACATTTATTGATATAGGTAAAAAAGTGCTATTCATATAATTTGATATTATATTCTTAACTTGCGAGCATATTGCTTTATTATCATCACATATAGCTATATTCATTGTTCGAAGACTCCTTAAATGAGATTACTCTAAAATTGTTGCTATAAATATATTCTAACAAAAATAACCCGGATTTAAAGAGTGATGTAACGAAAGGTAGTTGTTGATGTAATGAACGGGGTGATTTCGTAGCAGATATAGTAATAATTGAATAGATATATCCTATATATGGTGTTATAAGTCATAAATACAAAGGTAAGTACACCAAAAATCTTTACAGGTGTACCTACTTTTGTATTTTTATAAACTTTTAATTCGCAGGCTATACCCATTAAGTAACAGAGAGGCTTGTTCGTTTAAGAGTTTATTTGGTGGGATAAAAAAGTTTGCCATTATCAAACCGAATGAGACCACTAAAAGTATTATTAGTAATGCTTTTATCCATAGAATAAATAGAGTTTTTTTGATTTTTTTAGAAAAATACAAAATTATTAATACGGTAAATATAATCAATATTCCAAATACTAATAATCCGATAGCTGGTAACGAACTTAAAAATGATAGCTCTAGCTTGTTTGTGAAATTCATGACTTACGATTTCCCTCCTCGTAACCATATGCATACATACACACATAATATAAACGATATTTGTTAGTTAACAAAAGTTGCAACATTGAGATTGTTACCAGATGAATCTCCGCCAGGAATTAAGAGGAAATTACTTTGTATTGTATATGTTAAGGGCAAATTGATATTGAATAATTTAATAGTATATGAACCTTTGGACATAAATTGAGTATCGCTATATTTCGTATGATATGATGAATGCCCATCATCTGAATAACCGATTGGAGGTGTTAAATAATCATCGGTTCCTGTTGGATTCATTTTTGATGCGGAATCACTAATAGTATAGTATGATTTTAAAACGATTTCGCCATTTACCTCTAAATCAAAGGTGTACGTTGTGGTCCAATCTCCATCAGTAACGTTATAATTGCCAAGGGGCTGTATTAAGCTCTCATCTCTGTTTTTTTCGTTTTTTATAGTTACGTTTCCTTGGTTTTTACCATCAATTATTATATCCCATGAATATTCGCCTTCTGTTAGATAGTTTATATTTTTTGCCTCGTCTGATAAAATCTTATTTATTTCTTGTTTTTGATTCTCCACCAGGTTGTTTTTTTTATCATTTTTTGCGTGAGTTGGAATTATTGCAATAAATAAAAATGTTAAAATTAAACTGCATGTAATTAATTTTTTTGTCATAAAAATCCTCCATAATATATTAAAATTTAAATGTTCCATATTTAGGCTAAATTAGCTTTAAATAAGTTTGTCGACTAAACTATTCAAAGCATATCATATTTTTTTTGCGGATAACAGGGTAATGTAACGAATGGTATGTTTAAATGTCATGAATGGCATAAAAGACTCAGAATCTCTTTTTTTGTTAGTCAGAATCTCGCTTTATGTCAATGGCAGACCTCCTTTTTTTTGCTATACTTTTATTAAAGTGATTTAAATGAAATGGAGGAGAAGACCATGGCAACAACATGTATTGCTGTCGATATCGGTGCGTCCAGCGGACGACTGATTGCAGGTACCATTGAAGACGGAAAATTAAAACTTGAAGAATTGCACCGATTTAAAAATGCAATGACACACATTGACGGACACGATCGTTGGGACGTGGAAGGCTTGTTTGGTGAAATCGAAGAAGGTTTGAAGAAAGTGCACCAAGTCTATCCAAGTGTTAAGTCCATAGGTGTGGACACATGGGGAGTAGACTACGCCTTATTAGACCGACAAGGTGACTTGATTCGAAAAGTCTATGCCTATCGTGACCACCGCACAGACCATACAATGGAAGAAGTCTTTGGAGAAATCGAACGTGAGGATATTTATAAAAAAACCGGTGTGCAGTTTTTGCAATTTAATACATTGTATCAACTTAAAGAACACTATAAAGCCCATCCTGAGGATGTGGAAAATGCAAAAATATACATGATGGTTCCGGACTATCTGCATTATCGACTGTCCGGAAAAACATCTGTTGAATATACCAATGCAACAACCACGCAACTTCTTAATGTACACACCAATACTTGGGACGCAGAACTCATTAAAGTGACCGGATTTGACCGAGATCTTTTTAAAGATCCTATTGCAGCAGGGACTAAGCTTGGCCAAGTTAAGCCGGAGATTTTAAGAAAAAGTGGATTTGATCAAATGGATGTTGTCGTACCGGCAACCCACGATACAGGTTCAGCCGTGGCAGCGGTACCGGCCATTGATAAAGAGTTTGCTTATATCAGTTCAGGAACATGGAGCTTGATGGGGGTAGAGAGTGATACACCCATAGCCAATGAACTCGCCGGTCAATATAACTTTGCTAATGAAGGTGGCGTATATAATACCTATCGGGTCCTTAAAAATATTATGGGGCTATGGTTGATTCAAGAAGTACAGCGTATATATGACTACAAATATAGTTTTGCAGAACTTGTAGAACTCGCTGAAGGCGCCAAACCTTTTGGATGCCTCATCAATCCCAATCATGAACGCTTCTTAAATCCGACTAACATGGTTGAAGAGATTCAAGCCTTTTGTAAGGAAACCGATCAAATGGTGCCGACGGAGCCGGGGCAAATCGCGCGTTGTATTTTTGAGAGTTTGGCATTCCAATATAAGGAAGTACTTCTACAGTTAAGCGAATTATATGAGGTGCCCATCAAGCGTATTCATATTATCGGTGGCGGGTCCAAAAACCTATTACTTAACCAACTTTGTGCTGACTTTACAGAATGTGACGTCTATGCAGGACCGGATGAAGCGACAGCGATTGGAAACTTATTATTGCAATTTATTACAAATGGAGCCTTAGATTCATTAACCGATGCAAGAAAGCTTGTTATGGAGTCTTTTGATATTAAGAAGTTTGAACCAAGAACATATGAAGGTATAAACCAACAATGGGAAAAATTTAGGAGGATATAAGATGTTAAATAAGCAAAGAATTGAAGAGAGTTATAAAATTGCAAAAGAAATGTATAAAGAATTGGGTGTAGACACCGATGCTGCGCTTGAAAAATTAGCGACTATTCCGGTTTCTGTACACTGTTGGCAAGGTGATGATGTTAGCGGTTTTGAAAATCCGGACGGCGAATTATCCGGCGGGATCCAAGCGACAGGTAATTATCCGGGAAAAGCAAGAACACCGGAAGAACTTCGTGCAGACATGGAAAAAGCCTTTTCATTAATCCCCGGGAAAAAGCGTGTAAACCTTCATGCTTTATACTTAGAAGCCGGTGGTGAAAATATTGACCGTGACCAAATAGAACCCAAACATTTTGCTAACTGGGTTCAATGGGCAAAAGAAAATGACTTAGGCTTAGATTTTAACCCTTCTTTGTTCTCTCATCCAAAAGCAGATGACGGATTAACACTTAGCCATCCGGATGCCAATATTCGTAACTTCTGGATTGAGCATGTGAAGCGTTCAAGAAAAGTCAGTGAATATTTTGGTAAAGAGTTAGGAACGCCTTCAGTCATGAACATCTGGATTCCGGACGGCTTCAAAGACATTCCTGCAGACCGCTTAGGTCCGAGAAAACGTTTAAAAGAAGCCTTAGATGAGATTTTGACTGAAGACATTGATAAACAATACCACTTAGATGCAGTTGAATCCAAAGTTTTCGGTATCGGTTCAGAGAGTTATGTTGTCGGTTCTCACGAATTCTACATGGGTTATGGCGTGAAAAATGATGTGCTTGTCTGCCTAGATGCAGGACACTTCCATCCAACCGAAGTTATTTCTAACAAATTATCAGCAATGAGCTTGTTTGTCAATGAGATGTTACTCCATGTCAGTCGTCCGGTGCGTTGGGATAGTGACCATGTTATCGTTTTAGATGATGAACTCATGGCCATTGCCCAAGAAATTATTCGTGGAGACTTATTAGACCGTGTTCATATCGGATTAGACTTCTTTGATGCAAGTATTAACCGTGTAGCAGCATGGACAATCGGAACCCGTAACATGTTTAGAGCCTTATTAATGGCCTTAGTTGAGCCTTTTGACAAATTAAAATCAGCCGAAGTTGACTTTGACTTTACAACACGTTTAGCTATGTTGGAAGAATTAAAATCTATGCCATGGCAAGCAGTATGGGATTACTACTGCATGCAACAAGGCGTTCCGGTTGGTTTAGACTGGTTAAATGAAGTGAAAAAATACGAACAAGATGTCCTATTAAAAAGAGCATAAGGATATTGATATAAAAAAACGGATACACCAGCAAATATTGTTGGTGTATCCGTTTTTTTGATGGAGTTATGTGATGCTTTATACAATTAGAAAATCAATAATATTTTGAATTTTGATATCTGAATAGTTGGCACATTGTGTTATACTTTATCTATAATAAAATTTTTAAAATAATTATTTGCTTTTAATGTTATTTGATTACGAATAGGTTAATGTTTGAAGAAGGAGGGGCAAATGTATAAAAAAATAGTAGTTGTAATTTTGACAGTCGTTTTGACAATTACATTCTCAGATTCTATTTTAAAGGCAACAGTGGAAGATGGATATTGGAGACTAGATAAATATGAAGAAGCAATTTATGAAGAACCTTTTGTAGAAGCAATAAGTGATTCAGAGGGAAAAAAACTGATTCATTTTAGCAAACCTAAAGATGAAGCGTTGGATTCGAATTTTAAACTGGGGCAGACGGCCTTACTAATGCATATAGATTTGTCATCAAAAGAAAATGGTGATTTAGAGGAAATCTATAAAGCTTATCTTAAGTTTACTTCTGTGCCAATTATTCTCAAATCGCATGAAAAATTTACAATATCATATGAAGGAAGTATATTGAAGGATGATGCAAATTTAATGCGTAACGTCAATATCACATTCTTTCACAAGCTTCTTTATCCGGGAAGGGTTCCACCCGATCCACCTTCTGAGTTTATAGAAAGAAATATGGCGTTTCCGTTAGAATCGGAGATGCTTAGTAAAACGGCTGAAATAGTGCCAATGTTTCCGGATTCAGTGGACGATAATTATGTGTTCAAAGTCATCATTGAAAGCGGAAAGGCAGTTCGTAGTTATTCCTATGTATATGAATGGATCAATGAACCTCTTGTAGGAAATGAAAATTTAAGAATGTTTGTTGACAATCAATTATTAATATCAGATGTATCTCCATCAATCATAGATGGAAGGGTGATGATTCCATTAAGAGTTGTTTTGGAAAAGTTTGGTTTTGATATCTCTTGGAGTAATCAGACAAGAACAGTTACAGCTGTCAAAGAAGACAAAAGGATAGAAATGGTCATAGGAAGTCCTTATATAAATATAAATGGAGAGATGGTTAAGGTTGATTTTGTCCCTATAATCACAAATGACCGAACCTTAATATCAGCAAAATACTTTGAAGATATTTTTGATATATCTATGAAATTGAATGAAGAAGACAAAACGATAGAAATAATATATATATCGGAGTAGAGAATGAGCAAAAAATTAATTGGAAAGAAAAGGAGTGGTCGACGATGACGGTAGAAGAATTAGATAAGCGGCTTCGAGAGATGAATGAAGTTGAACAAGCCTATCGTGGTGCCACGCAGACACGATTAAAAACATATTTTTCCAATGATAATCCGGCAGACGCTTGGATTATTAACAGTGATAAGTTGATGGATGACGGTGAAGTCATCTCCGTTCACAAACATGATCGTTTTGTTGCTTTTGATCGTCACAGACATGACTATCTAGAGATGATTTTCGTCTATTCGGGCTCCATTCGCCAGCATATCGATGGCAAAGACTTGACCATTAAAAAAGGTGAGATTTTTTTGTTGGATATGAATATGGAACACAGTATTTATGAAGCCGGCCAAGAGGACATTGCCATTAATATTTTGATCAAAAAAGAATTCTTTGATTCCTTCTTTATGAAACAGGTGGCCTACAATGATGTGATTTCCAACTTTGTAGTCAAAGCAATCTATGGGAAAAAAGATGTCAAGCAATACATCTACTTTCAAACATCGGAAAATGCACATATTTGGGACTTTATGCTTCAACTGTTGATTGAATATTATGAACAGCGCAATGGAATGGAAACAGCCATTCGTGCCTACATGCTTTTGATATTCAATGAACTCTTTCGAAGTTATGAAAAACACTTGTCCCAGTCCATGGTTAATGCCATTGATACTAGTATTTCCAGTGAGATTGTCAACTATATTAATGAGCACTTTAAGGATCTTTCCTTGACAAGTATGGCAAAAGCCTTTAACTATCATCCGGATTATCTAGGTAAGATTATTAAGAAAATGACCGGTTCAAGTTTGACGACCCTTGTCAAAGAGCGGAAGCTAGATTATGCCGGTTATTTGCTTGAACATACCCAAATGCCCGTTAGTGATGTGGTGGCAGAAATCGGCTATTCAAATACATCCTATTTTTATAAACAATTCAAAAAAAAATTCGGTGCAACACCGGACCAAATACGTAAAAAATAAGAAGAAATCCAAGAAATTTGGAGGACTTCTTTTTTTCTTGCCAAGACACAGAACAAACAAGGAAATTCAACAAAAAAACGCATAAAAACAGGCGTAAATTCATTGACATTAGTGGGGTTAAGTGGTAGTATTAGAGTGAAATAAAGATAAAACAACATAAAACAACATAAATCAAGAATTAGTTGGAGGTAAGAAATGTTTAATGAATTTGAAGTAAAAAAACAAATGTGTGAAGTTGGACAGCGTATTTACCAGCGTGAGATGGTTGCTGCTAATGACGGTAACTTCTCAGTGAAGTTAGATGAGAATACCTTTTTATGTACACCAACAGGTGTGTCAAAAGGATTTATGACACCCGATATGATCTGTAAAGTTGACAATGAAGGAAACTTAAAACAACCCAATGGCCAATGGAAACCATCATCAGAGATTAAGATGCATATGCGTATCTACAAAGAGCGTCCGGATGTAAACTCAGTTGTTCATGCACATCCACAATATGCAACAGCTTATGCCATTGCAGGTATTCCATTAACTGAAAAAATCATGCCGGAAGCCGTTATTTTCTTAGGTGAAGTACCCATCGCAAAATACGGATTACCGTCAACAATGGAGATTCCGGATGCAGTTGAACCTTACTTGGAATGTTATGACGCGGTATTGCTTGAAAATCATGGTGCACTATCATGGGGACAAGATTTAATGTCAGCATACTTTAAAATGGAAAGCTTAGAATTCTATGCGTCATTAGCTTACAAAGCAAAAGCCTTAGGTGGAGCTAAAGAATTACCTTCATCAGAAGTTGCAAGATTATATGAACTTAGAAGACAATTTGCAGTACCTGGACGTCATCCGGCAGATTGCCAAAGTAGTGCGTGTTCAACAAAGACAACTAGTTCAACAAGTCAGGCAAGCACAAGTGAAGAAGCAATCGCTGAAATAGTGAAACGTGTTATCGAGCAATTGAAATAGAGGTGAGCAATGTGAAACGCTCTCG
>CAZLXW010000045.1:0-29701 GCA_964563505.1 uncultured Eubacteriales bacterium
ATCTTTGGATTCTGTTTCCATTTTATAGCATAATCTACAAAATTGAAAGAGGGAATGCACAATTTTGTGCATTCCCTCCAATTATTCTTTTTTTTCGTATTATATTTCTATTACTTTTTCTGTTTCTTTGTCAAATAAATGTAATCTGTTGATATCAAATGCCATTTTTACAGTTTGACCAGCTTCCACTTTGTATCGTGGGTCTGTTCTAGCTGTTACATCAAATGCATCAACAGAACCGATAACGTTTAATTCAGCACCTAGCATCTCAACAACATTAACTTCAAAGTCAATCACTGTTTCTGGGTGAGCATCCATATATGCTTGATCTTCATGAATATCTTCAGGACGAATTCCAAACACGATTTCTTTATCGACATAGCCACCATCAATCATCGATTGAGCTTGCTTACCTTTTAATAAGATTGAGTTTGCTCCAAATAATAAGGTAATATCATCGCCTGTTTTTGAAACTTTTGCATCCAAGAAATTCATTTGAGGTGAACCAATAAATCCGGCAACGAATAAATTTGTTGGATGATCATAAAGATTTGAAGGTGTATCTACCTGTTGAATAAAACCATCTTTCATTACAACAATTCTTGTTCCAAGCGTCATCGCCTCAACCTGGTCATGTGTTACATAAATAATCGTTGTTTGAAGTCTTTGATGCAAACGAGAAATCTCGATACGCATCTGAACTCTTAACTTAGCATCAAGATTTGATAAAGGCTCATCCATTAAGAATACTTTCGGCTCACGTACAATGGCACGTCCCATAGCAACACGTTGACGTTGTCCACCGGATAAGGCTTTAGGTCGACGATCAAGTAATACTTCGATACCAAGTATCTTAGCAGCTTCTTGAACACGACGATCAATTTCAGCTTTTGGAGTCTTACGTAATTTAAGACCAAATGCCATGTTATCATATACTGTCATATGTGGATAAAGTGCATAGTTTTGGAATACCATCGCGATATCACGATCTTTTGGCTCGACATCATTAACAAGACGATCGCCAATGTATAATTCACCTTCTGAAATTTCTTCAAGACCGGCAATCATACGAAGCGTCGTTGATTTTCCGCATCCTGATGGACCTACGAAGATAATAAATTCTTTGTCTGCAACTTCTAGATTAAAATCTTGAACTGCTGTTACATTTCCTGCATATACTTTTTTGATGTTCTTAAGAGATAAACTTGCCATTTAATGGGCCCCCTTGTGAAATATTGGTTGATTACTGTTGCGTTAAATATACTATACTATACTTAATCAGCTAAAACTATGGATTAATTAAACAAAAGGGCCTTTTTGAATTTGTGAACATTGCTATTTACAGGTATTTTGTAGTATTTTACCCTCTTATTGGCTTTTAATACTATCTACATTCACTAAGTAGATGCCGTTCATATCCAAAAGATGGCCACATTTATAGACACTTTGTCTATTTTATTGCTTCATTTTTAGAGACTTCATACTCGACAAATCCTTCACCAACTACTTCTCGAACATCTGCAACAATCACAAATGCATTTTTATCGATATCTCGAACAATTTCTTTGAGTTTTACGATTTCTCTTTTAGACACAACGCACAATAAGAGCTCTTTTTTATTGTGCGTATATTTTCCTTCACCATGAAGACCGGTAACACCTCGGTCTAAATTAATCATCACTTGTTCCGAAATAGCTTCACTAAAATCCGAAATAATAAATGCCGCTTTTGAAAAATGTAACCCCTCTAATATACCATCAATAACTTTTACCGATATATATATAGAAATAATGGCATACATCGTTTTCTCCGGACCAAAAAGATAGAGACCAAACAAAATAATTAAAGCATCCAAAAAAAGCATAATCTGAGCAACCGAAATATGTTTTGCAAAATGTTGAATAATACTAGCCGCCAAATCCGTTCCGCCTGTTGTTGAAAAAGCACTAAAAACAAGTCCCAAACCTATACCGGCAAGTAATCCGCCAAAGATTCCACCTAAAAGTACATCGAATGTTAAGGGTTGTACCCCATCGGTATAAAAAAGAGCAAATGACAAATAGAATGTCGCAAATAAACTCCTTGCACCAAAATGCCTTCCTTTTAGCAAGAAAGCAATGATAAAAAGAGGAATATTAATAACCATGTTGGATATATAGATAGGTATTCCACCATCAATAAAACCTTCCGTCACTGATTTAATGATAATGGCTAGGCCAGTCACGCCTCCTGTAACCATTTCCAAGGGATCAAAAAACATATTAATTGATATCGCCAGTATAGTGGTTCCGATAATAATCAGAAAGTAATCAATAATCGGATGCCGTTTGCTTCGTATTTCCATAATCTACCTCTACTTATATTTACGACCTTCTAAAAGTATTTTAATTAAAAACAAGGGTAATTTTAGCATACGTTTAAATCGTGTCGGTTGTTTTATCAAGCGATAAAACCATTCCAGATTTAAACGAATAAAAATCTTAGGCGCACGTTTAACCACACCAGCCATCCCGTCAAAAGAACCACCTACACCTGCAAACACTTTTGCATCAATACGTTCTTTATATTGAGCAATCCATTTTTCCTGACGCGGAGCACCTAATCCAACAAGCAATAGATCCGGTTTCACTCGATTAATATCTGCAATCACTTTTTCATCGTCTCTTTCATAACCATTCCATGTTCCGGCAACGGACAAGCCAGGATGTTTCTTCTTCATCGTCTTCACCGCCAGCTCTGCAACACCTTCTTTTGAGCCAAAAAAATATACGGTATAGTCCGTATATTTTAATGCTTCGAATAATTGTTGAATAAAATCGTATCCAGCAACTCTCTCTTTTAATGGTCTCCCAATTAACTTTGATCCAATGACAACCCCAATCCCATCCGGTAAAATCAAATCGGCTTGATTAAGATTTCTTTTTAAGTCCTTATCTTCATATGCCGCCATAACAATTTCCGGATTTGGCGTGTAAATAACTGACTTGGTTTGTCTTGCAAACAAACCAAGTCCATATTTAAGGGCTTCTTCCATATTAATATTATCAAATCCTACACCTAAAATATTCACTCTATCTTTCATACGTCCTCACTTTTATTGATCACTGTCATTGGTTCCGATGGCAATAACGACTTGAATCTCTTTGTCCATCAGTGATTCATCAACAGTTATTTTAGGATTATTAAAATGCCTTTCTAAAGCTTCACCAACTTCTTGCGCAGGCGCCAATATAAGTGTTTGCTTTAATGACTTATCCTCATAGTTACTCGCGTCAACAACATCAAAACCTTCACTTTTCAATCGTTCTTGAGTACGTCCTGCAAGTCCTCCGACATTTGTCCCATTTCGAACAGATATGGTAAATTCTGTCGGGTCTAGAATTTTAATTGGATCAACCTCGACCTCGACCTTTTGTTCTTGAGTTTGCTCCTCATCTGAATTTTCATTTTCCGGTGTCTGGACAATATTCTTTTTATTTATGATGCTCTCTATCAACTCTTTTGACGCCGCTTGATCATAGGTATATGAACCATCCGTACGACTTGGGCCTCCCGGAAGGGTTGTCATGCTAATCTTATCGGCGGAAACATCATCAATGTATATCAAGTAATCCACTGCGTCTGTGAAGTCCGTTGTGACATGATTAAAAATCGTTTCAAGGATTGTCACCATATTGAATTTCTTATCCGGTTCAAGTGCTTGTTGCATAAATGCCTTCATAAACTCATGTTGCATACTGATTCGTCCGATATCTGCATTTGAATATCCTTTTCGATAACGTACAAGTTGCTCCGCTTGGGCACCATTTAGAGGTTGATAGCCTGCATCTAAATTAATATACAAATCTTGAAGCGGATCACTATATTTCATCGGCTCAGGAATGTCCATATAAATAGGACCAACTGCGTCAACAATATACTTAAATCCTTCTAAATTCATGTTCACATAATAATCAATTTTTACGCCAAAAACTTGTTCTAAAACATCCACAGATGTTTCATTGCGTTTCTTGCTACTCACATATGCCGGAATGGCATTAATTCTTGAATATTGTTTAACATCACTTCGAACCTTGCTTATTTCAGAATAAATGTCATCCGGAATTTTAACCTTTGTATCTCTAGGAATTGAAATAATATCAATATCACCAAGCTTGTGATTAAAAAAAGCAATCATATTTACATCTGTACGATATCCGTCTTCATCAACACCAAAAATAGCAACCGTTGTTAGCTCTTTGGAAACTATGTGCGAAGCATCTTCTTCACTCATAATATCATTTATACCATCATCCGTTCCATTGACCGTAATCGGATTGTTCTTGAGGGCATCCAAAATCTTATTACTTGTTATCTGAACATATCCATATGTTCCTAAAGAAGCTAGAATAATAAGTAAAACAAAGGATATAAAAAATATCTTAATAAATTTATTTAACAAATATACTTGTCGATTGTTTTTTTTCTTCGCCATGATAACCCCTTAATTCTAATCATTTTCATTAATTAACGCATTTACTGTTTCATGATGTTCCTCTCGTGACCATTTTTGATACCATATGTCATCAATCCTCTCTCCATAAGAGGGTAAAGTCACCATATTTTCTGATTTTAATATATCTTGCTTATCCATTTCAAAGAAGTATTCTGCATACTCCAGTGCAAACGCTAATCCAAAATCCGAATCAAATATATTATATCCGATAGTTGCTAATTCAGCAACCTTATTAAAATCTCTAATTTGACTAATCTTTGCATATAATGCAACCATAAAATCTTGTTGAACTTGAATTCGCTGCAAATCGCCCATTCGATATTGACGATAGCGTACAAGTTGTTCGGCTTTGTCACCATCTAAGAGTTGTTCACCTTCTTTTAAATCAATATACAAGTCTTGAAAGGGATCATTATAATACATACGCTGGGGCACGTAAAATTCAACACCACCAACGGCATCGACCACTTCTCTAAAACCTCCAACATCAATCGTTGCCATGTAGTCAATCTCTAATCCGACAATACCACCAACAATTTTTTTCACTTGTTTTAAGGCTTCATTATCTTTACCAAGGTTATAATATACTTCACCTAGTTTGCAATATGCAATCCGATTATTAGGGTCATTTTCTTTTATTGTTTTAAAGGGTTCCTTACGAAAATCAATGTGTAAGTCCCTCGGAACCGATATAACTTTAAATTCACTATCTGAGGCATCAAAATAGCCGACCATAATAACATCTGTTAAACCTCTTGATTTGTCAAATCCGATTAATAGTCCTGTAAACGAATCCGGATGAAAGGCCTCTTCTTGTTCAGGTTCTTCCTCTTCTGTTTCATCTTGGTTTTGTTGATTTTCAACTTGAGAATTAGCCTCTATCGCTTCCTTCTGATCTTTTTGAATCCCGACAATTAATAGGGAACTTAAAAATATTATCACAATCGTCACGGATAATATTAATAACTCACGCAAATCTTTATCCATTACACCCTCCATACAAATTAGTCTCAACCACTATATTACCATATATACATCCCTTCTGCATATAAAAATTTGATTAAGTTTTGAAAATAAGTTATATTATTCATACGAATACTTATAGGAAAGGAATAGTTATGCGTGATTTATCATTAGTTCTTGTTACCGGTGCATCTAAAGGAATCGGCCGGGCTATTGCATTAAGGCTTGCCAGCAAAGATACTTTGCTTGTTTGTATTTCAAAAAGCGACCAAGACGGATTACTTAAAACAAGCAATGCCATTAAAGACAAAGGATACTTTGCATATCCTATATTATGTGACGTATCTGACTATAAAAATGTTTCACAAATGTTTGAAGAAATTCGATTATTAGGGCACCCCATTCGAACTCTTATCAACAATGCCGGGGTCAGTCAGGTTAAGTTATTCACAGATACCTCTTATGACGATTGGCAACATGTGATAAATACTAATTTGACCTCTGTATATAATATGTGCTCTTTTTGCGTTCCTGATATGATTCACGAAAAAAATGGACACATACTCAACATAAGTTCTATTTGGGGAAATGATGGCGCGTCAATGGAAGTCGCCTACTCCGCTTCAAAAGGTGGTGTGAATAGCTTTACAAAAGCTTTAGCCAAAGAATTGGGACCGTCAAATATTCGTGTAAATGCTATCGCATGTGGTGTCATCGATACCGGAATGAATGCGTTCTTAACTAAAGAAGAACACGACGAATTAGCCAATTCAATTTCAATGTCCCGTTACGGAACTCCCGAAGAAGTCGCCGAATTCGTTTACGCCATCATCAATCACAGCCCCTACCTCACCGGACAAGTCATAACTTATGACGGCGGTATATAAATAATAGATATTTTGACAAAAGCAGGCACATCTCGCATCATGGGAACTCAAGTCCTGACTTTGATTAGTAATATCTTTCTGAATCGATTTTTGATTTAGGAAGATATTTCTGATTGCAGTTAGGACTTGCACTCCCACAGCGAGATGTGCCTACTATTGTCATTTTTTCAATTATTTCTAATACTCGCCACTACTTAGCGACCGCAGGTTGCGACCATGAGGGCTTTGATGGTATGCATACGGTTTTCGGCTTCATCGAAAATTGTTTTACTGAACTTTTCAAACACCTCTTCAGTGATTTCATATCCTTTAACTGCCGGGAGGCAGTGCATGGCAACAGCTTCCGGTAATGCCTTTGCCATCAAATCCGCATTGATCTGATAAGGTCTTAACTGCTCAACACGCTCTTTACTCTTATCTTCTTCGCCCATCGATACCCATACATCTGTATATACGACGTGAGAACCTTCAATTTCGTTTATATCGTCAATAATGGTAATTTTGGATCCGGATGCTTTCGCAAAGTCCTCACATTCCTTAACCAAGTCTTGGTCTGGCCATAAAAACGAAGGTGCAATGATTGAAAAATCGATACCGACTTTTGAACAGCCAATCATTAATGAATTCCCCATATTATTACGTCCATCTCCAATATAGGTCATTTTTATCCCTTTTAATGTAGCAAAGGTTTCTTTGATGGTCATTAAATCGGCTAAAATCTGGGTTGGATGATAGGTATCTGTCAGTCCATTCCAAACCGGAACACCACTATAGGCTGCTAAGGTATTGACCGTCTCTTGTTGAAATCCTCTAAATTCAATTCCATCAAACAGTCGTCCTAAAACACGCGCTGTATCTTCCACAGACTCCTTATGGCCTAACTGAATATCATTCTTTCCTAGATATTCCGGGTGACCACCTTCATCAACACATCCCACGGTAAATGCACACCGGGTTCTTGTGGACGGTTTTTCGAAAATCAAAGCAATATTTTTGCCTTCAAGCAAATCCCCTTTGATTCCCATCATCTTTTTCTTTTTTAACGTAATCGCTAAGTCAACCAAAAACTCAATTTCTTCTTTTGTATAATCCTTGAGTGTCAGCAAACTTTTTCCCTTTAAGTTTATTGCCATCTTTTCACCTCTTTGAATATATATTCATTATTTTTTATAATTATACTTCTTGTCGGCAGTTTTGTCAACTCATCTCATCCGGTTCATGGGATATAATCGGCACGAAAATTTCTTCGATTTCTTCTTTATAATATTTTTTTTCAAATATACTTGCTTGCTCTTCAAAATAATCCTGTGAATTAATAACCTCCTTGCCTCGTCGATCAATTCGATTATAGTTTTTGTCTGCATCTTTAATCTTCGCTTTAACAACATCTTTAAGTAGAATATTAATCATCCCCATCACGCGAGTTTTAATATGTTCAGATTCAAGCGGGAATAATAATTCTACACGTCGATTCAGGTTTCTGGGCATCCAATCAGCACTCGATAGATATAAACTCTCTTTCCCATTATTGAAAAAATAGAAAACACGACTATGTTCAAGGTATTTTCCGACAATACTTCGAACTGTTATATTTTCACTCACACCCTTAATTCCCGGAATCAAGCAACAAATCCCACGAACAATCAGTTCAATCTTAACACCATCCATGGATGCCTTATAAAGCTCCTGCATCACTTCAAAATCACATAGAGAATTCATCTTACAAATGATTTGCGCTTTCTTGCCATTACGTGCATATTCTGACTCTCGACGAATCATATAAATAAATCGATCGCGTAACTGGGTCGGCGCCATGGTAATCTTATGAAGCTTTGGCGGTTCTGAATATCCGGAGAGTGTATTAAAAATAGCGGAAACATCCCGTCCCACTTGCTCATTCACCGTAAGTAGTCCCATGTCCGTATAAAAACGTGCCGTGATATCATTATAGTTCCCTGTACCTAAATGAACGTAGCGACGTATACCCTCATCTTCTTTACGAACAATCAGGGTCACTTTTGAATGGGTTTTTAAACCCACAAGTCCATATATAACATGGCACCCTGCTTTTTCAAGACGTCTGGCCCATTGAATATTGTTTTCTTCATCAAACCGAGCTTTTAATTCCACAAGTACAGTTACTTGCTTACCGGCTTCAGCCGCTTCCGCAAGGGCTTGTATAATGGGAGATCGTCCGGATACTCGATATAAGGTTTGCTTAATAGCTAACACAAGGGGATCTTTTGCCGCATCTTGAATCCATTCAACAACCGGCTCAAAACTTTCAAAGGGATGATTGAGAAATATATCTTTCTTTTTAATCGCTTCAAAAATATCTTCTTCACCTAATAAGTCTTTTGGACGCTTTGGTGAATAATCATTAAATTTAAATACTTTTGTATTACTCATCCCATACACTTTCATTAAAAATGTTAAATCAATGGGTCCATTAATTTTATAAATCGAACGGTTTTTGAGTTTTAGCGCATCTTTCAAGAAGCTCAAAATACGTTCATCCACTTTTTGGTCTATTTCTAAACGAATGGCTTCTCCCCATTTTCTTTTTTTGATGGATTTTTCTATTTCTAACAAAAGATCTTCTGCTTCTTCTTCATCAATCGTTAGGTCCGCATTACGGGTGATACGATAAGGTGATGCGCATAAAACCTCATATCCCATAAACAACTTCGATATATGATGCACAATAATATCTTTAAGCATCACAAATTGACGTTCCCCTCCATTTATTGACGGAATCTCTAGATAACGATGTATCATTGCCGGAACTTGAACGGTTGCAAAAAATTCCTGACCTTCTTTTTGTAAAATAGCTGCAATATTTAAACTTTTATTGAGTATTAAGGGAAAGGGTCTTGATGAATCCACCGCCATGGGTGTCAAAATCGGGTATAAATTGTTTTCAAAATAGTGATCAATATAATCGATTTGATGCTCATTTAATTGAGCAAAATCAAGAGTAAAAATAATATTCTCTTTTTTTAATCCTTGTAGAAGTGAACGCTTAAACACATTCCCTTGGTCCTCAACCATTCGGTGTGCACGTATTGAAATCTCTTCAATCTGGTCCTTTGGTGAAAGTCCGGAAAAATCCGGTCGATCATAGCCTGCATGAATCTGTTCCATCAACGATGCCACACGAACCATGAAAAATTCATCTAGATTGCTGCTCACAATTGCTAAAAACTTCACTCGTTCAAACAATGGGTTTTCCGGGTTTTCCGCTTCCCAAAGGACGCGTTGGTTAAATTCCAGCCAACTTAACTCTCGATTTTCATATAATTTAGGGTTATTTAAATCAATCGTCTTATTATTTTTTTTCATTCTCAAACTCCCTTTTGATTTTTAATCTCGGCGTAATTCCAAATACTTCCATGAAATAGTCCGCTTTTTGATTAAATGTCCATTCTTCCAATGTTGTATCTGCATTCACGGCACTGCTACAGTGAATGATCAATTCTTTTTCATGTAGTCTAACCGATTGGATTTGAATCTTTCCTTTATGGGATCGATCAAGGGCATCGGCCAAGCGCAAAATGGAAATAAGCTTTCCGACTTTTGTCCTTGCCTCTCGTGGCAGTGCCTTAAAGTTTTGATCTGTTATTGTCGGTTTTACCATACTATGGTAACAAGCAATATTAGCCACCATCTCAACATGTTCCTCTGAGAGACCAAAAATTTCTAACGAACGAATAATATTATAGGAATGCTTGTGATGTTGATCTAAGGCGATAATTTTGCCAACATCATGTAAAATAGACGCTACTTGTAAAAGAACGCGTTCATGCTTTAATCCGTGTATTTTTTTTAAACGATCAAACAAAACCAAAGCATTCTCTTCGACTTGCTTTGCATGGGATGAATTATGTTGAAATTTTCTAGCCAGCGCTTCTGCATTGGCAATAATATCATCATCATCTTCATTACTTCGTTTTTTTAAATACATTTCTTCATGGATCAATCGGATAATCCCATCTGTTAAAGAAATAATCGGTGTAATAATCTGATTACTTTCGACCTTTTCCAAGAACATTTTAAAAAGCATCATTGAGGGCAAAATAATCTCCGCACGTTCCCTTTTAACTCCATAGGTTTCTTCGATTTCTTCGATGGTCATATCAACAATATGATCAAATAATTTAATAAATTCTTTTTCTGACAATTGATCACGATCCTCATTTTGTTGATTTTCAATAATTTTACTTATAACACTAATCTCACCACCAACAGCAATCAGATGCTCATAGGTATCTGATTCTTTAAAAAAATCAACACCTTCAAGATTTGTCGTAATATACTCATCTAAAATATTATGATATCTCAATGTTTTTCGCTCAATATCATCAAAAACCTCTTTAATTCGAAGAGATCCCATCTTTACATTTTGAGAAGAGCGCAAACGGCCTTCTTTGTAGGTTGTAATCTGAACACTTCCTGCACCGACAACGACAACAACTGCACCTTCTTGAATAAGTTGTTCATAGTTTTTCAATTTATGCTTTATGGCTTTGTGGGTTAAATATTGTTCTTCTGAATTACTTATAACCTCAATCTCTAAGCCCGTTTTTAAGCGAATCTGATCCACAATATAATCGCGGTTTTCGGCTTCTCGAATTGCACTGGTTGCCATTGCCATATACTGATCTACACCATATTCTTCAAAGGATTTCTTGAATAACTTTAATTCATCACAAATTTTATCTACCGTATTAAAGGATACTTTTCCTGTTGTAAAGGTATCATGTCCAACACCATTAATTTTCCGATAATTCTCAAGTTCATAAAAAAGTCCTGATTTACTGATTTCTCCAACTTTCATTCTAAGCGCATGTGAACCTAAATCTATTGCTGCAACAACTTTTTTGCTCATATGTCAACCTCCTAAGTACCCACTATTATATCACAATCCTTTAACATTCTCATATTATTCAAATAAGTTTACATAAATTTCATATAAGGCTTTGTCTTTCACTGTTTCTAAATTTCCCGCTTCAATTTCCTGATTGACGAGCATTTTTAATTCTTTGAAGGTATACTGTTTAAAACGCTCAACCCCTAAAAGCTCTGCTGCATTTTCCAATAATTCAACATATATATCTTCATAAGAAGCATCTTTCTTCAATTTGAGCTCTTTGCCGATAAATGGTAACAGGACTTCACAAATAAGGCGTTCTTTATGCTTATATCCGCGCATAGAACTTTTCCCTCCGATATCTAATAATGTCCGTACAACACTTCGCTTGCTTAGTTTTAAAAATTGTTTTAGGAAAAAAACCTCCGTGTGATAATCACTGAGAAAATATCTATTTCCACTCCCGTTCAGAAATATTCGCTTGGCATCATAGTAACCTAAATGAATATTCTTCTTGATTTTTCCCAGATCAAATTCAAGTAATCCGCCTAAATCTTCTCGTGCTTTTATCTCAATGACATTTACATCCCTATCATCATATGCTTTTTCAATTCCCACTCCATGAATACGTACAACAATAATGTCTTTGTATCCTTTATTGACCAACATACTAATCGGAGCTACATTATGGACGGCACCATCAATAAATCGCTTACCAAAAATTCGTTCTGCCTTAAATGCCGGTAAATATGAACTTGCTAACAAGTAACCCACAAGACAATTCGGTTCAATATCATCAATCATATGTTCTTCAGCTTGCATATCTGTCAGATTAAATGTTGTTAACCCAAAATCAACCGGTGATTCTCGAATCACCTCTTCATCGATAACTTCTTCAAGAAGTTTCTTTAATGGAGTTATATCTAGTCCTTTATTTTTAACAATTTCACTAAATCCTTTTATTGCATCTGATATGGATAAATTACGCAGTTGATTGTTCTCTAAACTCAACATCAAACGGTCTTCAATCTCAATAACCTTTGAATAGCGTATATTATTCCATATCTCTAAGGCTTTTTCCAAGTCATTTTGAACAAATAGGGCCCCATTAATGGCACCAATGGACGTTCCCACAACAGCATCGATTTGAATATTCAATTCCTCTATAGCTTTCCAAACACCGATTTCATATGCACCACGTGTTCCTCCACCTTCCAAAACCAATCCATAGCCTTTATTCTTATAGTCCACCATCTAAAACATCTCCCATCCAAGCATATCTCATCCTATATTAAAAATATCATACAACAAAAAAGTTATCAATGATTTTACTCTAAATCAT
This sequence comes from uncultured Eubacteriales bacterium, assembly GCA_964563505.1. Taxonomy (GTDB): domain Bacteria; phylum Bacillota; class Clostridia; order Lachnospirales; family Vallitaleaceae; genus UBA1351. Next base: position 12,558 of record CAZLXW010000045.1, read on the forward strand.
AATATTGATTATTACCTTATACCGTGGTATCATCTTTATAAAACAAGTCTCAGGAGGTACACATGGATTTTATTAAGAAAAAATGGCGTGTTATTACTTTAGCTTACTTATTAGCAAGCTATCTCATATTTATTGTATTGATGGACAAACGTACGGACTACTTAACCTATGCCGGTCTTGCATTTCTTGTTGTCACTTTGATTTTGTTCGTCGGCACCTTCATCGGAATGATTGGAATTATGTTTCACACCGTCTTTAAAAAAGAGCATCTTGCCATGCCTTTTTACCATTCTGCCTATTCGCTTGGAACAACAAACATTAACATTTTGGCTGCATACGGTGTTTTGCTTTTAAAAACCTTTAAACCGGATGAAGCATTAGTTGTTTTTGAAAAGGCAAAACATTTAACCGGTAATTATTTGTATACAAAGACATTAACGGGGAATATTGCACTTTGTCATTGGAAAATCGGCAATCCCAAAAAGGCATTAGAGACTTATGAAGACTTATTCTATTATCCGGATTTAGACCTTATTACAGATTATTCTGAGGCTAATCTTTCCGAAGGAAAAGGCAAAAACGGAAACTTCTACGCACAGGATTTTGTTACAATGGGATATTTAGCACTTATCAATAATCAAAGGGAAAAAGCAAGATATTATACAAAAGTCGCCCTTGAATTGTCGGACAAATACGGACCGGCCTATGATAATCTAGGTCAATTAGCCTATGCTGAAGGTCACCTCGAAGAAGCCAAAGAGTATTTTAAAAAGGCACTTGAATTAAAACCCGGTATGATTGATAGCATGTATTTTCTTGCTCAAATCGCTTGGGACGAAGGACATAAAGACGATGCGAGGAAAAAACTCCAAGCAATCGATATATCCAAGGTAAACGGATTAAGCACAGTTACTGCTGATCGTATTAATCAATTAAAAGCAAAAAGTGCCTCCTAGTGAGGCACTTTTTTATTGCATTCTTTGTCGTACTGCTTCATATAGTAAAACGGAAGCTGCTACAGCTGCATTAAGGGATTCTGCTTCACCTAAAATCGGAATCGTCACACGTTCATCGACGCACTTAATCACTTGATCCGAAATTCCATTGCCTTCATTCCCTATGACGAAAGCCGTCCCTTGATCATAGTTTTTTGAAAAATGGGACCTGCTGTCATCTAAATACGCCCCATAAACACGTATCTTATTCGATTGGAGTTTGCGGATAGCTTGTGTCAAATCATCTACTTGATAGCACTTGACACGGTCTAATGACCCAACCGTACTTTTCACAACTTTGGGGTGATAAATATCCACCGATTCCTTGTTGCATATGATACCATCCGCCTTGACCGCATCACATACACGAATCATTGTTCCCATATTTCCCGGGTCTTGAATAGATTCTAGGACAAGATACAATCCATTTTCATTGAGTTTTTGAGACTCAAGTTGATAGAGGTTCATATGCGCAATAGCCATATACCCTTGTGGCGTTTTATCCAAAGATACCGATTTGAAGATTTCTTGAGTCAGAATCAAGATATCGCCTTCATATGATTCAAATAGTTTTAAATCCGCTCGCTCATCGAGAATTAATGTATGAATTGCCTTCATATTAAGTTCTAGAACTTGCTTCTTCCCTTCCACAACATATAAACTTTGGAGATGGCGCTCTTTTGATTGAGCTTGTAATTTATTTATCCATTTTATCTGCTTATTGGTGTTGCTTGTAATCTGTTTTATACTCATTTTTCCTCACTTACCTTGGATAAGTTCTTATTGTTTCCAATAACAATGAGGATTTCACCCATTTCCAACAATTTGTCTGCGCCCGGGGTAATCGTAATATGATCACCTTGACGCATACCAATGACGTTAATGCCATATGTATTTCGCATATCCAGCTCTCGCAAGGTTTTCCCACGCCATTTTTTTTGCACCTCAATTTCAACAATGGAGAAATCATCCGATAACTCCATGAAGTCCACAAAACTATCTTGAGTTAATTGGTTTGCAATACGAACACCAATCTCACGTTCCGGGAACACCACTCGGTCCGCACCAACTTTCTCTAAAACACGTTTATGGATATCACTTTGGGCTTTAGCGACAACATAGGGTACGCCCATTTCTTTTGCTAAAATTGTTGCCATAATCGACGACTGCATATCATCACTAATGGCTACGACAGCCACATCAAAATTTCGCATTCCTAGTGCAGCTAATGCATCACCATCGGTTACATCTGCTTGAACTGCATGTGTTACAAAGTCCGATACGTCTTGAATAATATCTTCATTATTATCAATAGCTAGCACATCATAATCGTGGGCCGCTAAGGTTTCCGCAACACTACGCCCAAACTTCCCCATTCCTAACACCACAAAATCTTTTCTATTTGCCATACTTTATTCTCACTTTCTTATCCTACCATTACACGTTCTGATGGTTTTCGAACAGATACTTTTTTATGATCATAGCGAATCGCCATAGCTACTGCTAAGGTCATCGGTCCTAATCGGCCGATAAACATCGTCATTGCAATCACTATTTTTCCAATAGTGGTTAATTCATCGGTTATACCTAAGGATAATCCTACTGTTGCAAAGGCTGATACAGCTTCAAAGGCAGCATCTAAAAACGTTTGACTTTCGGTAATTGTTAATATAACCGTCACACTCATAACGACACCTAAACTAATCATAATAATCGCCAAGCTTCGTTTAATGACATCTTCTGGGATGCGTCGATTAAAGGCTTCTGTTTCTTCTCGTGACCGTATTGTTGAAATCACCGAGAAAAACAAAACACCTACGGTCACCGTCTTAATTCCTCCTGCAGTACCTGCCGGAGAACCACCGATAAACATTAGAATAATGGTTATGAATTTAGACCCATCTGTCATTTGATCTAAGGCAATAGTATTAAAACCTGCCGTACGCGTTGTGACTGATTGGAATAAGGAAGCCAATACCTTTTGCGACCATGTATAATCTTGTATTGTTCCCGGATTGTTCATTTCAAGCAAGAAAAACAATACAAATCCAACGAAGAGAAGTGACACAGTTAAAACAAGGACAATCTTTGTATGCAATCCTAAATGATGAAACCAAAATCCATGGTGTCGTTTCTTACGAAAGGTTTCTCTCGTTGTATCAATCACATCATGCCATACGGTAAAGCCTAATCCACCTAAGATAATTAATCCACTGATTGTCAGATTCACCGTCCAATTATGGACATAGGGTGACAAGCTACTATAACTTAATACATCAAATCCGGCATTACAAAAAGCACTGATACTATGAAAGATGCCTAACCCTAAAGATTCAATAAATGTATAGTCTGGAAAAAAATTAAACATAAGAATAATTGCTCCGATACCTTCCATGATTAGCGTTCCAAAAATAATATTTCGCGTTAATCGAACGACACCTGAAATCTTGTTTTGATTTAATGCTTCTTGAATAACCAGCCGTTCTTTTAAACCTATTTTTCTTCCCATTAACAAGAAAAATGTTGTTGCCAAGGTCATAATCCCTAAGCCTCCAATCTGGATGAGGATAATAATGACCATTTTTCCGAATAGGGTCCATTGTTCCATGGAATTTGCAATAACCAATCCAGTCACACAAACGGCTGATGTTGATGTAAAAAATGCATTAACAAATCCAATGCTTTCTCCGTCATTGGAAGCAATCGGTAAGTTGAGTAAAATTGTCCCTACTATAATCAATCCAAAGAAGCCTAATGCTAAAATCTGCGCAGGCTGAAAATGTATATTTTTTAATACCTCTTTCATACTATTCCTCTTTATCTTCTCGTAATTCAATCATGATCGTAGAAAAAACAAACCACAAGCCACATACAACTGCTGCCATATAAAAGCCTGTTTGTTCGGTCATTGTATATGCATAAAATTGATCATTGACACGAATGCCATCCAAGTTCATTTTTACTGCACTAAGAATATATTCACTCCGGAGCTTATTCTGTGCTAGCCTTGCAAACATGCTAAAAAAAGGAATCTTAAAGGTCACATAATTCATCCCAATGATTAATGCACTTATGACAGAAAATCCTCGAATCCATTCTCCTGTTCGCATTTTTCGGTCAACAAGAATCAGTACAATTGACAATCCACCTAAGATTATTATTCCTAAAAGGCCTTGCAAATAATACAATTGAAGTTGACTCGACCAAATACGTTTTTCGTCTTCGCTTCCTCTATTTAAAATATTGTAAGCGTCTCCATAATCTTTGCCATATTGCCTAAGTTCGTACGCAGAAAATTCAATAGTATCGTTTGAATTCTCCGTACTTTCAAATCCTTTCGAAATATATCCTTTAAAGAAGCCTTGACCACTAAAAGAAAACCAAGGTAGAAATAATGCTCCTATCAAAAAAATAATAATTAAGATATTAATGCCTTTTGTAATCAGCATCCCAATACTTTCTGGATATTTGTTAGATTTTTTCTTACTTTTTTTGGATTCTTTTGCTTTGACTTGTATTTTACCTTCGGTTTTACCTTTGGCATCATCTTCGTTCAACATATTTTCTATGAGCTGATCAATCGAATATTTTTCTAAATCCTCGCCACAATTATAACAAACTTTCGATGATTCTTTAATTGCTACACCACACTTCGGACAGTTCATAAGAATACCCCTAACTTACGTTATCGTGTTTCTAATAACCTACTTACTTCAACATGATAATCATCAATATTTTTTTCCATTTTCAAGGCTTCATTAATATCAAAGTCTATATATTTTCCGTCTTTATAGGCGACAACACGATTCGATTTTCCTTCTGCTAATAGTTCAACGGCAACTGCTCCCATCATTGAAGCATGCATACGGTCAACGGCTGTCGGACTACCACCACGTTGAAGATGACCTAAAATTGTTGCACGCGCGGATATACCTGTTACTTTTTCTATACGTGCTGCTAATTCTGTTGACCCACCAACGCCTTCAGCAACGATGATTAAGTTATGCTTTTTACCTTTTTCACGGTTTTCTAAAATACGACGAATCAAATCATTTTCAGGGATATTTTCTTTTTCCGGTAAGAAGATATATTCAGCTCCGTTAACGATACCACACCATAGGGCAATATAGCCCGCATTACGTCCCATAACCTCAACGATAGAACAGCGTTCATGAGATGTCGATGTATCGCGAATCTTGTCAATAGCTTCCATGGCTGTGTTCACAGCAGTATCAAAACCGATAGAATAATCTGTACACGCAATATCTAAGTCAATCGTTCCGGGAATTCCAATCGTATTAATTCCAAGGTTTGCCAGTTTTTCTGCCCCCTGAAACGATCCGTCTCCCCCAATAACAACAACGCCATCAATACCGAAAACTCGACACATCTCTGCACCACGTTCTTGCACTTCTTTATTAATAAATTCCGGGCATCTTGCCGTATGTAATATTGTTCCACCGCGTTGAATTGTATCTGAAACACTTCGTGCATCCATCTCAAATATATCGCCTGTAATTAATCCGGCAAATCCTTTGCGGATTCCCATAACACGCATTCCTTTTGCTAAGGCCGTTCGAACAACCGCTCTAGTAACCGCATTCATTCCAGGTGCATCACCACCACTTGTTAATACACCAATCGTTTTAACCTCTTTTGCCATTTCATAACCTCCATAGTCATTTCTCTTATGTGAATTTATAGATAATTGTATTATATATCCTTTGAAATTTCAACTTTTTTTCACAACTTTAACACGTTGCTCTCCTACCACTTTTTTTATTGACTCTATATCTTGATTTGATAATCGCAATAATTGATTGTATTTATGCTTTTTCCCAGTTTCTTCGAGATAAAAAGCAATCATATTGCTACCTTTTTGACACTGATTAAAAATTCTCAATAAGGGTTGCATGAGAGTATTATATTCATCATGATTTTGAATTTTCACCCAAACAATTGCTGCTTCTTCAATGGAATCATCATCAAGTTTGTGAATTTGATCTGCGATTATTTTGGTCACTTGGTCTTCTTGTATTGTAACACGGCCTTGAACAATCACCGGTTGGTCTTCTTCAAGTATTTCCTTGCATTTCTCAAAAATTTTAGGGAAAACAATGACTTCCACGCTACCATACAGATCTTCTATCTCAATAAATGCCATCATTGCATTATTTCGGGTTGTCTTTTTTGTTATTGTGCGAATAAGCCCCCCCATTTTTACGCCTTGTCCATCATAGATACGTTGCTCATTGACCTTTGTTACATTGTTGGCTTCAGATACCTCAAAGTCATCAACAAGCTCCTCATCCACGCCGGTTTGAAAATCGACACTTTGATGTGTAGCCACTGCTTTTAGGTATGTATCAAATTTTTGTAAGGGATGTCCACTGACATAAATTCCCAATACATCCTTTTCATAGGCCAACAATTGTTCTTCATCAAACTCGCCTACTTTCGGTAAAACGTCATCTAGACTATCATCTTCAGGTGACATTCCAAAAAGATCGATTTGACCCTCTAGACGGTTTTTGCGTCCATGTAAAACAGAATCTAATATTGTCTTATAGCCTTGTAAGTATTGCTTTCGTGTTCCTCCAAGAGAATCGAAGGCCCCAGCCTTAATAAGGCTTTCTAATATCCTTTTATTCAAGTCACGACTATCCATACGCATACAATAATCGGTTATTGACACAAAGGAACCATTGCTTTCGCGCTCTTTCACAATGTTTTGCACAATGCCTTTTCCAACATTTTTAATGGCCGCAAGACCAAAACGAATTTGATTTCCTTTCACCGAAAAATTAGGGAACCCTTCATTAATATCCGGGGGTAATAATTCAATATCCAAGTCACGAAGATGCATAATGTATTGTGACGTCTTCGTTGGATGGCCTAAAACAGAGGTAATTAAAGCCGCCATAAAGGCAACCGGATAATAACGCTTTAGCCAAGCCGTTTGATAAGCCACAATCGCATAAGCAGCCGCATGCGATTTATTAAAGGCATATTTTGCAAAATCTTCCATGTCTTCAAATATTTGCATGGCCGCTTTTTCTGATATTCCACGACGAACACAACCTTCAATGTTTTCTTCATCATTTCCATAAATAAAATTTTGCCGCTCTGTATTCATCACATCAAGCTTTTTCTTGGACATGGCTCTACGCACTAAGTCACTTCGGCCAAGTGTATAGCCGGCTAAATCCCGAACAATCTGCATGACTTGCTCCTGATAGACGATACATCCATAAGTCGGTTTTAAAATCGGTTCTAATTCTTTTGTTATATACCGCACCTGTTCTGAATGATGACGGCCAAGTACATAATCCGGTATCGAACTCATAGGACCCGGTCGATACAAGGATATACCGGCAATAATATCTTCTATATTTTGAGGTTTCAACTCTTTCATGAAGTTCTTCATCCCTTCACTTTCAAGCTGAAAAATACCTTCTGTTTTACCTGACGCAATTAAATCAAAAACGTTGGGATCATCATAGGTAAACTTATCAATGACAATATAATCTTCTTCACTTCGGTCTAAATTTATCTGATCAATTGCATTCTGGATGACGGTTAAGGTACGAAGCCCTAAAAAGTCCATTTTTAATAAGCCCAACTCTTCTAATGTTCCCATAGGAAACTGAGTGGTTACGGATTCATCACTGGCATTTAAGGGCACATATTCATAAACCGGACGATCACAAATAACCACACCTGCAGCATGAACTGAGCTATGACGAACAAGTCCTTCTAAACGTTTTGATGTATCTATTAAGGTTCTTACTTGTCGGTCTTCATCATAGAGGGTCTTCAGATCTTTATTCATTGACAATGCTTTATCAATAGTAATATTGAGTTCTTGTGGTATCATCTTGGCAATCTTATCAACTTCAGAATAGGGTATATCATAAGCACGTCCCACATCACGGATAGCAGCCTTTGCAGCCATAGTTCCGAAGGTGATAATCTGGGCAACTTTCTCCGATCCATATTTTTGGATGACATAATCAATGACTTCACTTCGACGCTCATAGCAAAAATCAATATCAATATCCGGCATGCTTACACGTTCCGGGTTCAAAAAACGCTCAAAGATTAAACTATATTTTATAGGATCAATGTCCGTAATTCTTAATGAATAGGCTACAATACTTCCGGCCGCAGAACCTCTACCCGGTCCTACGATGATGTGCTGTTCACGAGCATACCGTATAAAATCCCACACAATCAAAAAGTAATCCACATATCCCATATTTTCAATAACGCTTAACTCGTAATCGAGCCGTTCTTGATGTTCTTTTGCATCTTCTTTATATCGTGCAACAAGACCGTCATGACAAATTTTTCTTAAATATGCCTCAGGACTATACCCCTCAGGCACATCATATTTAGGTAGCTTAGTTACTCCGAATTCAAACTCAACTTGACATCGGTGTGCAATGACATGACTGTTTTTTAAGGCTTCTTCATATCCATCGAAAAGCTCGTACATTTCGTCAGGACTTTTCACATAAAACTGACCACCTAAATAACGCATACGATCTTTGTCTGCAACTTTTTTATTCGTTTGTATACATAATAAGACATCGTGTGATTTCACATCATCCTCATAGGTATAATGGCTATCGTTGGTCACTACCAGGGGTATGTCAAGCTCCTTGCTCATGTCTATGAGGGTAGAATTCACCCGTTCTTCTTCGTCGTAACCATGTTGTTGCAGCTCTAAAAAATAATTATTCGCTCCAAAGATTTCTTTATATTTAAGGGCTGTTTCTTTTGCTTCATCAAATTGATTGGCAATAATCAATTGGGAGATATGTCCCCCAAGACAAGCACTTAAGGCTATTATTCCTTCGCTATATTTTTCCATTAGCTCGAAATCGATTCTTGGCTTATAATAGAATCCTTCTGTAAATCCAAAGGAAACTAATTTTATTAAATTTTCATATCCTTTTTGATTTTCGGCAAGAAGAACTAAATGGTAATTATTCGCATCATACTTATTTTCTTTAAAATGTCGCCCTCTAGGAGCAACGTATACTTCGCATCCGATAACCGGATGTATGCCTTCTTTTTTACATGCTTTATAAAAATCAATTGCACCATACATGACTCCATGATCCGTTATGGCTACACTATCCATACCTAGCTTTTTCACACGTGCTACGAGTTCATTGATTTTACTTGATCCATCTAACATACTATATTCCGTATGCAAGTGAAGATGCGTAAATAACTTATCCAACATCTTTCCTCCTTCCGTCTCACAAACTACATTTTACCACATAAAGTGCCAAGAACAAAGAGTGTATATCTAGATCTAGATATACACTCTTTGCATCCTGTGAATTTATAAATTATTGTTCATTTTCATCTAATTTAAATCGTTCAACATTTTTATTCATAATAACAATAATATCTGCCAGCTTATTTGCCATCTCACTCATGTGATCTGCTGCCGCTGTCTGCTCCTCACCTGTCGCTAACACTTCTTCAATCGCTGACGCTGATTCCTGAGCAATCGCAGCGATACTTGTCACAGAATCTGTCGCTTCGACTTGAATATCATCCAATTCACTTAATAAAATGTATACCTTATCCACTTCTTGGATAATACCATCCATATCTTTTGCAATTTCTTTGAAGGTACGTTCTGTATTCTTGACGGCAACTTCTTGACGAGTATATATTTCACTACCTTCTTCAATCATTGTTCCTGTCTTTTTCGTTGCATTGTAGATATTCGTTACAATGTCGCTAATATCTTTTGCCGCATCACTGGATTGACTTGCTAACTTACGAACTTCATCTGCAACAACTGCAAATCCTTTGCCTGCATCGCCCGCTCTTGCTGCTTCAATAGCCGCATTAAGCGCTAAGAGATTGGTCTGTGAACTAATTGCATTAATCATATCAATAATACCTAAAATATCTTTGAATCGTTTCGACAAGTCATCCATATCTGTTTTAATATTATTGGATAATTGAATCGTTTCATTGGTTGTTTCATTTAATTCTTCAATTGTAACCGCTGCTTCTGCACTTGCTTTTTTCGTTCTGTTTGTTACTCCAACCACTTGGTTAAAGGTTTCTTCTGTTTTATTCATCTGAGTCACAAGCTCTTTAATAACGCCTGCTGTTTTATCTGCATCATTTGCTTGCTCCGTAGCTCCTTCTGACAAGGACTCAACGGCAAGAATAACTTCTTTTGATGCCATGGCAGATTGTTCAGAGATTTTCTTAAGCTCATCTGAATCCGTTTCTACTTCTTTGGTAATGCGCTTGGTCTCATTAATCAGTTGGGCCATATTCTCCGTCATACTATTAAAACTATGTGACAATTGACCAAACTCAAACTTCCCTTTAAAATCACTTCGAACAAAGAGATTTCCTTTTTCAACTTCTTGCATTTTATTACGGATATAATAAATTGGCTGTACAATATTAAATGCAAGCAAGATTCCAATAATAAGTGCTGCAATCATACTCAAGCTTACAATAATAAGCGCTGCATTACGCATTAAGTTAACCCCGCTAAAGATAGCCTGTGTCGGAATTTCAGCAACATAGGTCCAACCGGATTTCGTTGTTTGATATACAACCATTGTCTCTTCATCCACATTCTTACTTGTAATAAATGAGCCTCTTATCGAATTCGCTTCCGGATCTTCATTATGCTTTTGATTTAGTCCATTTAGAAGTTCTTCACTAATACTAATCGCATCTGAAACATTACGTCTTTCGTCTGTAGATAAAACAACACGCCCTTCTTGGTCTACTAGGCTCATCTTTGCCCCTTCGCCGAGTTGCGTGGGATCAAACAAACTTTCAATATATGCCGAATCAATTGTAAATGTTAATACTGAAACCGATGCAGCCGAATAAATATTACGCACTTGCCGCATAAAAAATAAGTCTTCGGTCCCAAATAATCCATAAAACCAAACCGGTCTTGATTTTGCATCAGCAACGATTTGATATTCCGGGCTTGCAAAGAATTCCTCTGTAAAATTTTCAGTCGTATAGTAGGTTTGCTTTGTTTGTTCAATGACTTCATTTTCTTTAATAAAAGCAATGGACTTAATGTTTTTTTCAGAAGATTGTAAGGAGGTAACCAATGTATAAATACTATCTTCTCGGTCTTTTAACATATAATAAAGATTTTCGTAATTATCAATATTCTTGCTCACCACCGCTAAAACTTCTTGACTGGCGATTAATACCATAGAATTTGCATCAATTGCATCCGTTTTTAAGTTAATAATATTGGTTACTTGGTCTGCAACGGCAAGATTTGCATTCTCTACTTCTTCTAAAATAGAACTTCTTCCTGTATTATAAAGAAGCACAGCAATAAGAATCATTGGCAAAACCGCTATTAATACATGGGATAAAATAAGCTTTAACTTCAGCGATATAGTCTCATGTCGCTTATGCTTTGTATTAATACTATTTGATGTTGTCTTTTTGTTGGATTTCTTTTTAGATGTAAACCGATTCTTTAAATTAGAAAAGAGTTGATTTTTATCACGAGGACTTTTGATTCTGTTCTTTTTTTCTTTGACTTTCCGCATAGTATTCTTCTCCATACTTTCTATAGTGTCTGCACGATTCTTGTCATTTTGTTGCATGATTTTGTCTTCTTTCATTGCATCACCCCAATAAATATATTATCTCTATTATACCTTGTGTTAAGTAAGCATTCAACCATACAGGACTTATTAAATGCTTTTTAATATGTTTTTGTGAGTATTGATGGTTATGTTTCTCTTTTTTTAGGACTATTGTCCTATGAAAAGTGGAGGTAAAGTTTATGCAAATTAATATTTTAGAAGAATTTATCTTAAAGTATAAAGGGGCCAATGGAATGCTTACATTCCAATGAGCCAAATATTATTTAGTTGCTTCCACCATTATCTGCGGAATTGCAACACTATCCTCGAATCCGCTTCGCTTCTTCTCGGCCATTTGTTGTATTCCTATGGAATTACAGATATTTAAAAAGACACATCCACAAGTAAACTTGCGATGTGCCTTTTTCCATATCTGTATTCCGCAGATAATGCTTATCTTTTTGAGAATTGAGGTGCACGACGAGCGCCTTTGAGTCCGTATTTTTTACGTTCTTTCATACGTGGGTCACGTGTTAAGTAACCTGCCTTTTTAAGTGCTGGACGCATTTCTAAGTCAACTTCAAGTAAGGCTCTAGCGATACCGTGTCGGATTGCTCCTGCTTGACCTGTATATCCTCCACCTTTTACTGTTACTAATACATCAAATTTTGTTAATGTATCTGTAAGTACAAGTGGTTGTTTTACGATTACTTTTAATGTCTCAAGACCAAAGAATTCATCAAGATCTCTTTTATTTACAGTAATATTACCATTCCCAGGTACTAAATATACTCTAGCTACACTACTTTTTCTACGGCCTGTGCCGTAATATTTAACTTCTGCCACTGTTTTTCCTCCTTCCGAATCCTAATTAATAATTGAATGTAAGAACTTCTGGTTGTTGAGCGTCATGATTATGCTCTGTTCCTTTGTATACACGTAATTTTGTTAACATCTTACGTCCTAATGTATTCTTAGGTAACATTCCTTTTACAGCATGCATAACAACTTCTTCAGGTTTTTTAGCCATCATATCACGATATTTAACTTCGCGAAGACCACCTGGATGTCCTGTGTGCCATCTGTAAAGTTTTTGATCAAGCTTTTTACCAGTAAGTACAACTTTATCTGCATTAATTACGATTACGAAATCGCCTGTATCCACGTGTGGTGTGTAAATCGGCTTGTTTTTACCAGTTAATACTTTTGCTATTTCCGAAGCTAAGCGACCAAGTGTTTGACCTTCAGCATCGACAACATACCATTTTCTTTCAACTGTTTCAGCATTTGGCATGAATGTTTTCATGGGATTTCCTCCTTTAATTATCAAACTATAGAATCTATGTTATAAAATCCGGGGCTTTGGATTTTATTAGTAAACTCACGCTTTCATATTATAGTACATCTATCCGTGTGTGTCAAATGTTTTTTGTTAATTTATCACCTTTTTTTCCAGTGTTGCTGAAACAAATGCAGTTAACGGAATGGCACATATTAATCCAATGGTTCCTGAGATAGCTCTAACGATTTCCGTTGCCACCAAGTCCATATTGACGATATCGACATAACTAATATCGTTGACCATAAAAATAAGAATGAGAAAGACGGATGTTCCAACATATGCAAGAATAAGGGTATTGACCATGGTTCCCATAACGTCTCGACCGATATTCATGCCGGACTTAAATAAGTCCATTGCACTCATCAGAGGATTAGCTTCTGTCACTTCATTAATTGCCGATGCTATAGACATACAGACATCCATGACTGCGCCTAATGTTCCTAATAAAATACTGGCGAATAGTATCCCATGAATATTGAAGGCCACCGGATGATCACTGTACATGAGCATCTGGGCTTCTGTGGTTCCTAACCCCGTCAAATTGGAAGTATTGCTAACTAGGAGGGCAATTAAACCGGCGATAATAACACCACCAAAGGTACCAATGATTGCAGATATTGCTTTCAAATTAAAGCCTGCAACTAAAAACATGGTTACAATGGTTAATACAAAACTCACCACAATCGAGAGAAAAATCGGATGCCCACCCGAGACAATTCCATTAAGCAAGTAATAAATACCGGCAACGGTGAGTCCCAAGGTTATTAAGCTTTTAATTCCCTTAACACCACCAACAACAACCATGAGGACAACAAACACTGCTGTCAAAATATATATGTCCTTATCACGTCGAAATTCATGAATATGTGCTGCCAGTTCATTACCTTCTGCATCATACTCAAAAAAAACATAAATATCATCCCCAACTTCTACTTCTAAGGTGTAGGCCATGACTTCATCTATATTATTTATAATTTCAATAATCTCGCCTTCTTTTTCTTTATCCAAGAGCTCAACCTTCAAAATTTGCGTTCGTCGATAATACTCTCCGCCAGATGTATGAACACTACTATCTTCTTCTGAGACAATCTCAATAATTTCGCCTTTATAAAGTTCAGGTTCACGATAATTATTTTGGGCTTCAATCGATACACCAAATAAAATCATAAACACAACACTCCATAACATCATCCTCTTCATCATGTTAATATTCTCCTTCATCATAGTATATTTCCATTAACGTCAACCCGTTTGCCGGTGCCGTCTTTGTTGCTTGTGACCGGTCCTTGGCAAGAAGAATTTTTTTTAAGTCGCTTGCTTCCAATTTTCCTCGTCCGACTTCAATCAGCATACCGGTAATAATTCTAACCATGTTATATAAAAATCCATTCCCTTTTATGTCAATATATATGTATTTATGATCTAAGGTAACCGAACAGGAATAGATCGTTCGAACTGTGTTATTCACCGATGTTTTTTTTGAAGAAAAAGCCATAAAATCATGTTCTCCAACAAGATACTGTGCAGCTTCATGCATCTTTACTACATTCAGTTTTTTATGATGATAATAGTAGGAATAATGCATGTATTGTGGCAAAGGAAATTCATCATTATAAATCGTATAACGATAATGTTTTCCCTTTGAACTATATCTCGGGTGAAAAGATTCCGATACATTTTCACTTTTATGCACAACAATATCTTCAGGTAAATGTGCATTAAAGGCTCGACATATTCGATAAGGATCCAGGCGATGCTTTGTGACTAATAAAGCCACATATCCTAGCGCATGTACGCCTGAATCTGTTCGGCTGCCACCCGTGATTGAAAAATCATCGTGTAAAAAAGCGCGTCCTGCCTTCATCAACATTTCATGAATTGACGCACTATTTTTTTGCAATTGCCATCCACAATAGTTGCGGCCGTCATATGCAATGGTTAATTTGTAATACTTTTTATCATTCATAGAAAAATTCCTAATCCAAGCATTCCGATTATATAGAAGACAATCAAAACATAAGCTATAAAATCTTGTTTTTTATATACCAAGGTTTTCATCCGGGTACGCCCTTTTCCACCACGATAACACCTGGCCTCCATTGCCAATGCTAATTCATCAGCACGTCGAAAGGCCGATATAAACAAAGGAACTAATAGGGGTACTAAGCTCTTGGCCTTTTTAATAAGACCACCAGTTTCAAAGTCTGCACCTCGTGCCATCTGCGCTTTCATAATCTTATCTGTTTCTTCTAATAGGATCGGAATAAATCGTAAAGCAATCGTCATCATCATGGCGATCTCATGTGCCGGAACATGTATTCTTTCAAAAGGCTTTAAAAGGCGTTCAATCGCATCGGTTAAATCAATCGGTGACGTTGTCAGTGTGAGTATTGATGATCCTATGATGAGGAGAATCAATCGAATAGCCATTGAAAAAGCAAGGATAATACCTTCTCTGGTAATTGTTAAAAAACGCCATGTATAAATCGGATCCCCTTGAGTCATAAAAATGTTAATGACCACTGTAAATACAATCAAAATTATAATTGACTTTAACCCTTTGATCATATATTTAAAAGGTACTTTACTTATTTTTATCACAATGGCCAAAAAAGTTGCCGCAATAAGATAAACAAGTAACTTTGTGCCAAAAAACAAAGATATAATAAAGCCAAAGGTCATTGCAAGTTTGGTTCTCGGATCAAGTCCATGAATTCTAGATTCTATGGGATAATATTGTCCTATTGTAATATCTCTAATCATAATCTCACCTATTGTTTCTTTATTAGCTGGTTTTTAAGGGCTTTTACAGCTTCATCTAGTGTTGTAATCGTTTGGTCAAATAGGAACCCTTTTTGAGCCAGTTCATTGCACATCTTTGCTATTTGAGGCACGCCAAGTCCCACGCCTTCTAATAGTTCTACTTCTTTAAAAACACTATATTTATCACCTTGTAATATAATTTTACCTTGATCCATTACAATAATACGTTCAACATAGTTGGCAACATCTTCCATGCTATGGGATACTAGAATAATGGTCATATTATCTTGGGTATGCAAGCGTTGTATCTCACCTAAAATCTCATCTCGACCATAGGGGTCCAATCCAGCTGTCGGTTCATCTAATATGAGAATATGTGGTCTCATCGCTAACACACCGGCAATAGCAACACGACGCTTTTGTCCTCCGGATAATTCAAAAGGCGATTTTTCATAGATGTCTTCTTCCAGTCCTACTTTCTGTAAAGCGTCTCGAACACGTCGATCAACTTCTGTTTCATCTAAGCCCATATTAATCGGCCCAAAGGCAACGTCTTTATATACAGTTAATTCAAAAAGCTGATGTTCAGGATATTGAAAAACTAAACCAACATTTTGTCGAATTTCTTTTTTTGATGTTTTTTCACTAAAAATAGATAAACCATCAATGATTACACTTCCGGATGTCGGTTTTAGCAAGGCATTTAAATGCTGTATAAGCGTTGATTTACCCGATCCTGTATGTCCAATCAGACCAATGAATTCACCTTGCTCTATGGTTAAATCAACGCCGTTCAAGGCATGTTTTTCATAAGGCGTGCCCTGTGAGTAGATGTAATTTAATTGTTTGATTTCAATTGCCATAACTTATCAACCATCTCTTCCACTGTTAATATATCTAAAGGAACATCAATTCCCTCTTGTTGTAACAAATATGCAAGTTCTACCGTTTGAGGTACATCGAGATGCAATTTTTTCATAGCTTCTACATCTGCAAAAATTTGTTTCGGTTGACCTTGGCATGCAATATGACCATCTTCCATAACATAGATATAATCTGCATCAATGGCTTCTTCCATAAAATGCGTAATTAAAATTATGGTTATATTCTCGGCTTCATTTAAATATCTAATTGTATCCAATACTTCTTTGCGTCCTGAAGGATCTAACATGGCTGTCGGTTCATCAAGGATAATACACTCCGGATGCATTGCAACGACACCGGCAATAGCAATACGTTGTTTTTGTCCTCCAGATAATTTATTGGGCGAGTGCATGGCATATTCTTTCATGTCCACTGTACTTAATGCTTGGTCGACACGAAAAACAATTTCATCTGAAGGAACACCAAGGTTTTCAGGTCCAAAAGCAACTTCTTCTTCAACAATGGTTGCAATCATTTGATTGTCGGGATTTTGAAAAACCA
>CAZLXW010000046.1:0-29370 GCA_964563505.1 uncultured Eubacteriales bacterium
CCGGAACGATTCTCTTTATCTCTCATGATCGATATTTTATTAATCGTGTTGCGACAAAGGTCTGGGAGTTAGATCAAGAACGTATCAAAGAATATCATGGCCGCTATGATTATTATATTGAAAAAAAAGAACAAGAAAACACCTCAGACAAGAGCAATATTGCTGAAAGTCCTAATGCGTCTGAAAACAAACAAAATTGGGAGCGCATGAAGCAACAGCAAAAAGATGAGCGAAAATTGCAAAATCAAATTGATGAGCTCGAAGCAGAAATCACTTCAATCGAGACACGTATGGAGGCCATTGATGAAGAACTTACCCATGAAGAGATTTTTTCAAACTATGAAAAATCCAGTGCACTGATGAAAGAAAAAAACAGTCTTGAAGCCGAATTAGAAGAAAAGTTAAACAAATGGGAAACCTTGCAATAAGATGCACAATAAACAATAAAAAGCCAAAAAAATCCCGAGTTCATTGTGAGCTCGAGATTTTTGGTTTTTTATTGCTTGTTTTTATAGTTTTTCAATGGTCTCCATAAGGTAGTCTGCATACTCAGCACTTGTTGCACCGGTGTCACGACCTGTCAACTGGATTTTCTTTTCTGTTTGTCCACAAATATCTAATGCTTTAAACAACTTATCTGCTTCAGTTACATATCCAATATGATTTAAAAGCATGGCTCCTGCTCGAATAATACTTGATGGATCCGCATAAATATCACGTCCTTCATCAACCATTCTTGGTGCTGAGCCATGGATCGCTTCAAACATTGCATAACGCTTACCAAGATTGGCACTACCTGCTGTACCAACACCACCTTGGAATTCTGCTGCTTCGTCTGTTAATATATCTCCATAAAGATTTGGTAAAACCATAACTTGGAAATCTTTACGACGTTTTTCGTCAACAAGCTTAGCCGTCATTATATCGATGTACCAGTCATCAGCTTCGATTCCCGGATATTCTTCTGCTACTTTTTTGAATACGTCTAAGAATTTACCATCTGTTGTTTTAATGACATTTGCCTTGGTAACACACGTTACGCGCTTCTTATCATTTTTCTTAGCAAATTCAAAAGCAGCACGGATAATTCGTTCAGCACCTTGGCTTGTAATAACTTTAAAGTCAAACGCTAAGTCTTCAGTAATATTGACTCCTTCACTACCTAAAACATAAGCACCTTCAGTGTTTTCACGGAAGAATGTCCAATCAAGACCTTTTTCAGGAACATTGACAGGACGAACATTTGCAAATAAGTCCAACTCTTTACGCATTGCAACATTTGCACTTTCAATATTTGGCCATGGATCACCTTTTCTGGGTGTTGTTGTCGGGCCTTTTAAAATTACATCACATTTTTTCAATTCCACTAATACAGAATCCGGAATTGCCTGGCCAACTTCAGCTCTTTTTTCAATCGTTAAGTCTTCAATTGTTCTTAATTCAACTTTCCCGGCTTTTATATCATCAGCTAAGAGATAAGCAAGAATTCGTTCAGCTTGTGCTGTAATTGCAGGACCGATTCCATCGCCTCCAACCGTACCGATTACAATTTTATCAAGTTTACTGTAATCCACAAAATCTTGCTGTTGCTTCATCGCTTCAACACGTTCAAGCTGTTTTTTCACTAATTGTTCAAAATGGTTTAAATAATCCATATCATTTCCTTTCGATTGTCATTTGAGTTATGTTTATAATATTACACTTAAATGTAATTCTATACAAAAAAGTGCCTATTGTCAATGCGTCCACTTATTTTACAACAATATTTATTATTTTCTTGGGAACGACAATTTCTTTTACCACTGTCTTTCCTTCAAGCTTAGACGCAATCTCTGCGCGTACTTGTTCAAGAATTTCTTCTTTCGTTGCATCGACAGATACTTGGATTGTACTTCGTACTTTTCCATTAATCTGAATCGGCATTGTCAGTTGATCTTCCTTCATTTTTTCAAGGTCATATTCCGGCCAACCACTTTCAAAAATACTACGTGTCGAACCTAACATGGACCATAATTCCTCGGCCATGTGGGGTGTAAACGGAGCTAGTAAACGCGCAATATCCCTTAATGTTTCGTGATCCACACCATCATGTTCACGAGCATACTGTGTCAATTTGTTTGTATATTCCATAAATGCACTGACTGTTGTATTTAAGTTAAACTTATTTAAACGATCAGTCACTTCAAAGATTAAGGTATGGTGAAGTTTTTCTAATTCTTTTGTACGTTCTACGGATTTATCTACATTGTCAGATACTAAATTCCAAACCTTGTTCATGAAACGATAAACACCTTCAATACCTCGGTCATCCCATTCTGAATCAAGTTCCGGAGGCCCAACAAAAAGTTCGTACATTCTTAGAGAATCACAGCCATAATTCTCAACTAATTCATCCGGTGATACAACATTTCCTTTGGATTTGCTCATCTTAGCACCGTTTTTGCAAATCATCCCTTGATTAAAGAGACGTTTAAAGGGTTCTTCAAAATCCACAACACCAATATCATATAAGAATTTTGTATAGAAACGTGAATAAAGTAAATGTAAAACGGCATGTTCGATACCACCGACATACATATCCACAGGTAACCATTTTTTTGCAACTTCTTTTGAAACAAGTTCTTGATCATTGTTCACATCAACATATCGTAAGAAATACCATGAAGACCCTGCCCATTGAGGCATTGTATTCGTTTCACGTTTTGCCGGCTTTCCACATACTGGACATGTTGTATTGACCCATTCATCAATAGCTGCTAATGGAGATTCTCCGGTGCCTGTAGGCTCATAGCTTTCTACTTTAGGCAATACAACCGGTAATTCTTCTTCAGGAACAGGAACAATACCACAATAAGGGCAATGCACAACCGGAATCGGCTCTCCCCAATACCGTTGACGTGAAAATACCCAGTCTCGCAACTTATAATTCACCGTTTTCGTTCCAATGCCTTTTTCTTCTAAATAATCGCCCACTTTTTCTTTAGTCTCATCGGATGGCATTCCGCTAAACTCTCCAGAATTAATCATGATTCCAACATCGGTATAGGCTTCTTCAAGTTCAACCTCTATACCATCTTTGGCAATAACTTGAATAATCGGCAAATCAAAGGTTTTTGCAAATGAAAAGTCACGCTCATCATGTGCCGGAACACACATAATCGCTCCGGTACCATAGTCTGCTAAGACATAGTCCGATATCCATACTTGGAGCTTCTCACCGTTTAAGGGATTAATCGCATAACTTCCGGTAAATACGCCTGTTTTTTCTTTATCTTGCATACGGTCAACATTGGATTTCATTGAGGCATCAAATACATATTTTTCAACTGCTGTTTTTTGTTCTTCCGTTGTTAACTCAGCAACTAATCGATGTTCAGGAGCCAAAACCATAAATGTTGCACCATATAATGTATCCGGACGCGTTGTGAATACGCGAATAGTTTCATCATGACCGTCGATTTTAAAGTCGACCTCGGCCCCGTATGATTTACCAATCCAGTCTGCTTGCATTTTTTTGACTTTATCCGGCCATTCAAGTTTATCAAGGTCGTCGAGTAAACGTTCCGCATATGCTGTAATCTTTAACATCCACTGTCGTAGATTTTTCTTTGTTACTTCAGATCCACAACGTTCACATTCTCCATTAACAACTTCTTCATTTGCAAGTCCGGTTTTACATGAAGGACACCAATTAATGGGCATCTCTTTTTCATAAGCCAAACCTTCTTTGAACATTTTGACAAAAATCCATTGTGTCCATTTATAAAACTTGGGATCCGTTGTATTCAACTCTTTGGACCAGTCATAAACCGCACTGATTTCTTTTAACTGCTTTTTAAAATTAGCCACGTTTTCAGCGGTTGCCTTTGCTGGATGTACCCCCATTGTTATGGCATAATTTTCTGCCGGTAAGCCAAAAGCATCCCATCCCATTGGATGTAATACATGATATCCTTGAAGTATTTTATATCGGCTCCATACATCACTCAATACATATCCTCGCCAGTGACCTACATGCAGTCCACTTCCGGATGGATAGGGAAACATATCTAGACAATAGTATTTTTCTTTTCCTTGTGCCGGCTCATTAATTGGATGATCACTCCAGTATGTTCGCCATTTTTGTTCAATCTCTTTAAACTCATAGTTCGTAGACATAATGTCCTCCTCTAAATTATTCTTCTGTCATCTCTTCTTCTGTCGTTTCTTCTTTATCACGAATCATATAATAGATCATGATCGGCGTTTCTTCTTCATAGGTAATCATTGCCTCGATTTGTTGTTCAATGACACCACTTATCTTACGTGGAAGGTCACATATGACGCGATATGTTGTATCATTCAATTGACGAATTTCATTCATTACCAAATCCACGTCCCATTGATCATCTTCAACAATCACTTTATAGCATTCTTTTTCTTCATTATATTCTATTTTAAAGTCTTCATAACTTCCATGTATATCTAAATCTCTCTTGAAATATTCAGCAACGATTTCAGCCACTTTCTCATTAGGAATGGATAATTGATAGCTTGCATAATCAAAAGGCAATCCTTCATTGTCATGTTGCATTATATAGGCTATCGAAAACAATGCCATATTTGAAGCATCGATTAATCCGCTTTCCATATCTATACTTGGTGTAAAATAATAATTATAATATATTTTACGAATCAAGGCTTCAATAGAAGCATGAATGTCTTCATCTTCAACACGTTCACCTTCTATGGCTTTTAGGGCCTCGACACCATAATCAATGGGATCGCTCGCAACCGGATAGTTTACAGATACTTCAACCTCTTCTTCAATCACTTCTTGAGTTACTTCGTCTATTTTCATTATTTCTGTCGCGGCATGATCTTCTCCATTCGTATTCTCTTCGACGATTGCTGCATTCGCATACACGTCTTGAGATACGTCTTTCTTACAAGCTGATAAGTTCAGGGATATGACGCCTATCAACACTAGTATTATTGCTTTTTTCATTCTTTTTTCCTCCACAATTAAGCCAATATCTCTATCAGCTTTTGATGCATTAAACATTACTTTTTGATATAAAACGTCGCTAAGACACCGGGACCGGCATGGGTACCAATAGTTGCTCCCAGTTCTGATATATATATAGGTTTTTCCCAATTAAACTTTTCTTTAAATGCTTGGATAAATTCAAGTGCAAAAGGCTCATCAACACTATGTGCCACAGATAAAAAAGGGCTTGCTTCAAAGTCCATTGTGTTTTCTATATGTGCCAAATAATATGGAATAATTTTTTTTCGTCCACGTACTTTGCCAATAGTTTCCGTTAATGCGTCTTTAACATTGAGTACTGGTTTTATGTTCAATATCTCAGCGACAAGTGCTTTGGACGCTCTAATCCTACCGCCTTTTTTAAGATATTCCAATGTATCCACACAAAAGA
The DNA here is from genome assembly GCA_964563505.1 of uncultured Eubacteriales bacterium. Lineage (GTDB taxonomy): Bacteria > Bacillota > Clostridia > Lachnospirales > Vallitaleaceae > UBA1351. The sequence goes on from CAZLXW010000046.1 coordinate 5,421, forward strand.
GATGTTCAATCTTATTCTGTGTTAAGGGAGTTAGACGTTCAACAATTTCGTCTCGCGTCTTTCCCCTGTCAATCATATTGGCCGCGATAATTGCCAGATAACCGGTTCCCATGCATAGACCATTACTGTCAATTATACTAATACGGTCTGAATCCACTTCTTCTCTTGCAAGAAATGCTGATTGACATGTTCCACTGGCCGCAGACCCGATTGTAATACATAAAATTTCATCATCTTCGTTTAATATCTTTTTGAACGCTTCAATAAATTGTTCCGGTACGACTTGTGAGGTTTTAGGCGCATTAACACTGTTTTCTAGTCTTGCATAAAACTCAGTGGATGTAATATCAACACCATCTTGATAATCATCTCCATCGATTGATACAGTTAAAGGTACCACATGTATATTGTGCTTTTCAATAATTTCTTTAGGTAAATCGCTAGAACTATCTACAACTAATCGCATATCATCTCTCCTATTTTTGAATTTATCCGTGTATCGCTCTTAATCATACCATATTTGCGGTTTTTTTTCACTATAATTCACTCAAAATATGTTTTGTTTTAAATCATTGATATGTTTAATTCCAATAATGTTAATACCTGAATGTGTTTTTATTGATCTTGCGTTGTTCTGCGGAAGAACAATGGTTTTAAAGCCAAGCTTAATCGCTTCCTTTACCCGGCTTTCAGAAAAAGTAATTCCTCGAACTTCTCCTGTTAAACCAACTTCTCCCATTAGAACTGTTTGTGGATCAACAGCTTGATTTTTTATACTCGAAATGACTGCCGTAATAATTCCTAGATCAAGGGAGGGTTCATTCATTTTTAATCCACCGGCAATGTTAACAAAGCAATCATTATCTGCCAGCGATAAACCATATTTTTTTTCAATAACGGCAAGGAGCATCATAATCCGATTATAGTCTGCACCATTAACCGTTCTTCGGGGCATATTAAAGGTTGTATATGCGACTAAGGCTTGTACCTCAACGAAAAGCGGGCGGCTCCCTTCCATGGCACATACTACAAGAGAACCCGGTTCATTAATAGGCCGACCGGACAACATATATTCTGATGGATTCAACACTTCAACAAGTCCTTCATTACGCATTTCAAAAATCCCAAGTTCATTTGTAGACCCAAAACGATTTTTAACCCCTCTTAAAACACGATAAGAGGCATTCTTGTCTCCTTCAAAATATAAGACGGTATCAACCATATGTTCTAGTACTCTTGGCCCTGCAATGGCTCCATCTTTTGTTACATGACCGACAATAAAGGTCGCTATATTCATCTGCTTAGCCAATCGCATAAGGTGCGCTGTAACTTCGCGCACTTGAGAAACACTCCCCGGAACCGATCCGATTTCTTCATTGTACATAGTTTGAATCGAATCAATCATTAGGACATCCGGCTTTTCTTTCATAATAACAGATTCAATGATATTCATGTTAGTCTGCGCATATAATAGCAAGTCTTCATTGGCGACACTTAATCGTTTTGCACGCATTTTAATTTGATGCAAGGATTCCTCTCCTGAAACATAGAGAACTTTTTTATTGAGTCGGCTTAATGTTTGACAGATTTGCAACATCATTGTTGATTTTCCAATCCCCGGATCTCCGCCAACCAGGATAAGCGATCCTTGAACAATCCCACCGCCTAGAACACGATCTAGCTCTTGAATCCCTGTAGCCATACGTTCTTCAACTTCTGATTTTATATCTGAAAGTCTTAAGGGTTTTGCTTTTTCATAATGCAGCTGGCCACTGACTTTTTTAGGTGCACTCGACACTTTAACCTTAACCTCTTCAGCAAGTGAATTCCAACTATTGCATTCGGGACATTTTCCCATCCATTTTGAAGCTTCATACCCACATTCTCCACATACAAATACTGATTTTTTTCCTGCCATATTCCCACCTTAAATAAATAGAAGCTACCTTAAGTAGCTTCTATAATAATAATCCTAAATAGTATTTTGGTTACTTAATGCTTTTTGATTTGGACTGTTTGCGAACCACTTGCAAAATCAACACTAAAGCTAATCTTACCTGCTAAATTCGATTTTACTTTACCTAATTGAACTTCATTAATATATACAGTATATTCTTCATCCGCTTCTAGTTCAACAGTAACTTGAGCGTCTTCTGCACTTCCGAATAATGAGAAGGACATACTGTCACTATTTAACTTCAAATCGCTGACTGTTGTTCCCGGAACTGATTCGAATAGTAACCTTCCATTCTTTTCAAGACGTGTTATTTCATTGTGAGTTTTGACTTTGTATACTTCTCCGTTAAGCTCAAACCCTTCTAACTTTTGCTTTTCCTGTGTCTCATGGTTACCAAAGCTAATTGAATCATCTTCATTAGCTATAATCAGTTTTTCTAAGCCTGCCATGACTTACCTCCTATATTTTTGCATTTAATGTTGTTACCTATTATAAAGTATATTGATATAAAATACTAGTGCAAAAGCTAATTTTGAATAACAATACTTCCATCCTCGACATGAACCTTCACTTTATCGCCCTCGTTGATTTTGCCATCAAGAATTTCTTCTGCTAATCGATCTTCAATTTTTGATTGAATCGCCCGCTTTAAAGGTCTCGCACCATACGCTTCGTCGAATCCTTCTTTAGCAATATATTTTTTCGCCTCCGGCGTCATCTCAACAACAATCTTCAAGTTATCAAACATACGTTTTGCGAGTTGCTTAAACATAATTCCTACAATGGACTCAATATTTTCTTGATTCAAGGTATGGAATACGATGGCTTCATCAATACGATTTAAAAATTCGGGTTTGAAGAGTTTTTTCACTTCATCCATAACGCTCTTTTTCATATTGGAATATTCTTGATCTTTATTTTCATCTTTTGTAAACCCTAATTTTTTTGGTGAAACAATGTTACGCGCGCCTAAATTGGACGTCATAATAATCACTGTATTTTTAAAGTCAATACGTCGTCCTTGTGCATCGGTAATATGTCCATCATCAAGAACTTGCAAAAGAATATTAAAGACATCTGTATGTGCTTTTTCAATTTCATCAAAGAGTAAAACCGAATAAGGTTTTCTTCGGATTTTTTCGCTTAGTTGTCCTCCTTCATCATAACCTACATAACCTGGAGGTGAACCAATTAACTTTGAAACACTATGTTTTTCCATATATTCCGACATATCGACACGAATCAAGGCGTTATCGTCACCAAACAAGGCCTCTGCCAAGGCTTTTGTGAGTTCTGTTTTACCAACTCCTGTCGGGCCTAAGAAGAGAAAAGAACCAATCGGTCGCTTGGGGTCTTTTAGTCCGACGCGTCCACGGCGTATTGCTTTACTAACAGCGATAACAGCTTCTTCCTGACCAACAACACGTTCATGCAATACATTCTCTAGATTTTTAAGCCGTTCGCCTTCTTCTTCAGTTAGCTTTTGAATCGGGATGGAGGTCCAACCACTAATGATATTGGCTACTTCTTCTTCATCCACAATAAGTGGCGTTTCTTGGTTTGTTGTTTCCCATTCACGTTTTAAAAATTCCAGCTTTTCTCTGGTCTTATTTTGCTTTTCTTTAATTTCTCCGGCCTTTTCATAAGCCTCTGTTTTTATAGCTAGTTCTTTTTCTTCTTCATATTGATTGAACTCTTTTTCAAGCTCCTTGATTTCCGGTGGGGCTGTATAGGTTTTTAACCGTACCTTTGATGAAGCTTCGTCAATAACATCAATGGCTTTATCCGGCAAAAATCGGTCTGTAATGTATCGATTACTTAAAATGACAGCACTTTCTAAAGCATCATCTGTGATTGTTACATGGTGATGGTCTTCGTACATACTTCGTAGGCCTTTTAGAATCTGCATCGCTTCTTCTTCGGACGGTTCCTCTACCTTTACCGGTTGGAACCTTCGTTCTAGGGCCGGATCTTTCTCGATGTGCTTACGATATTCATCTAATGTTGTTGCACCAATCAGTTGAATCTCACCTCGAGCCAAGGATGGTTTAAGAATATTCGAAGCATCTATCGCACCTTCTGCTGCTCCGGCACCGACAATCGTATGCATCTCATCAATAAATAATAAAATATTACCAACTTCTTTAATCTCTGCAATGGCTTTTTTTATACGTTCCTCGAATTCACCACGATACTTTGAGCCTGCAACCATGGACGACAGGTCTAATGCGACAACGCGTTTATCCTTCAGCAATTCAGGAATATTCCCATCAACAATCCGTTGTGCCAGTCCTTCTGTAATAGCTGTTTTACCGACTCCGGGTTCACCAATCATACATGGATTATTCTTAGTCCGGCGACTCAATATTTGAATAATGCGTTCTATTTCTTTATCGCGTCCGATAATCGGATCAAAACGCCCGTTTTTGGCTTGTTCAGTTAAATCTTGACTAAACTGGTCAAGTGTTGGTGTTTTCGATTCTTCTGCCGGTCCTTGTTTTAACTTTTGAGACTTTGATTCTTTCCCAATCGTACGGAGGATATCATTATAAATCTTTTGCTTTGATCCCCCCACAACTTCAATCAGTCTTGATGCCATACAATCTTGTTCTTTGAGTAAGGCAATTAGAATATGCTCTGTTCCGATTAAGTTTGTATTCATGTATATAGCTTCTTTTAATGACAACTCTAGAATTTTTCGGACCCGGGGAGTAAATCCTTCCGGTTCTGCAACTTGATTCATATTCTGAGCAATCATATCCCGCACTTGATCATGAATGATTTTGTAGGTAATGCCTTGATTAATTAAAACAGTCGCTGCAACTCCTTCATTTTCTTCAAGTAGTGCGAGCAGTAAGTGTTCTGTTCCTACATAAGTATGTCCAATCTCATGTGCGATTTCTTTGGATCTATTAATAACCTGTTGCGCTTTTTCTGTAAATCTTCCCATCATTGTATCAGCCTCCTTGTATTTTTGGTAATGTCATTCGTACAAGATTAGCTCTTGCCATATCCCGTTGTGTAACATCTAATGTTTTTTTCTCATATTTTTGTAAATTCGCCGGTTGAATCTGTGTCATTAAGTCAAAAATATTAAATTCACCGGATGTCTCAAGCTTCAGTAAGCCAAGTTCTAAGCCAAGCTTGACATCTGATAAAAGGGTCATTGCCTCTTTGGCTGTTAATATTCGTGCTTGACTTAACACACCATAAGATCTATATATACTATCCTCAAACTCTAATCGACGTTCTTTTAATAAACTGTCTCGAACTGCAATCTCTTGATTGACAATTTGCATTGTCACTGAATGCAGTTTTTCAATAATTTCTTCTTCACTAAATCCTAATGTAACTTGATTACTCACTTGGAATACACTGCCGACCGGTTCGCTACTTTCGCCATATATTCCTCGAAAAGTAATTCCAAACTTTCCGATAGCTTCAAGAATGATCCGCAATTGACCTGTGGCTTCCAAGGCCGGAACATGAATCATATACGAAGCTCGAAGTCCTGTACCAACATTTGTTGGGCAAGCGGTTAGATAACCCAACTCTTGACTGTATGCATAGTCAACTTTATCTTCAATCATATCATCCACTTGACTCGCTAATGCAAAAATCTCACCCAAATTAGCACCTTTTGACATTGCTTGAATTCGCAAATGATCTTCTTCATTGACCATAATGCTCAAACTTTCATCAACATTATGAATCAAGGCATTGGGAATAGGCATATTTACAAAAAGCGGGCTGAGTAAATGGCGTTCCATCATTGCAACTTTATCAATTGAACTAATCTGAGCCATATCCCAATAATAAAACTCATCCGGCTTTTCTTTAGAAAAAATACGATGAATCATTTCAATGGCTTCCTTGGCTTCTTCTTCAGATAAATGGTTTGGAAACACATAATCTTTGAGGTTTCTCGCTAGACGTATCCGACTCGAAATAATGACATCGGGATGAGAGCCTTGTTTTTTTTCATACCACTTCACAGTCACTCCTCCTTCATCTTATATAGTTCATCACGAATCTTAGCCGCTTCTAAATAATCTTCTTGCATAAGCGCTAAATTTAATTGCGAATTCAATTCTTCGATCCGTTCGTCTTTTAATTGACTTTGATTCATTCTTAAGGGTTTTTTTCCTGTATGTCGATAACTTCCTTGAACGCTTTTTAATACATGATTTACATAGGGTTTAAAGGCTTCATAACACTGATCACACCCAAGCTTGGACGTTCTTCTAAATTCATCTAAAGTCATGTGACATTTTGGACATAGTAATTTTTGATCAATTTCTTGTTGAGAAACATCATTCGAATTTTTCAATAATCCACTCATAAATTTTTGAATTGACGGATTATCCCCGTAAAAAAAATCCTTTTGTTTTTTTGCACATTGGGCACATAAATGTATTTCTACTTTTTTCCCATTCATAACCTGTGTTAAAAAAACAGTTGCTTGTTCTTTATGACATTCTTCGCAAAGCATAGTAACCTCCTTATATGTCCTACTAATTATAACGGTTGATTACATCGGATGCAATGGGTAGATTTCGGATTATTACCCGCTTGACATTGGGGACAAAAAACATATTCATAGAATCCGTCATCATTCATTTCCGGTTCAAGAATCAACGCTTCTGTGGACACTGTGATATCTCTATCTTTAAGTTTTTCGATTTTTTGTATATTCTTTTTGATGGATTTTATCAACTTTCGTTGCTTACGGGTAAAAGAATGTTCTTGACGTTCATCAAAGTAAATTTCTTTTCCTAATTGTCGGTATAGCCGGTTAATTTCTTGATTATACGTTTGTCTATCTTTTTTCACATGCGTTCCTCCTAGAAAATAAAACTTTATGGAATAATTATATTATACCATAAAGTTTTATAATTTGTATTCTATATCTTATGCTCTACTTATAGGTCTCAATAATTGAAAGAAGTGTTTCTTCATCAAGCATTCCGGATATAGCACCTAAAACTTTTCCTTCTTGATTAATGAAATAGGTTGTTGGGAAACCTTGTACCGGATAGGTGCTTAATGCCGTTCCATCCAAGTCCATCATCATAGGCATTGTATATCCACCCTCTTCATACCACTGACCAACTTCTTCCGCTGATATTTTTTCGGTTGTTGTTGCATTCATTAGAATAATAACAAAATCATCACCTTCATATTCAGAATGCACTTTTTCTAGATCCGGCATTTCTTGCATACAATAGGTACACCATGTTCCAAAGAAATTCAGTGCTATGAATTTTCCTTCATAGTCGGATAATTTCACTGGGTTACCATCTTTATCAACAAGTTCGAGATCCACATAATCCTGATATACCGGTTCCTCTTCGTCTTCCTCCTGAACTCCTGGTTCAGGGTTGGATTTCTCGGACACATTTTGTTCTGTCTCTTGTTGGGAATCTTCGTCTACAGCATCTACGGCTAAGTTCTCCGGTTTATCTTCTTGTCCACACGAAGCCAATACCATCACTAGAATAAACGCGACGACAATCCATTGCAATTTTTTTTTCATATTATAATCTCCTAACTAAAATAATAGACCTTATCTGCCAACATGAGTATTCCCATAATGATTAGGATAATTCCCGAAACAATCTTGACAACACCTAAGTAGGGTTTTATGGTATTCATTTTTTTTACAAATGTTCCTGCTAAAACAGCTGATAACAAAAACAATACTGAAAATCCTGCCGAATACACAAGCATAAGTGTACCCGCTTTGAAATAGTCTTGTTGGAATGCTGCAATAAGCGTAATTGAGGCTACAATGGGTCCGTTACAAGCTGACCACCCCAAACTAAATGTAAATCCTAAAAGTAAAGATTTCAAAAAATTAGGTGAATACCTTGTGTATACAACTTTTCGGTCTTTTTCCAAAAACGGAATCTTCATTCCGGATACAAAATAAACACCAAAAGAAATGACCAGTATTCCCCCGATAATCCGGATAATGTCCTTGTTTCGAATCAGAACATCGGATAAAAATTTTGCTCCAAATCCAATCATTAAATTTAATAGGGATAACCCTAGTATAAACCCTATGCTATTAACAATCAATTTTGCACGTACTTTTTTATCATTATTTGCGTTCAGTGCTTCTCCAGCCAAATAGCTAAAATACAAAGGGAGCAGCGGAATCACACAAGGTGAGAAAAAAGTAAGAAAACCATGTGCAAATGCTGTTAAATATGATACATCTGCCATAAGAACCTCCTTAAATGTGTATAAAAAATAATATTCATATATTATTATGTAGGTATATAATAATATATGAATATAGAAATGTAAAGGATTATTTTAAATAACTGCTTCTTGTAAAAACTTAATTTGTGCAGAATACAGTTCGTAGTAATGTCCTTTTAAGTCCATTAATTCATCATGAGTTCCGATTTCTTCTATCCCTTTATTATTAATAACTAATATACGATCCGACTGCTTTATTGTTGACAAACGGTGGGCAATAACGAAGGATGTCCGTCCTCGTAAAAGTTCCTCGAGGCCATCTTGAATCAACTTTTCTGTTTGTGTATCGATACTTGAAGTTGCTTCATCAAGGATGAGAATCCGAGGATTTTTCAGCAAGGCTCTTGCAAAGGATATTAATTGGCGTTGCCCTGTTGACAGTCGGCTTCCGCGCTCGTTCACTTCAGTATTATATCCATCTTCCATGAGCGATATAAATTCATGGGCACGAACCGCTTTCGATGCAGCAATAACTTCTTCATCCGAAGCATCTAATTGCCCATAACGAATATTTTCCATAATCGTTCCCGAGAAAATAAAGGTGTCTTGCATCATGACCCCCATTTGCTCCCGTAAGCTTTGTAAGGTAACTTTTGATATGTCATGTCCGTCAATGAGTAATCGACCTTCATTAATGTCATAAAAGCGACTAATCAAGTTTACGACCGTTGTTTTACCGGCTCCCGTCGGTCCGACAAGTGCGATTCGCTCACCTGCTTTTACCTCTAAGTCAAAATCCGAAAGAATGACTTGATTCTTTTCATAACCAAAGGTAATATGTTCAAACCGCATGTCGCCCTTAACTTCAGGTAATTCATAAGCATCTTCAGCGTCTTGAATTTCCGGATGTATATCCATCATCTCAAAAATGCGTTCAAGATAAGCTGATGCTGCCACAAGTTGATTATAAAATTCACTTACATTTAATAAGGGCATCCAAAAGTTCCCCATATAACCTAAGAAAGCAACAACAACTCCTGCGCTGACTTGTTGTGGAAATAAAACTAATGCTGACACAAGCATAACTCCTTGAGAAACAATGGATACATTTTTTACAATCGGGAAAATAAGACTTGTGTAATGGCGAGACTCCATCCATTTATCTTTATATTCTCCCATGACATCTTCAAAAATTTGAAGGTTCACTTTTTCACGTGTAAAGGACTGAGTTACTTTCATCCCACTAATGCTTTCATGAATATAGGCATTCATGTTGGACTGTTTTACACTCACATCTTGCATTGAACGTCGTTGCTTCGTTTTTACAATAAAAATCAAATACGTTGCAATCGGAACGAATAAAAGAACGATAACGGTTAAGCGATAATCGAGTTGAATCATAATAAAAAAGGCAACAAAGAAGGAAAAAATATCGACAACAAGGTTGATTAAACCATTCGATAGCAAATCGCTCAATGCATTTACATAGTTAACGATTCTGACCAGGATCTTGCCATGGGGTCGACTATCGTAAAAGGTAAAGGGTAATTTTTGTATATGGGAAAAAATATCATACCGTATATCGCGTATAATCTGATGCCCGATTTGAGACATATAACGAATTCTAAACTTCATACATACACTTGAGATCAGTATAATGAATATAAATGCAAGAGAGCTTAATATTAGTCCATTGACATTACGGTCCGGAATAAAATCATCAATCACAAATTTCATAAGTAAAGGTGTCATTAAGTTTGCAAAACTTGATATAAGAATGACAAAAAAAGCTAAAATCATTTTTTTCTTGTGCTGTTTAACATAGCGAAGTAACTTTTTTAATTGTTCCCAATTAAATTCGTCAAGTAACTCTTCGTCTTCACCAAAGGTGTTTCTTTTCTTATTCTCATTCACTTAAGCGCCCACCTTTCTCATGTCATCAAATTCGCCCATTTGCTGTGTAAAGACATCATAATAATATCCTTGTTTGTCCACTAATTCTTGATGTGTCCCACGTTCGATGACCTTACCGCCATCCATAACTAAAATAATATCTGCATCTTTGACTGAAGATATTCGATGGGCAATAATAAAAGTCGTTCGCTTGGCATTTACTTTCTTAAGTTCTGTCAAAATCTTATACTCTGTTTCCATATCAACTGCAGATGTTGTATCATCAAGTATGAGTATCGACGGATTCTGTATAAGGGCTCTTGCAAGAGCAATACGCTGTCGCTGCCCACCTGAAAGTCCAACACCTCGTTCTCCGACAACAGTATCAAAGTCTTCTTCAAACTGATAGATAAATTCATTTACACCGGCAATCTCCGATGCAAGTCGAATATCTTTTTTCCTTGCCTTCGGAACACCATAGGAGATATTTCCTTCGATTGTATCTGAAAACAAGAAGATATCCTGCATAGCTATGGAAATATTATTACGTAAGGTTTGTATATCATAATCCTCAATCGGATGATCATCAATATAAATCTTACCTTCCGTTGCATCATAGAAACGAGAGATTAGTGAGGTCAAGGTCGTTTTTCCACTTCCGGTTGAGCCTAAGAGCGCTACCGTCTCCCCCGGTTTCACACTAAAGCTAACCCCATCTAATACGGGCAAATCTTCATAATGAAAAGAAACATCTTCAAAACGAATATACCCTTTAATTTCTTTTTTGTTTACCGGCTCTTTCTTCTGTGTGATTCGACTTTCTTCGTTTAACAATTCTTTAACGCGTTCATAGGATGCCAAGAAATTTTGTGATCCGTTGATTAACCATCCAAGCATACGTAGCGGATTATTAATCATCCATAAGAGTCGGTTAAATGCTACGAGCTCACCAATGGTCATTTGTTCATTAAGTATAAGTAAACTTCCCAAAAAGAGAACAATAACGTTAAATAATATAGCAAATGCATCTAAGGCAGGCAAATACGTTTCCCATACTTTCGCGGATTCAAGATTTCGTTCCATAAAAGCAATATTTTCTTTTTGAAATTTTTCGATTTCATAGGGTTCTCTTGCAAATGCCTTAACAACACGGTTTCCACTTATATTCTCCTGAACAACGGTATTTAACCTAGAAAACTGTGTTCGTATATTTACAAAGGTCGGCTTTACACTTTTAGATAATTTTAAGGACAAAACACCGATAAATGGTACTATGATAACTAATAATCCTGTAAGCATTGGGTTAATAATCAACATAGAAATAATCGCGATAATAAAGACGGCTCCGTGAAACAAACTCACATGGGTAATCCATGCAAAAAAATGTCGGATAGCTTCAATATCTCCGGTCATATTGGACATAATCTGTCCGTTGGGTGTACGGTCAAAAAATGTAAAATCTAAACCTTGTAATTTTTTATATAAATCTTTACGTAGTTGATAAACAATATTTTGTGAAAATTCCTCAAACTTCATAAAAAATTGATAACGAAAAAAAGTTCGACATATGGTTACTCCGATAATAATCAAAGAACCCTTTATAACAAACGATTGATTATTATCGACTAAAATTGCATCAATAATCCTACCTGTAAGATAGGGATCGACTAGTGCCGTTAATGCAAACAGAAGCGTTATCAAACTTCCGATAATGTATAACCGTTTATATGGTTTTATATAGACATTTAACTCTTTTAACGCTTTAAACATATTGACCTCCAACCAAAACTTTTTTTCATGCACTCATTTTACTATTATAAAGTTCTTAAATAATAACTAAATGTCAAGAATGGTAAAAGGGATGTCATATTTGGTATGGCATCCCTTTTTTTAATCTAATTCTTTAAGTGCATTTGCAATTTTTTCTTGTTGATCTTGTGCTAAGTAGACACCTTGTTCATTGTACCTTTTTATGTAATCAATAACCAAAACCGGATCATTTATAATCTTGACATAGCGGCTTTTTATATTCAATATACAATCGTTTGAAAAATAAAGTACCGGAAACGCTTTTTGGTTAAATCCATTCTTACGCAGAAAAATATCCATACCTTTTTTATGTCCGCTGATTTGTTTAATCGGATTATACATGCGTTTATAGTATTTATCACCACTACGACTGGTCTTAATCTTTTGAATGTAGGTATCATCCTCTCGTCCTTTTATTTCACCAATAATATGCTTACTTTCCATAATAAAAAGACCATTAGAACCAATAATGACAAAATCAATTTGACTCGATTTTTTGCCGTCGACAAGATGTACATCACTTAACACTTTATAACTTTTCGGTAATTTACTTAATAAATCCAGAGATTCTTTTTCTCCTTGTAGGCCAAACTTTAATATCTCTATATGATTCATTGTCATCATAATCCATATAACCATTGCTCCAATAATCAAAAGAGAAATATAATAACTGATCTGCAATGCGAGGACGGATAAAACAATCAATGTCATCGCAATACTCAGTTTCGCATAAGCCTTACGTATGTCTGTCCGTAAATGATTTGAGCGCTTAACTATTTCTGCCATTCAACAACTCCACTTTCTTTTTGTCGTTTTGTAAAACACCTTTTATTATACAAGAGGATTGTCATAATGACAAGAAATCATTCATTACTTTTTAATACCAATGTCTGTTCGATATTGCTTATCCACAAAATCCACTTCTGCAACAGCTTTATAGGCAACTGATCTTGCTTGTTCAATATCTTTGCCAAAAGCTGTTAAACCAAGTACACGTCCACCATTCGTAACAATCTTTTCTTTTTCTTTTTTTGTGCCTGCATGAAAAACAATCACATTATCTTTTGACCTTTGTTTTTCTAATCCGGTGATTTCATACCCTTTTTTATATGAAACCGGATATCCACCTGAAGCAAGCACAACACAAACCGTCGCCCGTTCATCCCATTCTAATGTCACTTGATCTAAGCGACCATCAATAGCTGCTTCAATAATTTCAACCAAGTCAGTTTTTAGCCGAGGTAGGACAACTTGGGCTTCCGGGTCACCAAACCTAGCATTATACTCAAGGACTTTAGGTCCATCTTTTGTTAACATTAATCCAAAAAAGATAATTCCGGTAAAAGGTCTTCCTTCTTCCTTCATTGCATCAAGGGTTTTTTGATAAATGTTGTCAACACAAAATGCATGTACTTCATCCGTATAAAATTTACTCGGAGAAAAAGTACCCATGCCACCGGTATTAAGCCCTTCATCATTATCAAAGGCTCGCTTATGATCTTGTGCACTAATCATGGGTAAGATATGGTCTCCATCACAAAAAGAGAGTACAGAAACTTCAGGCCCTTCAATAAATTCTTCGACGACAAGTTGGTCTCCTGCTGCACCAAACTTTTTATCCACCATAATATCTTGAACACCCTTTAATGCTTCATCCTTTGTCTGACAAATAAGAACACCTTTTCCTAGGGCTAGCCCATCTGCTTTTAAAACAACCGGATACTGGCATGCTTCAAGATATTTTTCCGCAAGTTCTGCATCTTCAAATACTGAATAGCCTGCTGTAGGTATCCCATATTTCTTCATTAAATCTTTGGCAAAAACTTTACTCCCTTCAAGTACTGCTGCATTTTTAGTCGGCCCGAAAATTCTTAGTCCTTTTGCTTCAAAGGCATCAACAACCCCTAACATCAGCGGGTCATCCATTCCTACAATGGTTAGATCAATGTGGTTACTTTTTGCAAATACCACAAGCGTCTTAACATCCGTTGCCTGTATATCGACACACGTTGCCAATTCACTAATACCACCATTACCGGGGGCACAGTAAATCTCTTCTATCGTTTTATTTTGCAATAATTTCCAAATAATCGCATGTTCTCTTCCGCCACTTCCAATAACAAGTACTTTCATAACCATACCTTTCTCAACTTAATTTTTCAAACCAGTCTTCAAATGTATTAATTGCTTTAGGCAATAATTGCCATTCTGCTTCTTGCATAATACGTTGCTGTAAAATTTCCGGCGTGTCATTTTCATATACCGGAACACATTGCTGATAAAGAATGGGTCCATGATCTGTAATCTCGTCCACAACATGCACTGTTGCTCCAGAAACTTTAACACCACGCTTAATCGCTGCTTCATGCACTTTTAATCCGTAGTATCCATCACCAGAAAAAGCCGGTATCAAGGAAGGATGTACATTGATGATTCGATTTTTATATCGCTTGATGATTTTTTCATTCAAAATCACCAGATAACCTGCCAATACAACAAGGTCAACGTGATTTTCCAAAAGACAATCAATCATTGCATCAGCAAATGCATCTGATGAAACATAATCTCTGGGCCGAATGCATTGGGTTTGAACACCATACTTTTGTGCTCGCTCAAGTGCATAGGCTTTTTTTCGATTACTAATGACGATTTCAATTTTTGTATTTGTAATATCACCTGCTTCAATCGCGTCGATAATGGCCTGTAGATTTGTTCCTCCACCGGATACCAATACAGCAATTTTTAGCATAATGCAACTCCTTTTTCACCTTCAACAACCTTACCTATAATATAGCCCTTTTCGCCAATGCTTTCAAGTGCTTGTAGGACTTTTTCTTGCTGGCCGTTTTTAACAACAACAATCATACCAATCCCCATATTAAAGGTGTTATACATGTCATTATCAGATAGATTACCTATGTTTTGCATTAAAGTAAATATTGGGTGAATGGGCCATGAACCACATTGAACTTCAGCTTTTGTCCCATCTTTTAACATTCGTGGAATGTTTTCAATAAAACCACCACCGGTTATATGACTGATGGCTTTAATTTTAGTTACTTCTTTGATTGCTTTCACTGAATTTACATAAATTTTTGTTGGCTCAATCAAGGCTTCGCCAAGGGTTGTACCTAATGCGTCAATATGCACCGAAAGTTTTTCCGGATTTGGATCAAAAAGCTTCCGCACAAGTGAATATCCATTACTATGAATACCTGAGGATGGTAATCCAATGAGAATATCACTGGCTTCAAGTGTCGAACCGTCAATGACGTCTTTTTTATCAACAATTCCTACTGAAAACCCTGCCAAGTCATATTCGCTTTCCGGATAGAATCCCGGCATCTCAGCAGTCTCCCCTCCAATAAGCGCCGCTCCGGATTGTTGACACCCTTTCGCGATCCCACTAACGATTGTAGCGATTTTTTCCGGAAAGTTTTTGCCACATGCGATATAGTCCAAGAAGAATAAGGGTTCAGCACCAGCACATATAATATCATTAACACACATAGCGACACAATCAATTCCGATGGTATCATGTCGATCCATATCGAAGGCTATTTTAAGTTTTGTTCCGACACCATCTGTACCGGAAACTAGAATCGGTTCTTCCATAGAAAATTTTGCTAAGGAAAACAATCCTCCAAAACCGCCTATATCATTAACCACACCTTCACGATGGGTTTGTTTTACATGTTCTTTCATCAATTCAACTGCTTTATATCCAGCTTCTACATCGACACCAGCTTCTTTATAATTCATTCTTATATCTCCTCATTTTCAATACGGGTTGGATATTTTCCTGTAAAACATGCTGTACAAAAATTACAGCCTGCGCCTATTAAGGTTGTTTTTAATCCCTCTTCACTGATAAAGCCTAAGGTATCTGCTTCGATCACCTCACAAATTTCCTCAACACTATGAGATGAAGCAATCAGATTCTGTCGTTCCGGTGTGTCTATTCCATAAAAACAAGAATGGGTCACCGGTGGCGAGCTTACACGTACATGGACTTCTTTGGCTCCAGCTTTTCTAAGCAGACGCACAATATGCTTTGAGGTTGTTCCTCGAACAATAGAGTCGTCAATCATAATGACACGCTTACCTTCAACTTGCGACCGAATAGGGTTTAACTTCAAATGAACCCCTAGCTCACGCAAGGCCTGGTCCGGTTGAATAAAGGTTCTTCCCACGTATCTGTTTTTCATGAATCCATCAACAATAGGAATTCCCGATGCATCTGCATAACCATGGGCTGCAGATAAACCTGAATCAGGAACACCAATAACAACATCTGCTTCTATCGGGTGCTCTTTTGCTAAAACGCCACCTGCACGGTATCTTGATGTATAGACTTCTAGACCTTCCATGATACTATCCGGTCGAGCAAAATAGATATATTCAAAACTACACATGGCTGATTTTTCAGCTGCATTATGGACCATCATAGAACGCATACCGTCTTCATCAACCACAACGATTTCTCCGGCTTTGACATCACGTACAAATTCAATGCCCAGTGCATCAAAAGCACACGATTCTGAAGAAAAGACATAAGCACCATCTTTTTTTCCGATAACAAGGGGGCGCATGCCGAGTGGATCTCTAGCTGCGATAAGTTTATGAGGTGTCATAACGAGGAGTGCATATGCACCATCGATTTCTTTCATAACATCAACAAGAGCATCTTCGATCGAATTGAATCGGATTCTCGCTCGAGATAATAAGGCTGCAATGACCTCTGAGTCTGTTGTTGTTTGAAAAATCGTCCCTTGATTTTCAAGGCTGGTACGTAATCGCTTTGCATTGGTCAAGTTTCCATTATGAGCAAGTGCCATATGGCCCTTTGTATATTTAATAACCAGTGGTTGAGCATTTTCTGCCAAACTGTCTCCTGCTGTCGAATAACGAACATGACCGATTGCAGAATGTCCTTTTAAATAATCCAAGACCACATCATCAAAAACCTCTGTCACCATTCCCATTTCTTTTCTGTAAAGAATCGTTCCATTATTATTGACTGCGATTCCTGCGCTTTCCTGCCCACGATGTTGTAATGCAAATAGTCCGTAATAGGTCAGTCTCGTCGGATCAAAATTAGCTCCATCCTTATATACGCCAAACACTCCGCATTCTTCGTTTAACTTATCATCTAAAAACAGATCTTCCATCAATTTTTTTGCCTCCATCTAGTGGTCACCTAATAGACGTTTCAAGACTTCTTGATACGCCTCTTCTACGTTACCTAAATCTCTTCTAAAACGGTCCTTGTCGAGCTTTTCATTGGTATTTGTGTCCCAAAAACGGCAGGTATCCGGAGATATTTCATCAGCTAATATAACCTCTCCTTCAGGCGTTCTGCCGAATTCGATTTTAAAGTCAATTAGTTCAATATTCACCGTTTTAAAATACTGAGTCATAAATGCATTAATCGCAAAGGCCATGGACTCAATAACCTGAAGCTCTTCTTCCGTTGCAAGGCCCATTGCTTTAATATGATAATTATTAATCATTGGGTCGCCAAGTTCATCTTTTTTATAGCAATACTCTAATACCGGAACATTTAGTTTGGTGCCTTCAGGTAATCCCAGACGTTTACTTAAGCTTCCTGCTGCAATATTTCGCATAATGACTTCTAAGGGAATAATTTCAACACTGCTAACTAGGGTTTCACGGTCATTTAAGGTTTCAACATAGTGGGTTTTTATACCTTCTTTTTCCAACAAGGACATCATGTGATTACTAACTCGGTTGTTCACAGCGCCTTTTGCTGCAATAGTTCCTTTTTTCTCACCGTTAAATGCTGTAGCGTCGTCTTTGTAGCTGACGATGAGTAAGTTGGGATCATCCGTCTTAAATACTTTTTTTGCTTTTCCTTCGTATAGTTGCTCTCTTTTTTCCATGGGACCTCCATAAGGATTATATCATTGAATTATAGTTATCATATCCAGATGCTTCTAAACGTTTTGCCTTTGTCTCTACCATAACTTCTAAACTTTTTTTATATGCGTCAACACGATTTGCAATGGCACTGTCTTTTAAAGATGCAATTTGCGCTGCTAGAATTCCTGCATTCTTGGCTCCGTTAATGGCAACGGTCGCTACCGGAATTCCCGGTGGCATTTGAACGATGGAATACAAGGAATCAATACCACTCATTGTCTTTGTCTTCACTGGAACGCCAATAACCGGAACGGATGTTAATGAGGCTACCATTCCGGGCAGATGGGCAGCCCCACCGGCGCCGGCAATAATCACATCAATACCATTTTCTCTTGTGCCTTTTGCGTAGGTATACATGCGGTCCGGCGTTCGATGAGCCGATACAATGGTCATCTCGTAATCTACTTTTAGCTCTTCAAGGATCTTAGCTGCTTCACTCATCACAGGTAGATCCGAATCACTACCCATAATTATACCGATTTTTACACTCATGCTTTGTCCTCCCCTTTAATTTTTATCTTATCATAGGCTTGTCTTGCTTTACTTAGGGCTTCATCAACATCGCTTGCACATACGGTTAAGTGACCCATTTTGCGAAAGGGTGTCGTCATTGTCTTGCCATACATATGTACTTTAACGTCAGCATCTTGATATGCTTGGCAGATTCCCTCTACCAGTGTTTTACCAATATATTCATCTTCACCTAATAGGTTCTTCATCACCGATGGCAAGCGTAAGTGACTACTTCCAAAGGGAAGGCCTGTTATGGCTCGTACATGTTGTTCAAACTGGGACGTTACACATCCTTCGATGGTATAATGCCCTGAGTTATGTGGCCTAGGTGCCACTTCATTAACAAGCACTTCTTGGTCTTTGGTCACGAAAAGTTCGATACAAAACATACCTACGCCGTGAAAAACATCTAGAACTTTTTCGGCTATATTCAAGGATTCTTCATATGCTTTTTTACTAATTTTTGCAGGAACAAGAGTTTCATCTAAAATGCTGTTCTTGTGATGATTCTCCCCTACCGGATATATGGATATCTGGCCTTGGATCCCACGACATGCCAGTACAGACACTTCTTTTTCAAAAGGAACAAGCCGTTCTACCATTAAGGGAATTTGACCACTTCCTAATTGCTCATAGGCCTCATGAACTGCATCTATTGAAGAAATTAAGGCATTTCCTTTTCCGTCGTAACCGCCTCGTCTGACTTTTAGCATGGCTGCTCCACCAAACTTATTCACCGCATTTTCGAGTTCAATTATGTTTTCGACTTGAACATAGTCAGGAACCGGGATATTCGCTTCCTTTAAGGTATTTTTTTGTAGTAGTTTATCTTGGATTAATAGGAGTGACTTTGGCGAAGGATATATTGTATAGCCTTCATCTTCAAGAATATCAAGGAACTCGGCATCGATGTGCTCAAATTCATAAGTTACGACATCGGAGCGCTCGGCCAATTGACGTATGGCATCGCGATCGTCAAAAGCTGCTTGTATGTGTTCATCCGAAATGGAATGGGACGGACAGTCATTACTCGGGTCTAATGTTATACAATAAAATCCGAGTCGTTTTGCGTCAAGAATCATCATCTTCCCTAGTTGCCCGCCGCCGATAATACCGATCTTCTTTGATAAAACATTCATAATAAACCTCACTGTGTATGTCAGACTTCTTTATGGTTATTTTACAAGTATTCACCAACGAAGTCAATACTTTTCCGAACATTATTCTCTTTTTATCGAAAATCATTCGGATAATGATGATATAAATAAAAACACCATCCCACAATCGCGTGAATGGTGCTTTAAAATTTTATAATATACATTTTTTTATTTTGGAAACTTGATTGGTTCATAATACCCACTGTAATAAAGCACTATTGCATAAACAGCAAACAATGCAAAGACAAAACAATAAAAAAGTTTTCTATGCTTTGGTTTCATAACTTCAGTTTTATATACCATCACAAATCCGCTCAGCAGATTAATAAAAGATGAATATGTATAATCTGATAAAATTATATCACCATAAATATATACATTTATAATATTAGCAATTATATATAATATACTCATGCTACGAATTAAAATTGCAAATATTGGATTATTAAAATTTTTTTCATACAATTAGATCTCTCCCCTATTAATCTGTTTTCTACTATTGACGATCTATACAGGAAGGACATTAAAATCATTAAACAAGCCTATGTCTACTTGTAGCCATTCCAATATAATATCCAGTGACAATTCTCAAGAAAATATTTGCATCTGGATTTCCTAATATTATCATCAAACTTGATGTAATTGGTAAAATAAAACTGATAATTAAAATATTTGATGCAAATAGCAAAATTAAAATTATTACAATATTGGTCAGATTTGGTAAAATTATGTTTATCGTTGGGATATTTTTTGCCATAAAAAATCCAAGCAAATAAATGAACAGGGCATAAATATTATATGTAAGTCCAGTTATCTCAAATCTTTCATTTGGAAAAAAATGCGAGCTATTAAATTGCCCAAACAATAATGTGTCTATTTCACGAATAAAAATTAACACAATAACTATAATCATTATTATAACTACATTGATTTTTTTCACTGCATGACCTCCTATTAATCCAATACCAAAAATCAACAAATTCGTTGTTTAATACTTTTTTCTCCAAATACATTCTTCTTGGGCAGTAGGCTCATGATGTTACAATACATCTGATGTCCTTTTCGCCCTCCCTACTTTTTTTCTGCTTTACTTTGATTGTTATATTTATTAGCACATTTATTTTTCTAATCGGATGATGGCGGAAATGATTAATTGGTACTATCATTATTTAATATTTGTTTTTACGCTAGTTATTTTCCTAAAGTACTTCATTTTCTACTTTTAATTTCGTATTTTCAATAGTTAAGGTGTCGACTTTATTATTTAACCATGTAATCTTGATTTTGATATCTTTTTCAAACGTATCAACGCGTACTATGACATCTTGACATTGATAATATAAACTTTTTCATAATTACTTTTTTGACTCATGAGCCACTCTTTTATCTTGATTCAGCTAATGATAACTACCCAACCTATGCGCATTGTTCCTTTTACATAAACATACTAAGCACCACCTTTCTGTACACTTATTTGAACTTCCCATATTGTACCTGTAGGTATTCTTTCAAGTGTACATTTGTTTATAAATGCAATATAGTTTGGGGGATGATTTGCTAATATCCAATAGTCTATGCTAGGGGAGCCAGCGTACCAGGTTCCGATTGATGGATTATTTTTATAATAATCATATGTTAAAGTACCATTGGTACCATACCAACTACCATCGGTATTATATCGCCCCAAAGAAGTTCTGACCTGCAAATCCATTCTATTAACCTGTACTTGAGATGGATCACTGTTACTTATAATTTTGCCCTTTACTTTAATTGGTTTGTATCCTGTTTTTCCATCACCTAAGACTTTTTTTTTATAAACTCCCTCGACCTCAATTTTGACGGCATATGTAGAATCCCACTCTGTATCACTCATCTCATGTGGCAATCCAAACGTAGTAATTATAGAATATACTTCCATTTTTTTATTATATTTTGTTGAATACTCATATAAGAGCTCTTCTTTATAATCAAGTAATTTTATATCAATATTTTCTTTTTCAAAATTAATGTCTGCACCCATAGGTCTTGACATAATTTCACTTATTTGATTTTCTGTGATTTTCACTTCTAATTTTGAATTACTCTCTGGCAACTCAAACTCAAAAACTTTTGAATTGCAGGCGCTATCTTTCAGTTTTTGATCTACAGATACTTCCTGTGCATATACACTAGTTGAACATAGTAAAACAATCATCAGTATTACTAAATACTTTTTCATAAAAATCTCCTTTTTTTTTGAATAATTATAATTTGTTATTTACCGTTCGCTTACATTGCAAAGTTACCCTTCTCAAAAAACATGTTTTTCTACGCTGTGATTATAGCATACATATTTTAAAAAAAGGGAAACTCTACCTGAACGACGTTCTATAATACACGAACGACATATTTTTGTTATTTTATTGCAGGAAACAGGATGATTTCTAATGCAAAAATATTTTATAAGTTATACTATCCAATATATAAAGAAATAAAAAAAGACCAGCAATCAGCTGGCTATTTTAGGTCTCCATCATATGTTTGAAATATTCACTTCTATAGGCCTATTGCAACCTCAATAACGCTAGCCTTCTTTTTGCTTCCTCTTTTTGAATCGACTAAAACTTTCCGGTGTGTTCCCTATATAACTTGCCAAATATATCTGAGGCACACGTTCAATTAATTCTGCCTCTTGCTCTAATAAGAACTCAAATGATCATTGGAGCCATCATCTTCAATGTCTTCACAATATGCAAGAACACATGATTCAATACAAGATAAACTATATAGAGATTTCCCTTTTTCATCTAAAAAAGTTATTAGATTAATCGGCTCATTTTCTGTATAGAAATTCACGGTTATTTCTCTACCATTCTCATCACATATGTATTGGCGTATACATCCTTTAACTATAAAATATGTGGCAACAGAAGGTTCTTGGCCTTGATGTTGTAATACATGCCCTTTGTCAAATGAATCCAAAGGTGCAAAGTCAACCATCTCATCGACTACATACTGCTGCTCTCACTATCAATCACTCCTTTTTTCCTAGTGTTTGATGTGATTATACTCGCTTATTTTTATTTTGTAATTGATTTGAATCAAGCTTTTCTCACTCGCACTCAAAAATTATATCTATCCCTTCATCATCGATAGATTTTATCGCATACTCACCGCCAAATAGTTCTTCTGGCAATGGAATCACATCATTATTGTCCGAATCATAGATAAAACTACATGTGGTTCCCATATAGACTAAGAAACGCTCATCATGCCAATATATTTTATTATAAAATGGGTCGACAAGTAACTCCCTTATAAATTCTTTTTTAGAAAGATCTATCACATATATGCAGGGATAATTATCATCAACTGTGTCTGATTTATAATAGCAGGCTTTTTCCTTATCCGGTGAATACTTTAGATTTTCTGCATTCTGAAAAGCCATCCCCAAGTCAACACCCTCATCCATCGACTCACCCATCAACATATTTTCAATAAGAATACGATAGACTTCGATGTCAAGGATTGCATCCATATTCGTAAGTGTGTCCAATTCTAAAGCGCCATGCTGGCGAAACAAATCTAACTCAAGCGTTAAATCATATAGGTCAGTTCGGATAATCACACCTGCTGTTTCGTAGCCATACACCTCAGCTGCAGATACACCGTATGAAAATTCATAGTGTGGCAATGTTATTTCTAAAGCATCTAAAAGCGCTGTTTCTTGCTCTGTCCATAGCTGCATAAGCGTTTCCAAATCAGCATAGTCAATAGCGTCACGCCTGTAGATTGAAATCTCTTTGACTTGATCTTCCCCGATTAAGAAAATATAAAACTTGTCAAACAAATATCCGATGAGTTCATAATCACCTACTTTAAAATCAGGCTCCCCAAATATGTCCCTTACCTCTTCTTGTGTCATTTTCAGATAGACATCCCGAACCACTTCTTTTGTATACGCTTCTTGATAAACAATATGATGAATACGCTCACCAAGGACTTTTACTCTGTAATGTGCATCTCTATTCAATGCATAAAGCCTGAATAAATCCTCTGTATCAATTACATTTGATAGGGAGGATACATCCCAGTCATTTTCTATACATTGCCCAATCAAGAAATTTTCATTAATCCAACTATTGCTGAGCCTATTTGGATTACTTACCTGGATTTTGTAGTCATAGTCTAACTGATGCGCATTTCCATGTTCTGTAAATTCAGCCGCCTTTGCCGTAGAATACGAAAACACTAATTCATCCTGTTTTTCCTCCCAAGATTGCCGATATGCCTCGATTTCCGAATAAGTAATAAGATTATTCAGTTCTATAGTAGCGTCGTTATCCTCATAAACAGAACTATCCATTGGATTATTGTACGTTATCAAATATATTAAAAGTGCAGTCAATGCTACACTTCCGACGATGCGTATTTTCCTCATTCGCATGCTCCTTTTCTTTCTTGTACTTCACTTTTTGTTTCGGTCAGTTAA
>CAZLXW010000047.1:0-28802 GCA_964563505.1 uncultured Eubacteriales bacterium
TTGATATTCACGTTGATCGACAAAAAATAATAAATATTTTCAAAGGATTAACCCCCGCAAGAGTTACTGAAGTACTCAATGAATTAAATGTCGTTGAGATGATGATGGCCATGCAAAAAATGCGCGGTCGTTTGTTCCCGGCAAATCAAGCACATATTACCAATGCCAAAGACAATCCCATATTGATTGCTGCGGATGCGGCAGAAGGCGCGCTTCGTGGTTTTCGTGAGGAAGAAACAACGGTAGGTATTGCAAGATATGCACCACTGACAGCTGTTGGCTTATTGGTAGGAGCACAAATCGGTTCAAAAGGTGTACTAACACAATGTGCAGTTGAAGAAGCCGTTGAATTACAACTCGGTATGCGCGGTTTTACCACCTATGCAGAGACCATGAGTGTCTATGGTACCGAAGCCGTCTTTATGGATGGTGATGATACACCCTATTCCAAAGCATTCTTAGCATCAGCCTATGCGTCAAGAGGATTAAAAACACGTTTTACATCAGGAACCGGTTCAGAGGTGCTGATGGGAAGTGCTGATGGAAAATCAATGCTATATCTAGAAACAAGATGTCTTATGGTAACTAAAGGAGCCGGCGTACAAGGGATTCAAAATGGATCCGTTAGTTGTATCGGCGTGACATCCGCAGTTCCTTCGGGTATACGGGCAGTATTAGCGGAAAACCTTATTGCATCCTCCTTGGATTTAGAATGTGCATCGTCCAATGACCAAAATTTTAGCCATTCAGACATGCGCCGTACAGCAAGAACCATGATGCAGTTTTTACCCGGAACTGACTTTATCTTTAGTGGATACAGTGGTGTCCCAAATGAAGACAATATGTTTGCAGGATCTAATTTTGATGCGGAAGACTTTGATGACTACAATGTGCTGCAACGTGACTTAAAAGTCGATGGCGGTCTTAGACCGGTCAAAGAAGCGGATGTTATTCGTGTGAGAAATAGGGCGGCGAAAGCCATGAAAGCGATTATGGAGACACTTGATCTTGGACAGGTAACGGATGAAGAAGTTGAAGCCATTACCTATGCTCATGGAAGTCGGGATGTACCGGACCGTGACATTGTCTCAGATTTACAAGCTATTGATAAAATGATGCAAGACAAAGTGACAGGGATTGATGTGATTAAAGCCTTGCATAAATCCGGTTTTGAAGAAGAAGCTGAAATGGTATTAAGTATGTTAAAACAAAGATTATCTGGCGATTATTTGCAGACATCAGCGATTTTAAATGAATCTTACGATGTCATGAGTACCGTGAACTATCCCAATTCTTATAAGGGTCCCGGTACAGGTTATGTGATGTCAGATGAACGTTGGAAAGAAATCAAAAAAATACCGCATATTATTCAACTCGATGATCTGTAAGGAGGTGTCATGGATGAATGAATTTAATCGAGAAGTAACCGTGGAAGAGATTGTTCAAGCGGTGAACAAGGTCATCAACACTATGACAGCGCCTGCAGGTACACCGGCAGAAAGAGGAAGTCTCGTTCAATTAGGACCGGTTAAAGCCAGTGAAGATGTCAAAGAAGTCGGCGTAGCCATTGGTCCGGCCTATGGCTTACATATTCATCATACAATCAATGGACTGGATCATATGGTGGTCTTAAAAGAGATTCTAGCCGGCATTGAAGAAGAAGGTATGATTCCCCGTGTGATTCGAGGAACACGGACATCCGATGTTGCATTTATTGCCAATGATGTCGCAAAGCTTGTGGGTTCAGGGATTGCTATCGGCATACAGTCAAAGGGAACAACGGTAATACATCAAAAAGACTTGTATCCTTTGACAAATCTTGAACTATTTCCTCAAGCACCTATTATAACCCTTGAAATGTATCGTCAAATTGGAAAAAATGCAGCTAAATATGCCAAAGGTGACCAGGTAAAACCGATTCGAGTGGTTAACGATATTTCGTCAAGACCTAAGTATCAGGTAAAAGCCGCATTGATGCATACCAAAGAAACGGAGTATGTTGTCAAAAGAGGACCTTACATGGAAATAGAACGACCCGTTTAGGAGGTAAGTATGGACTTATATCCCTTAAAAGAAAAACACCCCAATATCATAAAAAGTAAGAGTGGAAAAGGTTTAAATGAGATCACACTCGAAGCGATTGTATCCGGTGAAGTGACAGCTGAAGACATTAAGATTTCAAAAGAAGTCCTCGTATTACAAGCAGAAGTCGCTAGACAAGAAGGCAAGATTCAGTTAGCGCAAAATTTTATTCGGTCAGCTGAACTGATTGAAATACCGGATGATCGTATTTTGGAAATGTATAATATGTTAAGACCCTATCGTTCAACAGAAGATGAACTTAAAGAACTAAGTGCTCAATTAAGAAATGAATACGACGCACAAGTGTGTGCCGATTTTATTGAAGAAACACTGTATGTTTATAAAAAACGCGATTTGTTAAAACAGTAGAGAAAATGGTGATGATATGATCATAGCCGGTGTAGATATCGGAAATTCAACAACTGAAATAAGCATTGCAAAAATTGATGAACAAGGTTATATGCATTTTCTCTCATCAGCCGAAGTAGAAACCACAGGAACAAAAGGCACGGTTCATAACATTAAAGGAATCAAAGAAGGTCTGCGTCATGCAATGTTAAAAGAAAGACTTCAAATACGCGATCTCGATCTTATACGACTGAACGAAGCGGCTCCGGTTATTGGAGATACAGCCATGGAAACCATAACAGAAACGATTATAACGGATTCAACCATGGTCGGACATAATCCCGATACACCTGCAGGGCAGGGCGTCGCTCTTGGAAGAACGGTTTTAATTAAAGACCTTGTAGAAGTTCGACACAAAGAAGCGATTCTCGTCATGGTACCCAAGACAATGGACTATGAATTTTGTGCCAAGTGCATTAATGCAGCAGACCAAAATATTGTCGGGTTAATTTTACAAAAAGATGAAGCCGTTCTTGTATATAATCGATTGACAAAAAAAATACCGATTATTGACGAAGTTGATGGCATTGAACAGCTTCCGGTTGGAAAGTTAGCCGCAATTGAGGTGGCCGCGCCAGGGATGACCATTAAAACCTTGTCAAACCCCTATGGTATTGCAAAACTATTTGATCTGTCTGCATCTGAAACCTCAGCAGTTATACCGATTTCCAAGAGTTTAATTGGAAAAAAATCGGCAGTAGTGGTTAAAAATACAGATGGTGGCATGCGTGAAACAAAGATTAAAGCAGGAACATTAACCTTAAAAAGTCACAATGAAAAGTCGGTGACGGTTTCCATTGATGAAGGTGCGTCCGCTATTATGGAAGCAGTTCGCTCCATTAAAGACTTACAAGATGTTGACGGAGAACACGATACCTATGTTGGCGACATGCTCCGCCGCATGAAAGAAAATTTATCTGAACTATCCGAAGAAGCAAGCAACCAGTTGACGATTAGCGATTTACTAGCCATTGATACCTTTGTTCCGGTCAAGGTCAAAGGGGCCTTAGCGGGCGAAGTCGCAATGGAAAAAGCGGTTGCAATCGCAGCAATGGTTCAAGCCGATAAGTTACCCATGAATCGCTTGGCAAAACAGCTAGAAGCGCAAGTCAATATTCCGGTTAAAGTCGCCGGAGTGGAAGCGGTCATGGCGGTAATTGGTGCCATGACGACCAAAGGAACCAAGTTACCTTTAGCTATATTAGACCTTGGTGGTGGCTCAACAGACGCTGCTTTACTTGATGAAAAAGGCCAGGTGCGGTCCATGCATTTAGCCGGTGCCGGAAGTTTTGTGACCATGCTTATTGATAAAGAACTAAGACTGGATAATCCCATGATGGCAGAACTCATCAAACGGCATCCCTTGGCAAAAGTCAATTCTCTCTATCATATGACCATGGAAAATGGGGAAGTGATTTTTCATCACAAGCCCTTACCTCCAAAGTTATATGCACGTGTTGTGGTTGTGACAGATGAGGAGTTGATACCCATTATAACGGACTTGTCCTTGGAGCGTATGGTGACTGTACGACAAGAAATCAAACACAAGGTTTTTGTAACCAACGCCATACGTGCCTTAGAAAAGGTGGCGCCAGAAGGTAATATTCGTCGTATTCCCAACGTTGTTATCCTAGGTGGATCCGCACTTGATCAAGAAATTCCGGAGCTTATTCAGCAAGAATTAGCAAATTATAATATTGTAGCCGGACGTGGCGATATTCGTGGTTTAATGGGCCCGAGAAATGCCGTTGCAACCGGCTTGGTCATGAGTTATTTAAGTGAGGCGTTTCGATGAATAATCAAAAAACCAGTATCATAGTAGCATGCTATGAAGCGGACGTAGTAACAAAGCAAGAAGTTTTGGCCGGAATCGAAGAAGAAGGCGGTCTTGTTGAGACCATACAAGAAGAACTTAAATACGTTGAAAACACATTAGCTGAGAGAGCAGCAAAGCAATCAGCGCTCGGAACCGGTATTGGTATTTATAAAAACCAAGTCGCCATTGCATTTAATACGCAAGTGGGCTTGGCAAATATAGAATTTGAACAAATGACAGCCAGGCAAACAGGACAGAATGCGGCACGATATACTAAAAACAAGCCGTTTATATAAGGTGGTGAGCAAGTGAGTGTCTATACCAAAAAAGGCGACAGTGGAATGACAGATTTATTTAATGGACAGCGTGTGGACAAAACAGATTTACATATTGAGACTCTTGGTAATATCGATGAATTAACTAGTGCCATAGGTATTGTGCGTTCGATGGCAGAAGAAGCAATCGCAAACGAGCTACTAAGCATACAAAAAAAACTTAAAGACATTATGGCAGTGGTTGCAAGTGATTTTGAAGAAGAACTGGATGTAAGAGAAGATACCTTATTTTTAGAACAAGCCATTGATCGTAACCAAGCATTGTTTCCACCGCTCGATCATTTTATTTTCCCGGGGGATTTACGATTATCCGCCCAAATTGATTTGGCCAGAACCATTGCCAGACGAGCAGAGCGGCGATTAACACGGCTGCTTGCAGATAAGAAGATACAGACAAGTATCAGCCGATACATTAACCGCTTATCTGATTATCTCTTTGTTCTAGCACGGATGCTTGAATTTAGAGAAGTGGTTAAACAAGCCCTTGAAAATAAGTTGCCGAAAACGGCTGAAAGCACGAATGAATCAACAAGCATGACCCTTGATTTGGCTAAGCAGTTAGCAGAAACGATTGAGAAGGAAGCCAAACGCATGGGTGTTAATGTTGTTATCAGCATTGCAAATAAGGATGGCATAAGTATTTTAACGCAAATGATGGATAATGCATTTATTGTGAGTAAAGGACTCGCAGAGAAAAAAGCATATACGTCAGCAGCCCTTCAAATGCCCACCCACGCTTTAAAAGAACTTGTTAAGACAGGAGCTTCCTTTGAAGGCCTTGAAGATATGGTTGATGAAGAAATCATAACACTCGGTGGAGGATATCCCCTTAAGAATAAAGATGTCACCTATGGTGCAATCGGTGTGAGTGGAAGTAGTGCTGACAATGATATTTACCTTGCATCATATGGAGCAAGTAAGACAGAAAGGAAAAGCGTATGAATGAACAAGATTTACAGTCAATTGTAGCAAAAGTGATTCATGAAATCTCAGGGACAACAAAAAATGTTCAAACAACATCGTCACCCAGTGTAAATACAGGTGTTTCCCTACCAATCATTACGATTGGGAAAGGTGTTTTTGAAACGATGGAAGAGGCCATTGCAGCCGCAAAAGAGGCGCAGCGAAAACTTCGCATGATGCCCAATGAATTCAGAGAACAAATTATTACACGAATACGAGAAAAAATCCGAGAAAATGCTGACATATTAGCACAAATGGGTGTTGCAGAAACCGGAATGGGACGTGTTGGACATAAAGTCTTAAAGCATCAACTCGTTGCAGATAAAACACCGGGAACCGAATGTATTTCACCGGAAGTCTTTACAGGAGACCAGGGACTAACATTAATTGAACGTGGAACATGGGGCGTTGTTGGAGCTGTTACTCCGTCAACCAATCCAAGTGAAACCATTTTATGTAATTCCATCGGTATGATTGCATCCGGAAACACGGTGGTTTTTAACCCTCATCCCGGTGCAGCCAATACATCCAACTATGCAGTGCAATTAGTTAATGAAGCAGCCGTTGAATGCGGAGCATTTGAAAATCTGGCCGTTTCTATAAAACAACCGACTCTGGATAGTGGAAATGTGATGTTTAATCATCCGGATATTCCTCTACTGGTTGCAACAGGAGGTCCAGGGGTTGTTAAAGCAATTTTAAGCTCAGGAAAGCGCGGCATAGCAGCCGGAGCAGGTAATCCACCAGTACTCGTTGATGAAACAGCTAATATTGTTAAAGCGGCAGAAGATATTATTAACGGAGCTACATTTGACAACAACCTTCCATGTATTGCAGAAAAAGAAGTTGTTGTTGTAGATCAAGTGGCGGACAAGCTTATTGATGAAATGACACGTAATAACGACTGTTATTATTTATCGAAGGATTTGGCGGACAAACTTGCAAAAGAAGTGCTTGTGGAAAATAAGGGCAAATTAGTCATTAACCGTAAATGGGTTGGACGCGATGCCCATAAGATTCTAGCGGCCATTAATATCAAAGCAGATGAAAGCATCCGTTGTATTATTTTTGAAGGACCAAAAGAACATCCATTAATTGCAGATGAGTTAATGATGCCGATTCTTGGAATTGTTCGTGTAGCCGATGTGGATGAAGGCATTGCAGTCAGCGTTGAGCTTGAAGGTGGTAATCGACATTCTGCACATATGCATTCAATGAACATCGAAAACTTAACAAAATTTGCACGTGCCATTGATACCGCGATTTTTGTTAAAAATGCACCATCCTATGCTGGAATCGGATTTGGCGGTGAAGGATTTACGACCTTTACAATAGCAAGCAAAACCGGTGAAGGATTAACAAATGCAAATACATTTACAAAATCTCGACGATGCGTTATGTCTGAGTTTTTATATATACGATAAGAGGAGGTAAAGATGGATATCAATCAAATCGACATACAAACGATTGTATCAAAAGTCATGGAATCGTTGGGTGAAGAACCAAAGGCACAGAGTAACAATACAGGCCATACGCCTAAAATAGCAAAAGTGGCTGTTCTGACAGCAAAAGAAAAGATCGAAGTCAAGGAATTTGAGATCCCTGAAATCAATGATAATGAAGTTCTTGTCAAAGTTGAAGGGTGTGGTGTATGTGGTACAGACGTTCACGAATTCAAAAATGACCCATTTGATCTTATCCCCGTTGTACTTGGTCATGAAGGAACAGGAACCATTGTCAAACTTGGTAAAAACATTAAAAATGACATCATGGGACAACCCTTAAAAATAGGCGACAAAGTTGTTACAAGTGTTACCATTACAAAGGAAGATACATTTTCTAAAATGCATCCGGAAAAAGCCAACCTAAGTGACCATATGGATGTTTACGGTTTATTGACAGATGATCAGTATCATTTCAACGGATGGTTTGGTGAATACATTATTCTACGTGAAAATTCATCGATTTTTCGAGTGAATGATATGAGCTTAAAACAAAGACTACTTATTGAACCGGCAGCAGTAACTGTACATGCGGTTGAACGTGCAAAAACAACTGGTTTATTAAAATTCAATAGCATGGTTCTTGTACAAGGTTGCGGTCCGATTGGACTTATGCTATTATCCGTGCTTCGAACAATGGGAATTGAAAATATTTTAGCGGTTGATGGTGATAATCAACGATTAAAGATGGCACAACGCTTAGGCGCAAAATATACATTTAATTTTAAAGACTTCGGTAAATTTGATGATATGCTTGCCGGAATACACAAAATTTCCGGTGGTGGTGTGGACTTTGCATTCCAATGTACAGGGGTTCCAAGTGCTGCAAGTTCAATATATAAAATGATTCGCCGTGGTGGTGGATTATGTGAAGTTGGTTTCTTCGTCGATAATGGTGATGCAACCATTAATCCCCACTTTGATTTGTGTCAAAAAGAAATCACCTTAGTCGGTTCATGGGTATATACATTTACAGACTATGCAACAACACTCGACTTCATCCGACGTGCAAAAGGAATCGGACTTCCAATTGAAGACCTGGTAACCCATGATTTTGCACTTGAAGATTTGAATGAAGCAATGCATGTAAACATGCGCCTTGAAGGTATCAAAGTAGCTTTCGTCAATAAATAAGATTGATAAATGAGGTATATTATGAAGAAAGCCGTAGGTTTGATCGAGGTCTTCGGAATGGCAACCGCTTATTATGCAGCAGATGCTGCTTGTAAAGCAGGCGATGTTACCATCGAAGCTTTTGATAGAAATAAACCCCCAAATGCGGATGAACTGCCGGTTCCCTTATTGATTATGATTAAGATACGCGGTGCAGTAGCAGATGTTGAAGCAGGGGTTGAAGCAGCAGCACGAGCAGCAGAAGAGATAGCCGGTGTTCACGCCAAGTATGTGATTGCTAATCCGTCGGACGACATGGAAAAGTTTTTAAAGATTAGCTGTTTATAAAACAAAAAAATGATAATAAATTATAGGAGGAACATATTATGCAAGAAGCTTTAGGAATGGTAGAAACAAGAGGTTTGGTAGCATCAATCGAGGCAGCAGATGCGATGGTTAAGGCAGCAGATGTAACATTAATTGGAACAGAAAAAATTGGTTCAGGACTTGTGACGGTTATGGTTCGTGGAGATGTAGGGGCAGTTAAAGCAGCAACAGAAGTTGGCGCCAATGCAGCAGCCAACTTAGGTGAGCTTGTTGCGGTACATGTTATCCCTCGTCCTCACCTTGACGTAGAAAAAATTCTTCCATCATTAAAATAAGTCGAATTAATAGTAGGTGAATACATGAATGCACTGGGAATTATTGAAGTAAGCGGTATGGTTGCAGCCTATGAGGCGATTGACGCAATGGTTAAGATAGCGGATGTGACCGTTCTTACTTGGGAAAAGAAACTCGGTGGACGTTTAGTAAGTATTGTTGTACAGGGGGATATTTCCTCTGTACATGCAGCTATCGCCCATGGAGAGACAATAGCAAATCGGATTACGAAGACAGTCGCAACGGCATTGATTAATAATCCCCATGAAGAAGTAATAAAGATTATTAAGGAGAGTGCATCAAAATATGCGTTTTCCGATCAAGAGTTGACTTAGGTAAAGGTGGTCTATTATGGCAGTAAAAGCAACAGCAAAAACAACAGCAGCAAAAACAACAACAAAAACAGAAGAATCTAAGGAGGAAGTAATCATGGTACAAAAAGCGTTAGGAATGATCGAGACAAGAGGTTTAGTTGCAGTCACTGAGGCAGCAGATGCAATGTTAAAGGCAGCAAATGTTGAACTTGTCGGTACAGAAAAAATCGGATCCGGTTTAGTCACTGTATTAGTTAGCGGAGACGTAGGAGCGGTTAAAGCAGCAGTCGAAGCAGGCGCAGCAGTTGCATCTAGATTAGGTGAAGTTGTAGCAACACATGTTATTCCTCGTCCACACTCAGATGTAACAAAAATTTTACCTAAACTATAAGCAAAGTCTGAAAGGTTGAGATTATTATGGCAATGACAACGAACACATTAGAAGCACTTGTTAAAGAAGCTGTTTTGCAAGAAATCAAAAAGAAAACGACTTCAGCTGTACTAAAACAATCTCAACCTGCATTGACTGTTCCTGTCGGCGTATCAGCTAGACATTTACATGTGACGCGTGAACATTTAGATATATTATTTGGAAAAGGCCATCAGCTTCATGTAAAGAAGGAGTTGATGGGTGGACAATTTGCGGCAGAAGAACGTGTGACTATTGTAGGAATAAATTTGCGGGTAATTGAGAATGTAAGAATCTTAGGACCTGAGCGTAGTGCGACACAAGTTGAGGTTTCGAAAACAGATGCTAGACAATTAGGCTTAAATGCACCGATTCGAGAGAGTGGTGACATTGAAGGATCAATGCCGATTACTATTGTTGGTCCGGCGGGCGCAGTGCGATTAAATCAAGGGTGTATTGTTGCACAACGCCATATCCATATGAATCCGGAAGATGCACAACGCCTTGGTGTCAAGGACAAACAAATTGTATGTGTGAAAACACAAGATGGTGCAAGAAAAGGTATCTTAAGCAATGTTTTAGTAAGAGTCCATGATACATATCGACTTGAAATGCATATTGATACAGATGAAGCGAATGCCTTTGGTATCCAGCAAAGTGATCAAGTAACCATTATTCAGTAGAACTGACGGCAATTGCCCAGCGATTGCCGAAAATACTGAATATGAGGAAGAATGGAGAATTTACATGATTATTGGAAAAGTAATCGGTCGAATTGTTTCGACACGCAAGCATGAACGACTTGTGGGCAATAAAATCTTAGTATGCGAAGTCAAAAGAAATGGTGCAAAAGAGACAATCGTTGCAATTGATACAGTGGGCGCTGGCATTGGCGAAAATGTTTTGATTACAACAGGCAGTAGTGCTAGAATCAGCATGGTTAATAGCGAAGCTCCGGTGGATGCCTCGATTGTAGGTATCGTTGACGAAGAAAATGATCTTGAGATTTTTAATTAGCGAAAGGTGAACAGCTATGGAAAACATCATTGAGCAAATATTTGACGCCGGCATTGTTGGTGCAGGTGGAGCCGGGTTCCCGACACATGTAAAACTCAGCGGTGAAATAAAAACGCTGATTATTAATAATGCTGAATGTGAGCCACTTCTACAAGTCGATAAGAATCTGGCCAAGATCTATGCAGACCAGTTAATAAAAACCACTCATCGACTTATGGAGGAACTCTCCATTGAAAAAACGGTGATTGGCATCAAAAATAAGTACATCGATGTTATTGAACACTTAGAAGCGTATGCGAAGCCGTATCCCAAGATAGAGGTCTATTCTCTACCGAATGTCTATCCAATCGGTGATGAAGTGGTACTTATTGAAGAAGTAACAGGGATTGTTGTGAAAAAAGGTGAGTTACCCATACAATATCATGTTATGGTGCTTAACACAGAAACATTATTGAATATATATAATAAACTCTTTGAAGAAAAAAATGTTACCCATACCTATGTTACTGTTATTGGTGAAGTGGATGCACCGGGTACTTATTACGTTCCGATTGGCACATCCGTAGGATATATGGTTGATACATTAGGAAAACGAAACAATGCGAATCATAAAATAATTATTGGTGGTCCAATGACCGGTAGCTTAACGACGATTCGTGATGTTGTTCGAAAAAATACAAAAGCTTTAATTGTACTTGAAGAAAATCATTCTCTAATTCGACAGATGGAGGATGTCAACATAAATCACTTAACACGGATTATGGCATCATGTTCCCAATGCAGGGCGTGTACAGATATGTGTCCG
Source organism: uncultured Eubacteriales bacterium (assembly GCA_964563505.1). Classification (GTDB taxonomy): domain Bacteria; phylum Bacillota; class Clostridia; order Lachnospirales; family Vallitaleaceae; genus UBA1351. The sequence continues at coordinate 11,425 of CAZLXW010000047.1, forward strand.
CGACACTTATTAGGACATAATGTTGAACCCCATAAACTGATGAATGCAATGGCAAATGGGGTTATTGATCATAGCGGTGTTTTAGAAACAGCTCTTGGATGCGTTGATTGTGGCGTTTGTGAACTTTATGCATGCCATCATGAGCTTTCACCACGAAAGATGATGGTCATGGTCAAAAAAGAATTTGCACAAAATGGCGTAAGACCTTCAGCCCAAGATTGCACAGATATACATGTAGATCGAGACTATCGACGGGTTCCCTCGGGACGACTTGTCATGCGTCTTGGATTAAAAAAGTATGATGTTTCCGTTCCTTTTTATACAGAGCCGGTTTCTGTGTCCTATGTGAAAATTCCCCTGCATCAACATATTGGACAAGCGGCAAAAGCATTAGTAACTGTTGGCCAAGAGGTTCAAGAAAATATGTGTATTGCTGAGGCAATCGAAGGTGGATTAAGTGCCCATATACATGCAAGTATAAGTGGCAAAGTCAGCCAAGTCAACGATGATTACATTTGCATTGAGAGGTTATAATTATGGCAGAGTCTAGACAATCATTAGGAGTATTAGAGTATCGTTCAATAGCAAGCGGAATGAAGGCTGCAGATGATGTTTTAAAAACAGCAGATGTAGACCTTGTGTTTGCCAAGCCAGTATGTCCGGGCAAATATATCATACTCATTAAAGGCGATTTAAGTGCAGTCAATGCAGCGATGGAACGCGGAATATCGGAAGAACATGCATCGATATTAGTCGATCACTGTATATTAGGAAATCCACACCCTTCGATTTTTGAAGGATTAAATTGCAGTGGTGATGTTGAAAATATTGAAGCGGTCGGTGTCATGGAAACCTATTCCGTTGCTTCGATTTTTGAAGTGGCTGACGATGTTGTCAAAACAACCCCGGTCAATATATTAGAGATACGCATTGCAAAAGGAATCAGCGGAAAAGCCTATGTGGTCTTTTCAGGTGAATTATCCAGCGTTGAAGCATCTATTGAAAAAGCCAAAAAAAGTGTCATAGCAAAAGGATTATTGCTACAAACATCCATCATTCCAAGACCGGATCCGAGACTTTGGCAGGAATTTATTTAAGGATATAATGGATAGGTCTATAAATATCCATTAAAAAGGAGAATATCGTGTTGCGGTATTCTCCTTTTTTGGTACAATGAGAATATAAATCTATTGGGGGTAAACGCTGTCATGTATAATGTTTTGATTGTTGAAGATGAATTACCGGTTCGCGATGCGATTATCGCAATTATTGATTGGGAAGCCTTAGGCTTTCAAGTCGTCTATGCAGCCGAAGATGGTCAAGATGCATTAAACTATCTCGAAGATCATGAGATTGATTTAATGATTACGGATATATATATGCCGTTTATTGATGGTCTTGAGCTTGTTCGGCGTGTTCGAAAAAAAGACACCTATTGCAAGGTTGTCTTTTTAACCGGATACAATGAATTTGAATATGCCAAAGAAGCCATAAGCTTGAACGCAAATAAATATTTGCTAAAACCGATTACAAAAGATGAACTAACGACGGTTTTACAAGAAATCCATGAAAATATTCGCCAAGAGCTGGCGGAAAAAAATAATATGAGTCGTTTAAAATTGGAATATGAAAAGCGACGTGAATATCTCCAAGATAAATTACTCTATGATATTCTTTTAGGATTTATTCCCCCTAACCGAGTGGAAGAAGCCTGTCAAGACCTTGGCTTTAATCCGGTAGGTTCAGCCTATATCGTTGGTATTATTGAGATTATGAATAAAAAAGAAGTCGGAGAAACGATATGGGGTGAAGACTATTCACTATTACATTTTGCCCTCTTTAATATTTGTAAGGAAGTGATTGCGGATTATCCGAACCACTATTTATTAATGGGTGATCACGGAAAAATCATTGTCTGCTTTGTTTTTGATGAAAAATCAAAAGCCTATGAAAAAGCCTATGATATTCTAGGAGAAATGTTGATAAGTATTCGCCATATTTATCATATGGATGTTGTTGCAGGGATGGGTGAATGTTATACGGAACTCTCAGATTTTCAGTATACCTTTCAAGATGCATTGACTGCCCTCGAATACAAGGTTATTGAGGGTGCAAACCAGATTATTGTAAAAACCGATGTAGAAAGAAGTTCGACAAAAGGCCATCGCCAATCCAACGAGTTTTTAGAACAAATTGAAGTTGCCATTCGGGTTAACAACAAGAATAATCTAAGCAAGTATATTCATTTGTACTTTGACACCTTAAAATTTAACAAAGTTCAACTCGAAGAATTTAAAAGTCTTGTCTTAACCTTAATCACCCGCATTATTGGGACCTTTAATCAGCTTATTGTGGATAAAAAAGAGACCATTGCATTGGATTTTCGTCTCATTGAAGAATTATTAAAAATGGACGATTTAAATTTGATGCAAGAGAAAATCATTAAAAAATGTGAAGAGCTTTTAAAACAGCTCGCACAAAACAGAGAAGACGATAAAGCAACGTTAGTCTTGCAAGCCATTAAATATATTGAAAATCATTATGACGAATCGACCCTTGACCTTGGGACCATCTGCGAAGAATTACATGTAAGTAGCAGCTATTTTGCGCGCATATTTAAACGGCATAATAATCAAACCTTTCTCGAATATTTAACAGAGTTTCGCATGAAAAAAGCAAAAGAACTCTTAAAGAGTTCAACCATGAAAGTCTTTGAAATCTCAGTCGCCGTGGGTTATGATGATCCGCATTATTTTAGTTATAATTTTCGCAAAAATGTTGGAATGACACCCTCCCAATATAGAAAGGAATAAGGATGCGTTCAGATAATCATAAACAAGTACGTTTTATGAATAGTATACAAATGACATTAGCGGTGGGCATAGGTATTTTGATTGTGACGGTTATTGCCAGCATAGGCATATTATCCTATATTGTAACAAACCGTGTCATTCGTGAAAATGCTTCAGAATCAACGCTTAAGATGATTAATCAGGTCAATTATGATATGGATTATTATTTAAGAACAGTAGAAACGACAATAGAAGGGCTTCGAGTTTCGGATAATATTTTGGCGTATTTTCATGCGGCGCAAGACATAGAGGCAGAACATACCCGTAACTATTTGAATGCCCTGCTAGATACCCGTGAAGATATTCTCAACATATACCTTATCACAACGACAGGGGAAATATTATCTAATGATACGTCGGCCGTTATAAAAGAAAATGCGAATCCCTTACAACAAGCTTATTATCAAAAAGCTGTTGAGACCAAGGAATTTATTATTTCGGAGTCGCATATACAAAACATAGCGCTCGGAGAATATCCTTGGGTGGTTACATGTTCAAAAGCCGTGTATGATGGAGAACAGCTCTTAGGGGTCATACTTATTGACCTTAATTTTAGTCTGATCGAAGACATGGTTAGCCGGATTGTCATCGGTGATCAAGGCTATTTATTTATTATTGATTCTAGTGGGAATTTAATATACCATCCAAAGCTAGAACTGATATACAGTGGGATAAAAACAGAACCCATTGAAGCGCTTTTATTAAGTCAAGAAACAACGATAGAAACCTTTGATGATGAAAAGGCCATTAATTTTGTTATTACCGATTCAGAGTATTCAAGTTGGAAAGTCATTGGGAAAATATATAACCAGGATTTAAATAGTTACAGCGAAGCCTTAAGAGAATTTTTCATTATTATCATCCTTGTCACCTTAATTATTTCCCTCGTTCTTGCAACTATGATTGCAGGGAATATTTTGCGACCGGTAAAATCACTTCTTCATGGAATGTCTGAGTTCCAATCCGGTGATTTAAATGTTCAGGTTGAAGTTGAGAGTCAAAATGAACTAGGCATACTAACCAATACATTTAATACCATGACACGTCGAATAAAGACACTAATTGATACAAATAAGGACGTTGAACGGATGAAAAGAAAATCAGATTTAGATGCGCTTCAGGCTCAAATCAATCCACATTTCTTGTACAATACCTTAGATTCTATTGTTTGGATGGGAGAAGCAGGTAAGTCAACGGAAGTAGTGAAAATGACGTCTGCGCTTTCCAAGTTATTTCGTATTAGTATTAATAAAGGTCAAGAGTTTATCACGGTTAAACAAGAGCTTGAACATGTGGAAAGTTATCTGACTATTCAAAAGATGCGCTATGGAGATAAGTTAGATTATACAATAGAGGGGCAGGAGAAACTTCTGTCGCTGCGAATTCTCAAAATTATTATTCAACCCATTGTTGAAAATGCCATTTACCATGGTCTGAAAAAAATGCCGGGAAAAGGGACAATTCACATTAAGGTATATCAAGAGATGCTAGAAGATGATGACCATTTATGCATTGACGTCATCGATGATGGCGTGGGCATGGATGAATCAACCGTGAATCAGTTGCTATCCGGTCAAATCTTAGCAAAGAATAAAAGTGGCGGTGTCGGGGTATATAATGTAGATCAGCGAATAAAACTATACTATGGTGAACGCTATGGCCTCCATATTCAAAGCGAAATGTTTGAAGGAACGCGTGTAACCATTCGACTGCCGTATTTAACTGGAGGTGGCTACGATGAAAAAATATCACAATAAGATGCCTTATTTTCTCCTTCTTGTTCTTATTTTACTTGTAGGGATTAGTATTGGGGCAATGAAACGCTTAGATTATCAAGGTACAAAACAACAGACAATATATCTAATTACTAAAACATCTGAAGATATAGATTTTTGGATTAGTGTTGCAGAAGGGGCCAAAGTTGCGGCCACAGAACTTGGCGTTCAAGTAATCATTGACGGTCCGAGGAGTGAGACGGAAGTAGAACGTCAGATAGAAATTATTGAAGAGGCCATAAAAAAACGGCCAACAGCAATTGCTATAGCCGCAACAGACTATGAACGTATCGGTGACGTATGTCAGCGAGCGGTTGATCAAGGCATTACAGTGGTGACCTATGACTCCGATGCATTGTTTGAAACAGACCACAGTTATATTGCGACCAACAATTTATTGGCGTCTCAACGACTGGCTCATGAACTGGGAACATCTATGGACGGTCCCGGCCGTGTTGTGATTTTATCCCATGTAAAAGGATCTTTTTCAGCATATGAACGAGAAGAGGGATTTAAAAAAGGTCTCAAACCCTTCCAACAATTAACGGTTGAGGAGGAAGTCTATTATATTGATAACGATATGGAAACAGCGTATGAATATGCTGTGCACATCATTAAAACATATCCGGATATGTTGGCCTTGTATGGAACCAATGAAATTGCACTTCAAGGCATAGCAGAAGCGGTGAATGATTTAAAGGTTCAAAATGAGATTTATGTTGCCGGATTTGACATAAATACCCGAATTGCTTACTTTATAGAAACAGATGTAATTAAAGCGACAATGGCCCAACGTCCTTTTAATATGGGATACCTTGCAGTAAAAGAAGCATTAGAAGTTCAAGAAACAAAAGAACCAAGGCAGGTCGATGTGAGTTCGGTGCTCATTAATAAAGAAAATATGTTTTTACCGGAAAACCAAAAACTTATTGTACCCTTTGCAGATCGCTAAGGAACAGAGTACCATAAAATCATACCATCCAAGGAAGAACTGAGAAATCAGTTCTTTTTTTAACTTTTTGTGTCAGAATTTTAACTTTTTCAGGATGGGTATTGGTTATAATACATTTAGAAAGTTAACGGAGGTGAAACAATGAGCGAAAATGTAGTTAAGATGGTGGATATCGATAAACGATTTCCGGGAGTACATGCGTTGAAGAAGTGTTCCTTTGAACTCGATAAAGGTGAAGTACATGCTCTTGTAGGAGAAAACGGCGCAGGCAAATCGACGCTCATGAAGGTGCTAACCGGTGTTCATGATAAGAATAGCGGAACAATATATTATAAGGGGAAAGAAGTTGACATAAGCTCTCCGAGAGATGCACAAGAATTAGGAATCAGTATTATTCATCAGGAATTAAATTTGATGCCGGATTTGACTGTAGCCGAGAACATTTTTATTGGACGTGAACCGATGCGATTCAAAGGATTGTTTTGTGATAGTGGTCAGCAAAATAAAATGGCAAAAGAATTGTTAGACAGCATGAATGTCAAAATTGATCCGAATGTTAAAGTTGAGCAACTCACAGTAGCGCAACAACAAATGATTGAAATAGCAAAAGCGCTGTCATATCATTCAGAAGTTCTCATTATGGATGAGCCGACAGCAGCACTGACAGAATCAGAAATCGATGAACTCTTCCGGATTATTCTCGAGTTAAAAGTTAAAGGTGTAGGTATTGTCTATATTTCACATCGTATGGAAGAATTGAAAAAAATCTGTGACCGTGTGACGGTTATGCGTGATGGTGAATATGTTGGTATGCGAAACATGAATGAAGTAACGATTAATGAAATCATTACAATGATGGTTGGACGGGAGATTTATGAAGAAGTTCATGATTTAGACCGTGAACAAAACCAAGAAATTGTTTTAGAAGTGAAGAATCTCACCAGTGGAAAAAAAGTCAAAAATGTAGGCTTCCAATTAAGAAAAGGTGAAATTTTAGGCTTTGCAGGTTTAATGGGCGCCGGTCGTACAGAAGTTGCACGATGCCTTTTTGGAGCAGATTCCAAAGATAGTGGTGAGATTTTCGTTAACGGAAAGAAAGTCAATATACAATCACCAAGAGATGCTGTTGCCAATGGTATCGGATACTTATCGGAAGATCGAAAGCGCTACGGACTTGTCCTAGGGTTAGACGTGAATACGAATATTGCCATGGCGACTATGCCAAGCTTTAGTAACCGCTTTGGTTTTTTAAAAGAAGATGATGAAACAGTAAATGCAACAAAATATATCAAAGCATTGGATATTAAGACACCCAGTGGGAAGCAGTTAGTGCAGAATCTTTCTGGTGGAAATCAGCAAAAAGTAGTTATCGGAAAATGGTTGACAAGAAACTGTGATATTTTGATTTTTGATGAACCAACACGAGGGATTGATGTTGGAGCAAAAAGTGAGATTTATAGATTACTCAATGAATTAGCCGATCAAGGCAAGTCAATTATTATGATTTCATCAGAACTCCCTGAAGTTCTTCGTATGAGTCATCGGATTATGGTCATGTGTGAAGGGAAAATTACCGGAGAACTATCACGTAATGAAGCAACACAAGAACGAATTATGACATGCGCAACAGATCGGACGGCATAGAATGGAGGATAAAATGGCGGATATAAGCATCGCACAAAAAAAGAATTACTTTAAATCAGGAGCAGCTCAAAAATTGTTAGCACTGGGAGCACTCGTATTATTAATTTTGTTTTTTACACTGGCTTCACCAGTATTTATGACAAGTGCAAATGTCATTAGTATTTTGTTAGCCACTGCGGTCAACGGAGTTTTAGCCGTGGGAGTTACCTTTGTTATTATCACAGGAGGAATTGATCTTTCTATTGGTACTGGTATGACATTTGCATCAGTAATGACGGGTGTTGCGGTGACGTTTCTAGGACTGCCGATTATTATTGGTGTTATTGTCGGAATATTGACCGGAGCTCTTATTGGTTTTATCAATGGATTTAACGTGGCAAAATTAAAAATCCCGGCATTTATTGCAACACTTGGAATGATGATGGTCACTAAAGGCTTATCCCTTGTGGTATCCGGTGCTAAACCGATATATTTCATCGATACGCCGAATTTTGCCAATATTTCAAAAGCAACGTTTTTTGGAATTCCGTCAGGCGTCATTATTTTCTTTCTTGCAGCGATACTCGCACATATTATATTGAATAAAACAATTATCGGACGTTTCAATTTTGCCATTGGAAGCAATCTACAAGCAACGCGTTTATCCGGAATTAATACAGACCGTTGGCTTATTGTTATTCATAGTATAACCGGAGCCTTTGTCGGACTTGCAGGCGTGATAATGGCAGCAAGATTAAACTCAGCACAGCCGGCCCTAGGTCAAGGATACGAACTTGATGCCATTGCAGCAGTAGTTATTGGAGGAACATCTTTAAGTGGAGGAAAAGGAACCATATCCGGAACCGTCATTGGAGCCTTTATTATGAGTGTTTTATTAAATGGATTACGGATTATGTCAGTACCTCAAGAATGGCAAACCGTATTAACCGGAGTGATCGTTATTGTGGCAGTTTTTGTGGATATCTATCGACGCAACAAGCAATCTACATGATTTGAAACAAGTGAGAACTTGTTCAGATAAACTATATTCATCATGAGAAATAAAAGGAGGAAACAAGGTATGAAAAAAGTAGTCAGTATAATTATGGTTATGATGCTAATGGTAGCTCTTTTAGCAGGGTGTGGGAAAGAAGAAACGACAAATAGTGCAACGAATGATTCAACAGGGGGCGCAGCACAAGACGCAGATACGACAACAAATGATTCAGAAGAAGAGGATACGATAACAGAGGATGAATCCTTATATATCCCCGTCATTTCAAAAGGCTTCCAACATCAATTCTGGCAAGCAGTTAAAAAAGGTGCTGAACAAGCGGCAATGGATTATGGTGTAACAATTACGTTTGAAGGCCCTGAAACAGAAGCCATGGTTGACAAGCAAATCGAAATGATTGAGGCTGCATTAAGTAAAAATCCGGATGCCATTGCTCTTGCAGCATTAGATTCTAAAGCTGTTATTCCCTTAATTGAAAGAGCAACAGAAGCAGGAATTCCTATCATCGGTTTTGACTCTGGTGTAGATAGTGATTTAATTGCAGCAACTGCAGCAACAGATAACTATGCAGCATCCATGTATGCAGCAGATAAAATGGCAGAACTTATTGGTGAAGAAGGTAAAGTAGCAATGGTTGTTCATGACCAAACATCAAGAACAGGTGTTGATCGTCGAGACGGATTCAAAGATCGAATTGAAGATAAGTATCCTAATATTGAAATCGTCGATATTCAATATGGAGAAGGTGATCAATTAAAATCAACAGAAATAGCAAAAGCAATATTAACGGCGAATCCTGATTTGGATGGTTTCTTTGGTGCAAACGAAGGTTCAATTATTGGTGTACTTAATGCAATCCGTGAAAATAGTTTAGAAGGTGAAATCGTTGCCATCGGATATGATTCAGGAAAAGCACAAATGGATGCAATACGTGAAGGAACGATTAATGGAGCAATATCTCAAGACCCAATCGGCATTGGATATAAAGCGGTAGAAGCAGCGGTAAAAGCTGTTCGAGGTGAAGAGTTAGAAGAAAATATCGATACAGGATTTGTTTGGTATGATGCAAGTAATATTGATAGTGAAGACGTCTTCCCAGTTCTTTACGAGTAAATCCAATTAAATAATAGTTTATGTGGTAAAATAATAATAAAAATATCAAGCACAACACCCCTTGTCAACTCAAGGGCGTGTTGTGCTAAGAGCATAAGAAGGAGGCAAAAAAGAATGGAAAAAAAATTCAGATTAAATGGAAGCTTACCTAAAGTAGGTATTCGCCCAACTATCGATGGCCGACGCCAAGGTGTTCGAGAATCGCTTGAAGAGCAAACCATGACAATGGCAAAAAATGCTGCAAAATTTATTGAAGAAAATGTAAGACATGCTAGTGGCGAGCCGGTAGAATGTGTTATTGCAGATACAACTATAGGTGGTGTAGCAGAAGCGGCAGCTTGCGAAGAAAAATTCCAACGTCAAGGTGTTGGTCTTTCCTTAACCGTCACACCGTGTTGGTGCTATGGAACAGAAACCATTGATATGAATTCCATGCGTCCAAAAGCAATCTGGGGATTTAACGGAACCGAACGCCCGGGAGCAGTATATTTGGCAGCAGCGGCAGCAGGCCATGACCAACTCGGCCTTCCGGTCTTTACCATTTACGGTCAAGATGTTCAAGATGGTGGGGATGAAACGATTCCTGAAGATGTACAGCGTAAACTACTCCTATTTATTCGATCAGGAATAGCGGTTGCTACCATGAAAGACAAAGCATACTTATCGGTTGGAACCGTATCTATGGGAATTGCCGGTTCGGTTGTTGACGCTAACTTCTTTAATGACTATCTTGGCATGCGTAATGAGTATGTGGATATGTGTGAAATCTCACGACGTATTCAAGAAAATATATATGATGAAGAAGAATACCAAAAAGCCTTGGCTTGGGTTAAAGATAACTGTAAAGAAGGCCCAGATTATAATAAAAAGCCCTGGGACCGCAAAGACTTAGATGCCTATTGGGAATATGTGGTCAAGATGACCCTTATATTTAGAGATTTAATGGTGGGTAATCCAAAGCTCAAAGAACTTGGATTTGCGGAAGAAGCGGCCGGACACCATGCCATCGCAGCCGGTTTTCAAGGTCAACGCCAATGGACAGATTATTTACCCAATGGGGACTTTTTAGAGACCATGTTAAATTCCTCCTTTGACTGGAACGGTATTCGCGAAGCCTTTGTCGTAGCTACAGAAAATGATAGTTTAAACGGTGCACCCATGTTGTTTGGACATCTCTTAACAGGAACGGCTCAAATATTCTCTGACGTCAGAACCTATTGGAGTCCTGAAGCAGTTAAACGTGTAACAGGTCATGATCTTACAGGAAGAGCAGAAAATGGGATTATTCATTTAATTAACAGTGGTTCAACGACATTAGATGGAACAGGGCAACAAAGTAATGACCAAGGCCAACCCGTCATGAAACCCTATTGGGAAATCCAAGACGAGGAAGTTGCACGTTGTCTTGATGCAACAAGCTTCTGTCCGGCAAATAGAGAGTATTTTCGTGGAGGTGGATTCTCATCCCGTTTTGTAACACGAGAAAATATGCCGGTGACCATGTCTCGAATTAATATCATCAAGGGTCTTGGACCGGTTTTACAGATTGCTGAAGGATATACGGTGGAACTACCGGATGACGTTCATGATGTTTTGGATCAACGAACAGATCCGGCGTGGCCAACAACTTGGTTCACCCCGATATTAACAGGCCAAGGTGCCTTTAAAGATGTCTATTCAGTCATGAATACATGGGGCGCTAATCATGGAGCCATCAGCTATGGACATATTGGAGACCAGTTAATCACCTTAGCATCTATGTTAAGAATACCCGTGAGCATGCATAATGTCGATTCGCAGCGTATATTCAGACCAAAGGCATGGAGTGGATTCGGAACAACAGATTTAGAAGGAGCAGACTTTAGAGCGTGTCAATCTTATGGAGCACTATACAAAAAATAGGCATAAGGAGGTTCTTTAATGCAAGTTTTAGCCTTTGACTTAGGTGCAAGTAACGGTCGAGCCATTGTAGGTGAATACAATCGAGGAAAGATTGTCCTACATGAAGTGCATCGCTTTGCCAATAATCCGGTGAAGATGAATAACTATCTCTATTGGGACTTTCCGCGCTTACTTTTTGAATTAAAAACAGCCTTGATAAAAGCAGAAAATCAGGGCTATAAAATTCAAAGTATAGGTATCGATTCATGGGGCGTAGACTACGGTGTGCTCGACGACCAAGGTGAGTTGATAGCAAACCCCATCCATTACCGTGATGAACGGTGTAATCAAGGGATGAAAATGTTATTGGAAGCATATGATGCGAAAGCCTTAAAAGAAAGAACTGGAATGGATTGTGTGAGCTATAATACGATAAACCAGTTCATGGTGGATCGGTATATCCGATGGAATCAGGCGGATGCTATTTTGAATACGCCGGATTTATTCAACTATTTTTTGACGGGAAAAAAACTGTCCGAATATAGCATGTCGACAACAACCCAACTTTTTGATTATAAAACGATGGATTGGAATCAACCCTTAATCCAAGAACTTGGATTTAATCCGGACTTATTTATGCCGATTACACCGTCAGGAACTAATCTTGGTTCGATAAAAGAAGAGATCACAAAAGAACTGGGGATTGACGGGTTTGATGTTATCTCCGTTACAAGCCATGATACGGCACTTGCACTGCAAGGGCTGCCCATGGAAGAGGATTATCTATTTATTGCAACAGGAACATGGGTTATTGTTGGAGCCAAACAAGAAAAGATGACCATGAATGAAAAAGTGATGGAATATGGATTAACCAATGAAGGCGGACGTTATCCATCCGTTAACTTATTGAAAAATCATGTGGGCCTGTGGATTTTACAAGAATCCAAGCGCTATTGGGAAAATAACGGCATGAATATCGGCTTTGGGGAGATGGTTGAAGTTGCACGTGAAGCTTCGATTAACAGTATTATTGATATATATGATACACGTTTCTTTGAACCGGGAGATATGCCAATCAAGGTACAACAATACTGTCAAGAGACCAACCAACAGGTCCCAAACACCATCGGTGAAATTGTCCGTGTCATTGAAGAAAGCCTTGCTAAACAGATTGCAAAGACTTTATCAGAACTTGAAGAAGCCGTTAACAAAAAGTATGGTCGTGTATGTATGTTTGGAGGCGGTGTTCAAGATCAGTTGCTCTGTCAGTTGATTGAAAAATACAGTAAGAAAAAGTTGATTTTTGCTTCTAAAGAAGCAACAGCTCTTGGAAATGTCACAGAACAATTTATTGCACTTGGAATAATAAAAGAAGAAGAACGTATAAAAGTACTCGAAGCAACCATGTAAATGATAAAAAAATAAGCTGCCGCCAATGCTATTCATTGGTGGTAGCTTATTTTTGCTTTACTTTAGGATAGTTTCTTTACTGGTCATAAGTTTCAACATCAAGAGCACCATGACTTAAAAACTTTGTGGAAATGATACTGGCTTCTTCTTCATTTGAGTCGACTAAAAAAACAGTATGATTTTTTAATAAAGCTTGTTCAAACTTTTTGATATCCGAAGATGGAATTCCTCTTTTTTCTAAATATTTGCTTAAATCTTTTTCTTCTTCCTCAGAAATGTTATAGAAGAGAGGACCTGTAATGGTAACAGCACCATTGTTTGAATACGAAAAAACTCCGATACCATATGGATATGGGTATGGATATGGGGTGGTAGTATTTCCGCCTGCGGGGATTACAGGTTCATTATCATCAATTGGATCCTTTGATTTTTTTTGAGGTGAATTAATGTTATGTTCATCCGGATCAACTTTGACTGCTCCTAATACGGATGTATCCTCAGATTTATTTACAATCGACGTTTCTTTAACATTGATGTTTTGATTCTCTAATTGTTTGAGTAAATTAATAGCTTCATCTTCTAGTTCAAAGGTAGCAATAATTAATTTTTTCATAGAAATAACCTCCTAGGTTAAAAAAATATTGAATAATTGCAAAATACTAATATACTATTATTGTAACATATTTTTTTAAAATTTTAAAATTCAGAAGGCTTAGAGAGTCCATGAAGGAGAATTCAATGCAATTTTTATTAGAAGCCTGTGTCGATACAGTAGAATCTGCCATTGAAGCAAAAAAAGGCGGCGCGAACCGATTAGAGTTATGTAGTAATTTGCTAGTGGGCGGAACAAGTCCGAGCTTAGCCTTATACGAACTAGTTAAAGCTACAACTGCTATGAGAGTACATGTTTTGATTCGTCCAAGGTCCGGAGACTTTTGTTATACTGACTATGAGTTTCAAGTTATGAAACGAGAAATTGAGATATTTAAACATGCAGGAGCGGAGGGGGTTGTTATCGGAATTTTACAAGCTGATGGAACACTCGATATAGAGCGAATGCAAGAGCTGATTGCAACGGCATCAGGCATGCATATCACTTTGCATCGGGCCTTTGATGTGGCAGAAGATCCCTACCAAGCCCTTGAAAATTCCAAGGCGCTCGGAGTGGATACGATTTTAACATCTGGACAAAAAAATCATTGTATTGATGGAGTGTCGTTGATTCAGGAACTTGTAGAACGTTCAGAAAAACGCGTTGACATCATGGTGGGAAGTGGTGTCAATGCGGACAACATTGATAAACTCATTCGAATAACCGGAGCTCATACGTTTCACTTATCCGGAAAAAAGCGGTATGATAGCCCGATGACATATCGAAAAGAAGGTGTGACCATGGGGGTTAATCAAATTGACGAATATGCGTGTTGGCTAACCGACAGCGAAAAAATACATAAGGTCTACATGCATTTAAAAAAAGCATGAACGAGAGATAAATTAGGATATACGATAACGGCATCCCTATAAACCGTGTGTTTTTCGAAATTCAGTAGGAGATATGCCTTCGTTTTTTTTGAATATATGGCAAAAATAGCTGGTATCTCGATAGCCAACGAGACCGCTTATTCGATGGATAGGATAAGTAGGCTGGGTGAGTAATAATTCTTTAGAACGTTGGATGCGCAATCGGGTTAGATAGGTAATGGGCGTTAAATTGAAGGCATTTTTAAATAGCTTACATAAATAGTATGTCGTGACATCAATAGTTTTGGCAAGATGGTCTAAACTTAAATCTTCATCTAGGTGATAACGCATATATTGAATAACGGGTTGAAGTTTATCAAGAGGAGAAACAGTCTTTGAAGTCAGTGTACTTTGGAGGCTGTTTTTTTGTTCGATAATTAAGCTATATAATAAAGCGCTTGAATCGATTGTTTTGTGGACTTGGTCGCTTTCTAACAATTGATAGATTGAGCTATAGAGGCTTAGAGAAGTGTCGACATGAAAAATACCAAATGACCCCAAATCTAATTGGTGATAGATGAGATCAAGGGCGGTTCCCTTGTACATAATCCAATAGGTTTCCCATTGACTTTTGATTGCTTTATACTGATGAGGAATATGAGGGGCAAGATAAAAACCTTGACCGGGAGTAACAATAAATTTCTGTTGATCAATAGTGATTTCTCCTTCTCCATTTAAGCAATAAATCCATTGGTAATCGGAAAAACCCTTAGGCCGGTCAATATTTTCTTGAGGCTGTTGATGTCCCATGCCTGTAACGTACATCGGTAAGAGCCGTTCTTCTTGAGTAATGATGGGAAAATGCATAATGAACCTCCATGACAATATAATTATATACATATCAAAAAACTTATATTGAACAGTAATGTTGTGAAACGTATAATAACAGTATACTTATATTATATGTTTATGGAAGGGTGATGTAAAGATGAATTATGGACCAATTAGTAACAAAATACCTAAAATGATACATGGAGGAGATTATAATCCGGATCAGTGGATAAATTATGAAGGCATTTGGGATGAAGACTTTCGATTGATGGATTTGGCCCATGTGAATGTGATGACTATTGGTATTTTTTCATGGAGTTCACTAGAGCCAGAGGAAGGCCGATTTGATTTTTCGTGGATGGATCAGATAATGGATCGACTTGCGGCTGAAGGTAAATATGCTATTTTAGCAACGCCAAGTGGGGCTAGACCGGCTTGGCTATCACACAAGTATCCGGAAGTCTTACGAACCAATGCGGATCGAACAAAGAACCTACATGGTGATCGTCATAACCATTGTTTTACTGCACCGATTTATCGACAAAAGACGCAGCGCATTAATACAGAATTGGCAAAAAGGTATAAAGACCATCCTGCCCTTATTGCGTGGCATATTAGCAATGAGTTTAGTGGCGAATGTCACTGTGATTTATGTCAAACAGCATTCCAAAATTGGTTAAAGACAAAATATAATAATGACCTGGAACAATTGAATCATGCTTGGTGGACAAGTTTTTGGAGTCATATGTACACAGATTGGAGTCAAATTCTAGCACCATCAGCAATAGGAGAAGGGTCCGTACATGGATTAACCTTAGACTGGAAGCGCTTTGTAACAGATCAAACTATTGATTTTATGGAAAATGAAATGAAACCATTACGTGAGCTAACACCAGAACTTCCGATAACAACGAATTTTATGGGGATTTTTGAAGGACTCAATTATTGGAAAATGGCACGTTCATTAGATGTTGTATCTTGGGATAGTTATCCCATGTGGCATCATGCAAGCACTGGACATGTCAATATTGCGCTTGAAACGGCCTTTTTACATGATTTAAATCGAAGTTTAAAAGGCGGAAAACCTTTTATGCTTATGGAAAGTACCCCAAGTGTCACGAATTGGCAAAGCGTATCGAAACTAAAAAGACCAGGAATGCATTTGCTGGCTTCATTACAGGCGATTGCCCATGGTTCAGATACAGTTCAATATTTTCAATGGCGTAAAAGTCGTGGATCCGTCGAAAAATTTCATGGAGCAGTCATCGATCATTGTGGACATGAAGACACACGTGTATTTAAAGATGTATCAGAGGTTGGAAAAGCATTAGAAAAATTAGACGATATTGTCGGGACTTCAGTAAAACCGGAAGTTGCAATTATATATGATTGGGAAAATCGATGGGGTATTGAAGATACGAGAGGTTTTAATAACGCGGCAAAAAAATATCCTGAAACTGTAATCAAACATTATTCTGGATTTTGGAAAAAAGGAGTTCCGGTCGACATTATCGATATGGAACAATCACTCAGTCAGTACAAAGTTCTGGTTGCACCTATGTTATATATGTTAAGAGGAGATATTGCAAAGCGAATTGAGGCATTTGTTAAAGACGGGGGTACCTTTGTGGCAACCTATTTGACTGGCTTGGTTAATGAAAATGATTTGTGCTTTCTTGGTGAATTTCCAGGACCCTTGCGGAATGTCTTGGGAATATGGACAGAAGAGACAGACTCGCTTCACCCAGAAGAATTTAACGAGGTAAATATACATATTGAGGAGCTTAAGCAGAAAACATACAAAGTTGTAGATATGTGTGATATGATTCATCTTGAAACAGCAAAGCTGCTAGGGACCTATGCAAGTGATTTTTATGCAGGGCAGCCTGCATTAACGGTGAACGAATTCGGAGAAGGTCAAGCCTATTATATTGCCTTTAGAAATAATCAAGACTTTGAAGAAGAATTTTATGGGCATTTAATTCAAGAACTTCAATTGAAACCCGTATTAGAGACGAAACTACCGGAAGGGGTATCGGTTCAAACACGTTATGATGAAAACAATACATTTATCTTTCTCATGAACTTTACGGAAAAAACACAAAGCGTTGATATTGGTTCCGTCGATATGGAAAATATTCTTGAGGGCATTAGTGAACACGGAAAAGTTTCTATTGAAGGCTATGGAATAAAAATATACAAAAAATAAAATCGAACGATTTACTATGTATAGATTGGGAAAAGCCTTAATTTTGGGCGTTTTTGAGAAGTGGGAGGTCGATGTGGATAAAGTATTTGAAGAATAAATAAAAAAAAATATAAAAAGTTGTTGACAAAAGGTTCGTGGGTTGCTATACTAATCTTCGTTGCTTAAAACGGCAGCGAAACATGAGAACAATAAGCAATACACGAACTTTTGATAATTGAATAGTGAAGTAAACCAAGTTATACCTAAAAAATTCTTG
>CAZLXW010000048.1:0-28695 GCA_964563505.1 uncultured Eubacteriales bacterium
GGTGTCGTTTTACAGAATATAAAATGTTGTGCCGATTTTTCCGTGTCGCTTTGGTTAGACTTATATCGAAAACATCATGTAGTTCATGCCGAAAGCAAAGTGTCGTCTAACACTTTTAGCGATATTCCATTCTTAACTAAACCACTAATGAATACTAATTTTAATCCAAATCATTCAATGCTTCTTTCAGACAATTAATCTTTTTATAGCGCCCCTTTAACTCCTCTAAGTATGGTTCAGTATTAAAATCATCATTTTCATAGATTCCGGTTGTTACAACATAATTTTCACCTATCCCTGCTTCCACACCTGCTTTGATATCACTCATCCTATCTCCAATTAATATCGACTTCTCCGCATCAATTGTAAGTTCTTTTATAGCCCTTTCAATCATACCTGTATTCGGTTTATGGCATCTACAACCTTCATCACTCCTATGAGGACAGTAATAAATTGCATCAATTTCACATCCATTCTTTTTAAGTTCCTTTAATAAATGCATATTAAATTTGTGCATTTTTTTAACTGTGTAACTCCCCTTACCTATACCGCTTTGATTTGTTATAATAACAATGTGATATCCGTTATTCTGATATTCTTTAATTGTATCAATAGTATCTTCGAAAAACTCTAAATCTTTAACTTCCCTTGTCATCACTTTATCAACGTGAATAGTCCCATCACGATCAAAAAATACTGCTTTCTTCACCTTTTTATCTACTGCCTTTGTATTTAAATAGTCTACACTTGAATAATTTTCTAACTCCATTTTATGTGGTTTCCTTTCAAAAGAATAATAAACATAATATGATATCAACATAAAAAATAACGTTGCCAATACAGATACTATAGTATGTATCAAATCAATATGTCCAACATTGTCAATAACCTTACTCCCAAAAATACCAAAACTCAATATAGGAACAAGAAACATTGCTCTAACAAAAAAAGATTTGCGAATCCCTGGCAATTTAACTTTATGTATTGATCTATCATACTTACAGTAATTTTCCCAGAATAGATCTGGATGTTCTTCCTCTTTTATTTCCTTAGCTATTTCATTCTCGATTTTCTCTCTTATGAAATAAGACAACCTTTCATGAACACTATAACTACTCATAATTTGAGTAGAATAAAATAATGTTACTACTGGAATCAGAAAAACCAAGTATGGTGCATAATCAGAATCCGACGTCATAATTATACTTAATAATGCCCCTATTGCAATAACGAATTGGATTCCAAATGAATCCCGTTGCCTAATTCTCATTTTTAATTCATCTCGTAATTCGAGATTCGTTGATAAAAGATATTCGAATTTCTTTTCTTTTCTATCCATACTTCTCCTCTCTCCATACATACATGTATTATACACATATCCCTAAAACTAGACAATACCATTTATATAACTATGCCTATATACTATACATAAAATATCGTTTTTATGAAGACTACACGAAAGCCAAATTTTGCGCTATTATGCATCGACTTCATTTTGATAATTATTCACAATAAATCTTGCTCTTTCATATAGCTCATCAAACGTAATAATCTCTATATGATTTTGATTTTTTCTATACAGTTCGAACGCTCATAACTTACTATTATTAACACCGTGTTCATTCATAGTCAAGCCCTAAATTGTGTTTAAATTCCCTCGGGTTATTTTTATATCTATGTGGAGTAGCGTATATGCCGCGTCATCCTTGCTTGTTTTTTGATTGTTTATATATGCAAAGTAGTCATCCATGTCCAGATACTTTCTACCGGATGACCATTTTTCGTCTTGCTCGATTAGGAGAGCACCGATTAATCAAATGGCAGAGGCTTTATTCACTTGCTCACCCGTAAACGGGTCTATATATTCTTTCAAACTAATTTGGTCGGCTATGTTATCTTCGTATAGTTGTGTTCGAATATATTCTGCAATTTTCTTTGTGTTCTTTTCTACAGTATCCACATAATATCCTCGGCACCAAAAGTGGCGACTTCCATACTTATACTTCAAGTTGGAATGTCTATCGAATATTATTAAAGAACTTTTTTCTTTTAAATACCCCATTATTTGTGACACACTGTATTTCGGTGGAATCCTTACCAACGTATGTACATGATCTTTACATAGCTCCGCTTCTAGAATCTCTATTCCTTTTCGTTCGCAAAGTTCTCTCAAAATTTCACCTATGTCTTTTATTAATTTCCCATATATTACTTGACGTCTATATTTTGGTGCAAATACAACATGATACTTACACTCCCATCTAGTATGTGATAAACTATTCTTGTCCATTGGACACCTCCTCTGATATTTTGATGCGGTCGGCAAACCAACATCATTATATCATCGGAGGTTTTTTGCTTGAAGTTAAAGCTAATCTTCCTCCACCCGTATAGAAAGTGGTTTTTTTGATTTATTCATTTCGTTCAAAAATCACGCAAAAGCGTGCAAAAAAATCCACCATCATCCCTTATCAGAACTTGGTGGATTTGGATGCTGGAGGTGAGGGGAATCGAACCCCTGTCCGAAAACCCGTCCATTAGGCTTCTTCCATTATAGTTGGTCTTTTGACATTCCCTCTACGATACGCCGTCCAACAGGCTTATCGCTTTAGTAGCTTCATGATTTCTTTTGCTAACTCAAAGCTTTGTTAGAAAAGTGCCTCGCCTAAATGGCGCCAAGACTCTAAGCAGCGAGATACTTAGAAATGACGCGCAGCCCTTAGGCTGCGAATGCTAAATTATTATCTTCAGCGTTTAAAATTTTTCCAGCTTGATGACGCAGACGCCGGAACTGCGAATGGCTTCCCTAACTTCAAAATCCCCGTCGAAACCAGTACACCCCCGTACTGGCAAGCTTTTTACCCAAAAGATTTAATAAAGATTTTTCACTTTAAAGTCTTTTTCGGCAGCTCTTCGTTGATCTTTTTTTGCAATTTCTTCACGTTTGTCGTAAATTTTCTTACCTTTACATAAGCCGATTTCAATTTTCATTAGACTACCTTTTAGATATGCCTTTAAGGGCATTAAGGTATAACCTTTGGTTGCAATAGCACCTTCGAGTTTGTTAATCTCATATCGGTTAAGTAATAACTTACGTTCACGTAATGGATCTTTGTTAAAGATATTTCCTTTTTCATAAGGAGTTATATGCATGCCTTGAATGTAAACTTCACTATTGCGAATACGAACATAACTCTCTTTTATAGAGGCTTTTCCTTGTCGCATGGATTTCACTTCAGTTCCTGCAAGAACGATACCAGCCTCAAATTTTTCTTCAACAAAATAGTCATGATATGCTTTTTTGTTTTGTGCAACTAACTTATATGCATCTTTTGATTTAGCCAATACGTTCACCACCTTATCTATCCTTACGTGTTTGAACACGTGCATTTTATTATATCATACTCCCAATAAAATGCAAGTGTTCTGATATTACAGTTATATTACTACTTTTTACTGTTTTTATTCCTCATCATCGATATCTTCATAGATAACACCAAAATCTATGGTTCGCATCCGTTTATCAACGGATAAGACTTCAACAGTTATTGATTCACCTAAACGGAATATTCGTCCGTTACGTTCACCAATGAGGGTCATGTGTTTTTCATCATAATTATAGTAATCGTCCGTTAATCGATTCATTGGAATCAGACCTTCAATGGTATTAGGTAATTCCACATAAATACCCCAATTCGTTAAGCCACTAATAACCCCTTTATACATTTGGCCAATTTTATCTTCCATGTACTCTGCTTTTTTGAATTTAGCAACTTCTCGTTCGACTTCTTCTGCACGTCGTTCTAATCTTGACGTATCAGCCGCTACCTTGTCCATAATGTCTTCATAGTATTCATACCGTTGATCATTTAATCGTCCGTTAATGACATCTTTGATAATACGATGAATTTGTAGGTCCGGATAGCGACGTATGGGCGACGTAAAGTGTGTATAATAATCTGTCGCCAGACCGAAGTGCCCATCACTAGTTGTGGTATATTTTGCTTGCTTCATGGAACGCAATGCCAAACGACTGATAATAGTTTCTTGCTCACTACCTTCAATCTCAACTAAAAGCTTTTGAATTTCTTTTGGATGGGGTTCCAGTTCTTTTCCTTTTAACTTGTATCCATAGTTTCGAATGAATTCCGTTAGATTACGTATCTTTTCCGGATCCGGATCTTCATGACTTCGATATAAAAACGGAATTTCTTGCCAATGAAATTCTTCTGCAATAGTTTCGTTTGCCAATAGCATGAATTCTTCAATGACTTTTGTTGCTACGCTACGTTCATAGGCATATATATCAATAATTCGGCCTTGATCATCAAGCTTAAACTTTGCTTCTGGGAAATCAAACTCAATGGATCCCCGCTGTCGACGACGTTCTTTTAAAATACTCTGAAGGTCTTCCATCGTTTTAAACATATCCATTTGCTCATGATAACGTTTCATCAGTTCCTCGTCATGATCAACAAGTATTTGCTTAACATCATCGTAATTCATACGTTCATTAATATTTAAAATTGACTCTACGACACGATGTTTTCTCACTTTTCCCTTCATATCAATTTCCATGATACAACTTAAAGCAAAGCGGTCTTCGCCGGCATTTAAAGAGCATATTCCATTAGACAAACGATGTGGCAACATCGGAATAACCCGATCAACAAGATATACACTAGTACCACGAGATAATGCTTCTTGATTAAGTGCAGTCCCTTCACGAACATAGTGGGTAACATCTGCTATATGAACACCAAGTTCAAAGCCATTGGATATTTTCTTTAATGTTATGGCATCATCTAAGTCTTTTGCATCTTTGCCATCAATCGTTACTGTCATCTCACCACGAATGTCTTCTCGATGGCTTTCTTCATGAAGCATCTCTTCTGTGATTTTATCCGGAACCAACTTGACTTCTTCCATGACCTCTTCAGGAAAATCAACCGGAATGCCATAAGCAAGTATAATCGACTTAATCTCTGTCTCAGGATCATTGATATGCCCTATAATGGATATAATAACCCCTTCTGGGTTCTTACCCTCACCACCCCAGTTTAATATCTTTACAACGACTTTATGGCCATTGACCGCTCCGTTGGTTTTTCCATTTTGAATAAAAATATCTTTGTTTAATTTTTTATGATCCGGTACAACAAATCCAAAATTTTGACTTTTTTGGAAGGTTCCAATAACCGTATCAATACCGCGTTTTAAAACTTGTACGATTTCACCTTCTTCTCGGCGATCTCCTGATTTTTCTGTTTTTATGTTAACAGAAACAGTATCTCCATGAAAAGCATCTTTTGTGTAGTCTGCCGGTATGAATATATCATCTTCTCGGTCTTCAACTTCAACGAAGCCAAAGCCTTTTTGATGGGATACAAACGTCCCTACAATATAGTTTGAATCTTCATTAAGAATATACTTTTTTTTGTTGGTAAGTATAAGCTTACCTTCTGTCACTAAGTCTTTTAATAAGGCTTCGAGTTCTTCAACCTCTTCATTTTCCAGTCCTAATAAAATTTTAAATCCTTTTAATTTTAATGGTTTATATTCTTTGCTTGAAATAATATCCATTAATACTTTTTTTCTTTCTTTGTTCATGCACTCACTCCTCTATTCACTATATGTATGAAAGGGCACTTTAAAAGTGCCCTTTCATGTTTAATTCTAAGTATTTTATACCTAAATGACATCCGGCAATAATACAAAAGAGTCAACTTCGATAACTTCAACAGTTTCTAATCCAACTGCATTCTTTGCATAAATAGCATAAAATCCATTTTCAGTCACTTCCATTTTTTCAAGAAGAACAACATCATCCTCTTCTGAATCATCTTCAAATGGACTGTCATCATCTGCCATCAACGGATTATTTGACGAAGCCTTTGCTCCTTTAAAATCATCCGCTGTTGCTGTTTCTCGACCATTTGCTAATTTTTTATATGCTGTTTCTACGATATCAACTTTAATACCATCAAATTTTGCATGTACCGTTATTGCTGGTTCATTTCCTTCGGATTCGTCACCTGAAACGATAACCATATCTTCATCAAACTCTGTAGTAATAATTGGCGGTTCATTAAACAACTCTTTGGCTTCAATAGGAAGCTCAGAAAAACTTAATTTTCGGAAATTTTGTTCAGTATCTACATACGTTACAAAAGAAGATTCATCGTCGCCGAAGATATAATTTCCAGGTTCTTCGATTTCAACTTCAATACTAAATTCAATTGGAACAGCTTCATACATATTTGTTTCTGTATTTAATGTATATTGAATGGTTCCAAACTCTCTAGAAATCATTTGCCCATTTTGCGCAAGCCCCTCTGTTACAGAAATGACTTTTACATTAGCAGGTAAAGTTTCTTCGAATTGCAAAGAATCTAGTGACATTGATGATGTTATATCACTAGCAATTTGATCATAAACATTTTCCATGTCAGTCGCTGACAACGCTTGATAATATTGGGCATCCGCATCATTTGCCAAATTATCTAATACATTACTACTTGCATCAGAAGAAAAAGCAATGTAATGGGGTTTGATATTGCTTTTTTTAATTATTTCAGATATTTCTTTGGCATAGGAATATCCATAATTTCCGTAGTCGTTTCCATAAGAAGCAAAATATCTTTGAGTCTCTCCATCATTCAATTTGTAACTCGGACTTTGATTGATACTTCTTACATAGTCAAAACTATTATAGTACATGCCAACTGCCTGACTCGACCATAAAGTTTTTGTGTACTCAAGCGGATTTGATACGCTAAAAGCCGTTGGCTCTCCATCTGTCATAAGAACAATATGTTTATCTGCTTGGCTACCATTGCTCAATGCATGATAAGCTAATCTCAGCCCATCACCAGTGTTTGTACCACCATTTGCGTATAGACCACTGATTTTACTTCTAACGGATTCTTTATCCGACGTCAAGTCAATATCGACATCTGCTTTAGAATCAAATGTAACTAAAGCGATTTTCGTGTTCGAATATGCGCTAAATTTATCGATAAAACTTTTAGCTGAATTTTGGGCTATATTTAGTCTTTCCTTGCTATTATCACCTGTTCCATCAAGAGAATAATTCATACTTCCAGACGTATCAAAAACAAGAATTATTTCTCGTTCGGGATTTTCATCAGCCAAATTGGTAGCCTCAATTGGCTTAAAAGTAATACTATAATCTAATTTAAGACGATTTTCTTCTGGGTTACTTGATAACTCAAAGCTTGTTCGATCTGATGATCGGGATAATTTCAGATAACTATCTTCCCCTTCAACAAATGCTTCAGCAAGTAATCTTACTTCATCAAAATATTTATGTCCAAAAGAACCATCCAAATCAATGTAATAGATTCCTGCATTGCTTGTAGACAATATATATTCTCCAGCTTCCGTTACACGAACCTTAACCTGAAAATTGAGTTTAGGCGCTTCATAATAACCTGTCGATTCATTTAACGTATACTCTACACGTGACCAAGTTCCTCGTATGACATTATTATTGACTTCAAATCCATCCGGAAGCTCTACGACTTCTATTCCATTTGGTAATTCTTCTTCAAACACAAGATCATTTAAGCTTGCTTCAACACTTATTTCTTGGGCAATTTCTTCATAGACAGCATTGATATCCTCCGCTGTTAATGCTTGATAATAAGATCCTCCCATTGAAGTCATAATTTCTCGCAATTTATTACCAGCTGCAAGATCTGAAAAAGCAATACCATAATTTACCGTTGATGTATTGGCCACAAGGCTACTAGCTATTAAATTAGCATATTCTAAACCTTTGGTATAATGATTACCATTATTATGATTTATAACACTTCCTGAACGCGTTTGATACTCACCGTTATTTTCGTAGCTGTAAAATGTCGGTTCACCATCTGTCATTAAAACAACATATTGATCCGCATCTGCATTTCCGTTTTCTTTCAAAAGATAATGTGTTTGTCGTAATGCATCTCCAATATTTGTACCGCCATTTGCATCAAAGTCGTCAATCTTGTTTTTTAGACGATTCAAATTCGTGTTATTTAGATCGAAAAGGTTTGAATTATTTCTATTATATACATCTGCTACATACGAATAATTTATTAAAGACACTTTTACATGATCTAATTCTGATAGTTGATCTAAAAATTTTTTTGCCGCCTCCTGAGTAATATCTAGTCGTGAGTCTTCATTCCGACTTGGGTTATTGCCTTCAAGATTCCAAGCCATACTTCCTGAAGTATCAATAATTAGTACAATTTCTTTGGGTTTTCGCTGTCCTTCAATCTTTGCTCTCTCAATAGGATCGAAATCAACCGAATAATTCAACAAAATTTCATTGCCTGCTGTAAATTCTTCATCGAACATAAAGCTTGTTTTGTTTGCCTCACGATGCGTTGATACATCAGCTTTAAAATCAAAAGTTTTTGCTTGGACTAGAGGTTTTGATATCCACGATGAACTTAGAATAATTGTTAATGTTATAATATACGCCAACACTTGTTTTGAAATTTTTTTCATTTTAATCCCTCCCTATTTTAATCTATACTCATATCTGAACTCTATATAATCCGTTTCGTCTTCTTCATAAGCACTCCCAAAGATTGACTCAAATGCATTGAGTTCACGATAAAAACTTCCACCTTCATTTTCAAGTTTTTTTTGTTCTCGTATGATTTCATAAGAAATATTAGGATTATCATTCATCTTTAATGTTATGGTTAAAAAGTGGTCTAAAACTGAAGAGTCTTCACCCTTTTCATAGATAACTCTTATGGATTGAAACGTATCAAATGAGCTTAAACTTAGACTACTATTTTCGTCCATATTTAAAGAAATATGATTGGTATCTAATTCTTCTATTATAGAATCATTCGAATCAATTAACTCATTATAAATCATTGTTGTAATCTGCTTATCAAATTTTTTAGAAAACACATTGAACACTGTTGAGCTTTCATAAATAGCTTCACCCGTTTCCTCATCATACCCAGTCAATATCTTCACTGGCTCAAACATTTCATCCCGTAACAAGGCATTTTCCTTTGCTAATCTATATAAAAGAACAATCGACTGCTCTCGAGTCGCTTTGCCTTGAGGGGAAATTATATCCAATCCATTTGCATTTTTACCAATGCCTTTCATAATATCATTAGTATAGCAATAATCAATATATGGCTTAGCCCATCCTGAAATACTCGAATTATCTGCATACTGTATGCTTTGATTTTGTACATTTATCTCATCATCCTCTAAGACCTTCACAAGGTTTACAACTAATGAAGCAATTTCTTCTCGACGAATTGCTTCATCTGGACGGAAGGTTCCATCACCATATCCTTTTATTATGCCCGCATTATATGCTCGAACAATTTCTTCTTTATATATGTGCTCAAGTATATCTGTAAAAGGATATTGACGAACAATTGATACATTAACATTTTCTTGATCAAGAACTTCTAAAGCTAATAGCACATATTCATATCTTTTGATGTTTTCTTGATATTCACTTTGTAAATTTGAGTGCACCAATCCTTCTTCTATTGCTGCGCTTACTTCCATTTGTGCCCAAGAACTTGCATTTTCAACCGCTGCCATAATTCCTGTTTGAAGTAAAGCGCTGAACAAAAAAATTGTTACCATTAAAATACTTAGATATTTCTTCACGCGTATTCTCTCCTTTTATTATTGATTTTTTACTGAAAAATCATGATATATGTTCTTATTATAATATATTTAACAAAAATATACTAGGGTTAGATAATAAAAAGGCCATACCAAATGGTATGACCTTCAATTTTATTAACATTATGTCATTTATTCACCAGTATCTCATTCGCCGTATTCATGGACAATGAATGGTGATTCATGATTTATCCTATCTCTGCAAGTACATTAATTAACATGGTCATGAAGATAAACACAACAGATAATATAACAGTAAGCTTATGTAAGCCACCTTCCATTGATCTTGCTTTGTTCTTTCCCCAATATGATTCGCCTGCACCGGCAATAGCTCCGGATAAACCTGCTGTCTTACCTTGTTGGAATAATACAACTCCGATAAGCGCTATACACACAAGTACATAGAGTACTTTAATGATAACCAACATTGTTCCCATGATTACACCTCCTAAAATAACAACAGTAGTATTCTAGCATAAAGCAGAACCCTTTTCAATACTTTTTTTACTTAAGATTAAACCAGGCATCTAGACCAGGATATACCGCTACTTCTCCAAGCTCATCTTCTATACGTAATAATTGATTGTATTTCGCAACACGGTCAGATCTGCAAGGTGCACCTGTCTTGATTTGACCAGCATTCACAGCTACAGCGATATCTGCAATGGTTGTATCTTCTGTCTCACCGGAACGGTGAGATACAACCGCTGTATAACCGGCACGATTTGCCATCTTAATGGCATCAAAAGTTTCTGTTAATGTACCGATTTGATTCACTTTAATCAAGATTGAGTTGGCTAGACCGTCTTTAATTCCACGTGCTAAGCGTTCCGTGTTTGTAACAAACAAGTCATCGCCAACAAGTTGAACTTTAGAGCCGATACGCTCAGTAAGGAGTCCCCAACCTTCCCAGTCTTCTTCATCTAAACCGTCTTCAATGGAGATAATTGGAAATTTATTCACAAGTGCTTCATAGTAATCAACCATTTCTTCACGTGTACGATAAACATCTTCGCCCTTCATTTTACTTTCGCCAGGGAAGAAATATTTGCCCGTTTTTTCATTGTATAATTCACTTGCTGCTGCATCAATAGCGATACGAATATCATCACCAGGCTTATAACCGGCTTTTTCAACAGCTTCAAGAATAACTTCGATTGCTTCGTCCGATGATTTAAGGTCCGGAGCAAATCCACCCTCATCACCAACACCTGTTGATAATTCTCGCTCATTTAATACCTTCTTCAAGTTATGATACACCTCTGATCCAATACGTAACGCTTCTGCAAATGACGTTGCACCAACAGGCATGATCATGAATTCTTGAAGGTCAACCGTATTATCTGCATGTTCTCCACCATTTAAGATATTCATCATTGGAACCGGTAATGTATAGGCATTGAATCCACCTAAATATTGATATAATGACATGCCAAGGGCCTTTGCTGCCGCATCTGCTGTTGCAATAGAAACACCTAAGATTGCATTAGCACCTAACTTGGATTTATTTTGTGTACCATCTAAGTCGATCATACGTAAGTCAATGTCACGTTGGTCTAAAGCGTTTGAACCAATCAGTGCATCTGCGATGACTGTATTGACATTCTCAACGGCTTGTTGAACCCCTTTACCCATATAACGGTCTCCACCGTCACGTAATTCCATGGCTTCAAATGCACCTGTAGAAGCACCTGATGGTACTGCTGCCCGACCGACAAACGAATCTTCTATAACAACCTCAACTTCTATTGTTGGATTGGCTCTTGAGTCTAATACTTCGCGTGCGTAGATATCTGTAATTTCTAAAAAACTTTTCATACAAAAACTCCTTTCAACGATAAAATTATAAAACTTCTATTCTAGCGTGTTATTCACGATAACACTTACCCTTCAAGTATATCAGTAAACAAAAAAATTTCAAGTTATTTTATTATTGCTTTAAATTAATACGATACACTTTTAATATAATTTGCAAATCCTTTGTTACTCGATATCAAGACGGCAGAATTCAAAAAAAGGACTTCATTGATGTCGTGTTCTTTGGCATAGGTGACTGCACCTTTTTTATAATGCCTAGGGTCAATAATATGTATTTCATCATAATGGGATGTCAAATAAGGAATAAATGCATTACCATATGAGTCTTTAAAAACAAGTATTTTACGGCCATTATCTAAGTCGGTATCAATCACCGACAGGGGATTATCTCCACTTAAAAACACCATATATTTATTGCTTTTCTTTGCATAATTCATATTTATCACATCTAAATTTATCTTTCGATTGCCTTGTGTTATTACTGTGTACTCATTCTCAACGAAGGGATGATATATTTCGACTGTATCCGGATTATTTTTGACGTTTCGATTAAAATTCTTATAGTATAAATAACCCAAAAATCCTTCTAGATCTGTTTTTTCAAATCGGTCTAAATCATAAGCATTATCACCAATCTTGTCCGCAAATACCGTATAGGCATAATAGGCTCCCCGTGCGGTCCAATGGTGATCTGAACGAAAGTATATATATTCATCACTGTGTTTAGCAAGTATACTATAGGCATTAATAGGGACAATGGCTTCTATAAAGGCCTGATTAATACGATTAATCGCATCCGCTTGTGAATCTGCTAAGCTCCGATATTTTTGGCTGGTTAAAAATTCAATATGACTAGGTACAACCATGGAATAAACAGTCATATCCTCATCAAATTTTTCAGCAAAAGAATTAATGGCAGATGCATAGTAGTCACATGCATTTTCCGTGTAGCCGAAAATTTCATAAATCGTGTCTTCGATAATGAGCAAACTATTTTTACGTTGTCCTTCTAAGGTTTCATCATCTGTAATCTGTAATTGCTCTAAAAGTGTATCACTATCCATATTCTCAACTTCAATCGGACGAATCTCCGTAAACCGTTCGATGTCCTTGGCTGCAAAATTATATACACGTTGATTCAAGTCATATGCCGTTTTAATCGGTTGTCTCTCTTCTTGGTTCATAATGACTTCTCTTTCTTCCACATCTGGAATGTATTCATCCTCAGATGGTGTAAGAACAATCTCAACTTGCCCCTCCCCCTGAATCCCTTTATAGGATTCAATTTTTTTACTTAAAACAAGGAAACGTTCTCTTTGAACAAAGTGATCCGAATAATAATTGATGAAATCTTGAAAATAACTTCCATCAAAAAGAGCTTCTTCACTCAATATCGGAAAAGTTGCTAATTGTCTGTTTTCTAATTCAGATATCTTCATTTTATTGTTTGATAGTATGGTTATTCCACCTAAACCATATAAAATGGCAACAAACAGAAGAATAAGAATCCAATGTTTCGTTTTACTTCTTTTCATAGGCTCGCCTCAAATCTAAAATCTAAAATACAAAAAAGGATTATATGATTGTCCCATTAATAAAACAAAGGCTACAATAAAAATGCTAATAATTGTTATCGGATAAAGAAGCGTTGAATATATGGGTCGAAGCAAGCTTTTCGTCATGGTTACATCAATAGCCGAAAATAGCATGTTCACTATTGGCGTCACTCCAATAAATGCCAGTATTAAAAACCACATATTATTCATCAACATAACTTCTGCCGTCACATCCCATATATATTCTATATTGACTAAGCCGTGCATGAATTGGAGCCCACGACTTAGATCTTCATAATAAAACAGGGTCCAACCAAAGATTGTCACTACAAACATATATCCATAATTCAAAATCGCCGGAAGTCGGAAGGACTTAAAAATCCACCTTAAAATCTTTTCAAAACCACTGAGCAGGCCATAATATAATCCCCAAAGAACAAAATTCCAACTAGCTCCATGCCACAGCCCTGTCAAAAACCACACAATAAAAAGATTCCGAAACTGATATCTCCGATTTCCTCCAAGCGGAATATAGAGATAATCGCGAAAAAAACTTCCTAAGGACATATGCCAACGACGCCAAAAGTCCGTGACACTCTGAGAAATATAGGGATAATTAAAGTTCTCTTGATAAGTAAATCCAAACATTCGTCCCAAACCTATTGCCATATCTGAATAACCGGAAAAATCATAATAGATTTGAAATGCAAATAAAGTCATTCCAAACCAATGTCCACCCATGCTAAGTTCAAAGAGTTGTCCATCCAAAAAATTTGTAGCCAACGCACCAGCCGTATTCGCAAAAACAACTTTTTTTGCTAGCCCAATAGTAAATCGACGAACGCCATCACCAAATTGCTCTGCTGAAAAAAAACGTTGTTCTATTTCCCTCGATATATCCTTATATCGTACAATTGGACCTGCGACAAGCTGATGGAATAATGAGACGAACATGAGAAATTTCCAGAATGATTTCTGTGCTTTGACCTCTCCACGGTATACATCAAATACATAAGAGATTGTTTGAAAGGTATAAAAAGAGATGCCTATAGGCAATGAAAATGTTTTAAAATCCCCTCTTATTCCAGATAAGGCATTAAAAGTATTCACAAACATACCTGAATATTTGAATAGAATAAGTATGCTTAAATTAATGACTAAAGAAGAAATTAAAGCCGCCTTACTTTGCCATCGTTTAAGGTAACGTTCAGCAATACGGCCATGAAAATAGTCAACAACCGAGCTGATTATCAGTAGAATTACCCATACTGGTTCTCCCCAAGCATAGAAAACAAGGGAAGACACAATCAAAACACTGTTCTTCCAATTTCTAGAAGGGATTATATAATATAAAAATAAACAAATCGGTAAAAAAAGAAATATAAAAAACAAACTAGAAAAGACCATAGTTACTCCAAGCGCTAAGATTTTATATCATTCTCATAAAAATAACACAATAATAAGGATACTCACTTACCTTGAGTATCCTTATTATTGTAGTATGACTTGTTTATATTGTCAATATTGGTTTACGCTTTAACGAGTAAGCTTTCACCTGTCATTTCTTTTGGTTTTTCTATGTTCATAATATCCAGTAAGGTCGGCGCTATATCAGCAAGCTTACCACCTTCTCTTAAGGAAACACCGTCTCCTGCATTTACAAGGATAAAAGGTACCGGATTCGTTGTATGTGCTGTAAATGTTTCATGAGTTGTGTAATCCACGAGTTGTTCGGCATTTCCATGGTCTGCACATACAAACATCGTCCCATTATTTCGACAAATTGCATCAACGGCATCTCCAACGCAACTATCCACCGTCTCCACAGCTTTAATTACAGCCGATTCAACACCAGTGTGTCCCACCATATCCGGATTTGCAAAGTTGATAACTATTAAATCATATTTTCCTGAATCAATGGCATTTACCAAGTTTTCACTAACTTGGGCCGCACTCATTTCCGGTTGTAGGTCATAGGTTGCCACTTTAGGCGATGGAACTAGAATACGTTCTTCACCCTCATTAGGCTCTTCCACACCACCGTTAAAGAAAAAAGTGACATGGGCATATTTCTCAGTCTCGGCAAGACGTAACTGTGTTTTTCCAAGGCTTGCTAAATATTCTCCAAGTGTTCCTTCTAAGGATACTTTACCATAAGCAACTAACTTATTCGGAATAGTAATGTCATAATTGGTAAAACATACATAGGTCAATCGCATGAAGCCTTTTTGACGTTCAAATTCAGAAAAGTTTTCTTCGCAAAAGGGACGTGTAATCTGACGTGCACGGTCCGGTCTAAAGTTAAAGAAAATAACACTGTCGTTCTCATTTACCGTTGCAATCGGTTGCCCATCTTCAGTAATAACTGTTGGAAGGACAAATTCGTCATTAACATTGTTGGCATAACTATCTACAACACATTGAACGGCATCGGTCGCTTCTTCACCAATACCATTGGCCATTGCATCATAGGCTAACTTAGTTCGTTCCCAGCGATTATCCCGATCCATTGCATAATATCGGCCCATAACCGTGGCTATTTTTCCAACACCAATCTCTTTCATCTTAGATTCAAGTTCAGCAACATATTCACGACCACCGGTTGGTGGCGTATCACGCCCATCCAACATGCAGTGTACATAAACATTCTCGAATTCCTCTTGTTTAGCTAATTTAAGCAGTGCATATAAGTGGGAATTATGACTGTGCACACCACCATCCGAAAGTAATCCCCATAGATGTAGCGTACTATTATGTTCTTTTGCATTCTCAATAGCTTTAAGAAATGCTTCGTTCTCAAAGAAATCGCCATCCACTATTGCTTTAGAAATGCGTGTCAATTCTTGATATACAATTCGTCCCGCACCAATGTTTAAGTGCCCGACTTCTGAGTTACCCATTTGACCATCAGGCAAGCCCACATCCATTCCGGATGCAAATCCCTTTACATAAGGATATGCCTCTTTCATCTTGTCAATATTTGGCGTATTCGCCTTAATAACTGCATTACCTTCTACATGATCATTAATTCCGTATCCATCAAGGATCATTAAAACTGTTGTTTTTTTATTCATATCTTTGCTCCTTCTCTATAAGCTAATTAATATATAGAGCAAACTATTTGTAGTTAACAATCTTTCCAAAATCTGCCTTTAAGCTTGCTCCACCGACAAGACCACCGTCAATGTTTGGTTTTGCAAATAATTCTGCAGCATTCTCCGCATTGACAGATCCGCCATACTGAATACGCACTTCATCCGCAACTTCTTGTCCGTAAAGTTCAACTAAAAGCTCTCGAATTGCAGCACAGACTTCTTCCGCTTGATCACTTGTTGCTGTCACTCCGGTTCCAATCGCCCAAATTGGTTCATATGCAATAACAACCTTCTTTGCATCTTCAGCTTTTACATCTTTCAAACCAACCTTGATTTGCTGACGAATCAAATCAATAGTAACACCTTGTTGACGTTGCTCAAGGTATTCACCGCAACATAAAATAGGTACTAGATTATGCTCAATTGCTTTTAAGACTTTTTTATTTACCGTCTCATTTGTCTCTGCAAAATACTCACGTCGTTCTGAATGTCCGAGAACAACATACTTAACTCCGATTTCTGTTAACATATTCGGTGCAATTTCTCCCGTATATGCGCCACTCTCTTCAAAGTACATGTTTTGAGCACCGATTTCAACATTTGATTCTTTTGTTAATTCTGTTGCTAACATTAAAGAAACTGCAGGTACACAAAATACCACATCTGCCTCTTCTGTTTTCACTAAAGGAATAAGTTCATTAATTAATTCAACCGTTTCCTTTGGCGTTTTATTCATTTTCCAGTTTCCTGCTATAATCATTTTTCTCATGGGAATAAGTCCTTTCACAATCTAAGTTTATTTGTTTTTTTACTTATCGTCTGCTGCAACAACACCAGGTAATTCTTTACCTTCTAAGAATTCTAAAGAAGCACCACCACCTGTTGAAATATGTGTCATCTTATCTCCAAATCCCAAGATGTTGACTGCTGCTGCTGAATCACCACCACCAATAATTGTTGTTGCGTCAGCTTCTGCAAGGGCTTGAGCAATGGCTTTTGTACCTTTAGCAAAGTTTTCCATTTCAAATACACCCATGGGGCCATTCCATACAATTGTTTTTGCATCTTTAATCGCTGCCGAATATTTTTCAATCGTTTGAGTCCCGATGTCAAGACCCATATAGTCGCCTGTAATCCCTTCGCCTGCATCTTCAACTTCTTTAAATTCTGCATCATTACTGAATTCCGTTGCAACGATATGATCTGTTGGTAACAGTAAATTAACACCTTTTTCTTTTGCTTTTTCGACCATTTCAAGTGCATAGTCCATTTTATCTTCTTCCAAGAGTGATTTACCAATTGAAAATCCTTGTGCTTTTAAGAATGTATAAGCCATTCCCCCACCGATAATCAATGTATCTACTTTATCAAGTAAATTATTAATGACATTAATTTTATCTGATACTTTTGCGCCACCTAAAATCGCAACAAAGGGTCGTTTTGGATTAGCCACTGCATTACCTAAGAAGTCAATCTCTTTTTGCATCAAATATCCAACTACACAAGTATCCACAAATGCTGTAACCCCAACATTAGAACAATGTGCACGGTGAGCAGCACCAAATGCATCGTTAACAAAAATATCTGCTAAAGAAGCTAAATCTTTGCTAAATGCTTCTCCGTTTTTTGTTTCTTCAGCTCTAAATCGTGTGTTTTCTAATAATACAATATCACCATCTTGCATTGCATCAATTGCTTTTTTCGCATTGTCACCAACGACTGTATCATCTGCTGCAAAGGTCACTTCTTGGCCTAATAGTTCTGCCATTTTTTCAGCAACTGGATTTAAGGATAAATCTGGTGTAGGTCCTTTTGGCTTACCCATATGTGAACATAAAATAACTTTCCCACCATCATTGACTAGCTTCTTAATCGTTGGTAATGCACCTTCCAAGCGATTAAGGTCTGTTATAACCCCATCCTTGATAGGCACATTAAAGTCACATCGCACAAGTACTTTCTTTCCTTTTACCTGAATATCGTCTACTGATTTCTTGTTTAACATAATTTTCCTCCTAATAGTTAATCTATAAATTTAGTTCTTTTGATAACACTAATATCTTTCTGGCACAAGCTTCATCAAGAATAATACTTCCATTTTGAATGAAATGTCGTACTGAAAGAACTGCTAATGCCTTACTCTCACCACCTGCAACAGCAATGGGATGCACGTTTTTCTTGAGTTCATCTAAATGAAATCCAATCGTTTTTGAATCATAGACAATTTGTCCTTGCTTATTAAAGTAATACCCTAAAGCTTCCGCAACAGCTTTACGCTTGGTCAATACATCAATGACTGCCTTATTCAAGTCACGTCGATATGCCATCTTTCCTGCATTTCCAATTCCAAAAACAATAATATTGGCTTTTTTAATATGTTCAATAATTTGACTAATCTTTGGGTCTTTGGATACACTGATAATTGCCTTTTCGCTTAAATTATCCGGTAAATTCAATAGCTTGTACTGACATCCTATTTTTTTAGCCATCTCTTCAACAAGTGTGTTGGCTTGTGTTTCAACATTGTTCCCTAAACTTCCTCTTGCCGGAACAACTAGCATTCCTTCTAAAGGTTCATTCTTTGAATGAATATGTTTCACAACACTTTTCATTGTGTTGCCACCGGTAATCGCCACAATTGAATCGTTGGTAATTAAGGATTGTAACAACTTCGCTGCACTTCGGCCGATATTTCCCATTGCCTCTAATTCATCATCCGCATTTCCTGATACAACAATAATATTTTGACATTGAAAAATAGGTTTAAGGTCTTCTTGTAGGCGTTTAATACCTTCTAGCTCATTCATTAACTCCTTTAACTGATCTAAGAGATTAATACCAGCCTCAGTTAATATCATACCACTAGTTGAAACATTTACATAGCCTTCTTCACGAAAAAAATCAATATCTGAACGTACAATTTTTTCACCAATATTTAATTTTGTAGCAATCATGCGACGACCGATAGGTTGAAGTGCATAGATTGCCTTTAAAATATAATATCGGCGTTTCAAAATATCCATTTCTTTGGGTATGATTTTATAAAGTAATGCAACTTTTCGGACCATATACATCTCCTTGTGGGACAGCTTAGTCCCGGCGAACAATTTAAGTCCCTTTACTAAGAAAAAAAGAGAGAGCTTCACCGTCTCTCTCATAATTATAACAATTTTCAGTAAAAATTCAAGTCATTTTATAACAATACTTCATCTTTAACATAATAAGCTAAATTCAAGGCATGGTCAGATATACGTTCATAGTTACTGATGACATCCAAGAATACAACACTTGATTGAGGTTGACATTCATATGTAGACAATCTTTGAATATGTGACTCCCTTAGAGATTCTTCCATGGCATCAATTTCATCTTCTCGGTCTTCGACTTTACTGACAAGCTTTTGATCATTATTCTCACGTGCCAATAAGGCATATTCAACGGTTTCTATTGTATAGTCAGACATCTCAATAAGCTCATTTACTGCAATCTCTGAAAACTCAAGTTCATTAACCACATTGTACTCTGCTAATTCCACAATATTCGTTGCATGATCACCAATACGCTCAATATCATTAACAGAATTAAACAGATGGGTTACAACCAACTGTTGTCGCTCTGTTAAATGCGTATTATTAATTTTAATTAAATAGCCTGTAATCAATTGTTCAAGTTTATTGACGTCTTTTTCTATTGTTTTGACCTTTTGAATTTTTTGCATATCCATTTCAATTAATGCCTCTGTCGCTAATATTAGATTATCTTTAGCGATACGTCCCATACGTACTACTTCTTTAATTGAATTCTCAACCGCAAAACTTGGCGTCTCTAAAATACGCTCATCAAGATGACGCAATGTAATTGCTTGGTCTGAATCATCAAGAATATCTGTCCCCGGAACAATCCTCTCAGCAGCTTTGACAAGCAACTTTGCAAATGGGAAGAGTAAAATCGTATTTGATACATTAAAAATTGTATGGAATATAGAAATATCCGTTGCATTCACAATCTGAGAGGACAAAGTCGTATTAATCCACTTAAAGAAAATTAAAGTACCGACTACAAAAATGATGGTACCGATAAGATTAAATAACAAATGAACAATTGCTGCTCTCTTGGCCGTTCTATTAGCCCCGATACCAGATAACATGGCCGTAACACAGGTACCGATATTCTGACCGAGAATAATATAAACCGCTGCACCCCATGGAACCAATCCATTCATTGCTAATGTTTGTAAAATACCAACTGAAGCCGAACTACTTTGAACAATCGCTGTAACTATAAATCCGGCTAACACTCCAAAGAACGGATTTTCACCTAATAGAATAAAAGCTTGTCTAAATATCTCACTATCTCGATATGGCTTGATGACAGCACTCATCAATTCTAATCCTATGAATAGCAAACCAAAGCCAACAATAATCTCCCCTATTTGTTTTTTTGATTTATTTTTGCCAAAGAGCATCAAAGCAACACCGATTGCCACTGCAAGTGGCGCGATTTCTGATGGCTTTAAAAAAGCAGCCCATTCTGAACTTGATACAATCCAAGAAGTCACTGTTGTACCAATATTGGCACCCATAATCACTCCTGTTGCTTGAATTAAGTTCATTAGTCCTGCATTTACAAACCCTACAATCATAACTGTGGTGGCCGAACTACTTTGTACAATCGTTGTTACAAGTGCTCCTAAACCAACTGCCATCAGTCGATTTGATGTTAACATGGCAAGTAAAGATTTCATCCTCTTACCGGCAGACATTTGAAGCCCTTCAGCCATAATATGCATCCCATATAGAAACATACCAAACCCACCTAAAAAAGAAAATAATTGAAATAATACATCATGAAGCATTTCTGTCGTCATAACATTCTCCTGTTATCTTGTTA
Organism: uncultured Eubacteriales bacterium; assembly: GCA_964563505.1. GTDB lineage: Bacteria > Bacillota > Clostridia > Lachnospirales > Vallitaleaceae > UBA1351. The sequence goes on from CAZLXW010000048.1 coordinate 21,050, forward strand.
TTTTTACGTTAGTTTCGTGTTTAGGACAAGTTAACATGTCCTTTCTTATATTATCATTCATAAAAGAAGAATTCAAGAAATACTTTCTTTCTAATTTCTGTAAATTATGATAGAATTAATGGCATAAAACTGTTGATATTCACTAAAAAGCACTGTTTTTCATTTTATGAAGGATTCAATATAGAAAGGGGCACAAAAAATATGTTAGCTGATTACCATTTACATAGTGATTATAGTGGGGACTGCAATGTCCCTATGCAAGAAATGATTGAAGGTGCCATTGCAAAAAAAGTGGATAGACTTTGTTTTACCGAACATCATGATCTTGACTTTCCGGAGGTTGGTATTGATTTCACACTAGACATCGATCGATATTATGAAGAAATCATGAAATATAAATCGTTTTATTCCGATCAAATCCAAATTCTCTTTGGAATTGAACTTGGTATACAAGGCCACTTGTACCCTCAATTAAGGCAAATCACCTCCTCATATCCATTTGACTTTATACTTGCTTCCAATCATTTAGCAAAGGGAGCTGATCCTTTTGACCCGTCATACTTTGAAAAACGTTCCCAATATCAAGGATATTTTGACTACTTTGAAGATATGTTAAATAATGTCACAAATTATTCTGACTTCGATGTTTTTTCTCATTTAGACTATGTTATTCGTTATGGGAATTTTAAAGAAAAAAAGGTCTATTACTCGGATTTTAAAGACCTCTTGGATTCCATATTAAAGACCATAATTCTAAAAGGAAAAGGAATAGAAATCAACACATCGGGGATTCGATATGGACTCGGACAACCCCATCCTTCCTATGAAATTCTGGCAAGATACAAAGAACTGGGTGGCGAAATCATTACTCTTGGCTCCGATGCTCATACCGCCAAAGATATAACGCGTCACTTTGACCAAGCAAAAGAGCTCCTAAAAAAAGCAGGATTTTCATACTTTACAACATTTGTAAACAGAAAACCCTACTTTCATCATTTATAATATACGTTTAATAATCGTGCCTCCGCCAATAACAATGTCTTCGTCATATAAAACGATGGCTTGACCCGGTGTGATGGCACGTTGTTTTTCTTCAAAGATACATTCAAGTTTTCCATCATCACGGAGTTGCACCTTACATTTTGCAGGCTTGTGGGAATATCGAATCTTAGCGGTAAATTCCTGTTCTCTATCAATAGACTCTATTGCCATTAAATTAATATCAGTTGCAACACATCCACTTGAAAAGACATCTGTATCTGTCCCAATCATGACTTCTTTTGTCTCCGGATTAATATCAACAACAAAGCCGGGACGTCCTAAATTCAAGCCTAATCCTTTACGCTGTCCTATTGTATAGTGCACAATCCCTTTATGTCTCCCGATAATTTGACCTTTGGTATCAACAAAATTCCCTTGTTCAAAGACATCTCCTGAATAGTCTTCGATAAATTTAGCATAGTCATTATCCGGTACAAAACATATTTCTTGACTGTCCGGCTTATTTGCCATGCGCACGCTAATATTTTCTGCAATTTCACGAATTTCATCTTTTGTATAATCCCCTACCGGCATCAATGTTCGAGACAACTGATCCTGAGTTAAATTATACAGTGCATAGGTTTGATCTTTTCGAGATGTTTTGGACATTTTAAGCGTATATCGACCGTTATCTAATTGAACGACTTTTGCATAATGACCGGTCGCAATATAGTCTGCACCTATGGCTAAACTCCGTTGCAATAAAGACTCCCATTTCACATAACGATTGCATGCAATACATGGGTTGGGGGTTCGTCCCTCTTTATACTCTTTGACAAAGTAATCGATAACATCACGTTTAAAATCTTCTTTAAAATTCATTACATAATATGGAATATCAAGTACATTCGCGACACGCCTTGCATCATCAACGGCAGACAAGCCACAACAACCACCGTTTTCCTCTATCAGTGAGCGTTCATCATCTTGCCAAATCTGCATAGTCACGCCGATAACTTCATATCCTTGTTCCTTCAATAAGTAGGCTGCTACAGATGAATCGACGCCTCCCGACATACCTACGACAACTTTCTTATTCAAATTCATCTTCCTCTTCTACATGGTGGTCATAATCTTCTGTGTCTTCCGGTGGTTCTAATCCTTCGATTTGAATATTATTTTTTTGTGCATAATCCCAAATAGCTGCATGTAAAGCTTCTTCAGCTAATAATGAACAGTGCACTTTTGCTTTAGGAAGTCCATCTAAGGCTTCAACAACAGCATCATTTGTTATTTTTAAGGCTTCTTCAATCGTTTTTCCCATAACTAACTCTGTTGCAATACTGCTTGTTGCCACTGCGGCTCCACAGCCAAAAGTTTTAAATTTGACATCTTTAATGATATCATCTTCAACTTTTAAGTAGATGCGCATAATATCTCCGCATTTTGCATTTCCAACTGTACCAACGCCATCGGCATGATCGATTTCTCCCATATTTCTAGGATTTGTAAAATGGTCCATAACTTTTTTTGTATACATAGGATCGTCCCTTTCTATTTTTTGTATTGAGTTTCAATAACAGATTCTATCTTCTTTTGCATATAGTCTTCATATACCGGTGACATATCTCTTAATCGTTTTACAATCGTTACCAGGGCATCAGCAACGTAATCTAGCTCTTCGCGACTTGTTTTTTCACCAATTGTAATTCGTAATGAACCATGAGCTATTTCATGGGGTAATCCAATGGCTAAAAGGACATGTGAGGGATCTAGTGAACCGGATGTACAGGCAGATCCAGAAGATGCACAAACATTTTTCATATCTAGCATAATGAGTAACGATTCACCTTCAATAAATTCAAAACTAAGATTTACATTATTGGGCAACCGCTTTGTCGGATGTCCATTTAACTTTACATAGGGTACCGTCTCTAATACTTTTTTTATAAAATAATCACGAAGTTCAATTTCTCGAATAGCTTCTGAATCCATCAAGGCCGTCGCTTCTTTGACTGCTTTTCCAAATCCAACAATAGCAGGCACATTCTCTGTTCCACCACGGCGGCGACGTTCCTGTGCTCCCCCATGAATAAACGCCTTCATACGAACACCTTTACGAATATACAATGCTCCAACACCTTTTGGTCCATATATTTTATGACCGCTCATCGACATCAAATCAATATTCATATCAACAACATCTATCGGTACATGGGTAAAGGCTTGAACTGCATCAGTATGAAAGAGCACCTTATGTTTCTTTGCAATCACACCAATTTCTTTAATGGGTTGAATCGTTCCTATTTCATTGTTGGCAAACATAATGGTAATCAATACCGTATTATCTTTAATCGCTTTTTCTAAATCATCGAGTGAAATCAAGCCATCTGCATCAACATCTAAATAAGTAACTTCACACCCTTTTTTTTCTAAGTATTCACAGGTATGTAACACTGCATGGTGTTCCATCTTTGTTGTAATAATATGATTACCTTTTTTTGCATAATTCTCAACCACACCGGAAATTGCCCAGTTATCGGCTTCTGTACCACCTGATACAAAAAACACTTCTGCTACTTCTGCATGAATTGCATCCGCAATTATTTGTCGACTGTCATCAATAGCTTGTTTGGCATTTTGAGCAAATTCATAAATACTTGAAGGATTGCCGAACTCTTCTGTAAAATAAGGTAACATTGCATCAACTACAGAAGATCTTGTTGATGTTGTTGCTGCATGGTCTAAGTATATTTTTTTCTCCATCTTTACACCTCTTCATTTAATAATTCGTCAATTTTATGCTGTTCCTTAATTAAATCTTCTAATGTAATATGATCAACAACATCATTAATACTTTCACTAATCTTTTTCCAGACATATTTGGTCACACACATCTCAGATTCATCACACGCTTTATCTTCATTAACAGCCACACAATCTACCGGATTAAGATCACCTTCTAGAGCACGAAGAATATCACCAACGGATATATCTTTAGGGGCCTGATTCAAGGTATATCCACCTTTTGCCCCGCGTGTACTTTTAACAAATTTGGCTTTTTTAAGTGTTGAAATAATTTGTTCTAAATAGTTTTCTGAAATACACTGGCGTTCAGAAATACTCTTAATTGATACAACATCGTCAGTTGAATTCAAAGCTAAATCAAGCATTGCTCGTAGTCCGTATCGACCTTTTGTTGACAATCTCATAACACACCTCCTTAATCCCTACTAAATAACTAGGATTTAAGCTAAGGATAGATTATCACCTTTTTAACAATCTGTCAAGAATCTTCCCTTGAAAAAAACGAAAAAATAAAGAGCAGTACAGAACTACTCTTTACTAGGGCTTTATATATTTGCTCGTTTTACGCTACATTCAGCGTGACACCTTTTTTGCTTGGAATGACAATAGACATCTTGGGAATGACATATAGGACAGGAATGTCGATCCTTGATGTTTTCCAACATATATTCTTTGCCACAATGATGACACTCAATTTTACATTCCATTATCTTATAGTTTCCGCCACCAATACGAATGGCCTTTCCTTCTATAAGGGCTGACACAACCTTATTCCTGGCACTATCAATGATATTTTGAAATGTTTGGCGTGATATTTGCATCATAGTAGCGGCTTCTTCCTGAGACATTTTTTCAATATCTTTAAGTCGCATCGCTTCAAGTTCTTCCAATTTCAAATTGTATTCATCCACGATATCTACTTCTGCCGGTTTAAAAAACTTGCTTTCCGGAACATAACTAATTTTACGACATTTAATCGGTCTTGGCATTTAAATCACTCCTTCTTAAGGTATTATATCATGGATTTTTTAAAATTCCATATATTTCCTACCAATTACCTAACATTTTATGATTTTTCCGGTTCTGAAGGTAATCTTAAAAACAATAAAAGTCCAATAACAAATAATGGGACAATTGAAAGAATGGAATATCTTGCATTTCCTGTTATTGTCGTCGTAAAAGCCATTATAAAAGGCCCGATAATGGCCGCAAATTTTCCGAAAACATTGTAAAAACCAAAGAATTCATTGGATTTATTCTTCGGAATAATTTTTGCATAATAGGAACGACTGAGCGCTTGAATTCCACCTTGAGCCGAACCAATAAGTCCACCAAGAATAAAGACATGCCAAAGTTCCGTCATTAAATATGCAAAAATCGTTGTTCCTATATATGTCATTATTGCAACAACGATCATCTTCTTTGCTGTAAAGCGTTTTGCTAATATTCCATATAATAAAGCAAATGGGAAAGCAATAATGTTGATAATAAGTAAAATACCTAAGAGCATAAATGTATCCGTCGAACTTAAGCCTAAGGTTGATTGCGCATAAGGAACTGCCATTTTTATGATGGTATCCACACCATCAATATATAAAAAATACGCAATCAAAAAGCTTACGACCACTTTATAATGTTGAATGTTTTTAAATGTCAAAAACAGCCGTTTAAAACTTTTTCGAACCGGATTTTTTTCAGGTTCAATAAAGTGTACTTGAGATACATTTTTAATCAAGGGTAATGTAAATAATCCCCACCAAAGTGCTGTAATGATAAAACCAAGTTGGTATCCAATTTGCTTATCCATGCCAAGAATAAAAACAGCAACTAGGGTTAAAACAAAAGGAATAACGCTTGCTATATAACCATAGGCAAATCCTTGCGATGAAATCCGATCCATCCGTTCGTCGTTTGTCACATCAACTAAAAAAGAATCATAAAAAACATTGGCACCTGCAAACCCTATTGCAGTAATCACATAGGCAATTGCAAGAACAAACCATTGCCCATCAGGTATGACTACCATTAAGCCCGTAACACAAATTCCTAGTAAGGCAAAAAAGGTAAAGAACCTTTTTTTGACATCTTTATAATCAGCTATCGTTCCTAGAATCGGACTTAAAATTGCCACAATTATACTTGCCAATGTATTAAAATATCCTAAATCCATACTACTACCTCGCTTCATCATACCAAAATATACCGGAAACAAGGCAGTTGTAATTGCTAAGGAGTATGCTGAATTACCACAGTCATACATAATCCAACTTTTTTCAGTTTTCGTTAGCTTCATCAATAATCCTCTCTTCCTCATACCTTTCATCGCATACTTTGTGGGCTGTTTAGCATATGCTAAACAGCCCACATAATTATAACAAATTATTCCTCATCATTTTCACGTTCAGCTATAACTCTTTCTTGGACATCCCTTGGCGCTTCTTCATATCGATTAAAGGCTAATGTAAATACACCTCGACCTTGAGTCAAGGAACGAAGGTCTGTGGAGTATCCATACATTTCTCCCATTGGTACTTCTGCTTCAATTTCTTGCTTACCTTTGACCGGATTCATTCCAAGCACTCTACCACGGCGTTTTGTTAGATCTCCCATGATGTCTCCCATATAATCATCCGGAATAAGCACTTTAACAGATGCAATCGGTTCAAGCAGTGTTGGATTTGCTTTTGCAATACCCTCTTTGTAGGCATTTTGCGTTGCAATCTTAAATGCCATCTCGGACGAATCAACCGGATGATAAGATCCATCAACTAATGTTGCTTTTAGTCCCACGAAAGGATATCCAGCTAAAACACCTTTACCAACAGAATCTTGCAAGCCTTTTTCTACAGCTGGAAAATAGTTTCTTGGTACGGATCCACCAAATATTTTTTCTTCAAAAACAAATGGTGTCTCTAAATCACCGGAGGGTTCAAATTCAATGACTACATCGCCATATTGACCATGACCACCGGATTGTTTTTTATGTCGACCTCGGACAGAAACTTTCGCTTTGATTGTTTCACGATATGGAATTTTGGGTTTTAGCAAGTCCACAGAGACTTTAAACTTTTCTTCTAATCGACTTGTAATAATCTCAAGGTGTTGTCCACCGACTCCATATAATAACTCTTGATGATTTTCCGTGTCCATAACCACTTTAATCGTTGGATCTTCTTCCATTAAACGATGTAAGCCGGATGCTATTTTATCTTCATCACCTTTGGTTTTCGGAACAATTGCACGATAAGCGAGAGATTCCGGGAAAGTGATTCCGGCTAATCTTACCGGGCGATTCGGGTCACAAAGTGTATCTCCGGTAGTTACATTATTCAACTTTGCAAACGCTCCAATATCACCTGCGTGAATTTCATCCACTTCAATTTGTTCTTTTCCTCTTAATACATAAATATGGGGAATTTTTTCAGTTTCATCCGTATTTGCATTCAATAAACTATCATCTTTACGAATAATTCCTGAATAGACTCTAAATAATGACACTTTACCAATGTATGGGTCAATAATTGTTTTAAAGACAAGTGCCGAAGCAGGCTGATCCTTTTCACAAATCACGTGAATCTCTTCCTCTTCATTATCTGGATTAACCCCGAGGACTTCTGTATGTTCCTCCTTTGGCGCCGGCATATACTTGTTAATTGAAGACATTAAAACGCCTACCCCAGTGGTATTTATTCCAGAGCCACATAAAACAGGTACAATAGATCCGTCAACAACGCCATTATGAAGGGCTGACTGAATTTCTTCTAATGTAAAATCTTCACCTGCAAAATATTTTTCCATTAATTCTTCATCACTCTCGGCAACAGCTTCAAGTATCATCTCACGTACCGGTTCGATTT
>CAZLXW010000049.1:0-28395 GCA_964563505.1 uncultured Eubacteriales bacterium
AAAATTTTAATGATTTGGTGGCCTATATCAGCCTAGCATTAATTGTTATCCTCTCGATCATTTCTTTGTTTATTATTTCGAATACCATTCGTCTAGGGATTGCCTTGCGAAAACGGGAAATAAATATAATGCGTTATATCGGAGCGAAAACATTGATGATTCGTGGACCATTTATTGTTGAAGGTGCCCTTATCGGTTTGATTGGTGCATCAATTCCATTGTTAGCGATTTCGTATTTTTATAATCAAGTAGTCCAAAGTATTATCACACAATTCTATTTATTGAAGGATTTCCTTGTCTTCATTCCTGTAGAAGAACTTATGGTTCAATTAACACCTATCATGCTTATATCAGGTGCATCGTTAGGGGTTATTGGCAGTCGATTTACAATTGGAAGATATTTAAAAGTTTAAAATAAAGTGGGTGATTTCGTGCAAAAAAAAATAAATATGCAAGGTCTCTTTTTCATCATACTCGTACTCGTCTTGATTCCGATTGTTGCTTTAAGTGTAAATGCAAGAACCTCGATTAAAGATTTAGAACGTCAAAAAAAAGAGACAGAACAAGCTATTGAAGCTGCCAAGGAAGCTTTTGCTCAAAAGAATGCAGGGATAGCTGAGCGATCCTATCAGATATTAGAACTTGAACAAAAAACGAACCAGATTAACAATGCGATTGCACAGACAAATGCAGATATTTCAAATAAAGAGCAAGAGATAGAATTGACGCTTGAACAACTCGACCTTATTCGTGATGAGCAAGAAGTATATTATGAACAGACAAAAGAACGCATTAAAATTATGTATGAATTTGGTTCAACAGAATATTTGGAGGTTTTGTTAGAGTCAAAAGATACAAGTGATTTTTTTAATCGTTTGGAGTATTTGAATAGACTTGTCGAGTATGATCAAGAGATGCTTGAAAAGATACAACAAATTAAAGAAGATATTGTACGACATGAAAATCAGCTTACAGTAGAAAAGTTAGAATTAGAAGGATTACAAGCTGAGAATGTCAATCAAAAAAATGAAGTTGAGGCACTAAGGGCAAAAAAAGAATATGAAATTTTATCCATACAAGAAGACAAAGAGTTAATTCTTGAAGAAATCCAAATGATGGAGAAAGAACAAGAAGAGACGGATAAAATGATTGAAGAGCTGATCAAGCTCTATGCAGATAGTACTATTTTATTTGGTGGAAATTTAGATTGGCCGGTACCGGGATGGACTCGTGTTTCTTCAAAATTCGGACCGAGAACTCATCCGGTTTATGGTTATGCGAGTAATCATACAGGTATTGATATTCCTGCGTCATATGGGACGCCGATTAAAGCTTCCGGAAGTGGACGGGTTATTTTTGCAGGATGGGGAACGGCTTATGGAAACTATATTCTTATTGATCATGGTGTTGACCCTCAAAAGCGTCATGTTGTGACGCAATATGCCCATTGTTCAGAACTTCTTGTTTCTGAAGGAGATATTGTTGTTCGAGGCGATACCATTGCAAAAATCGGTAGTACAGGGTGGTCTACAGGAAATCACTTACATTTTGGCGTTCAAATAGGAGGGACGTGGATTGATCCACTGCAAAAGTCATCAGCTAACTAGATATAGAATAGAGGAAATACATGAAAAAAAGTAGTTTTTTTATAGGATTAGCCAGTGGTATGGTAATATTATTGCTTGCACAAATTGCCTTAGGTGGTTTTTTTTCCATAGGTAGAATTGCTCAAGAATTGATTCCGCAATATACCAATCATGAATATGAAAGTTTTGAAACGAAAGTTGAAGATGTGATTGGTAAATTAAATACATATTATTATGAAGATATTGAAGAAGAACAATTATATGAAGAGGCTATTCGAGGGCTTGTTAATAGTGTTGGAGATCCATACACAACATATTTTACTCAAACTGAATATGCTTCATTTATGGAAAAAATGGAAGGAAGCTATGATGGCATAGGTGTGGTTGTTTCTTATGGAGAAACAGAGGACGAAGTTGTTGTTGTAGCGCCGTTTAAAGGTTCACCGGGGGAAAAAGCCGGTATAAAGCCGAATGATCAGATTATTGCAGTTGATGCTGTAGACATTAATGGAATGACTTTGGATAAAATTGTTGAATTGATTAAAGGACCAAAAGGAACAGACGTTGTTTTGACAGTTATTCGTGATGGAGAGATGCTAGATATTCCAATTACACGTGAAGAAATCGAAGTTCCGACAGTGGAATATTCAATGGTTGAAGATGATATCGGCTATGTGGCAGTGAGTAGCTTTGATCTTGTGACAGAAGAACAATTTAATCATGCAATTGAAGAACTTAACAATCAAGGGCAAAAAGGTATGATTATTGATTTACGATTTAATCCGGGTGGATACTTACATATTGCCTACAATATGATTGATGAATTACTCAAAGAAGATATGCTTGTTGTTTATACAGTTGATAAACAAGGTCGTCGATCTGAATTAGTGACAGAGACAAAAAGAGCATTTGATAAACCCTTAGTCATATTGGTTAACGGGAGTAGTGCCAGTGCATCTGAGATTATGTCCGGAGCAATCAAAGATCATGGATTAGGAACGATTGTCGGTGAAACCACCTTTGGAAAAGGGCTTGTTCAACAAACAATCGATCTTGATGACAATTCAGCAATCAAGGTGACGGTATCTAGATATTACACGCCAAATGGGAACTATATTCAAGATGTTGGTGTGGAACCAGATATATATGTCGAAGAAGATTACGAAGATGATGTGGATGACCAACTTGAAAAAGCACTTGAGCTTATACGCGAACAAATCACACAATAAATATGAGAAAATGACTTAGAAATGAAAGATGAGAGAACAACATGTTGGACTTAGTTAGAATAACGTTGGAAAGTATAGGGTACTCAATTTTTAATATTGTTTTTTTGTTCGGTGTATGGGTTTTGTTTTTAATAAATCGTCGCTTGAACCGAATAGATATTTACAGAATAATTAAAAAAAAGTCGATGATTAATCTCATGGCCGATATATTGGTGCAAAGCATTCTTGTAGGAAGCTTTGTAAGCTTTTTAGTGGTTTTCATCGGAATTCCATTATATTTCAATGAATTTTTACTTTTTCTTATTCCTATTTCATTATTGCTTTCGATGGTGCGAATACGCTTTCTAGATCTTAGTTATGGGGTTGCATTGATTTGTGTTTTAACATTAATGATGGATGGACCAACACATATCCCATCCCTTATTCTTCTTGTTGGAATAATCAGTCTGATCAAAGGATTACTTATATTCCTAACAAAAGAGCAGAGTGTTATTCCGGTAATTAGTCGTAAAGATAATCAAATAGTTCTGGGACACATCATTCATAAAAGTTGGATTTTGCCTATAGGTCTTTTGATTTTGCAAATTGGAGAATTGACAACGCAAGGGATTCAAATGCCGAGTTGGTGGCCAATGATTCAATACCCTTACAATCAAAATATTTTTTATACTATGTTTCCCTTTGTTGCTTTCATGAATCACAACTCCATAAGTTATACAGAAACGTTACAGAACCATCAAAAACAATCGGGACAAAGCAACATCATTTTTGGCATATTGCTCTTGCTTATAGGTCGTGTAGCTGTAGAAAATCTCTATGTTCAAATAATAGGAAGTTTAATAATGCTTGTTTTCCCGGAAGGAATGCATCAGGCAAAGGTTCGAAAAGAAAAAAGGCAATCGCCAATTTATACACATCCAGAGAATGGATTACGCATTATGGAAGTTATTCATGGTGGGATTGCAGATGAGATTGGAATGGAGTTAGGTGAAGTTATAGAAAAAGTGAATGACACTTTTGTCCAAGATATTAAGCATTTTTTGCGAATAGTCAAAGAAGCTGAAGGGGAAATTATTATTGAATCCCGTACAGTTGCCGGCCGATTGATGCGGTACGAAATTCATAAATCGAAAGACTTGACACGTATGGGTGTACGGTTTATCCCGGAAAAACCATTGATTGTATATTCAATGGAACGTTATAACCAAATCGGCATTTTCGATTTTTTTAAAGGAAAATATTAAGATGAGTAAAGTAAATCTCAGACTCACAGAGTGTCAAATGGCATAATTTCTGGAGGCTGAGATTTTTTTGAAAAGCTCAGAACATATGTTTGCAAACCTGACGTGATATGGTATAATTAATAACAGTAAAAGAGGTGATATAATGAGTCAATTTAATTTGCAATCAGAATTTAAACCAACGGGAGATCAACCAGAGGCTATTTTTAAACTTTTGGAAGGGTTTAAACATGGGAATAAACACGAAACATTATTAGGTGTGACCGGATCCGGGAAGACATTTACTATGGCGAATATTATTCAAGATATGAATGTTCCCACCTTAATCATCGCGCATAATAAAACGTTAGCTGCACAGCTGTATTCGGAGTTTAAAGAATTTTTTCCGGATAATGCAGTGGAATACTTTGTCAGTTATTATGATTATTATCAACCGGAAGCCTATGTGGCCCATTCGGATACCTATATAGAAAAAGATTCGTCCATTAATGAAGAAATTGATAAATTGCGGCATTCAGCGACTGCGGCACTAGCCGAACGGCGTGATGTTATTATTATTGCATCTGTGTCGTGTATTTATGGCTTGGGTTCACCGATTGACTATAAAGAAATGGTTATATCTCTTCGACCCGGTATGAACTATGATCGCGACGAGCTTCTACGCAAACTCGTGGATATTCAATATAAACGTAATGATTTAGATTTTGTCCGGTCAACATTTCGAGTTCGTGGTGATATTGTTGAGATTTTTCCTTCTGGAGCTTATGAGAATGCCTTACGTATTGAATTTTTCGGAGACGAAATCGAACGTATAACCGAAATTAATACATTAACCGGAGAAGTTTTATATGAATTAAAACACGCCTCGGTATTTCCTGCTTCCCACTATGTTATACCCGAGGAAAAAATAGAAAAAGCCTTAATAGCGATTGAAGAGGAAATGATCAAACGTGTGGCATATTTTAAAGCCAATGATAAGCTCATTGAAGCACAGCGTATTGCAGAGCGGACGAATTTCGATATGGAAATGATTCGAGAAACCGGATTTTGCTCCGGAATAGAAAACTATTCCCGTCATTTAACGGGATTAGCGCCTGGACAAGCACCGCACACTCTAATTGACTATTTTCCGAAGGATTTTTTAATTATTGTCGATGAGTCCCATATGACAATTCCGCAAATACGAGGTATGTATGCAGGGGACCAATCCAGAAAACAAAATCTTATTGAATATGGATTCCGTCTTCCCTCAGCAAAAGACAATCGACCTTTAAATTTTCCGGAGTTTGAGGAACGGGTGAACCAGATTCTTTTCGTATCAGCAACACCCGGACCTTATGAAAAAGAACATGAACAAATGTATGCTGAACAGATTATTCGCCCCACAGGCTTACTTGATCCCGAAGTAACTGTGCGACCGGTCAAAGGTCAGATTGATGATCTTATTGGCGAGATTAACGGCGAAGTTGAAAAAGGAAATAAAATACTTGTGACAACATTGACAAAAAAAATGTCGGAAGACTTGACGGACTATATGAAAGAAATCGGTATACGTGTACGCTATTTACACTCGGATATTGATACCCTTGAACGTATAGAGATTGTTCGTGATTTACGGATGGATGTATTTGATGTACTTGTGGGAATTAATTTGCTTCGTGAAGGATTAGATATTCCGGAAGTCGCTCTTGTTGCTATTGTGGATGCAGATAAAGAAGGTTTTTTACGTTCAGAGACAGCGCTTATACAGACGGTTGGTCGTGCTGCACGAAATAGTGAAGGTCGCGTTATTATGTATGCTGACCGAATGACAGGCTCAATGGAACGAGCAATTTCAGAGACCAATCGTCGTCGACAGATTCAGCAAGAGTATAATGATCAGCACAATATTACTCCGCAAACAATCAAAAAAGCAGTACGAGACTTGATTGCGATATCTAAAGTTGCAGAATCGAAGAAAACCTATAAATTAGATAAAGACCCTGAGTCTATGGATACACAAGAACTGGAAAAATTAATTATTAAATTGAATGCAGACATGAAAAAATCTGCCTTGAATTTAGACTTTGAACGAGCTGCTATGTTAAGAGATGAACTCTTTAAACTAAAAAAGCAGATGCAAGATAGGTAGGAGTAAACGATGTCAAATAATAAAATTACGATTAAAGGTGCAAAAGAACATAATCTGAAAAATATAGATCTTGAATTACCTCGAGATCAGTTTATCGTTATGACAGGTTTAAGTGGATCAGGTAAATCATCATTAGCATTTGATACCATTTATGCGGAAGGACAGCGGCGGTATGTGGAATCATTATCGTCATATGCAAGACAGTTTTTAGGACAAATGGAAAAACCCGATGTTGAAACGATTGAGGGTTTGTCTCCAGCAATTTCCATTGACCAAAAGACAACGCACAAGAATCCGCGATCAACCGTCGGAACCGTTACAGAAATCTATGACTATTATCGTCTGCTTTATGCGCGCGTTGGAATTCCTCACTGTCCGCAATGTGGAAAACCCATTCATAAACAAACGGTGGATCAAATCGTCGATCATATACTAGAATTAGAAGAGGGAACAAAAATTCAATTGTTGGCTCCAATCGTTCGTGGTCGCAAAGGGCAACACGTTAAGTTACTAGAACAAGCAAAAAAAAGTGGCTATGTTCGCGTGCTTATTGATGGGAACATGTATGATTTAAGTGAAGAAATCGAATTAGATAAAAACAAAAAGCATACAATTGCAATTGTCGTGGACAGATTAGTTGTCAAAGCAGATATTCAAAAACGATTGAGTGATTCAATTGAAACCGTTATGCACTTATCGGAAGGAATATTAGAGGTAGATGTTATTGGTGGGGATGTACTTACCTTTAGCCAACATTTTGCTTGTCCGGATTGTGAGATTAGTATCGAAGAAATTGAGCCGCGTATGTTTTCCTTTAACAATCCATTCGGTGCATGTCCCACATGTCATGGCTTAGGCTTTACTATGAAATTTGATCCAGACTTAGTGGTTCCCAATCCGGCTTTATCTATTCGGCAAGGAGCGATTCAAGCTCCGGGATGGGCAATTGCCAATAAAAAAACAAGTTATACCTTGAGTTTATTTGAATCCTTGGCACAAAAATATAAATTTAGCCTTGATACACCATATAATGAATTGAAACCAAAGATTCAGTATCTAATTCTTTATGGGAATGAAGGTAAAAAAATAAAAGTTAAATATGAAAATAATCGTATGTCAGGCGAATATGCGACATCTTTTGAAGGAGTTATTCCGGGACTAGAGAGACGTTATCAAGAAACTTCATCTGATTATATGCGGTCGGAGTATGAGACATTAATGATGAATGATGAATGTGAAGTTTGTCACGGAGCCCGATTAAAACCTGAGTCTCTAGCAGTAACTGTCGGGGATAAAAACATTGTTGAAGTGACAGAGCAAGCGATTGTGGATATTCAAAAATTTATGGATAATTTACAATTGACAAAGCGTCAGGAAATGATTGGCGAACAGATTTTAAAAGAAATCAAAGCACGCATTAATTTTCTTATGGATGTCGGGCTAGATTATCTATCCTTATCCCGGACGGCAGGAACATTATCAGGTGGAGAAGCTCAACGTATTCGCCTAGCAACGCAGATCGGTTCAGGATTAGTTGGTGTTGTATATATACTTGATGAACCCTCTATAGGTTTGCATCAACGAGACAATGGGCGCTTGCTTAAGACATTAAAACATCTTCGTGATTTGGGGAATACATTAATTGTCGTTGAACATGACGAAGAAACTATGGAAGCAGCGGATTTCCTTGTAGATATCGGACCGCGTGCAGGCGTTCATGGAGGTGAAGTGGTTTATGCAGGTGATGTGGAAGGTATAAAACAATCCGAACGTTCCATTACCGGTCAATACTTATCTAAGCGCCTTGAGATTCCGATTCCTAAGCAGAGAAGAATAGCCGATGAGCGTTGGGTAACGGTTGTTGGCGCTCAAGAAAATAATCTGCAAAATATTGATGTATCAATTCCCTTAGGCGTTTTAACTTGTGTAACAGGTGTTTCAGGATCAGGAAAAAGCTCCTTGGTGAATGAAATACTATATAAACGGTTAGCGAGAGATTTAAATCGTGCTAAACTCAAACCCGGTAAACATAAAGACATCGAAGGAATAGAACATTTGGATAAAGTAATTGATATCGATCAATCCCCCATTGGGCGTACACCGAGATCAAATCCTGCAACATATACAGGGGTGTTTGACCATATTCGTGATATTTTTTCTTCAACCCAAGACGCAAAAGTACGTGGTTATTCCAAAGGTCGCTTTAGCTTTAATGTTAAAGGCGGTCGATGTGAAGCTTGTCGAGGAGATGGAATTTTAAAAATTGAGATGCATTTTTTGCCGGATATTTATGTGCCGTGTGAAGTGTGTCATGGACAACGGTATAACCGAGAAACACTAGAAATCAAATATAAAGGTAAAAACATAGCGGATGTATTGGGAATGACGGTAGAAGAAGCTTTATCTTTTTTTGAAAACGTTCCTCGGATCAAGAACAAAATGCAAACACTCTATGATGTTGGACTCGGATATATAAAACTTGGTCAGCCCTCAACAACCCTATCCGGAGGTGAAGCCCAGCGTGTGAAGTTAGCAACAGAGCTGAGTAAACGAAGTACAGGTAAAACCATGTATATTTTAGATGAGCCAACCACTGGCCTGCATTTTGATGATGTAAATAAACTGATAATAATCCTACAAACCCTTGTTGACCAAGGAAATTCAGTCCTAGTTATTGAACATAATTTAGATGTCATTAAAACTGCAGATTACATTATTGATATGGGACCTGAAGGGGGACATCGTGGAGGAACGGTTATCGGCAAAGGAACACCTGAAGAAATTGCTATAAACAAAAAATCATATACAGGCGCATATATAAAAAAAATGCTTTAATCATTCGTTTACAACAAAGGGGAAATCTGTTATAATGAGGTCTGAATTGTACGAGGTGTAATGACAATAATTTAACAAAAGAGGATTGTAATGAATGTAAAATATGACTTTCATATCCATACAGCATTATCATCATGTGCCTTAGAAGAAATGTCGCCCAACAATATTGTTAACATGGCGATTCTAAATGAGCTCGATGTTATAGCCATAACCGATCATAATAGTTGTGGTAATGTTCAGTCGGTGATTACCGTTGCAAAAGAGCTTGGCCTTCTTGTAATCCCAGGTATGGAAGTCGAAACGCGTGAAGAGATTCATGTGGTCTGTCTTTTTGAAACAGTCGAAGCGAGTAAGCTAATGCAAAGTTATGTCTATGAGTCATTGCCAAACAAAAAAAATAAGCCTTCCATACTTGGGCGACAATTGCTTTTTGATATTGAGGACAATATTATTGCTGAAGAAGAACGTTTATTATCATTTGCAACAACAATTACTCTTGAACAACTTATTCAAAAGACGAAGGATCTAGGTGGTGTTGCCATTCCGGCGCACATTGACCGCCCTAGTTATAGCCTTATTTCAAACCTAGGTTTTATCCCTCCGAATCTACCCATTCATTGTCTTGAAATTTCACAATATGCAGAGTACAATAAATATATCGAAAAATATAAAGAGCACATAATATTGCAATCTTCAGATGCACATGAACTAGGATTTATAGGCGTATGTATGCAGGAATTTCAACTTCCTGAACGATTAAAATCTCAGCTGACGGTTAAAGGTGTGCTTGATTTTTTAAAGCGGATTGACAAAGTATAAACAAAAAATGATGTTAGTTAGAGATGAATAATCTCTTCTTATATAAAGGTTAAGGTTAAGTAATACAATTTTAAGGAGGTTAATGATGGCTGCTAATCACGATTTGACTCAAGAAAAATACCAAGAACTTGCAGACTTTATTGATGCATTGCCGGATACAAAAGGCGAACTCATCAAAGTATTGCATAAGGCACAAGGAATCTTTGGATTTCTCCCTGCTGAAGTACAAAAATTTGTTGCAAAAAAATTAAAAGTATCTACAGCAAAGGTGTTCGGTGTCGTAAGTTTCTATTCATTCTTTACAATGGAACCCAAAGGGGAACACGATATTTCGATCTGCTTAGGAACAGCATGTTATGTTCGAGGTGCAGAAAAAATTGTTGATGCATTTTCAAAAGAATTAGGTATTGGTGTGGGAGAAACATCTCCGGACGGAAAATTTTCAATTACTGGATTACGTTGTATAGGCGCATGTGGTTTGGCTCCTGTTGTAACAATAGGTGAAAAAACCTATGGACGTTTAACGGCTGATATGGTTAAAGATATTTTAGCTGAATACAAATAGGAGGAAAAAACGATGGCAAAAATTAAATCACTTGACGAATTGATGAAAATTAAAAATGATGTTAAAAATAAAGTTTCCCTTAGAGAAAAAGGCGAAAATGTCGATGAGCTAATTCAAATCAAAGTGGCAATGGCGACCTGCGGAATCGCTGCAGGTGCTCGTGAAGTCATGGATTATATGATTCAAGAAACGCACAGACAAGGCATAGATAATGTTGTTGTAACACAGACAGGTTGTATGAGTTATTGTTATGCAGAGCCAACCATTGAAGTAACTCTACCGAATCAAGAACCCGTTGTTTTTGGAGATGTTGATGAGACGAAGGCAAAAGAGATTATTGAGAAATATTTAAAAGCCGGCGAACTTGTTGACGGCATTATTCCTGCAACACACAAGACAGTCGAATAGAAAGGTTAGGAGGCGTAATAATGGCAAACGAAAAAATACATGTATTGGTCTGTGGAGGTACAGGATGTCTTTCTGCCGAAGCGGAAGGTATTATCACGAATCTAAAGACGTCTATAGCGGCTGAGAACATGGATGCTGATGTTCAAGTGCTAAAAACAGGATGTTTTGGATTCTGTGAAAAAGGACCAATCGTTAAGATTTTACCGGATAACACATTCTATGTGCAGGTTAAACCGGAAGATGCAGAAGAGATAGTAAAAGAACATCTTGTTAAGGGAAGAAAAGTTGAACGTCTATTATATGTTGATCCTGAGAAAAAAGTCATCATATCGGATTCAAAAAACATGGATTTTTATAAAAAGCAAATGCGTATTGCTTTAAGAAACTGTGGTTTTGTTGATCCAGGAAACATTGACGAGTACATTGCACGTGATGGATATATGGCCTTAGGAAAAGCATTAACGGATATGACACCGGAAACGGTAATACAAGAAATAAAAGACTCTGGACTTCGTGGCCGTGGGGGCGGTGGATTCCCAACAGGATTAAAGTGGGAGTTTGCACGCGGATATGATGCAGATCAAAAGTATGTTATTTGTAATGCAGATGAAGGAGACCCAGGTGCGTTCATGGATCGTTCTATTCTCGAAGGAGATCCACATTCAATTATCGAAGCAATGGCCGTTTGCGGATATGCAATTGGTGCGTCAAAAGGCCGCGTATATATTCGTGCTGAGTATCCCTTAGCAATTAAGCGTCTACAAGCAGCAATTGATGTCTCACGTGAATATGGATTGTTAGGCGAGAATATTTTAGAATCAGGTTTTGATTTTGATATTGAGTTAACATTAGGTGCAGGAGCTTTCGTATGTGGAGAAGAAACGGCCTTAATTCATTCGATGGAAGGTGAGCGTGGCGAGCCGACAACGAAACCACCATTCCCTGCGGAATCCGGATACTGGGGTAAACCAACCAATGTAAATAATGTTGAAACTTTCGCAAATGTACCGGTAATCCTATTAAAAGGTGCAGATTGGTATAATAAAATCGGAACAGAAAAATCAAAAGGTACAAAAGTATTTGCCTTAGCCGGAAAGATTAACAACGTTGGATTAATTGAAGTACCAATGGGTACAACGCTTCGTGAAGTTATCTATGATATCGGTGGCGGAATTAAAAACGGTAAAAAATTCAAGGCCGTTCAGACGGGCGGACCATCAGGTGGATGTTTAACTGAGAAGGATTTAGATACACCTATCGATTTTGATAATCTTATTGCAAAAGGCTCGATGATGGGGTCTGGTGGTATGATCGTTATGGACGAAGATGATTGTATGCCGGCTGTTGCAAAATTTTATCTTGAATTTACAGAAGAAGAATCTTGTGGAAAATGTACACCGTGTCGGGTAGGAACAAAACGTATATCTGAACTTCTTGAACTCATCTGTGCAGGAAATGCAGAAATGCGTCACTTAGATGAGATGAAACGATTAAGTCGTGTCATTAAAGATACTGCTTTATGCGGATTGGGACAAACGGCTCCAAACCCTGTATTATCTACAATGGAAGCATTCTGGGATGAATATGTAGCCCATGTACAAGACAAGACTTGTCCATCCGGCCAATGTAGTAGTCTTGTAAAATATGTGGTTAGCGAAGAAAAATGTGTTGGATGTACGGCGTGCGCACGTGTCTGTCCAGTATCATGTATATCCGGTGAAGTGAAAAAAGTACATTTTATAAATCAAGATGAATGTATTAAATGTGGTGCTTGCTATGATAAATGTAAATTCGATGCTATTTTGAAGCAATAGAAATAATAGATAAAGGAGTGTACCCAATGTCAGATATTAATATAATTATCGATGGTAAAGAGGTTACTGTTCCAGCAGGTAGTACTGTCCTTGACGGTGCAAAAAAGCTTGGAATTGATATCCCAACTTTATGTCATTTAGATTTACACGATACAAAAATGGTGAATCAGTCTGCATCATGTCGTGTTTGTGTGGTTGAGATTGATGGAAGAAGAAACTTAGCACCATCTTGTGCAACACCTGCTATTGATGGTATGAAGATTCATACGAATACGATTCGTGTTATGGAAGCAAGAAAAACAGTACTGGAATTATTGGTTTCAGACCATCCAAAAGATTGTTTAGCCTGTGCAAAAGCCGGAGATTGTGAGTTACAAGACTTATCAGAACTATGTGGATTAACAGGAGACTCGATTTCAGGAAAAGCCATGTCAACATATAAAAAAGATTATTCACCTTCACTTATTCGTGATATGGATAAGTGTGTTATGTGTCGTCGATGTGAAACTATGTGTAACAATGTTCAAACCGTTGGAGCGCTTTCAGCTATCAATCGAGGATTCGATGCGGTTGTGTCAGCAGCGTTTGAACTACCAATGGAAGAAACAGTATGTACCCATTGTGGACAATGTGTCGCAGTCTGTCCGACTGGTGCATTAACGGAGAATAACCAAACATGGAAAGTTGTTGAAGCATTAGCAGATCCTAGCAAAACGGTTGTTGTACAAACAGCACCTGCAGTTCGTGTTGCACTTGGAGAAGAGTTTGGTCATGAACCGGGAACGATTTTTACAAATCAAATGGTAACAGCACTTCGTCAAATCGGATTTAATTATGTATTCGATACAGACTTTGCAGCAGACCTTACCATTATGGAAGAAGGAACTGAGCTTCTAGGCCGATTACAAAACTACCTAGATGGAAAAACGGAGGAGACATTACCGATATTGACATCATGTTGTCCAGCATGGGTAAACTTTGTTGAAAGTCAATTCCCTGAGTTAATTGATATCCCTTCATCGGCAAAATCTCCAATGCAAATGTTCGGTTCTATAGCAAAATCATATTTTGCAGAAAAACTTGAAGTGAAGCGTGAAGATCTGGTCGTTGTTTCAATCATGCCATGTTTAGCGAAAAAGTTTGAAGCGAGTCGTGATGAATTCTCAGTAGACGGTAATCCGGATGTAGATCTTGTATTATCAACCCGTGAACTTGCAGAATTAATTAAAAAAATGAATATTGATCCGGATGAATTAGAAGAAAGTGATTTTGATCGTCCGTTAGGGATGTCAACAGGCGCCGGAGTTATCTTTGGATCAACAGGTGGAGTTATTGAAGCAGCGGTAAGAACAGCTTATGAATTGCGTACAGGCAAAACGTTACCACGTGTTGACTTTGAAGAGTTACGTGGCTTTGATGGTGTTCGTGTTGCGTCTGTTGCCATGGATGATGTGACCCTAAACATTGGTATCGCTCATGGACTTGGGAATGCAAGAGCCTTACTTGAAGAAGTTCGTGATGGTAATCCACGAAATATTCATGCCATTGAAGTTATGGCATGTCCAGGCGGCTGCATTGGTGGAGCTGGTCAACCTTATCATCATGGAGATGCAAGTATAGTTAAAGCTCGTCAAAATGCTATTTATGAAATTGATAAGAATATGCCTTTACGTAAATCCCATGAAAACCCAGCTATTATTGAATTATATGATAAATACTTGGGTAAACCAATGAGTGAAAAAGCACATCACTTATTACATACGGCATATTCAATTAAAGAAAAAGTATAAGTTCCAATATAAAATAAATATATAACAAATAAAGCTTGTTGCATCTGTAGCGTATTGCAGGTGCAACTTTTTTTATCACTCACCACGGAACATTTTACAAATAAAAAAAGGATTTTTGTTTTTCATAGAGAATATTTATGTATTAGATAATATAGAATGTTTCTCTAGCACTTTAGAGAGAAGTATT
Organism: uncultured Eubacteriales bacterium; assembly: GCA_964563505.1. Taxonomy (GTDB): domain Bacteria; phylum Bacillota; class Clostridia; order Lachnospirales; family Vallitaleaceae; genus UBA1351. The sequence goes on from CAZLXW010000049.1 coordinate 14,606, forward strand.
CCGGAAGGAGTTGTTATTTATGCGTTATGTAATTACAGGAAAAAACTTTGAGGTGACAGAGGCGCTTAAGAATGTTGCAGAAGAAAAGATTAGCAAACTCGAAAAGTACTTTACGTCGGAAACGGCAGCAAATATAACAATGAGTGTAATAAGAAAACAACATCGAATAGAGGTGACGATTCCGCTCAAAGGTACAGTGATTCGCGCAGAAGAAACTGCAGAGAATATGTATGCAGCAATCGATTTAGTCATTGATAAGTTAGAGCGTCAGTTGGTTAAACATCGCCATAAACTTATTGATAGTCATCGCCATAGTGGTTCATTTAGAAGTACTTTCTTGGATATAGAACCGGACTTTCAAGAAGAAGAAGGACCCAAAATAGTTCGAACAAAACGATTTGCAGTAAAACCAATGGATGCAGAAGAAGCGTGTATGGAGTTAGAATTATTAGGTCATGATTTTTTTGTATTTAGAAATGCAGATACGGAAGAAGTAAATGTTGTCTATAAACGTAATAATGGCGACTTTGGATTAATTGAGCCAGAAGTATAAAAATAAAATCATCAAAAAGGGGAATCGGGAAATAGACGATCTCCCTTTTTTTTATTAAGGACCTTTTCCGTTACGAAAAATATGAAGGGATTCGTGATTGACATAATTCTATCAAATTCACAAATCCACAAGTTGAATAGATAAAAAGAGGCAGAAAATAGGGTTATGCACAGACTTAAGCACACTATCCACAGTGGAATAATAAGAGAATTATGTAAACCCACCTACTTATCCACAGATGTATGTTGAATAAAATAGAAAATTAATACCATTTTTATAGGATGTTTTCAACTTTTGTGTTAAAATACAAGCAATGCATGATTTCAAGAAGTATCTTGAAGGACTTATTGTAAAATGATACAATAGAGTAATGTAGAAAATAGTTAAGTGGAAGGTGGACAAGATGGGTATTATTGAGAAAATTTTCGGAACCCATAGTGAAAGAGAATTAAAACGAATTTATCCGATAGTCGATCAAATAGAGGCATTAGAGCCGCATATGATTGAAATGTCTGATGAAGACATTAAAGCCAAAACGGATGTGTTTCGTGACCGAATTAAGCAAGGAGAAGCATTAGATTCAATTATGATAGAAGCTTTTGCCGTTGTAAGAGAAGCGGCGAAAAGGGTTTTAGGATTACGACCATACAGAGTTCAGTTAGTGGGTGCGGTCGTTTTACACCAGGGCCGAATTGCTGAGATGAAAACAGGTGAAGGTAAAACATTAGTCGCACCCATTGCTGCCTATCTAAATGCATTAGAAGGTAAAGGCGTTCATGTGGTTACAGTTAATGATTATCTGGCAACACGTGATGCTGAATGGATGGGAGAGCTTTTTAGCTATCTAGGGCTTTCAGTTGGTGTTATAGTAAATGGATTAGATCATGAAGAACGACAAGCTGCATATCAATGTGATATAACCTATGGTACCAATAACGAGTTTGGTTTTGATTACTTACGTGACAACATGGTTATATATGAAAAAGAAATGGTACAACGTCCCTTAAGTTATGCGATTATTGATGAGGTTGACTCGGTTTTAATTGATGAAGCAAGAACACCCTTAATTATCTCCGGAAGTAGTAGTAAATCAACACATTTATATCAACAGGCACACATGCTCGCACAACGTTTAAAAGAAGGTCGTGTATTGGGCGAAGTAACCAAATTAAGCGCGCTTCTGAATGAAGATATTGAAGAAGAAGGCGATTACGTCATTGATGAAAAAACAAAAAATGCGACATTAACGGCAGATGGTGTGGAACGTGCCGAAGAATATTTCCAAATTGACAATTTAGCTGATCCGGAGAACATGGAAATTCAACACCATATTAATCTTGCATTAAAAGCATTAAAGTTGATGCATCGCGATAAAGACTATGTTATCAAAGATGATGAAATAGTGATTGTTGATGAGTTTACCGGTCGATTAATGCCGGGAAGACGATATTCAAATGGCTTGCATCAAGCAATAGAAGCAAAAGAAAATGTAAAAGTAAAGCGAGAAAGTAAGACCCTTGCAACAATTACATTTCAAAATTACTTTAACCGATATGAAAAAAAATCCGGTATGACAGGTACCGCTTTAACAGAGGAAGAAGAGTTTCGATCAATTTATGGTATGGATGTCATTGTTATTCCAACCAACCGTCCCATAGCTAGAAAAGATCATAATGATGTGGTCTATAAAAGTGTTGCTGAAAAGTATCGGGCAATTGCGCGTGAAGTTGTAGAAAGCCATGCAAAAGGACAACCGGTTCTTGTAGGTACAGTTAGTATTGACTCTTCTGAAGAGTTAAGTAAAGCAATTAAACGCGAAGGTATCCCACATAAAGTATTAAACGCGAAATTTCATGAACGTGAGGCGGACATTGTAGCGGATGCCGGTCAATTAGGCGCCGTTACAATTGCAACAAACATGGCCGGACGTGGTACGGATATCAAGTTGGGCGAAGGTGTTAAAGAAGCCGGTGGCCTTAAGATTATCGGTACTGAACGTCATGAGTCTCGACGAATTGACAATCAGTTAAGAGGGCGGGCCGGGCGACAAGGTGATCCGGGAGAATCTAGATTCTTTATCTCATTAGAAGATGAGCTTATGCGATTATTTGGATCGGATAAGATGAAAAATACCGTTGAACGTTTAGGGCTACCCGATGATGAACCTATATCAGCAGGGATATTATCCAATCGTATTGAAGATGCTCAAAGAAAAGTTGAGGGTAATAACTTCGGTATACGTAAACGTTTATTAGATTATGATCAAGTCATGAATGAACAACGCGAGATTATTTATGAAGAGCGTTTAAAAGTTCTTAAGGGCGAAAGTATGCGTTCGATTATACTTAAAATGGTCGATGATTTAATTGAGCGTAATGTCAATGCCCATTCAAATGGTATGGACCATATGGATGAATGGGATTTAAAAGGACTTCGAGAATCATTAACTAAGATTATTCCTTTTCCAAATTTCAGTTTTGATGAAAAGACACGAGATACGATGACCAAGGAAAAGTTCATCAAATTATTACAAGACTTAGCACATAAAATGTATGAAGCAAAAGAACAAGAATTTGATGAACCTGAAATGATGCGTGAGCCGGAGCGTGTTATCTTACTTCGTGCCATTGATCAAAAATGGATGGATCATATTGATAATATGGATCAAATGCGACAAGGTATAAACTTGGTGGCTTTTGGACAACGGGACCCACTCGTTGAATACAAACTTGTTGGTTTTGACATGTTTGATGATATGATTGAAAGCATTCAAGAAGATACTGTTCGCATTCTTTATCGAATTGCACCGCGTAATAAAATCGAAAGAGAGCGTGTTGCCAAAAACATATCAACGAATCGTGGCGAAGAGGTAGCGAAAAAAACGGTAAAACATACAGGTAGAAAATTAGGACGAAATGAACCCTGTCATTGTGGTAGTGGGAAAAAATATAAGCAGTGTCATGGTCCTTCGGAAAATTATAATTACCGTATAGAAGAATAATCGTTGAAAGAGGTGATTTAATGTTAGCTTTAGAACAGATCAAGCAAGAATTACAAAAATATGAAGTGAAATTAGATGAAATGAGTGTTTCACTTTGACTTAATTAATGTTAAAATAAGAATAGAAACGATAGAGAATGAGATGGCACGGGAAGACTTTTGGGATGACCCGGCAAATTCTCAAGAAGAAATGAAAACATTAAAAGGGCTAAAAGATAAAGTGAGTGCGTATGAAGAAATTGTTGAAGCATATGATGATGTTCAAACAATGATTACGCTAGCTGAAGAAGAGGACGATGAAAGCCTAGTTTCTGAGATTAAAACAATGGCCGATAAATTTATTCAACAATACGAGATGTTACGAATAGATACTTTATTGTCCGGACCTTATGATAGGAACAACGCAATTTTATCTCTTCATGCCGGTGCCGGTGGAACGGAGTCTTGCGACTGGGTAAGCATGCTATACCGCATGTACTTAAAATGGGCAGACAAAAAAGATTACAAAACGGAAGTTTTGGACTACTTAGATGGAGAAGAAGCCGGAATCAAGTCGGTAACGTTTCAGATCTCCGGAGAAAATGCATACGGTTACTTAAAAGCTGAAAAAGGAGTCCATCGTTTAGTTCGAATTTCTCCTTTTGATTCATCAGGACGACGGCATACGTCTTTTGCATCGTGTGATGTTATTCCGGAGCTAGATGATTCAATTGACCTAGATATTCCGGATGATGAATTGCGCATCGACACCTACCGTGCAAGTGGTGCCGGTGGGCAGCATATTAATAAAACAGATTCGGCAATCCGTATTACCCACATCCCGACAAACACTGTTGTTCAATGCCAAAATGAACGTTCGCAACATAAGAACAAAGATAAAGCAATGTCAATGTTAAAAGCAAAACTTTTGGAATTAAAACAAATTGAACAGCAAGAAGAAATGAAAGAAATTCGTGGAGAAATGAAAGAAATTGGCTGGGGAAGTCAAATACGTTCATATGTAATGCATCCATATAATATGGTTAAAGATCATCGAACAAATGTGGAGACAGGTAATGTTAGTGCAGTTATGGACGGCGACCTTGATCCATTTATCAATGGCTATTTAATTTGGCTTACGATAGATCAACAATAAAGAATATCTCAAAATCAAAGGAGGAAATAATAATGGCTTCATTACAGCAAGTAATTTTCAGACTTGACCATGAAGAGTATGGTTTGAATATTATGCAGGTTAATGGTATTGAAAAGTATCAGGAAGTTGTAAAAGTACCCAATGCACCTAAATATATTGAAGGGATTATCAATCTAAGAGGTGAGGTATTGCCAATCTATAGTTTAAGAAAAAAATTTAATCTTGAACTTAAAGAGGTTAACGATGATACAAAAATTATTGTTGTGAATACAAACGATATGATGATTGGTTTTGTTGTTGATTCTGTTACAGAGATTTTGCAAATTGAAGAAGATACAATTGAACCTGCTCCCAAGATTGTAACCGGAGTTAACCGAAAATATATTAAAAGTGTTGCTAAGCAAGAAGGTCGAATGATCATTTTGATTGATATTGATCTTATTGTATCTGATGAAGAAAAAGCAGAATTAGAAGAAGTTGTTGTTGAAGCTTAATAGTAGCATAGTGTCAATATACATTAAGTTATAAAAGGATAATATAAACATGTTATCCTTTTTTCTTGCAATAAATTTGTAGATGTGATATTATCTTTCTAGTAAATACAAATGTTTTTGACAAAAATACAAAATGAGGTGAAAGTTATGCCGGATAATGCTAAATATTATATTCTGAAAAAGAAAGCCTTACCTGAAGTTTTCTTAAAAGTGGTTGAAGCGAAGGCTTTGCTTGAACGAGAAAAAGCAATAACAGTCCAAGAAGCGGTAGATCTCGTCGGCATTAGTCGCAGTTCTTTCTATAAATATAAAGAGTGTATTTTTCCTTTCTATGAAAATGGAAGAGGGAGTGTCGTAACATTTGCGGTTAAGATTGATGATGAACCCGGCCTATTATCTGCAGTCATTGAAAAAATTGCGGAATCCAAGGCAAATATATTAACCATCAATCAATCAATACCAATTAACGGAGTGGCAAACTTGACAATAAGCATCGAGATTTTACCTGCAACATTAGATGTTGAAACACTCATCGATTCAATTGAATTGTTCGAAGGTATACATCACGTCAAAATATTAGCAAGGGAGTAAAAAAATATGATTAACATAGCTATATTAGGATATGGAACAGTAGGATCAGGCGTTGTTGAAGTCTTAGAGACAAATAAGAAGAGTATTGATATTAAAGCAGGTGAAGAGCTTTTTATTAAATACGTATTAGATTTAAAAGAATTTCCGGGAACGTCAGTTGAATCGAAGCTGACGAAACGTTTTGAAGATATTATTGAGGATGATTCAATTGACGTCATTGTTGAAGTTATGGGTGGACTTAATCCGGCGTATGACTTTGTGAAAAGTGCCTTACTAAAAGGAAAAAGCGTGGTTACATCAAATAAAGAGCTCGTTGCAAGATATGGTCCGGAGTTGTTAGAGATTGCTCGCAATAAAAACATTAATTTTTTGTTTGAAGCAAGTGTTGGTGGTGGAATACCTATTATCCGCCCTTTAAATAAATCGCTGACAGCAGATGAGATTTATGAAATTACAGGAATTTTAAACGGGACAACGAATTATATTCTAAGTAAAATGTCCAGAGAAGGTTTAAACTTTGAAGATGTTTTGAAAGAAGCGCAAGAGCTTGGGTTTGCAGAGCGTAATCCGGAAGCCGATATTGAAGGCTATGATGCCTGCCGAAAAATTGCGATTTTATCGTCGTTAGCATATGGGATGCATGTAAACTTTGAAGAAATTCACACGGAGGGTATAACAAAAGTACGCCTCAAAGACCTTGAATATGCAAAAAAACTTGGATATCAGGTTAAACTATTGGGTATCAGTAAAAAAATAAATGAAAAAGCATATGCAATGGTCGCACCAATGATGATTTCCAACAATCACCCCTTGTCAAATGTTCACGATGTTTTTAACGCGATTTTTATTAAAGGAAATGTCATTGGTGATGTGATGTTTTATGGAAGTGGTGCAGGAAAATTACCGACGGCTTCAGCTGTTGTTGCCGACGTTGTTGATGCAGTCAAACATTTGGATAGAAATATTATTACACATTGGTATTCAAAAGAAATGAATCTCATGTCATTGGAAGAAGTTCCCAGCCAATTATTCATTGCCCTTGAAGGCCATGGACATCAAGATATTATAGAGCAAGTGTTTGGTAAAGTCTCTTATATACAAAGTGATGATGAAACCGTATTTATTACAAAAAAATCAACAGAAGGTGAGCTAAAAGAAAAAATTATACAACTCACCCAAGAGCATCAAGTCAAAGTGACATCAACCATTCGTATAGAAAAGGATTAATATAATGAAATATATAATAATACTCGCTGATGGAATGGCGGATGAGCCAATCCGGGCATTAAATGATAAAACTCCCTTAGAAGCGGCAAAAACACCGACATTTGATACATTGGCTAAGCACGGCGAAGTCGGTTTGCTTGATACGATTCCAAAAGGAATGAGCCCTGGAAGTGATACAGCGAATCTCTCAGTTATCGGATATGATCCGACGAAATATTATACCGGAAGATCACCTCTTGAAGCGGTAAGCATAGGCGTTAAGATGGAAGAGACGGATGTCTGTTTCCGAGTAAACCTTGTGACGCTGACAGAAGAGGGCTCATATTGGGATAAAACCATAGAAGATCATAGTGCCGATGAAATAACAACAGAAGAGGCAGGAATACTTTTAGAAGCAATCAAAGAGGCCTTTGAAGAGGGCCCATTGAAATTCTACAAGGGCGTCAGCTATCGTCATGCCCTTATTTGGAATGAAGGTTCAACAGATGTTGTTTTAGAGCCGCCACATAATATTCTAGGACAAAAGATTACCCAGTATCAACCCAGGGGTGATTATAAAGATAAGATGCGTGAGATGATGGAAAAAAGCTATGAAATTTTAAATCACCATCCAATCAATGAATTGAGACGAAAAAAAGGCCTTAGACCGGCCAACAGCATATGGCCATGGGGCGAAGGCGTACGACCGGAACTGCCCGAATTTAAAGAAATGTTTCACAAAAGTGGTGCTATGATTTCAGCAGTTGATTTATTGAAAGGGATAGCCATTGCCGCAAAGATGAAAAGTATTGATGTCGAAGGGGCTACCGGAAATATTCATACAAATTATCAGGGAAAAGTTGATGCAGCTATTCAAGCATTTGAAAGTGGATATGATTTTGTTTATCTTCATGTAGAAGCTCCGGATGAATGTGGACATCGAGGCGAACTAGATAATAAAGTCAAAGCCATTGAACTCATTGATGAAAAAGTTGCTGCTCCGATTTATGCCTACTTTTCACAACAAAAAGAAGATTTTAAGATTGGAATTTTACCGGACCATCCGACACCGCTTCGTATTAGAACCCATACAAATGAACCGGTTCCATATTTAATCTACGACAGTAAGAAAAAAGCGATAAACTCTTTTGCTTATTCAGAACAAGGGGCAAAAGCAAGTGGTAAGATGATAAATAAAGGCTATCAATTTATGCCATATTTTTTAGGTGAAAAATTATAAATGAAAATGGAGGAAGCATATGCTTGTCGTTAAAAAATTCGGTGGCAGTTCTGTCGCCAATAAAGACCGTGTATTTAATGTTGCAAATCGAATTCTAGAAGATTATAAAGCAGGACATCAAGTTGTTGTTGTTTTATCTGCTCAAGGAGATACAACAGATGAGCTTTTAGCAAAAGTTGCAGAGCTTAACGATAATCCGTCAAAGCGTGAAATGGATATGTTGTTGGCAACGGGAGAACAGCAATCCGTCGCATTGATGGCATTGGCATTGCAGGCCTTAGGTTATCCGGCAGTATCTTTAAACGCATTTCAAGTTGCAATGAATACGTCCAGAACATATGGAAATGCTCGATTAAAAGAAATTAATAAAGACCGCATTGAAATGGAGCTAGAACGAAAGAACATTGTTTTAGTCACAGGGTTCCAAGGAATTAACCGATACGAAGATGTGACGACGCTTGGTCGAGGGGGCTCGGATACAACGGCAGTCGCACTTGCAGCAGCCTTAAATGCAGACAAATGTGAGATTTATACAGATGTTGACGGTGTATACACCGCGGATCCACGTATAGTAAAAGATGCCCATAAGCTTGAAGAAATAACATATGATGAAATGCTTGAATTAGCTTCTTTGGGAGCAAAAGTATTACATAATCGATCCGTAGAACTTGCTAAAAAATATAATGTAGAATTAGTTGTTCGATCAAGTTTGACTCAAGCAGAAGGAACAATTGTTAAGGAGGAATGTAAAATGGAAAAAATGTTAGTAAGTGGTGTTGCTGCGGATAAAGATGTAGCTCGTATTGCAGTCATTGGGATTCAAGACAGACCGGGAAAAGCCTTTGACTTATTCAGTTTATTATCAAAAAACAATATAAGTGTTGATATCATTTTGCAATCGATTGGTCGAGACGGTACAAAAGACATTACATTTACCGTTGCCAAGGGAGATTTGCAAGACGCGATTAAACTTATTGAATCAAATCTAGAACATCTTGAAGCATCCAGTTTCTTGTTTGATGATAAAGTCGCAAAAGTTTCGGTTGTTGGAGCGGGAATGGCATCAAATGCAGGAGTGGCTACAAAAATGTTTGAAGCTTTATATGATGCAGATATTAATATTCATATGATTTCTACGTCAGAAATCAAAATATCCGTATTAGTATCTGAGAAAGATGCAGATGATGCGGTTGTTGCTATTCATGACCACTTTAAATTAGGTGTACGATAATTAAAGCGCATACGATGGACGTTAGATTATGAACTAACGTCCATTTTTTTTGCCCGATTGGCATACTTTCTTGAAATTTCTTGGAATTGATATTATAATGAGTATGCACTTTTAGAAAATATAAAGGGGTCTATTATGGAAATCAAAAAGCAGTTGCAAAAAGAATTCGGACTACAGGCGTGGCAAGTTGAAAATACACTATCTTTAATTGAAGCAGGAAATACAATTCCGTTTATTTCTAGATATCGAAAAGAGCAGACGGGCTCACTTTCTGATGAAGTTTTACGTGATCTATCTGAACGATTAACGTACTTGACAAACTTAGAGGCAAGAAAAGAGCAAGTTCGATCAACAATCGAAGAACAAGAGAAGATGACAGAAGAAATCAACCAGGCCTTACTTAAGGCGACGACCTTAGTTGAAGTCGAGGATATCTATCGTCCCTACAAGCAAAAAAAACGTACACGAGCAACAATTGCTAAGGAAAATGGTTTAGAGCCTTTTGCATTAATCCTATACATGCAACAAACGACTGAAGACTTGAACCAACTAGCACAAAAATATTTAGATGATGAAAAAGAAATTACTGAAATTAATCAAGTGTTTGCGGGGGCCAAAGATATTATTGCCGAGATGATTTCAGATGATGCAGATATTCGCAAATATCTTAGAGACTATACATGGAACGTGGGTAAGATTGTAACCAAAACAAAAACAAAAGAATCAACAGTATATGACATGTATTATGAATATGACGAGCCGATTAAAAAAATTCCGGGTCATCGTATATTGGCAATTAATCGGGGAGAAAAAGAAAAAATACTTTCAGTAAAAATCGAAAGCGAAGATATACGTGCACTCGGCTATATTGAAAAACAGGTCATACGCAATGATGGGTTTGTGGGACTCGTATATTTAAAAGAAGCTATTGAAGATGCTTACAAACGATTAATATTCCCATCCATTGAACGTGAGCTTCGTAGTCATATCACTGAAGTTGCAGAAGACGGAGCCATTAAGTTATTTGGTAAAAATCTAGAGCAACTCTTATTGCAACCACCGATTGCAGGAAAAACTATTCTTGCACTAGACCCTGCATTTCGAACAGGATGTAAAGTTGCGGTCATCGATAAATATGGTCAAGTATTAGACACTGGGGTAGTTTATCCGACACCACCCGTCAATAAGATTCAAGAAGCAAAAAAAACGCTGGGTGCAATGATAAAAAAACATCACGTGAATCTTATTGCTATTGGTAATGGAACGGCTTCAAGAGAAACGGAAAGCTTTACTGTAGACATGCTAAAAGAAATGAAAAGTGGCATACAATACGTTATTGTAAATGAAGCAGGAGCATCTGTGTACTCCGCATCAAAGCTTGGAACAGAAGAATTTCCTGAGTTTGATGTAGCCCTAAGGAGTGCAGTTTCTATCGGAAGACGACTTCAAGATCCACTTGCAGAACTTGTAAAGATTGATCCTCAGTCAATCGGAGTCGGTCAATATCAACACGATATGAATCAAAAAAAATTATCAGAAACATTAACCGGTGTGGTAGAAGACTCCGTAAACCGTGTGGGAATTGACCTGAACACGGCGAGTGTTTCATTACTGCAATATATTTCAGGAATTAGTAAAACAGTTGCTAAGAATATCGTTGTATATCGAGAAGAAAAAGGTGAATTCAAAACGCGAAAAGACTTGCTAAAAGTCGGAAAATTGGGACCAAAGGCCTTTGAACAATCGGCAGGATTCTTACGTATTCGAAATGGAAAAAATCCATTAGATAATACAGGTGTGCATCCGGAGTCTTATGAAGCAACAGAAAAATTCATGAAGTTGTTAGGATTAGATATTCACTACGATGTGACTACCATGCTAAAAAAGCTAGCAACAATCGACCGAGTAAGCGAAATGGCAGAGACCATTGGTGTGGGTGAACCAACACTGCAAGATATTATTTTGGAGCTTAAAAAGCCAGGACGTGACCCGAGAGATGAGATGCCTAAACCGATTTTACGAAGTGATGTTTTAGAAATGGACGATTTGAAGATAGGCATGCGCTTAAGCGGAACAGTTAGAAACGTTATTGACTTTGGTGCCTTTGTTGATATTGGTGTACATCAAGATGGATTGGTACATATTTCAAAATTAAGTAAGAAATATATTAAACATCCTCTTGAAGTGGTATCCATCGGCGATATTGTTGAAGTTGAAGTTATTTCTGTCGATGTGGGTAAAAAACGTATTGGTTTATCTATGATGAGTGAAGGGTAAATGATAGGAGATAAAATGGTAGAACTAGTTCAAATTACAGTCAAAACAAAAACAATGGATTTATTTAGGTTTATGTTATTTCATGCATATTCGAGTTTTAGTGGAATCATTACAATGATTTTTGGATTAGGTTCATTAATCATGTTACCCTTTACGTATTTTGTTTGGGAAGATACATTTGTTGCAATAATTTTACTTATGGTGGTCTTGATTTACGTGATTGTTACCCCTTTAAATATGTTGTCCCAATCAAAGCGTCAAGTCATTTCGAATCCCGTATTTAAAAATCCGATTACCTATCACATCAGTGATGAAATTTTTGAGGTACAACAATATACAGGGACGGTACGACTGTTTTGGAATCAACTCTATCGAATTAAGAAAACGCCTTATGATTTTTTGTTTTATGTCAATGATCAACAAGCCTTTATTATACCGATAAAAGCAATGAGCCAAGCAGATAGAAAAACATTAGAGCAGATTATCGAAAAAATTAAAGAGGATCTTCCGAAACCACCAACACTTATTGAGCGCTTACGCGGGCAAACAATGCAATCCGGCACCACTCCCATAAGTGAAGATCAAATAAATGTTCCGAAAGCTTTAGAAGAGAACGAAGAGGGTAGTGAAGATGACAAAGCATAGTTATTCGCCTGAACAAACTTATGCCATAGGAAAAGAAATCGGTGAAAAAGCAAAAGAAGGCGACGTCTTTTCCTTAATTGGTGATTTAGGTGTTGGCAAGACAGTTTTCACCAAAGGTTTTGCAGCAGGATTAGGCATAGAAGAAGATATTACAAGTCCAACATTTACCTTGGTCAATGAATATGATGACGGTCGATTGCCTTTTTATCATTTTGATGTTTATCGAATTGAAGACGTCTCTGAAATTGAAGAGATTGGTTATGAAGAATATTTTTACGGAGTAGGTGTAACCTTAGTAGAGTGGGCCAATAAAATTGAAGCTCTTTTGCCTAAAGATACAAAAAGAATCATTATTACAAAAGATTTAGACCAGGGATTCGATTATCGACAAATTCAGGAGATTATATGAAAATATTAGGAATTGAAAGTTCGTCAACGATTGCTTCAATTGCGATTGTGGAAAATCAACATCTATTAGGAGAATATACAATCAACCATACGCTAAAACATTCCAAAACACTCATGCCGATGATTAAAGAATTGTTAGAACGACTAGAGTTAAGGCCAAAGGATATTGGATTAATAGCGGTGTCAGAGGGGCCTGGATCCTTTACTGGACTTCGCATAGGAAGCGCAACAGCAAAAGGACTTGCACAAGGCTTAGACATTCCGATTGCAAGTATACCGACCATGGAAGTGTTAGCAAGTACAGTTCAAGTTCCAAATGCTCAAGTTCATGCACTCATGTATGCAAGGGCTCGGGAAGTTTATTATCAATCCTTTAAGGTGGATTTTCATGACCAGACCTTCTTCTTAAAACCAATTGAAAAACTAGATACATATGAAGTTGAAGAGGTCATAGACCGATTAAGAAAGATTTCAGAAAATGTTTATGTCATAGGCGATGCCGTCGAAAAGTTTAAAGAAGAGTTATCGTCTCTTGATGACAATGTTCTGATAATATCACCTATATACTCGAATCTTTTGGCAAAAAATGTTGCAATATTAGGTCAATCAAGGTATGATTATAATGATGTAATGACATATAGAGAACATCGGCCTTACTATCATAAAAAATCCCAAGCTGAAAGAGAATATGAAAGTAAACATAATGCAGACAATTCGAATTAAGAAAATGGCTCACGAAGATATCGGGGATATTGTTGCAATAGAAAATACAACCTTTAGCATACCATGGTCGCAGGATAGTTTTGTTAAAGAACTTGAAAATAGTCATGCACATTATTATGTTCTTAAGTTAGATAACAATCTTATAGGTTATGGTGGATTTTGGAAAATTATTGATGAAGGACATATTACAAATGTAGCAATTTCTGAACAATACAGAGGAATGGGATATGGAAAGCGATTAATTCAAGAACTCCTAGAAGAAGCAAAAAAAATGAACATTCAACGAA
>CAZLXW010000050.1:0-27559 GCA_964563505.1 uncultured Eubacteriales bacterium
TTATTTCGACATATACGTTTTGGATTCATCATGAAGAAGTTCGAGGTGAATATGAATTTACCGGCAATAGGGATTTGCGTAAATTTGTTCAAGCGTGTCAAGCGTGTGATATAAAAATGTTTTTGCGTATCGGTCCATGGTGTCACGGAGAAGTTCGAAATGGAGGATTTCCGGATTGGATGTTGCAACAAGACTTTGAACCACGAACGAATGATCCCAACTATTTTGATGAAGTGCATCGTTTTTACACAAAAATATTTAAACAGGTTGAAGGACTTTTGCACAAAGATGGAGGACCGATTATTGGTGTTCAGATAGAAAATGAATATGGTCATTGTGGTGGCCTCACCGGTGAAGCTGGTGAAGCGCATATGGAGAAGCTCACAAAGATGGCAAAAGATATTGGATTCGATGTGCCCTATTATACAGCAACAGGCTGGGGTGGGGCTATGACCGGTGGCTTGCTTCCTGTAATGGGGGGCTATTGTGAAGCGCCTTGGGATCAACGTCTGACTGAGATTGAGCCGAGTGGTAATTATATATTTACCCATGAGCGTAATGATCACAACATCGGGAGTGATTTTGGATTTGGGGCCGGAATGACCTTTGATATGACGAAGTTTCCCTATCTTACTGCAGAGCTTGGAGGTGGATTACAGGTAACCCATCATCGTCGGCCGATTGCTTCTGCCAAGGATATCGGAGCCATGTCTTTAGTTAAATTAGGCAGTGGTGTTAATTTGCTTGGATATTATATGTATCATGGTGGTACAAATCCAAAAGGGAAGTTGTCTTCTCTTCAAGAATCTAAGGCTACAGGAGATATCAATGATTATCCGGAGTTGAACTACGATTTTCACACGGCGATTCGTGAGTATGGTCAGATGTCAGATACATTAAAAGAGTTGAAGTTATATGCTATGTTTATAGAAGATTTTGGGGAAGAGTTTTGTCGAATGCCAGCAGTGATTCCGGAGGATAATCCCTTGTATGCAACAAATCATGAGTCATTAAGGTATTCATATCGGCATAATGGCCAGTCTGGATATGTATTTGTCAATAATTATCAACGTGGATATGAAATGGCAAGTCATCATAATGTTCATTTGAAGGTTGCTTTGCCTCATGAAGACATTGCTTTTTCGAAAATACATGTACATAATGAGGATTATTATTTTTATCCTTTTAATATGATCCTCGATGCAAATAAAAACACTGTGCTCAAAAGTGCAACAGTAACCCCGCTTTGTAAGCTAAACAATGACCAAGTGGCATATGTATTTTATGGTGATCATCAACCTAATTACCGATTCAATCAGCCGAGTGAAGAGGTGAATCTAATTACATTGTCCCGCCGTGATGCAATGAATGCCTGGAAAGTTCGTTTGGACAAAGATTATTTATTTGTCACAGAGGCCAATGTTGTTGAAATGAAGGATGGAATACATTTGTTTGGAGAAAATGAAGTCGTGTTCAAAAGCTATCCTTCCTTGGAAAATGTGCCGCAAGGTTTTTCGGTGATTGAAGAAGGACAGGGATTTGGTTTTTATAGAAAGAATGTCCAATCTGTGCATGAAATTGTCCGTCCTACAATGAACTTAATCAATGAGAGAGAAGAAAGTAGACAATATCAAGTTGATGTGGAGTATGTTGAAGGTGCAGAAGATGTGGAAGATTATTTTCTGACCTTTGACTATGATGGCGATCAAGCAGAAATCTACTTAGAGGGAGAAAAAGTTGCAGACCATTTTTATACGGGGGAACCCATGGAAGTAAGCATGCGTCGATTTGGCTTCCCTAAAGAAGTCATTTTCAAAATAATTGCATTGGATGAAGAGGCAAAGATTTATTTGGAACATTGGCCAAATATGGCATGTGGAAAAGCTTGCAAACTTAAAAATCTTGGTGTTCGTATAGAATTTAATCATAAAGTCATGCTATAATATGAGAAGGACGTCAAGTTTTTTGAGAGTTATAGGTGGTGACAATGAAAGAAAAAATGCTAAAAGAGTTATATCGATATAATAAAGCAGAATCGAGTTATCATGTGGATATAACGCTTGATTTGTATAGGGATGTATATAGTGAATGGGATTATTCTCCGTTTACGAATCGTGATTTAGATGATGATTTATTGGATTATCTTATGGAATGTTCTTATGAAATAGGGACGCGCCGTAATTTGGTGATTTCATTTCATTTACCTCAAGAATTGAAAGATGAAAAAAAAGAAATGCGAAGTATTGAGGGATTTCGGCACTATTTTTCTTATCGAATACGAAAACTAAAAGGTGAACAAGTTCGTCAAATTCGCAATACACTAATGTTAACTATCATCGGCGTGTTACTGTTAGTGTTTGCTTATTTTTTGGAAGGAGCCGTTCCTGTGGATTTTTTCTCAAAGACTATTGTGGAAGGTTTATATATTGGGGCCTGGGTAGCTTTATGGGAAATTTTTACTATATGGTTTTTTAGTATTACCCAATTAAACTATATGCTTAAGCACTATCGACGCTTGCAAGGGGTTGTTATTGAATACATTTATAGAAAGCTAGAGGGAATACAATGAAAAAGCTTTATGACATTCATAAGGATTTTCGATCTGCCTTATTTTTCACAACACCAACCAATTGGTTTGCAATACGTTGGATTAATTTTATATATAAACTCGGATGGCATTTCTATAATAGTCATAAGGAAGTCGAAGTAACTACCTATAAGATTGAAAGTACAGATGGAAAGAAAATTAAAGTCCATGTCTATGAACCACCGGTTACTGTTTTGCATAATCCGTGCATGATTTATTATCATGGTGGAGGGTTTATGCTGTCCATATCTCCGAGGACGCGTCGGCGTATGGAAAGATATGCGATTGAAGCTGGATGTATTGTCGTTTTGGTTGATTATCGATTAATGCCCAGATACCGTTATCCAAAAGCAGTTGAAGATGCTTATTCTGCATTGATGTGGGTGGAAAATCATGCAGATGAACTGAAAATTGATATGGAAAAGCTAGTTGTTGCCGGGGATAGTGCCGGAGGCTATTTGGCATCCTTGGTCTCCCATATGTCGATTGAAGATGATGGTCCCAAAATATGTTTGCAGCTATTGCTCTACCCCGTTATGGATCATCGAATGACCAGTGAATCTATGGATGTATTTACAGATACTCCGGTGTGGAATGCTAAAAAAAACATAGAGATGTGGAAAAAATATTTAAGGACCATGAAGGCAGAAGAGGTATTATTATCGCCAATGGATTACCCGGTCCGCAATCAACTTCCAAAGACGTATATTGAGGTGGCGCAATATGATTGTTTGCATGATGAAGGTGTGGCTTACGGTCAAAATCTTCGGTCGGCAGGCATCGATGTAGAAGTTAAAGATGTAAAAGGTGGAATTCATGGCTATGATAACTTTGAGTTTAGCCAAGTGGTTCAAGAGCTTATGAAAGACCGGATCCAACTTTTGAGAAAGGCTTTTAATCATAGCAAAATTTAAAAATTTGAAATGAGTGAGTATATGCGTAAAAAGAGTAAGCAAGAATGGTATAAACTGGATAATGCAGGAAAATTGTATCCGTCAATAGCATCAACTCGAAGATCAACGGTGTTTAGGCTATCTGCAAAATTAAGCGAAGATGTTTCACCAGAAAAATTGCAGTTAGCATTAGATCAAACAATTAATCGATTTCCTTATTATAAAGTGAATCTAAAGCGTGGGCTATTTTGGTATTATTTTGAAGAAGCCCGGCATGTGCCCAAGATACAAAAGGAAACCCACTATCCATGTATGTTTCTGAAATTTCGGAAAAAGAAAACGTTTCCCTTTCGTGTATTGTATTACAAAACATATATTCATTTTGAGATATCCCATAGTGTTGCTGACGGAACCGGAGCTATGAGCTTTTTTAAAACCTTACTTATTCAATATATGCATATTGATAAAGGTATAGAGTGTAGACATCTTTATGGTGCAAAAGATATTGAGGAGAAACCGGATTCCCAAGAAAGTGAAGATGCATTTAAAAGGTATTATAATCCTAAAGTGCCTGTGCCTGAACATCAGCCTAAAGCTATGCATTTTCCTTTTCCCTTAGTTGAAAAAGGTCGCTATATTTTTTTGACGGGGATAGTGCCGGTGAAAAAACTGAAAGAACTGTCGAAAGAATATGGATGCACAATTACCCAATTGATTGCTGCCCTATATTTTGAGTCGATCCAAGAGTATATGAAAGAGACAAAGAAAGGTCGAAAAAGAAAGTTGTCTAATCGCATTGTGATAAATATACCGGTTGATTTAAGGCAGTTATTTCCATCAGAGTCGATGAAGAATTTTTTTGTAAGCTTGACGCCGGAAATCGACTTGCGTATCGGTGAATACTCTTTAGAAGAAATTATTGCTTATCTAAAAGGATATATGCAGATTTATTATACGGAAAAAAATATTAGCCGTTACATCACACGCAATGTAAAAAATGAACGTATTTTGTTCGTTCGGGCACTACCCTTGTATATAAAAAATTTGATTATGCCCTATATCTATGTTAAATTTGGAGAAAAAGGATATACAACGAGTGTTTCTAATTTAGGGCTCGTTGTTCTTCCGGAAGAAATTCAACCCTATGTCGATGCAATTGAGTTTTATCCGGCCCCGAGTGAAGTCAATAAGATAAAAATGTGCCTTTGCTCTTATAAAGATCACTGTTACATTAGTTTTGGGAAAACGGTCAACTCAACAGAAATTGAAAAATATTTTTTTAGAAATCTAAGAAAATTAGGGGTCCCTATTAAAATAGAAACAAATCAAGATTAATTTTCCTGAAAGGAGGGGTTCTATGGCTTATTGCCCCAAGTGTGGAGTCGAAGTGGATGACACGGTGCGAAGTTGTCCTTTATGTCAGTTTCCGATTCCTGATGTACATGCATTTGATGAAGAAAGTGTTTTAAGAGATGATGAGACACTAGAGATACTTAAAAAGTATCCGCAAGCGTATAATATTTATCAAGACTATCGGCTGAAAGTGAAAAATCAAATCTTCTTTGCAGTTTTAATTGTCTTTATCAGTGCCATTATAATTATGTATATGATTAAATTTTTCTATCCGGTGAGTGAACCCATCCTTCGCTATGTATTAGTTATAACCATATCCTTGGTCTTTTATATTTTCTTTTTGTTTGGATATTTACGTGCCGTTTTAAATATCACAGGTCTCTTTGTAACGACCTTGTATTTATCCTATTCATTGGCTAGATTAAGTAGCGGTCAAACATGGTTTTTTGATTACGCCCTTCCACTGAATATATTGGTATATTTGAATGTGTTAGCAGCATATTATATGTATAAAAAATCAAAAAGTAAACGCCGATTTGGATTTTTTCCGACCTTTGTTATATTGATGATTGCAATTTTATGTCTAGGAATTGATGCTTTAATCTCAATGAATATTCATAATACTATACGATTGTCTTGGTCAATTATTGTAGCTGTTGGGTGTGGCTCGGTAGCTATTATTTTGCGAATTGTTACAAAAAATCTTACTGAGCATATGAAAGAGACGATTCGTCGTCGGTTGCATTTATAATGAAAAGATTGAATTTACCACTGTGATGTGGTAAAATTAGAAAAAACTGTAGGAGGTTTGGTTATGGCACATGAATTTGGTAGATTTGGTGGACAATATGTCCCGGAACCAGTGGTAGAAGCGTTAAAGGAACTTGAAGCGGCATTTAATGAAGCGATTAAAGACCCGACTTTTATTGAAGATTATCAATACTATATGAAAGATTATGTGGGGCGAGAGAATCCATTGTATTTTGCCAAGAATTTAACAGAACGTTTAGGCGGAGCGAAGATTTACTTAAAGCGAGAAGATTTAAATCATACAGGGGCCCATAAGATTAACAATGCAATCGGACAAATACTTTTAGCAAAGCGTATGGGCAAGAAAAAAGTGATTGCAGAAACAGGTGCAGGGCAGCATGGAGTTGCTACAGCAACCGCAGCAGCCTTGTTTGATATGGAATGCGAAATATTCATGGGCGAAGAAGACATGGAACGTCAAGCCTTAAATGTATTTCGGATGGAGTTACTTGGCGCAAAAGTTGTCGCTGTGAGTGAAGGCACGAAGACTTTAAGTGATGCTGTTGATGCGGCAATTCTTTACTGGGTAGAACATGTTGAAGATACATTTTATTTATTAGGGTCAGCAGTGGGACCGCATCCTTATCCTACAATTGTACGAGAGTTCCAAAAGATTATTGGAGAAGAGGCCATAGAGCAAATTCAAGAAAAAGAAGGGCGCTTGCCTGATTATTGTATTGCATGTGTTGGCGGAGGGAGTAATGCAATTGGATTATTCTCCGCGTTTTTACCGCATGAGTCCGTAAAAATAATCGGTGTAGAAGCTGCCGGATTAGGTGTTGATACAGATAAGCATGCAGCGACAATGGCGAAGGGAAAAGAAGGTGTTATACACGGAATGAATACCTTCTTCGTTCAAGATGAAAAAGGTGGTATTAGCCCGGTATATTCGATTTCAGCCGGATTGGATTATCCGGGCGTCGGACCGGAACATGCATATTTAAAGGATACCGGACGAGCAGAATATGTTTCGGTCACAGATGAAGAAGCTGTAAAAGCCTTGCTCTACCTCTCACAAGTGGAAGGGATTATTCCGGCTATTGAAAGCTCTCATGCTATTGCCCATGTCATAAAATTTGCGCCAACATTAGACATCGATGAGGTGATCATTGTAAACTTATCCGGTCGTGGAGATAAAGATGTAGAGTCAATCGAAAAATATATTAAAGAGCATCAGTTAGATATACGTCAAAAATAAAGAAAAAGTTTGAAAGAGAGCGGAGAGTGACCGATGAAAAAAGCGATGGAGGTAGATCGAATTCTCGAAAATCCAATTATTGCAGCTGTTTCAGATATTAAGAGTCTTGAAGTGGCTATACAATCTCCGTGTGATGTTATTTTCTTGCTAGAATGCAATATATTTAATGTATCCGATTGGGTAAAAGAAATCCAATCGGCAGGGAAAATTGTTTGTTTGCATGTCGATTTAATGAAGGGCATAGCCCATGATGCCATTGGATTAGAATACATCAAAGAAGTGATTCGTGCCGATGGTATTATTACGACAAAAGCTTCGATGATTCGAAAGGCCAAAGATTTAGAGCTTATTACAGTTCAACGCGTGTTTGTGCTAGATTCAAAATCCATTGATATGGGTATTCGAACAATCAAAGAAAATAAGCCGGATATCGTTGAAATTATGCCTGGTGTTATTCCTAAAGTTATTCGTAGAATGTCGGCCACGGTTTTGGCGCCTATTATTGCAGGAGGTTTAATTAATCAAAAAGATGAAATTATTCAACTATTAGACGCCGGAGCAATGGCTGTGTCAACCAGTTGTGAAGAACTATGGTATCAATAGTGAAAAAACAAATGAGGTGGTCAATTGATAACAATAAAAGAAATGGCTGGTATCGTAGGTGTTAGTCCAACGACAGTATCAAATGTGATACGTGGAAAAACAAAGGAGGTATCACCGGAGCTAGCGGAAAAAATTCAAAAAGTTGTCGAAGAGTATAATTATGTACCCAATCGTTCGGCGATTAATCTTGCTAAAAATAATTCGAACGTAATTGGTTTTGTTATGAGTACAAATTCTGTTCTTTATAATAATATAGTGCAAGATTTTTTTACGGGTGAATTAATTGGTGCCTTAGAGATCGGTGTCCGTAAATGTGGATATTTTTTAATGATTTATAGTTCGGATGATATGGAAGAGATTCGAAGTTTTGTATCTTCTTGGAATATTGACGGAATTGTTGCTCTAGGTTTTAGTTATGAAAGTGCTCAAATTTTGAAAAATATATATAAAAAACCTTTGGTCTTTATTGACGGATATTTTTTAAATGACCAACATCAATATAGTAATGTGGGTATTGAGGATTATCAAGGTGCATTTGAAATGACGCAATATTTGATTCGTGAAGGACACCGTAAGATTGCTTTTTTTTCGGATAATTATATTGGTGGTGATTATGCTAGGTATATGGGGTTTTTAGATGCTATAAAGGCAGCGGGACTTTCCTCAGAATGCGGTTATAAATATAAAATAGAGAAGAGGTTGGATGGAATAAAAAAAGGTGTTGAAGATGTGATTCGAGAACACCCCAAAGTTAGTGCGCTTTTCTTTTGTTCGGATAATTATGCGGTTTCAGCAATGGGAATTCTCTCGGATTTAGGGCTTAAAATTCCTGGTGATATATCTGTTGCGGGCTATGATGATGCTATTGTTGCTTCGTTTATAAGGCCTAAGTTGACAACGGTGAAGCAAAGTACAGGGGAAAAAGCTGAAATAGCTGTTGAAAAATTAGTTGCGATGATTGAAAATAAAACAGAAAAACCAGAGAAGATTACCTTGCCTGTAACTTTGCAGATTAGAGATTCGGTAAAAAAAATAGAAGCTTAAGTGAGCTTTTATTTTTTTTACCGAATTTACTTTTGCGAAAAAGTCACATAGATAATGCGGTAAAATCAAAATAATACTTGCGTAATGCAACAATAAATGATAGAATCGAAATTGTAGATATAACTTATGCGCAAAAGTTAATAAAAAAGTAAGTAAAATTAGGGAGGAATTACCATGAAAAAAATGATTTCAGTGTTATTAGTTATTTCCATTCTTGTTGTTTTGGTAGGGTGTGGAGGTAGTGAAACAGAAACAAATGACGCAAATTCATCAACAGATTCAGGAGCATCCAATGAAACATCCAATGAAGATGCATCAGATTCGAGTAAAAGTTCTTCAATTCGAATCATAAATGGTAAAATCGAGATTGATGGTGCTTTACAAAAATATGCTAAGGCATATGAAGAAAAAAACGGTGTTGAAGTAATTATTGAATCAATCGGTGGAGGAGCAGATATCGGAGCAACAATCAAAGGTTACTTTGCGGCAGGCAACATGCCTGACATCTTTGTTTTCGGAGGCGAAGGTGAATTTTTGACATGGGAAGAGCACATGGAAGACTTAAGCGATGAAATATGGGCATCAGATACAGCTGTTGCATATACTTCTCCCGACGGAAAAGTTGTCGGATTTCCATATGCAGTTGAAGGGTATGGGCTCACATATAATAAAGATATTTTAGATGCTGCCGATGTTGATCCTGAAGGATTAACTAATATTAATGCATATCGAGATGCCTTTCAGAAAATTGAAACAATGAAAGACGAATTAGGATTAACATCTGTGGTATCTATGGCGGCTGAAGCGGGACAAATGTATTGGTCAACAGGAAATCATAACTTTGGAACATACCTTTCAACTGGCTTAGAACAGGGTGATACAAAATATATCGATATGTTAAAAAATGGTGAAATTGACAAAGAGCGTATGACGCAATATGGTGAGTTTGTACAATTATTATTTGACCATTCAGATAGAAATACCTTGTTAAGCGGAACCTATGATGATCAGCTCGCATTGTGGGCTCAAGGAAAAACAGCATTTGTACATCAAGGAAACTGGATTGATCCTTCCCTTCCTGACTATGGTGTTGAGTTTGCAATGGGAATTTCTCCATTAGCATTTATGGAAGAGGATACGGACGGAATCTTAGCGGATGCGCCATCATGGTGGGCGTTGTATAACGGCGGAGAGAATGTTCAAGAAGCAAAAGATTTTCTTGAAAGTTTAGCGACGACAGATGAAGGGGCGCAAGCACTTGTCATTGATGCAGGTATGATTTCTCCGTTTAAATCAACGACGATTGAACCGGTGTCTCCATTAGCGGTTGATTTAATGGGATGGGTTCAAGAAGGCAAAACATATTCATGGCAATGGGCAAAGATGCCTGAAGGTTTTGCAATGAATGATTTAGGACCTGTTTTTGAAGCATATGCCCGTGGCGACGTAGATGTCGAAGGCTTTGTAGAGTTAATGGAAAGTGCAATCGGAACATTGAAATAAATAGACTTTATTGAGGAACATCTCCGACAATATTGAGTATTCAGTATTTAGGAGATTTTCCTTTATATAGTGATGAAAGGAAGTTATTCATGGATAAAAAATTTAAAAAAATAAGTTCGATTGGAATGATTGCCATAGGAGTATTTGGTATCATCCTTGCTATGATTTTGAATTTTAGCGGAAGTGAAAATCCCTATCGAGGATATGTACTCATATTCGGATTGTTTTTAATTATTGTTGGAATGTATTTTCTGCCCACAAAAAAACATAAACAAATTATAAATATGTTGTTTCTTTTTCCTCTTCTCTTTGCATTTACTTTTACTGTAATTATTCCATTTGTTTTTGGCGTGTTTTATTCGTTTACAGATTGGAATGGTATAAAATTTAATCAGTTTATTGGTCTACAAAATTATATTAAAATGTTTACATCTCAAGATTATGTGTACTCATTAATTATTACGATTATTTTTGCTACTATTAATATATTGCTGGTCAATTTTGTGGCTTTATCGTTAGCGTTACTGTGTACATCAAAAATAAAAGGGAGAAATTTTTACCGTGCAGCTTTTTTTGTACCTAATCTTATAGGTGGTATAGTGCTAGGATATGTATGGCAATTCATTTTTAATAAAGTGTTTACAAGCTTAATTGAAGGGAGTATGTCGATGCTGACCAATCCAAACTTGGCTATTTTAGCGATTATACTCGTAAGTAGTTGGCAATACGCAGGGTATATTATGATGATCTATGTAACTGGATTACAAGGTGTTCCTAGAGATGTACTTGAAGCATCTAGTGTCGATGGAGCCAATAGCCTTGTAACTTTGTTTCGAATTAAAATCCCTATGATTGCAAACACGTTTACGGTCTCGATATTCTTAACATTGGTAAATTCATTTAAACAATTTGATTTGAATTTAGCGATTACAAATGGAGGGCCGAGTCGAATCCTTAATGGATTTTCTATACTTTCAACAGAATTTTTAGCCCTAAATATTTATAAAACAGCGATTTCAAAAAATGAATATGCCCTCGGGCAAACAAAAGCAGTCGTGTTTTTTATACTTCTTGCAATTGTCTCATTGACTCAAGTTGTCATTAGCAAAAAGAAAGAGGTGGAAATGTAATGCAATCTCAAAAAATAAAACGAAATGTAATGGAAGCATTTACAATTGTTCTTATGTTAATATTTTTGTTTCCCTTTGTCCTTGTTGTTATTAATTCAGCGAAGAAAAGTAGTGAGATTGTTATTAGTCCGATTAGTCTTCCAACGGAGTGGGCCCAAATATTGACAAATATGAACAATGTTATTAACAATCAAAATTTTAGTTATTGGAACTCATTTATCAGTTCGGTTATTATAACTTTAGTTTCTTTGACTGTTATTACGCTCTTTTCAAGCATGGCTGCCTGGATTTTGGTGCGGAACAAAACACGATGGTCAGAAATTATTTTCTTGATATTAGTTGCAGCAATGATAATACCTTTTCAAGTGGTTATGTTACCGCTATTGTCGACGTTTAGAGAAATCTCTGAGTTTACAGGAATTAGAATGCTACAAAGTTATAAAGGTATTGTGTTTGCATATTTAGGCTTTGGAGGATCTATGTCTGTATTTATTTTGCATGGCTTTATAAAAAGTATTCCATATTCCCTTGAAGAGGCAGCCTTAATCGATGGATGTAAACCGGAACAAACCTTTTTTCATGTAATTATGCCACTTCTTAAACCGATTCAGATGACCGTACTTATTTTAAATGGTATTTGGATTTGGAATGATTTTTTGCTTCCGTCACTTATGTTAGGATTAAACGGCAAGATAAAGACATTACCGGTTGCGGTAACAAGCTTTGTGGGATCCTATGTAAAACAATGGGACTTAATATTGACAGCAGCATTTTTAGCAATGATTCCAATTATTATACTCTTCTTGTTTGCACAAAAACAAATTATCCAAGGTATGGTAGAAGGTGCTATAAAATAAGAGATAGGAGATATAGGAATGAGAAAGAATAAAGAAACATGGTGGAAAGAAGTGGTGGTTTATCAAATATATCCTAGAAGTTTTATGGATAGTAACGGTGATGGAATCGGAGATTTGCAAGGAATTATTCATCGATTAGATTATTTGGCCGATTTAGGTGTCGATGTAATCTGGTTGTCTCCCATATATGATTCACCTAATGATGATAACGGTTATGATATACGGAATTATCAACATATTATGAAAGAATTTGGAACCATGGATGATTTTGATATGCTTTTAGAACATGCCCATCAAAAAGGGTTGAAAATTATGATGGATTTAGTTGTTAATCATACATCCGATGAGCATGAATGGTTTGTCAGAAGTCGTCAGGACACAGATAATCCCTATCGAGATTACTATATTTGGCGAGAAGGAAAAGAAAGCGGACTGGAACCCAATAATTGGGGATCGTGTTTTAGCGGATCTGCATGGCAATATGATGAAACAACAGAAATGTTCTACTTGCATTTGTTTTCAAAAAAACAGCCGGATTTGAATTGGGAGAATTCTCGTGTACGTCATGCGGTTTATGATATGATGCGATGGTGGTGTGATAAAGGGATTGATGGCTTTAGGATGGATGTTATCAATATGATTTCTAAAGATGTAGAGCTTCCGGATGCAAAAAATGTTAACGGGTTATTCGGAGATTTTTCGCCCTATGTTATGAATGGTCCTAAGGTTCATGAATTTTTGCGTGAAATGCACGATGAAGTCTTATCCAACTATGATTTAATGACAGTAGGGGAGGCGCCGAATGTCACGACAGAAGAAGCAAGGACATACGCAGGCGAAGAAACAAATGAACTAAATATGATTTTTCAATTTGAGCATGTGGAGTTTGGTGGCGAAATTGGAAAATGGACAGATAAAAAGATCCCATTAGTAGATTTAAAGCGAATTATGTCAAAGTGGCAGACGGAGCTCGAAGGTCAAGCGTGGAATAGCTTGTATTGGAATAATCATGATCAACCAAGAGCTGTATCTCGATTTGGAGATGACCGCCCGCAATATCGGGAAATTTCTGCAAAGATGTTAGCAACCTGCTTGCATTTTATGAAAGGAACTCCCTATATTTATCAAGGTGAAGAACTAGGAATGACGAATTATCCATTTTCTCAAATAGATCAGTTTGAAGATATTGAAAGCATCAATGCATATAAAGAAATCGTCGGTAATCAAAGGCTAGAACATGATCAAATGATGTCTTTTTTACGATTTAAAAGCAGGGATAATGCACGAACACCCATGCAGTGGAGGAATAGCAAACAAGGTGGATTTACGACAGGGAAACCATGGTTGCCGCTTAACCCAAATAAAGACGAGGTTAATGTGGAAGCGGAATGCAATGATCCGAATTCTGTTTATCACTATTATAAGAAAATAATCCAACTGAGAAAAAAACATTCGATCATTGTTTATGGTGATTATGAACTTCTTGAAGAAAGGCATGAGCAATTATTTGTGTATCGACGTTGTTTAGAAGATGAACATCTTCTGGTAATATGTAATTTTTCGGATCAAGTCATTGAGTATAAGATGCCCATGCAATTGGAGCAATATGATGTCATCATTAGCAACAATCAACGAAAGGTCTTGGAATCGGAGATTGAACTTCAACCATATGAAGCGATTGTAATAAAATATTAGAAGACGTTGTTAATCTTGATTAAAAGAGGTACAATAATCATAGACTATTTACAGGTGGGATGACGAAGGAGGATGCATATGGTTCGAAATTTTATTATCACATTTATTGTTTTTATGGGTATTGATTTAATTTGGTTAGGTGTCATTGCCAAGAATTTGTATAGTAAACATTTAGGCTATATTATGCGAACACCACCGAATTGGATTGCTGCAGTTATTTTTTATGTGATATTTATCGTTGGACTCATGTTTTTTGCCTTATATCCGGCAATGGATAAAGGTACGGTTGCTTATGCTTTGTTTTATGGAGCTTTTTTTGGTTTTATTACATACGCAACATACGATTTGACCAATTTAGCTACACTAAAGGATTGGCCAATTACCATTACAATTATTGATTTAATATGGGGAACGGTTTTAGGTGGCTTAACCACAACGCTTTCATATCTTGTTATTATGTTTTTAGATAAGCGCTGAAAGTACGATTGACAAAGGGCTTAATTTATTATATTATTTAGTTTATGCAATAAAACATATATTTATGCATGGATTAATGATATTAAGGAGAAAAAAGATGAAAAAAATAATCATGTGGATAAGCGTATTAACGATTGCCCTAATGGCAATGGCAGGTTGTAGTGGAGAAGCCAAAAACAGTAGAGTAAAAGTGATTCAAATTCCTCTTACGCAAGAAGAATATGCCTTTGGGGTCGATAAGAGTCAACCGGATTTGTATGATGAAGTGAATACATTCATTGAACAGATACAAAATGATGGAACTTATGATGCAATTTATAATAACTATTTTGGTGATGGTGAACCGGTTGCTGTAAATTCAGCCAAGTTAGATTCAAATAAGGAACAATTGGTTGTTGCGACGAATGCGGGATTTGAACCTTTTGAGTATACAAAAGGCGATAGCTATTATGGTATTGATATGGAGATTGCAGCTCTTCTTGCAGAGCATTTGGGGAAAGAACTTGTCATCAGCAATATGGATTTTGATGCGGTCTGTTTATCTGTAGGTGAAGGTAAAGCAGATATTGCAATGGCAGGTCTTACGATTAATGAAGAGAGAAGGGAATATGTGAATTTCACTGTTCCATATTATAATGCAGCACAAACATTGATTTCGATGGAAGATGATGATACATTTGATGAAACGACAACAGCAGATGATGTTGCGGTAATATTAAATAGCCTTTCATCCGATACAAAAATTGGCGTTCAACAAGGAACGACAGGACAATTCTATGTTGAAGGGGATGCTGACTGGGGATTTGATGGTTATGATGTCAATGTTGTAACATATAAGTCAGGAACCTTAGCTGTCCAAGATATGATTAACGGAAATATTCAGTATGTTATTATTGATGAAGCACCGGCGGGATATATTGTAGAATCTATTAATGAGTTAAATTAAGGGCTGATTATGGGAAATTTTAGTAGCAGAGTTGAACGGTTTTGGGAAATATTTTACTACAATAATGGCTACATAAAGGTATTAGAAGGTCTACAAAACACCGTATATATTGCGGTGGTAGGTCTTCTTTTGGGTACCATCATTGGGACGATCATTGCCAGTGTTGAAGTGTTCCCGGGATATAGTCGTCTGACGCGCTTTTTTCAGGGGCTCGGAAAGTTTTACGTAGCCATGTTTCGAGGAACACCTATTGTTGTTCAACTTCTTGTGGCTTATTATGTGTTATTACCTCTTCTTGGCTTAAATATTCCATCAATTAATGTGTGTGTCTTGGTTTTCGGGTTTAACAGTGGTGCATATATATCGGAGATCATGCGCGGGGGGATTATGTCTGTTGATTCAGGCCAAATGGAAGCCGGTCGCGCGGTTGGTTTGAGCTATAGTGTCACATTGGTTACCATTGTTGTGCCTCAAGCAATTAAGAACATATTACCGACATTAGGCAATGAATTCATTGCATTGATTAAAGAAACATCAGTTGTAAGCTTTGTTGGTGCAGCAGATTTATATGTTGCATTTAATTATATTGGAACAAACAGTTATGAGTTCATGGTTCCTTACTTAGTCATGGCTTTAATATATATTACATTAGTCATGATTATTGCGTTTCTAATTAAAGTTATGGAAAGGAGCCTGAGAAAAAGTGATCGACGTAATTAATCTTAAAAAAAATTATGGAAGTTTAGAAGTGCTAAAAGATATTAACCTTACCATTGAAGAAGGTGAAAAAATAGCGATTGTAGGACCTTCAGGTAGTGGAAAAAGTACCTTTCTTCGTTGTTTAAATTGTATGGAAGATCCGACTGCCGGATCGATTATCTTTGAAGGTGTTGATATTGCAGATATGAAAGTCGATATCAATGTTCATCGCAGACATATGGGCATGGTCTTCCAACAGTTTAACTTATTCAATAACAAAACAGTCCTTGATAATATTATGTTAGCTCCATTATATGTAGCCAATCACGATTTACGTAGTAAAAAAATCAAGAATACGATGATACGTATAAAAAATGTGTTTCGTAAAGATAAAGAAGCATTACAGGATATATCAAAAAATAAAATGGCTATCAAAAAAGAAATTCGCGATCATGCCATTAACCTTTTGAAGACAATTGGCCTAGAGGATAAAGCGCAAGTATACCCATCAACACTTTCGGGAGGTCAAAAACAGCGGATAGCGATTGTTCGAGCGCTTGCAATGAATCCGAAAGTCATTTTATTTGATGAACCGACATCAGCGTTAGATCCTGAAATGGTTGGAGAAGTTTTAGAATTGATTAAAAAACTTGCAAATAGTGGAATGACATTAGTTATTGTGACCCATGAAATGGGCTTTGCAAGAGAAGTTGCAACCAAAATACTCTTCATGGATGAGGGTCAAATTAAAGAGCAAAGCCCTCCTGACCAATTTTTTGCAAATCCGTCACATCCTCGAGCAAAAGAATTTCTATCTAAAGTATTATAAAACGATTACAAATTCCTTTCTGTCTTGTTTACCATTTGAACTAGTGATATAATGGGGATAATAAAGACAAATGAGAAAGGAATGGATAATAAGGATGAATGGATTAAAACGTTTTTTTGCATTGATGCTCATTGTTAGCATGATTGTTTCAAGTTTAACAACATCTTTTGCTGCTACGAATGTTAGCGTAGAAGGAAAAGCACAAATATTAAATACACTAGGAATACTTCGAGGAACAGGAACAGGGTATAACTTAGAGGGTAAACTTAAACGTAGTGAAGCAGCTACGTTTATTGTACGTTTTTTAGGTGTTGAGAATGCAGTCTTAGCCGACAGAACAGACTACAGTAATACGGATTATAGTGATGTTGCATCGGATTCTTGGTATGCACCATATGTTGGTTACTGTGACGAAGAAGGTATTATCAATGGATACTCTGATGGTAGTTTTAAACCTGAGGAATACTTAAGTGAAAAAGCATTTCTAAAAATGTTGCTTGTTGTGTTAGGCTATGAATATGAGAAAGACTTTGATTGGAATAGCGTTTATTATATGGCTTATACTAAAAATGTTGTCTCGAATGAAGATTATCGATATCGTGCAACGGATAATACCAATTATACACGTGGTGACGTTATAGAAGTATTGCATACATCGATGCAAATCGAGCACAAAGACACTGGAGAACAAATGATCGAAACCTTTATTGAGAAAGATATTATCAGTGAAGAACAGGCAAAAAAACTCCTGCTAATGAAGGATACAGTTGATACAGAGATTGAAAAAATTGTTGCTGAAGATGAAGAAACAATTTTAGTGACCTTTAATGAAGCCATTAAAGACCTTGAGGAAGAGCAAATTACAGTATATTTATCGGCGGATGATGAAGTGCAATTCGAAGTGAATTCTATAACCGACCGAGGAGGTAATACCTATCGCATTCGTTTCAAAGATGAGCAAGCGATTGAAGAAAAATATACTATTGTTATTGCAGAAGTTATTGACGCTTATGGAAATCGTAACAATTATAGCCTAAAGAAAGAATTTTTAGGCTACCGTCCGGAAAATTTACAATCTGATTTTTTCAGAATCAGTAAAGTAGAACAAGTGAGTAATAATGTTATATATGTTTATTTTACACATCCGGTGAATAGCAATGCCTATCAACCGAGATACTATAGCATTTATGAAGATACTAAGTTGCTTATTGAAGGCAGTACAACAAGCATGCAGATTAATCAACTTGCAGGATCTGATAATGGTGTGTCGATTTACTTGAAAAATTATATATTTGAAGAAGAAGGAATGTTTAAACTCAGCATTGATAGTGGGCTAACCAGCAGTTATGGTGTGCAATTAAATGACGGTAAAGGTGATTCAGTGACATTTGAATCGAACGTGGATGAAAATGAACGCTTTGAATTAAAGGATATTGAAACGCTTAATGACTATACAGTTATGTTGGAATTTAACAAAGTCTTAAATTCAGTTATAGCTGAACAAGTGTTTAGTTATTATTTAATGTTTGAAGATGAGTATCCGATTCGAATTAATAAGGCAGAAGTTGTTGGTAGTGGTAATGTGGTTTATTTGACCACGGATGAACGTATGTTTAATCGGGATGAATTCACATTGATGATTAATCATATTACGGATACGACGAAACAGTTTTCTATAACTGAGCGTGAATATGCGTTCAAAGCAGACATTGATTTTGATGATGAACTAGAGATTAAAGGAGTTAGCGTAGTTGATGGGAATACAATAACGGTGAAATTTGACAGAGTATTAGGTCATCAATCAGCAAGTGATCCGGATAATTATGAGATTTGGGGAATAACTGAAACTAGTTATATAGGGCGACCTATTGCGGTTTATCACAAAGAGGGCAGTCAAGAAGTTAAACTCTTCTTAGATAAAGACGATGCCCTTAATAATCGTGACCGATATGAACTGGTTATTGTCGGAACGCTTAAAGACATCGTCGGAAATAGTTACAATCGTGTTGATGATTATAATTTTAGACATAATCGTAGTGATGTTACTGCAACGTATATTGAAAAGGCAACAACTATTGGCAGTGATTCAATTAAAGTGGAATTTAACAAGGAAATTGCATTGGGTATACCGAATATATTAAATACGAATTATTCTCTATTCTATTATGACAATGGTATAAAAATTGAAAAAGTACCAACCCACGTAACATATTCCAACCCCTTAACAATGGTTATGAAGTTTGACTCTCTTGATTTAGATCAGACGTATGAAATAACGTTTGATGAGCTTGTTAATTATGGTGGTATTCGTACAAACAATAAAAATGATGCTTACTCAGTGGAGGTTGAAATTGGCCAATAAGGTATCGAGAGGAGAGGTTATGACCGAAAAAGATCAAAAGATTGCAGTGCTTATTGATGCAGATAATGTATCTGATAAATATATAAAATATATTTTTGATGAAATATCGAATCATGGGACACCAACAATTAAGCGCATATATGGCGATTGGACTCGACCGAATCTAGGATCGTGGAAGTCGATACTTTTAGATTATTCGATTACACCGATTCAGCAATATGGCTATACAATAGGTAAAAACTCAACAGATGCATCCTTAATTATTGATGCTATGGATATTTTGTATTCAGGAAATGTAGACGGATTTTGCATTGTGTCAAGTGACAGTGATTTTACGCGCTTGGCATCGAGACTTAGAGAAGCGGCTATGTATGTGATTGGTATGGGTGAACGAAAAACGCCAAAACCGTTTATATCTGCTTGTGAAAAATTCAAATACTTAGAAGTATTAGCAAAAGAGCCGGTTACTTCAGAGACGACAACGAATAAAAGCAATAATCAAACCAAAGATAAAAATGGATTTGCAGATGTTAAGGACTTAATCCGTACCATTCGTCAAATCATATCTGATTGTTCAGATGAAGAAGGTTGGGCATATCTTGGAGAAGTTGGTACACGGCTAAATAAGCGCTATCCGGATTTTGATGTTCGAAACTATGGACATACAAAATTGAAACCATTAATTCACTCATTAAATCGATTTGAATTGCAGTCGCAAAAGACAAGTAATGCAAGAGTCACCCATTATTATATTCGAAATAAATAAGATAAAGATTTTTTGATTTTCCTACAAAAAAGCAGACTGACACGGATTCGTCCGTGCCAGCCTGCTTTTTAACATTCAATTAAAATTTTGGAATGACGGCGCCTTCATAAGTGGTTTCGATGAATTCTCTAACGGCGTCACTTTGAAGTGCATTGATTAAGGCTTGTATTTTTTCGGTGCTTTCATTACCTTTTTTTACGGCAATAATGTTACCGAATGTTTCAGCGGCAGTAGAATCTTTATCTTCAACAGCAAGTGCATCTGTTGCAACGTTTAGACCGGCATCAATGGCATAATTACCGTTAATGACAGCCATATCAACATCCTGTAGTGAACGTGTAAGCTGAGCGGCTTCGATTTCTAGAATATCTATATTTTTAGGATTTTCAAGAATATTATTAATGGTTGCGTTTAAGCCTACATCTTCAGTAAGTGTGATTAAGCCTTGGTCTTGAAGGAGCAGTAAAGCTCTAGCTTCATTGGTTGCATCGTTTGGAACAGCGATTTGAGCTCCGTCTTCTAGGGCATCAATAGAACTTGTTTTGCCTGGGTAGATGCCAAAAGGCTCATAGTGAATGATTGCAGCTGAGATTAAATCGGTTTCGTTTTCTGCGTTAAATTGATCAAGGTAAGGCTGGTGTTGGAAAAAGTTTGCATCCAAATCACCGACGTTAAGCGCTACGTTGGGTTGCACATAGTCGGTATATTCAACTATTTCTAATGTGTAACCGTCTGAATCAAGTTGTTCCTTTACCTGTTCTAAAATTTCGCTATGTGGCTTTGGTGTTGCTCCGATTTTAATGACTTTATCGGAGTTGCCGCTTTGGCCACACCCGACTAAGCCTAAAATTAATACTGATAATAATGCTAAAATACTAAATGTTTTTTTCATGTAATATCCTCCTTTTATTAATTGCTGTGATCAATGTGTTTTTTCCATAGAGCACCAAGTTCTTGAATGAGTTGGACTATAATGACAAGAATAACCACGGTGACAGTCATAAGTTCTGTTTGATATCGATAATAGCCGTAACGGATGGCAATATCTCCGAGTCCGCCCCCGCCGACAAAACCTGCCATAGCGGAATAAGCTAATATTGTTGTAACGGCAATGGCGCCACCCATGAGCAATGAAGGCATTGCTTCGGGAATGAGCACTTTGAAAATTATGTGCCAAGTATTGGCACCCATAGAGTGTGCGGCTTCAATAACTCCTGAATCCACTTCTTTTAAGGAGCTTTCAACAAGACGTGCAATATAAGGTGCAGAAGCAATGGTAAGAGGAACAATAACTGCAGTTGGACCAATAGTTGTTCCTACGATGGAACGTGTTACAGGCATCACCCAAATCAATAAAATAATAAACGGAACAGATCGTAAAAGATTTACGGTAAGTCCAACAATTTTGTTGAGTATAGGTTTAGGCGTAATGCCATCGCTATCGGTAATGACTAATAAAATACCTGTTGGCAAGCCAAGTGCATAAGCAATAAATGAAGAAACAAAGGTCATATACAGAGATTCTAAAATTCCCATACCCAACATTTCTAATACAACGCGGTCAAATAACATGATCGTCTACCTCCTCATAAGGAATGTTGTTGGAATCGAGGTAACTAAAAATACGATTTCGATTACGCTCTTGGTCAGGAAGTTGAATAATCATTTGTCCAAAGGCCTTTCCATCAATATCTTTTGTGTCGGCAAAAAGAATGTTAACCCCGGTCTTGCATTCCAGAATCATATTTGAAATAATGGGTTCAAACGAGGTCCGTCCGTCGAAGATGATGCGGCATTTGTGCTCCCCAACAAAGGTATCAATATGGGTTTCATCTGAAAAGATGAGCTGGCGGGATATTTTTGACTTTGGTTTGATAAAAATATCTTCAACATCACCCATTTCAACGATTCTGCTTTGATCCATAATTGCAACGCGATGGCATATTTCTTCGATGACATTCATTTCATGTGTAATTATAATAACAGTAATACCCAATTCTTTGTTAATCTTTTTGAGCAAACTGAGTATAGACTTTGTTGTCGTAGGATCTAAAGCGCTTGTTGCTTCATCACATAGTAATACCTCTGGATTTGTAGCGAGAGCTCTAGCAATGGCAACACGCTGTTTTTGTCCACCGGATAATTGAGCAGGATATGCATTTGCCTTGTCGCTTAGTCCAACAATATCTAAGAGTTCAAAAGCGCGTTTGCAAGATTGTTTTTTCGACATGCCTGCAATCTCCATGGGAAAACAAATGTTTTCAATAGTGTTTCGCTGCATGAGCAAGTTGAATTGTTGAAAAATCATACCCATGGACTGGCGAACTTTAAGAAGGTCGCTATTGGGCATGGTTTCTAAATTTAGACCATTAAAAATCACAGAGCCGGATGTAGGTTGTTCTAAAAGATTAATACAGCGAACGAGTGTACTTTTTCCTGCGCCACTAAGTCCGATAATTCCAAATATTTCCCCTTTAGCAATGGAAACGTTAATGTCATTCAATGCTTCAACAACCCCATCTTTTGTAATAAATGTTTTTCGAAGGTCTTTTAATTCAATAATAGGTGCGGTTTGGTTCAAAGAATCACCTCAATCTAAGTGTATTGCCTATAGATATCTCACAAAAATCATACAAAAAATATATGTGATATAGGTTGCTAAGATAATAGCAGATTATGAAGGAGATGTCAACGGAGATTTTAACGTTACTTAGCTTTAGGTATTTTGTCGGATAATACTGTAAGCCTTATTGTGTTACAATAAAAACAGAAAGAAGCTTAAATTGGAAGAGAAGAAAGGGGAATGAAAATGCGAATAAAAATGATGTTTTTAATAGTAGTATTTAGTTTATTAGTGGTATCATGTGGGTCCAATCAGGAGATGACAGAAGATCAAGCTGATGAGACTCATATGAATGAGGAAGTAGGTAATGAGGTGCAAGATAATCTTGATGATGATGCAGAGGTTGATAGTACAGATGCTTCTGATGATGAGAGCAATAAAGATACATCGCTTTTTGGATATGATTTGTTAAAATCAATTGAAATAAAGGAGAATAATCAACTATATGTAGAAGCAACAACACAAGCAGATGGTTTTTCTTATGTAACTAAAATGACAATATATGAAGACAGTATGCGTGTAGAAACAGAAGATGACCAAGGTTTAACATTGATGATCTATGATGGATCAAAAGGTGTTACTTATATGTATAATTCCTTTGAAGGACAAGGAATGATGTATCGTGATTCCGACATGGATTTTGATATGGAGTTTTTACCGGAAGATGAGGAGAGGGAATTTGAATCAACCTTTGATGAATCTTATATTGAAAATATTGAAGGACTGAGCCATGCTGAAATGACAACGCTAGACGGAATGGAAGTTTTATATATGGAAATTCAGACTGAAATGGGTGAAGAAGACTATATAAGTAAAGAATGGATATCTACAGAGTATTGGTATCCAATTAAAACGGAAGTGTATATTGGAGATCAATTAACGTCAAGTTATCGCGTAAATGAAATAACCAATGATTTTCAAATCAATGCGTCGACTTTTTCTCCACCAGACCATATTGAGTTTATTGATATGGAACAATTATACGAGATGTATGATATGGAAGGATTAGAGGAAGACGGTTGATAGAACCCTTTAATTAAAAGTCCCTGCGGATGCAGGGACTTTTTTTGCGAATAATGGTATAATATATATTAAAGAAATACAATAAAAGAGAATAGAGGATGAAGCTAATGAAAAAATATTATGCTATAATGAGTCTTTTTTTATTATTTACAAGTATAAGTTTAATGGATATTCAGGCACAAGAAAACGGTGATTTATTATTTCCGTCAAAGATTGAGATTTTGAATCAATACAATCAACATCCTTTCCGATTCAATGAGGAAGAATCCACACAATATACTATTGAACCAACGGTAGGGTTCGTATATACAGTGGGACAGGTGGAAGAAGAAGAATTGCAACGTGCGCTTGGGGTAACTAATTTAGCAAGGCGTTTAGTCGGACTACCCGGGGACCTGAAAATGGATAGCTCATTAAATAGAGTGGCTCAATACGCAAGCTATGTTAATATGATGAATGCCACGATTAGTCATTACCCGGAAAAACCGTCATTGATTTCGGATGAAGCATATCAAATCGGAAAAGAAGGCTCCGCTGCTTCAAACTTAGCGGCAGGCTTTCCGACTATTGCAAGTAGCATTCTTTGGGGCTACCTTCAAGATGATGATGCATACAATATTGGAGTAGTTGGCCATCGTCGATGGTTGCTCAATCCTCAAATGCAAAAAATAGGTTTTGGTTATGTTGATACCTTAGTAAGTTCTAGTTATAATGGATTTACAGCAACCTATGTATTCGACCAATCAAGAAAAAGGACACTTGACTATCAATATATTGCATGGCCGACTGCCGGAAATATGCCGATTGAATTTGTGAAAACGTCAACTCCGTGGAGTATTAATCTAGGCACAGACTATGATAATCCAAGGATGAATGCCGTTACAGTGGAATTAACGAACATGGATAGCGGAGAAATCTTTGTGTTTAATAATGAGACAAATAGTAATACAGCTAATGCCATCAATAGATCGTTTTTTACAATAGAAAACAGTTTATATGGAATAGACAAAACCATTATTTTTCGTCCGAATCCAAATGAAATAAGCTATGAGTCAGGAGATAACTTTCGTGTTGATGTGAGCGGAATAACGATGGAAGGCTATGAAATGCCAATTACTTATGAAGTCAATTTTTTTGGATTGGAAGATCAACCCTCAAATTGGGCATATGAAGAACTGAATGAGGCAGATGCAATGCAGTTGATTCCGGAAATGATGATGAATAATTATACGGATGATATCACACGTATTGATTTTACACGTTTGCTTATATATGGGATTCAAGAATATACAGGACAAACATATAATGAACTTTTGCAATCAGAAGGATACACGGCGGTTGGATTTACAGATACAAGCGATGTGGATGTTGAACTTGCAGCAGGACTTGGAATTGTCAATGGAATTGGAAACAATCAGTTTAATCCAAATGGCGGAATTCGACGGCAAGAAGCCGCAGCAATGCTGTATCGGGCAGGTGAGTATTTAGAGATTTCAGGCAGCAGAACTGAAGAACAAGGCTTTACAGATGAAGAAGGAATTTCAGATTGGGCAGAAGAAGCTATTGACTACGTTTCCACAGTTCTTGATTCGGCGAATAACAAAGCGGTCATGGGTGGCTTAACAGATGGTTCCTTTGCACCAAATAGTCCATATACAAGAGAACAGGCTATGATTACAATAAAACGGTTACTCAACCGATGAGGAAGGGGCATTTATGCGAATTATACACACAGGAGATTGGCACATAGGAAAGTTAGTTCATGGGGTACATATGACACAAGACCAAGGTCATATTTTAAAGCAGTTCATTGAATATGTTCAACAAACGAAGCCGGATGTTATTATAATATCCGGTGATTTGTATGATCGATCGGTACCGCCAACAGAAGCAGTTGAATTGCTTGATCAAGTGTTAAGTGACCTCATCGTCACATTAAAAGTGAAGGTGATTGCAATTGCAGGCAATCACGATAGCCCCGACCGTTTAAGTTTTGCTACGAAAATGCTTCAAGAAAATGGCTTATATATCCGAGGTCGCATGACAGAACGTATTGTGCCTATTGTCCTAGAAGATGCCTTTGGGGACGTTTATTTTTATCCGATCCCCTATGTTGAACCGGCAATGTTACGAGAAATATATGGTGACGATACAATCCGAACCCATGACCAAGGCATGAAACATGTTCTAGAAACGATAAAAGATGAATTGGGACCCAATAAACGATCAGTATGCATCGCTCACGGATACATTGCAGGTGGAGAGTCTTTAGTTACATCGGAATCAGAACGTCCGCTTAGTATTGGAGGTACGGAAACGATACAGGTTGATTATTTTACAGAATTTAATTACGTGGCATTGGGTCATTTGCATCAACCGCAAAAAGTAAAATATCCCCATATCCGCTATGCCGGTTCATTGATGAAATATTCTTTTTCAGAAGTACATCAATCAAAATCAATAACCGTCATTGACTTAGATGAAAAAGGAAAGGCAACTATTGATTTAGTAAGCTTTGAGCCTCTTCGTGATATGCGACGTATCAAGGGCCAGTTAAATCAATTGATTCAACCGGATATTTATTTAGATACCAATACAAAAGATTATATCATGGCGGTATTAACCGATCGAGGAGAGTTGATTGATGCCATGGAAAAGTTGCGACAAATATACCCGAATACACTTCGCTTAGAACGTGAATCAATTCAAGGTAAGGATGAAGACCAACAAACATCAGCAGGTGATCAATTCACTAAAAAAAATCCGATTGAACTCTTTGAAGAGTTTTATATAAATAGTTCAGGTGAGGAGTTTGATGAGC
This sequence comes from uncultured Eubacteriales bacterium, assembly GCA_964563505.1. Classification (GTDB taxonomy): domain Bacteria; phylum Bacillota; class Clostridia; order Lachnospirales; family Vallitaleaceae; genus UBA1351. Next base: position 26,220 of record CAZLXW010000050.1, read on the forward strand.
AAAGGCGTGACTATGTATCTGATGTATTTGAAGATGTTTTAAAGAAAGAGAGGCAAGAATAATGCGACCGATTCAATTGGTAATGCAAGCCTTTGGACCCTATAGTAAAAAAGAAGTTGTTGACTTTAGAAAATTAGGTGGGAATACACTATTTTTAATCACCGGGCCAACAGGATCAGGAAAAACGACAATTTTTGATGCCATATGTTTTGCCCTTTATGGTGAAACCAGTGGTAATGTACGAGCGCCGGAGCAGTTACGCAGTCAATTTTCGCAACCGGATATTATGACAGAAGTGATGCTTGAATTTGAGCTTAGGGGAATAAACTATCATATCCATCGAATTCCTAAACAGGAAAAACCAAAATCTCGTGGCCAAGGCTATACGGAACAAAAACCGGAAGCAACCTTGATTAGCGATACAAAGGGACAACGTAAGGTGTATACAGGAGTCATAAACGTCAATAATCAAATCGAATCAATCATTGGGATTAATGCCGAACAGTTTCGACAGATTATGATGATTCCCCAAGGCGAATTCCAAAAACTGCTTATTGCAGATAGTCAAGAACGTGAAAAGGTCTTGCGTAAATTATTTGACACCAGCATTTACCGTTTGTTTCAACAAAACATTGATGAACAGGCAAAAGATCTTTATGGAGAAATCAAATCGATACAACAACTTCGGCAACATGAGTTGAAGAGAATCGATTATGGAGAGGATGAAGCACTTAAGAATCTACTAGATCAACAAAGGCTCAATGGTAATGAAATTCTAGAAAGTACAAAGGTCTTTATTCAAGAAGAGCGCCAGGAAACAAAACATTTAGCAAAAGAAATGAAAAAGCTCGAGAAGGAAATTGAGGTTATTATTCAAGAACGTGAAAAAGCAAATGAAAATAATGGAAAGCTACTAAGATTAGAACACATAAAAGACCAATTAGAAAAGCTTCAAGATAATCAAGCTAATATAGTATTACTACAAAAACAAATTGACGTCAGTCATAAAGCGGCGAGTCTTATTCCGGTAGAAGACTATTGGAAACAGCGTAAAAACGAAGTTGAAAAGTTGGAAAAAATGAGAGAAAGCTTACATAAAGAAAAAGAATCGATTGAAAAAGAATTTGTTTCTATTAAAAATAAAGTGGATAAACTTCAATCGGATGAAAAAGAAGACGAGCGTAAAAGGTCTAAACAAGAATTGATAAAGTTGCAGACCTATATGGACAAGGTTAAACAATTTAAATCCATTGAAAAAACAATCGAAATAAGTCAACAAAAGTTAGATAAACTTGAAAAACAGAAGAGGGAAGTTGAAGAAACGTTTACTAAAAATAAAG
>CAZLXW010000051.1:0-27062 GCA_964563505.1 uncultured Eubacteriales bacterium
GAGCATAATTGGTCGTTCCATCCACCGGATCAATAATCCACAAATAGTCGCTCTCCTTATTTGTAATAGACATTCCGCTCTCTTCACCAAGAATGCCATGGTCGGGAAAATTGGCTTCGATAAATTTGATAATTCTTCTTTCTGACTCTTTATCCACTTCAGTAACCAAGTCCACTGCGGATGATTTTGAATTAATTTCCAAATCATGACGCCCTAAGTTTTCGAGTTGATAATTCCCAATATCTTTTACGAGTTGATGTATTTGATTTTTAATTTTATATAAGTCTTCTGTATTCATTCTTCTCTCCTTTCATTTGACTATTTTCTTACTTCTGATAAAATTATAATAACATATGCTGTCATTAAAAACTAGAAGGTTTTATCTAGATTGAAACACCATATATTGCATCACGCAAAAAAAGAGCCAATTTATGGCTCTTGTATGTAAGTTTACACATTACTAACGAGGGGTATTATGAAAGCAACACACCCCAGCAAAAAGAAACCCCCGCCAACCAATGCGATTCTATCCCCTGACAAGAAACTAGAAATAATATATAATATCGCACAAATGATAAATAGAATCCAACCCGCCATCTGAAAAACCCCTGCTCTCTTCATCATTATAAAGCCATCACTTTTACCAATTCAGTTAAGTCGGAAACGAGCTGGATTTCAAGGTTTTTCTCATCTATATGTTGCTTCAACACGCCATATTGATTATGGATTCCAACAAATTGTGCATTGGAATTAAGAGCAAACTGAAAATCACTAACACTGTCACCTACAATTAATAATTCATTTCTTTTTATATCAAATGAATCACAAAATTCTTGTGCCATCATTGGATCAGGTTTTCCTCTTAGTTCACCATTATCACTACCGAAATAGTCAAAATAATCAATAAGCCCTGCATTTTCAAGACTATGTTTCATCGACGCTTCTGTATCTGCTGTTGCTATTCCTATAAAGTACTTTTTACTTAGATAAGGAATTATTTCTTTTGTACCTGGAAGCAACTGAATCGTAACACCATAATCTACACTTGCCTCATTGAAAATGTTATATAATTGATTTTCCATATTTACAATAGATGTTTCTCCAATTAGTTGGAGCCAATTTTTAATGATACTGCTTGTTGGTAAATACTGAATTTTTGATTCTTGTTCAAACCCATTTTTCATATAACCACAATGCACTTTGATTTTCTCGAGTTGTTCATGATTCATTAAATTGTCTGTTTGTATTTTTTTAAACACAATTGTCATGATGGAATGCCAAGTCCTCTCAAATTCAATCAAAGTTCCATCTTTATCAAATAGTATACCTTTAATCATTACAAGTTAAACTCCTTCAGTAAGTCTTTTAATCTGTATGTGTCAACTTTCTTCGCACCACAATAAACCGGATTCACATAGCAAAGAACATGATGATTTGAATCATAGATTCCGAATCGAATCCAATGGTAAACACTTGAATCCAATTCGGCGCTCCACTTACAATGCTGCGTATGTCCTAAGTCAAATTTTTCAATGATTCTTCCATCCATTATCATTAGACCTTGCCATCCTTCTGTGCTAACATCTTGAAAGGGTCGAATCATAATCTCATAGTTCAATTTATTTCCTTCAACGCGTTGTCCAAGTTGCGTTTCCCCTTGATTAATGTCAATATCTAGTTCACAATACCTAGACACGTATGTCATACCTTTCTTCACACTGTCAATAATACACTTAGACGATAAATTTTTCGCATAGACATACGTTCCTGGATCACCATAAACACTTGGTTCGTTGGCTCCTTCATATCTCTCTTCAATTGTAAGATGACAATCACTGCCTCCGATACCATAAAGGTGTATTCCTTTGTCCCATAAAAAATCTAAAAACGCCACCGCCTTGTCATTTGCTTTCGATGCTGTTGGATAGGTTGGATCACAAATCACTTCAATAGTATTCACCATAGACAAGTCTAGCTCTATCATTTGAAATTCCCATGGATCCATAAACATATGGTTTATCGAAATATTGGTGTCACCTTTAAAATTATCCAAAAGCGTATTAATGGAACAATCCATATATGTCATTAAATCCCTAGTGGGAGGTTGATCAATACCATGAACATTCATATGCCCCTTTGGTAAGGTTAATTCAAAAGAGGGAATGAATAAATGCTTTTGGTTCGGAAGAACAAAAGGTAAGGTGTTATGTTCTGTCATCGCAATGAAATCCATGCGTTGATTATTCATATATGTTGGTATATCCGAAAACCGAATATGGCCATCTGAATAATCACTATGTGCATGAAAATCACCACGATAATACTTCCATCCACTTTTGTATATACCTTGATTTAAACTATAATTATAAACAGGATTACCCATGAATTAGCCTTTCTGTATATGTGATATTATTGCTTAATCTTATCTAATTCTCTTTGCGCTTTTTCAGCCGCTGCATCTAAAGCTTTCTGAGCTGGAATATTCTCGATTTCAACCTTATCGACAGCTTCTGTTAACGCATCCATAATCGCTCCGCCTGTTGGGTCAATCCATTCCGGCACAGCATATTGATCAATTTGTTTTAACGCTGCGTCTGCATCTGGATTATTGGTCAGATATTCTTGATATTCCGGGAAATCAAGCACGGAATTTCGAACTGCAGCATACCCTGTCGCAATAGAAAATGCTGCTGTGTTTTCAGTATTTGTTGCAAAAGTTACAAAGTCTGCTGCACCTATTTTTTGCTCTTCTGTGATATTATCCGCTTTAGGTATGAAATACATTAGGCTTGAAAAATAAGGAGCAGGATCATGGTTACCAAAACCAGGTTGATGTGTTACTGCAAATTCATTGATATATCCTTCTTCATTGGCTTTTTTCACTGCATCAAATGCGATGACATAATCTCCCGGAGATCCTGTATAACCTAAGGACTTTCCATATACCCAATCATCCATTGTCTTATACCAATATTCCCATCCTTGTCCCCCTGAATGAATACGCATTTTTTGATCGTCATGAATCCAGATACGCACTTGTTCTAATACTTCTACCCACTCAGGAGAATTAATCGTTACCGTTAATCCATCGTCGGACACATATCGCCCACCATTACTTGATGCCATATCAGCAATATTTCCATTCCCCCACATCGGTTCCCAAACATACTCTATTGTATTAACACCGGTGTCAATGCCTTTCACTTGATCATAGAGTCCTGCTAATGTACCCCATGTTCCTAAGTCATCTACAGTAGCTCCTGCTTCTGTTAGCACTGCTTTGTTATAGTATAGCACTTGGGAAGTCCCATATGCAGGTGCGAAAGCCAATTTATCATCACGTGTTCCTGCTTTTAAAAACCCTCCGACTATATCCTCTTTGTCATAAGTTTCAGGCATATAGTCTTCGAAATATTCAACGAGTCCTTTTTGAAAAAAGACATCTTGTGAGCCTCCAACAACGAGTGCAGGGACTGTTTTACCTGCATAAGCAGCCTGAAGTTTTTCATCAATCTCCGAATAACTACCGACTACAACCGGCTTAACCATATATGTACTTTGAGTTGAATTATAGTCGTCAATAATCGCATGTAAACCATCCCCTAATGATCCTCCAAGTGCGTGCCAAAATTCTATCTCAATCGGCTCCACTATTTTTGTGTCCTTACTTGCTGTGGTATTACTTGCCGCTCCACTCGCTACTGTGTCAGCATTTTCTGTCCCCTGATCTGTTGTCTTTCCACATGCAGATACCATCATAATCATCACAAATAATACAACTATTTTCTTCATTTTCTTCATCTTTTCCTCCAATTTTAATCGGTCTATTTTAGACCACTATCTTCCATTATTCCCGTTACAAACCAACGTTGACCTAAAATAAAAATAATAATGACCGGAATGATGGTCACCGTGCTGGCCAACATAACTTCGGACCAATTCATTCCATATGCTCCATCCTGAATAAAAAACTGTCTTAAACCTTGTGATATTAAGTATTTATTTTGATCTTTCAGCAAAATACTAGGCCACATATAGTTGTTATACTGCTGTACAAATGTTAAAACAAAAACCGTGTAAAATGCTGATTTATTCAAAGGAAAAATCACATGCCTTAATATTTTCCAATGATTCGCTCCATCAATACGTGCTGCTTCAACATAGTCTTTACTCATTTTTTTAAATGACTGTCTTAAATAAAAAACAGCAAAGACACTTGCTACATATGAAAACATGAGACCGGTTAAAGAATCTACCAAACCGATATTTGCCAAAATAACATATACGGGCACATATGTAACCGCTCCGGGTAACATATAAATCGCCAAAACCAGATAAAACAACCATTGCATATAGCGATTCCCCATGAAAACAATAGCATACGTAAATAGTGTGGATGCAATAAGCATCACAATGGTTCCCACAAAACCAACATAAAAACTGTTAAATATATATCTTCCAAACTGGATGTTTTGCAAACTATCCAAAACTCTTCCGGTATCCCATGCACCCGGTAATAGTTGATAAGGTGTCTGCCAAATCTCATTATTTGTTTTAAAAATACCAAACACCATCCACAAAAACGGAAATGCAAAAAGAATCGAACTCGGAATAAGGAAGCAATGTTTAACTAGTTTAATCTTCTTATCTTTTTTCATAATACCTCCTATTCATACTGAACATATCTTCGACTTAGAAAAGAGCTCAACAGAGACAATAGCATAATAATTACAAGAATAATCATTGCAACTGCATTGGCCGGACCCATTTGAAAGTTCTGAAACGCCTTTTGATAATACATATAGAGCAAAGTAGTTGTACTTCCTCCCGGACCACCTTGTGTCATAATCTGAATCTGATCATAGACTTGAATAGATGATATGAGATTAATAATAAACAAAAAATAAGTCGTTGGAGAGATGAGCGGCAACGTAATATGTAAAAATTGCTTTATCCAATTGGCGCCATCAATCGTCGCTGCTTCATATGCGCCCTTTGATACTTTCTCTAAAGCTCCTAAATAAAATAACATTGTCCAACCAATCGATTTCCAGACAGTAAAAATAATTATTCCAAACATTGCTGTCTCACTACTGTGTAGCCACTTAAGAGGTTCAATGCCAAACCAACCTAAAACATAATTCAAAAAACCTCTGTCCGGTTCATAAATCCAAGACCATACCAAAGCAACAGCAACCGTTGGTGTTATCCAAGGTGAAAAAATAATAAGCTGATAAATTCTTCCGCCTGTGAAATTTTTTTGAAAAACTAAAGCAAACATTAAACCTAGAACGATGGTCAAACCGATGGTTCCAAAAGCAAACACAAATGTGTTTTGCATTACTTTGAAAAAATCAGGATCTGTAATCATGTAGCTATAGTTCTCTAATCCGACAAAATTGTATGTTGGTGATATGTAATCCCAGTCTGTCAAACTTATGTAGAGTGATCTAATTAAGGGAATAACCCAAAACAAGATTAACGGAATCATAAACGGAATTAAAAATCCAATTTGTACACTTTTTTTATGCTTCATTTTCTTTCCTCCTTGCCTATGAAACAAGAATACCACTTTTGCATATGCATAAAAATAAAAACCAAGTAAACTCATGTTAAAAACAGGTTTAAACTTGGCTTTCATTGACTATTTTTTTGTTTTATTTTGGTTTATTGGGATTGATCAAGTGACTTTTTATGCTTTGTAATAGAGCACGCCATAATCTTTTAGACTCTTCTTCCATTGTTCATCTAATGAGATATTCGTTACCAAAACATCAACATCTTTCAAATCCATAGATTTATAGCGTTTCACCACACCAAATTTCGAACATTCTGCAAGAACAATTTTACGGTTTGATTGTTTACGGATACGGTCAGCAATATGAAAAGCAATTTGATCGCCATTAGTACAATGTTTTTCTAAATCAATGCCATCAAAAGACAAAAACATCTGGTCAAAATAAATGTGTTCTACCATTCTGTCAAAAAAACTTCCATATGTTGTTTGTATATTTGAATGAATATGTCCTCCAATAAAAATTAATTCGTGATGATTTTCACGAAAACTTATTTCTAATTTTTCTATAGAATATTTTGTCAATATCGCAATAGATGGTGTAATAATTGTTAGATTTTTCTTTCTACCAATGTAATTCAATAGATAGGACACTGTTGAACCACCATCAATATAAATACAGTCTCCATCATTTAACAAGTCCACTGCTCTAAAACAAATCTGTTTTTTATCTTCTTCATTGACACTCTTTTTTTCAGTAAAGAGATATTCACTATCCATAATCTGTATATCATTTTTTTTAATACCACCATGAAACCGTTCATATCCATATGTATCCGCTAAAAAATCAAAATCATTTCGAATCGTTTCCTTGGTTACTCTAAACAATTTCGACATTTCATTAACAAAAATACGAGATTCATTTTGCATAATGGATTCAAGTTCTCTTCTTCGTTGACTAACTTTTGACGACATATACCCTCCTTACATAAAAAAACATCTATTCTGTCTTCCACCGCCGTGTTTTGAAGCTAAAAATATCATTTCGTAAATAGTCATAAGAAAAAAGAATCGGTTCATTTAATGTCGTATAATGCATTTGCTTTAAGAGCATTATTCCTTCTTCAGAATACTCTTGAAATTTATTATATATTGAATTTTTCATATCTAATGCGATCATTTCTGAATCAGCACATGAAATATCTATTTTGCAATATTCATTGAGATATTTAAATAAGGATCCGGAAAAGGGTATTGTTTCAAAGATAGACCCTACATATTTATATGGCATAAAATTTATAGAATAAGACACCGGTTCATCATCAGCAATTCTATACCTCTCCAATTTGATAAATTCAACGGATAACTTACAAGCAAAATAGCCACATACTTCAGGATAGTCTTTTCCTTGAACGACCTCTAATGTCTCTTTTCTTTCATTTTCTTTAAATCCAGCCCTACGAATCATTTGTCCTGTTGATTCTAGTTTTTCCAAACAACTTTCGATTGAAGGTAAGGGCTTCGATACAAAGGTACCCGACCCATGTTTAACATATAGTTTGCCTTCTTTTTCTAATGCTTTAACCGCATTTCTATAGGTGACTCTTGATACATTAAATCGTTTTGCCATCTCAACTTCTGCTGGTAAGCGCTCATGAATTGAAAATTCCTCGTTAGATAACAATTGTTCCATTTCTTTTTTTACATACTCATAACTTTTTGCCATTGTTTTCTACCTCACGTCATTTTAGTAATGTTATTTTTTTACACTCCACACAATAGCGAATATATTGATGGTGTGAATTTTTTGATTCCGTAAAAAGAACTTTGGCTTGACATAGCTTTTCTATCACTTGACAATAGTCGCCACTTGGTAAATCATAGGTGCCTTCTGCATCAGCACTAACAATAGCCCATTTCGGATTTATTATATTTATCATTTTCGTATCCACATAATTCGAATCGCCATGATGCGGCACTTGAAGAACAGGACAATCCTCTAACATCCACGAAACATGTTCTAATTTTTCTAGGGGTATATCTGATGTTATTAGACATTCATTTTTGTGTCTAAACCTTAGCAATATACTCATAGAAACTTGATTCATTTCTTTTTCTGCAGCCTCCATATCTTCATATTTTTGAAAATTTAGCAATTGATTCAATATAGGCAATAGTATATAAAGTTCATACTCATAAAATACGATTTCCGGATGATGGTTCTTATGTGAATGAATATATCGATATGATACTTGATGCTTTTCCAGCAAATTAATCACTTCATGATATAATGCAAAAGATTTTACATGTTCCATGGATTTCCTGTCCCATGTTGGTTTAAGATGAAACACGACTTCCTCTACCTTGACCTCTCCAAGAAGTAATTTTATTCCACTCAGGTGATCTTCATGAAAATGTGTAATGAATATATAGTCAATACTCTTTATCCCTTGTCTTATTAAATAGTCTCGCACAGAAATTCGTCGAATATCTCTTGCATAATTTGCTTGTTGGTCCGACCCTGTATCAACGAATATATTCAACACTTGATTTTTGTGTTCTAAATGGATAAATGTAGCTTCTCCAAACCCAACATTAATAAAATCTATATAACTAGCCATTGTTTTCTCCAAACGCTCTTTTTATATATACACTTGATAATAGCAATACCATAAGAACCATTAAAATTGAGACTGCAGAACCATATCCAACCTTTAAGTTATTAACACCATTTTGATAGATGTATTGTGTAATTGTAGTTGTTGTATTCGCCGGCCCACCTTTTGTAAGGATATTTACTTTATCAAACAATCGAAATGTATCTATTGTTCGAAGCAATATTACCACAAAAATTGCCTGACTGATATTGGGTATCGTAATATATATGAATTTTGCACCCCATGATGCCCCATCAATCATAGCGGCTTCATATTGCGTCTTAGGAACCGTTTGAATTGCTGCATATATGAGAAGAAAAGCAAAAGGCGACCATTGCCAAACATCAATGAGAATGATGGACGGCATGGCCAACTGTACATCTTGCAACCAGTTGTATGGACCCAATCCAATATAGCTTAATAATTGGTTGATCACTCCACGACTATTGCTCAGCATCATCTGCCAAATTAAAGCCACAGTAACCGGAGGAAGTAATGTTGGTAATAGAAATAAAATTCTGTAAATTTTAGCTACTCTTTTCTTTTTGTTTTGTATAATCAATGCCATTACTAGGCCTAAAAACGTTTCGATAATCACCGCAAAGAACATAAATTTTAATGTGTTTCTTAGTGATAATCGAAAAATATCATCGTTAAGAATTTTAATATAATTATCCAATCCAATATATGTACTGCTCGCCAAAGATAAGTAATAGAAATCCGTCAAGCTATAATACACTGTATATATGATTGGAAATAATGTCAAAAATGCCAAAATCAGTATCGTTGGTAAAGTCATGATATGATGGAAAACTATTTGTTTTTTCATAATAAATTCGGGGGCTACATTGCCCCCTCCATCTCCTCTACTAAAATCATTGCATTAAGGCATTTATTTCTACCTCAGCAGCTGCTAACGCATCTTCAACTGACTTAGTACCTGCAAGAGCTGCAGATAACTCAGCTCCAAGAATCGTCTCTACTTCCGACCATTTTGGTGTTCTTGGCCTTGCAACAGAGTTTGTTAAAGCTTCCAATTGAATCGGAAAATGTTTGTTTTTAGCAATCAATTCTTCATCTAAATATACGCTTTTTCTGGTTGGAACACCTCCGAAATTAACCATTTCTTTTTGAATTTCACTCGAAGTAATATAGGTCAAAAACTTAGCCGCAATCTCCTTGTTCACTGAATTGTTTGTAACGCCCATCATCCAATTCCCAATCATTCCTGTTGAAGATTCCATACTTGAGTTGTATGCTTTTGATGGTATCGGCGCATATTCAGCTGAAGCATTTTCTCCTGAAATATACCACGAAGGCCAACCAAGTGACATTCCGGCACTTCCCTCAGATACTGAACTTACAATATCAGCTTTTTCATAATTAGCACCGGCATTATAAAGTTCAATATACATATTTAATGCATCTATTCCTGTTTCATTGTTAAAAGCTGCCGTCCAGTCATCATTAAATACGCTTCCGCCAAAGGCCCAATAAACAGGTAAAAAGTCTGATACAATTGGGTTTCCTTGTTGTCCTCGTACTGCATATCCAATATGACCTTCTGTCTCACTAATTTCTTTTGCAGCAGATAATACTTCTTCCCAACTTGTCGGTACGTCTAATCCTTCACTAGAAAAGATCTCTTTATTGTAAAAAAATAGCTGAACATTACCCGAAAAAGGAAGTGCATAGAGCTTTCCTGTAGCATATGGATATTTTCCCAGATTTAATGAGGCACTTTCAAAATCCTCATCACCAGAAACACCCAATTCATCTAAATTTGCAAATATTTCTGCTTCACATAGTTCAGGCATCCATGGATCATCTGCCATGATTAAATCATAGGATGCCGTTGCATTCTTTGAATCTAAAGAAATTTTTTGTTTGAGGTCTGCACCTTCAAGACCAAGTATTTCAATAGTGACATTGTTTTCTTGCTCAAATTTTTCTTTTACTGCATTCATAGCGTCAACATGGGACCCACCTCGCGCAGCAATCACTAACTTGGTAGCCTCTGCTTCCGCTTCACTACATGCGGTCAATCCTAACATTAATGTTGCAAATAGAAATAAAGCGATAATTTTCTTTTTCATATTTTCCTCCATTTTTTTATTCTTTTACAGAACCGGCAGTTAAGCCTTGAATTAAAAATTTTTGCATTCCTATCATAAAAAAAGTAACAGGAATCATAGATACAATTCCTCCTGATGCAACTTTTCCCCATTCAATCAGTTCTTGTTCACTATTTAACGTGGCAAGCTTAAGTGGAACAGTAAATTGACCCGGACTCTGGACGAAGATGACGCCATATAAGTATTCATTCCAACTCATCATGAATCCAAATATTGCTACAGCTGCGATACCCGGTAATACAACAGGTACCATTACTTTAGTAAATAGTTGCCATTCGGTTGCACCGTCAACTTTTGCACTTTCTTCAAGCTCTCTAGGTATTGTTTTAAAAAAACCCATCATCACCCAAATAACGAGCGGAACATTCAATAATACATGAGCTGCTATAATCGGTATCTTCGTTTGAAGCAAGTTATAACTGTTCATCTGAATATAAAGCGGTAAGGCAAAAGTAATTGGTGGTATGATTCTAACTAAGAGTATCCACAATAGTAATAAGGGTTTTACCGGATATTTAAAACGACTTCGGGCTAGAATATAGGCACATGTCAATCCAATAAATAATGAAATACTAAGGGCTACCACTGTTACGATAAAACTATTCATCATTGCACTTGCAAATTCCTCTTCGACAAATAATCGTTGAAAATTTTTCCATGTCAATGATATGGGTATCAAAGAAACTCTATTTTCTAAACGTGTTGACTGAATAGCAATGTTCACCATCCAATAGATTGGAAACAATGTCCAAATTATTATTAAGTGTTCTGTTAGTTTGGATATCAATCTGTATCTATTATGCATATTCGAATGATCACTCCTTATAATTCATCTAGACGTCTATACCTATTTTAATATACTAATATTTAATCGACATCAACAGCGTGTTAATATTATGTAATCGTTTTTTCAATAAAAAAACCCAAAAGAATCCTGTCTGTAATAACAGATACTCTTTTGGGAATTAGTAATTTAAATTTTTATTTAAGCACAAAATGAAGGTAATTTCCTCTCCATAAAACATAAACATTCATGTTAACACATTTGAGATCCCAATGCCTATGTCATTAGCTATTTCCTGAAAGAGAAAGACTTCTTGATTTTGATCGAATGAATAACGTAGGATATTCAATAAGGTTTTGATTTGCATGGATATTTTATGATGACCAACTTCCAATACATCATAATTTATCCCCGCTAATGTATTAAAAATAAAATGTGCATTAATTTGAGATTCTAGAGCTTCTCTTTCTGCCTCTTTTTGCTTTTTTAAGGAAACTAATGTTTCTAAATGATATTCTTCTACTTTTTGATTCATATTCGTAACGGAACATATCATCTGATTAAATTCTTCTGCTAACTGCCATATTTCATGTTTGCCTTGAACATCAATTCTTGTTTTCATATCTCCTTTTTTTTACTTGATCAATAGATTTTTGTATTTCATTAATAGGACGTTGTACCCAACTTATTAATGATATCGAAAACACAAAGGACACCCACATATGTTTTTGTTTATATTCTTTGATATTCAAAAATAGTCTTTTCATTCAAATACCCATTCACCACTCTTCATCAAAATATCTATATTGTGTCGGATTTTCACCTTTAACATGACTTATCTTACTCTCCTTTGTATGTTCAGTAATTATCTGCTTAACAGAAATTCGAAAAATCCATTGATCTCCAAAATCAAATAAATATTCAAACTGCATTCCTTCGCACAACATAAGTTCTGCTAATGTCACATTTGAGGCTTGATACATTTCGTCATCACATTCCGGTGCAAAATATCTTTTTTTTAGTGTCCCTTTACCAAATTGAAAATAATAGAGATGATCTTTGTCAAAATCCACACTTTCTTGAATTTGATAATGCAAGTCATCAAGAGTGAATTGATCTCCAATTGATATAATTCTTTCGCATGAACCAACTTTTACGCTAAACTCAATTGTTTGACTACCTATTTCAATCTTAGGCTTTAAAAAAGCTGCTATCTTTTCACGAACCTGCTTTGATTCTTCTCCCACTATTTCTCCAATAATATCCAGTGCTGTCTTCAAATCCAATATATCCCAGAAATATCTTATGTGCTTTTCTAAAACTTTCTTTAAATAGCATCCTTCCTGGGTTTGATAAAGCGCCTTGATGCAAAACTTATTTTCTATATTTCCTTCTTGTTCATCTCGCCATTCAATTGTAATCAAATGAAAGAGGGCAAAAAGACGTATTTCCTGAAAATAATGATATCCCCATGGAGCTGTTCTTTTGTCATGAAAGGGGTTTGTAAGTGCCCTTCCACCTTCTTCCCCCTTAAACATATCAAATAATCCATTTCCCTTAAACATAGAATACGAATAATCTATGGCCTCTTGATATTCAACAAACCAAACAGTCATCATAAGTAAATATCGTTCCATATTCGACATTTTAGAAAAAAAGGCATATCTTTGAGTTTTTTCTAATGTTAATCCCAATCCTCTCTTTTTCTTTATCTGCAGAATTCCGGTTCGTACTGAAAAAAAGCAAAAGAAATCAATCACGGCATAATATTCTTGAGTTCTCCCATTCAACAAATATCTTTCACGAACAAGCACAAGCTGTTGATTCAATGCGCAACAATCTTTTTTACCTATATTTCCGGTGCTATTTGAAATTTTCACTTTATTTTGTTCCAAATAATTAATGAATATTTGATATTCTTTTTCCATTTGAACTGCTGCGTTTTTTAATAACATCTTTTTCTCTTTCTCAACGATGAGGACACCCTGGCCAACAACATGGTCTTCTTTTTCCTTCAAGAATTTCTTCAGTCAAACGTTCAAGATGTTTTTCTCGGGTTTCTGGTTTTTTTACGCTAATAACCCAACAAATCCACTCGTTACGTGCTAGTGGCGTTAAGCTGTTCCATTTCTCAAGCAAGTCCGAATTGCCACTTAATACTACATTTAAATCTTTAGGCACTTCATGAACGACTCCTGTGCCGATTTGTGTTTTCATAAAGATTCTCCTTTTCAAAAAAAAGTCCTTCTATTCTTGAGAAAAAAGCCAACTGTATTGCCTTCAGTATCGGAAAACAAGCAAAAGAAGCCAAACTCACCTGCAGAAGTTTTTGGCATAATTATCTTGCCACCGGCTTTTTCAACTTTATTCAAGGCATTTTCGCAATTATCACAATCAAAATATACAACTGTTCCTGTGCTACTCGGTTTACTCATATTGTTTTTTACTAAAGCTCCTGCTGCGTTTGGCGCATCGTCCGTCCATGGAAACGCAACCATCACTCCTCCGTCTTCACTCATTGGCATAACTTCCATTTTTAGTTCGAGTACCGTTTCATAAAATGTTTTTGCACGTTCAATATCATGCACATAGATTTCAAACCAAGGTACTACATTTTTTGTTTTCATAATGATCCTCCTTAATTTAATATTATCAAATTATCTTCTATAAATATTATAGCACAGTTTTTTGTGTGGTCTGGCATGAATCCACTCAATAATGATAATCATTATACTTTACAGGACAATGCTTCCACTGTTTTCTAAGTCGATTGTTACATCCGCTTCTTGAAAATGCACTTCAAATAAAACAAGTTCCTCCCCTACTTGCTCTATTGTCATGTCGTAATCAGGTATTTTCTTAACAAATGCATCCCGCAGGTCGTAAACAGTGTATTTACTTCTTTGAACAGTTCCTTTTTTTACTCGAACGTGCGCATTTCCTTCATGTGGAACCGTCGTAAATGCAACGACTGGATTTTGTTCAAACTCATCTACTTTTTGGTTATCTCCAAACGTAGAGAAGTAAATAACCCCTTTTGCGTTGCCATTACAGCAAAAATTAACAATCCTTACGTTAGGATTCCCTCCATTACATGTAGCCAATGCAATTTCTTTTTGATCATCCATAATACCATAATATTCTTTATTAAAATCCATTTTCAATCCTCCTCGTTTTTTCTATTGATATTCAAATTATACTATAGTAACCTTGACAACAGTATGTCATAGTTATAAAATAAATTTTTTTGAGGAAAAAATTTGGTGTTCTTCCAAAATGTGCGTTAACTTCATTTCCTAATCATCCGATTAACATTACCTTTTATAAATCATCTCCATATCCGGTTTTTCTGTGCAATAATAATGTATCCAGATATATGCATGTTGAAACAATGCCACACTTAACGCTGCCTGAGAACCTGAGAATAATGCAATCGCCCATAGTATAAAAAATGCAAAAGAATACATCGAATTGCTATTCCACTTAAATATTCCTTTCTTTACTAAGGGCATTTTCCTATACTTCACACGAAAATGATCAGCTCCTAAGGCTCTCGTTAAGCCAAAATATCGAATAATTGACCAAAGCGTATATATAGCCGGAATCAGCAAAACAACTGCAAGTGGAACTGCAAATTTATCCGTGAGAATCAACGCATCTGAACTTGCTCTCGCTAATCCTAGAAGAAGTATAACACGAGCAAATAAAAAGGGTAAAAAAAGCAATCCCCAAACAAATAAATCTAAGTCGCCAAATATTTTCGACAGGGTCGCCCAACCTAACTGTAATCGGAAAACAATCCAGACAATTACTTGATGAATAATAGGCACGCCTACCGCTAACCAAAACCATGTAATCTCTTGAATACCCAACCAAGATTTGTCTCCCATAGCCGGAGCAGCAAAAGACCATGTAATCGGAACCAATATGAATAATGAAAGTAAATGCCACAATTGCCTATAAAAAAAATAGTGTAGTGTACGCGCTTCTTTATACCATACTTGCTTTTCGTTCAATTCCATCGTTCAATCCCTCCTACTTAATCGCGTTACCCTTTGTAAAATCTGACCTCCAAACTAAAACAATGACAACTGCTCAAAGGGTTCTTCCGGAAAAGCCTTCAAATACGCAAAGACGTCTTTAGGTTCATATAGAATTCCGTACTTTTGACAGCTTGTTTTAAATAGCTCCATGAGTTCTTTATTATTGTCGCTGTAGAGTTCATAGGCATATCCATATTTTTGATGGTAACGTGAACGCATTCCAGGAAAAAAACGATCAAGAGCATCATAAAAATATTCACGATCGCCTTCTCTTAGTGTGACACCCATTCCAAAATTGATAATTCCATGGACTTTTGCTTGGATACAATACTCCAATATGCCTTCTAGGTTCTCTTTACTATCATTAATAAAAGGTAATATGGGCGAGAGCCATACCACAGTCGGTATCTTATTGTCCCTAAATATCTCAAGGGTTTCAAAACGTTCTTTTGTTGTCGACACCTTAGGTTCTATTATTTTGCATAAGTCTTCATCATATGTTGTTAACGTCATTTGAACCACACATTTTGATTTTTTATTAATACGCTTAATTAAATCTAAGTCGCGAAGAATCCGATTGGATTTGGTTTGAATGGCTAATCCAAAACCGTATCTCTCGATAATTTCCAAACATTGTCGTGTCAAACCTAATTCTTCTTCACAGTGCATATATGGATCGCACATGGCTCCCGTTCCTATCATGCACTTGTTACGCTTTGATCGAAGGCGTTGCTCCAGTAGCTTCGGTGCATTTTGTTTCACTTCAATATCCTCGAAATCATGCGTGAAATTATAACACTTACTACGACTATCGCAATAAATGCATCCATGGGTGCATCCTCGATATATATTCATTCCATTATTTGCAGATAAGATATTTTTGGCATTGACAAAATGCATATTTAGCTCCTTTTACATTCACTTATCCAATCTTATTAATCACTTTGTGTGCAGAGGCGGATATCTCTTCTGTATTTGCAGTTATTTCTTCAATTGATGCAGAAATATTATCAATAGAACCATTCATCACATTGAGACGTTCATCAATGCGCTTGGCAATTTTTACAATAGCTAAAATGGCATCAAGCATCGTTTTTTGTTCTTCTTGGGTGCTTTCCGCAATATATTTTGATTGTTCCGCTAATTTCTTTACCTCTTCAGCAACAACCGAAAATCCTTTACCATGTTCTCCAGCTCGTGCTGACTCAATGGCCGCGTTTAAAGCTAATAGATTAGTTTGATTAGCAATCGCAACAATTTGATTACTCGCCTCAGTAAAGCGGCGAATTTTTCCTTCCATATCTGTCACCCTATTATTTAGCATCTTATTGATGTCATCAATTTCGTAACTTTGTTCGCTAATTTTACTTACACCTTTTGCATTGACTTCATTGCCTTGTGTTACTGTATCAATAGAGTTTAAGATAACCTTGATTTCTTTACCGATTTCATCAGCTTCTTGTAAGCGTTGTTCCGAAATCTTTTTCATCTCTTCCACTAAATCTAATTGATCTTGTTTGGCAGCAATCATTTCTTTTTCAATTTCCACTGATTTTTTATTGAAGTCAATACAGTTACTTGCTACATTCAAGTTATTAAAAATTGCAGTTACCATTTTTTCACAGGAATTATATCCACATGCTGCACAATTAATCTTTTGACTTTCTTCATCAAACTTATTCATTTCTTTATAAATTTCACTCATATCAACACTTTTAGGAGCATCTAGATCAAGGGAAAAGCCCTCGTTTTTATACATTCTTCTAAAAGAATCGACGTCTAATGTCTTTGTAAAAAATTTATAGCTTGCATTAATTTTCTTCTTTTTAGTAAGACCGATTTTCTCAGAGCTTTTTTCTTTTTTTCTTTTATTGAAGGCAAGATCCACCTCATCAAGTGACATGGTTCGTTCAAGAACATTTTGCTGAGTCCCTGTTCCAAAATTACATCCATAACTGCAATTCAACACATCCAAAAGTAAGGGTAATTCTTTGCCTTGATTTAATGAGTCTTTATATTCTTCTAAATACTCATATACATGATGCGGTCCTTCTATTTGACGAATCCATGCTTCTTGATTAAAATACTCAACATTTTCTTTTAATCCACCCGGTCGGCTAAATAAAACACCTAGACTCGCCTGTAAGTCATCAAAATCAAGTGAATCGTAGTTACTATAATCAATTTTATTTTCTGCAAGGTAGTCAAGTAACTTTTTATAGGTAATGTTATATTCTATATAATTGTTGGTATTTACATCGTCAATCTCATCTCCTTTACCGATACATGGAGACAAAAATCCGATTTTATCTGTGATTTTCTTATAATCCTTCATATAGATTGCGGTACACATCATTGGACTATGTATTGGAGATAGTTGTTCAATAAGTTCCGGCTGATATTTTTCGACAAATGTTACAATTGAAGGACAAGGCTGTGCAATCATACTACTTACTTGCTCCTTTTTTATGACTTCCAAATATGCCCAAACCGTAATATCCGCTCCAAATGACACATCATATATAACCTTAACGCCAAGACTCTTTAGATATCCAAAAAGTTTTTTGTACTCCGGCACATTAACGATAATGGCAGGTGCTGCAATGATTGAAATTGCATCCCCTTTCTTTAAATCATCAAAAAATCGTTCCGTGTCATCACTAAATTGTCTAGCTTCATGTTCACAAACACGAATACATTCACCACAATGTATACAACGATCCGAATTGATTTTCACCCGATTACTTCCCTCCAATAAGTAGGCAATATTTGCTCCGGGTATGGGGCAGTTTCCGATGCATTGGTTACATCCCACACATTTTTCTTCATCCAAATAGAGTCTTTCCTTAAGTATTTGTTCCATGTTGTGCCTCCTTCGTATTTTTATGTTATTCGAACTCTCCTATCTTCTTAAAGGGAAGTCAACTTTTTTTTATAAATCTTATCATATTCTCCGGAATATGTTATGCCTGTATCTAGGTAAATCCATCCACTTTTATCATAATAATTTTCCAGATCTGTATATAAAAACAGCTCTTTATAACCAAGCTGTTTTGCGTAAATTTCTAAATAGGCTTGTAGTTGTTTCCCTATCCCCCTATTTCGATAGGAAGGTATAACATATAATGCGGATAACCAAGGATATAAATCTTGTCTACTCACCATATCACACCTCCACAAGCCAATTGTTCCAATCGGTTTATTATTATCTAATGCAATAAATGTTTGAGGCAAGTTCTTTTTATTCAAACTATTCTTTACAATACTTTTAAAAAATTCAAAATTATTTGCAGTTCCCCATTCTTCCCACAACCACTTAGAAATGATATCAATATGCTCTTCATTATTTGTGATATGATCTATTTTAATCATCCATTCACCTCATATATTACCGTTTATATTTTTCTCTTCTTTCTAAATTCCGGTTCCGCTCCGTTAAGTAAATCTAACGTATCGCCTTCACTTATGTTATTATGTGTCATTTGAACTCAACTTAAGTAAACACGCAAAGAAAACCAATAACCTATCTTTGGTTTTCTTTTAATTGACTGCCTTTTTATTCACTTTTATCATTAACTTCCGGATTTGTTTTTTAGCTGAAATGTCTCCCTTATACTGAGCCATTTCCTCCTTAAAGGGTAGCATCATATTGTCTCCCATCACCTTTGTTAAAAACTAATCACTTAGTATTATAGCACAATTTTCTTAAAAAAATAGAGAGAATTTGTTTCTTTATTTAATCCATTTTATCACTTGGTCTGTTAACTCCTGAGTTCCCCATACGAATACGCAATGGCTATCATCAATCCAATGAAGTTTTTTATTAGTTTCTAAATTATGATAGTAATTGTCAATATATTCTTTTTTGTAATATCTATCATACTTAGCTGCCATTACTAATGTTGGAGGGTAGGGCTTTTCTTTTATAGGACTGTCTTTTGCTATCAGTAGCCATAATAAGGTATATATCACATCTAAAGAAAAATCAAAAATCCCAGGGTATTTTTTCATCATTCTCTGATACCAATCATTTTCTTTTTTTGCATTATACCCATTATATTTAGGAATTTTGAATTTCATCCGATATCCCGGGAAAAACTTTACAGAAATCTTTAGAATAGGAAAAACCGACTTTAGTATAAAATTATTTCCAATAACCGATAAATCACCGTGGTTTTCCACTCCAAACTGACTGTATGATTTAAAAAACGGCAGTTCTTTATCCGATACTAAAGCTTGTCCAATTATTCCTCCTGTACCGGTTGCTCCATATAGATGTATAGAATCAGAGTAATTTTTCTGTATATATTTTATAATACTTTTAATTGCTGCTTTTATATTTTCATATGTAAATTTGCCTTTTGAACTATTTCCAATTCCCGGTAAATCTACAGCGAATACATTAAAGCCATTATCAAATAGAGGCCGATAATTATCGATTGCTACTTGGTGCTCAACTGAACCGATAGGTGTCATAAGAAAAATAATATTAGGGGCTTCATGATTCTTTATCAAGCATTTTACAAATGTCCCTTTATCTTCACCTATATATTCATTGTAAACCTTCATATGTATATACCTACTTCCTATTTCAATATTTTTAAAGTGAGAAATTTAAGTTCATCGCCTACTTGATCTATGGAAAATGGAAAATCATCCGTGATTACACGATCCATTAATTCATGCAATGTTACGATCAAATAATTCGCCATAAATTGAGAATCCTTAATCTTAAGAGTTCCTTCAAGACGGCCTCTCTCGAGCCAAAGCGAAAATGGTGAAATCCATTTTTTCATGTATATTTCCTCTAACCTTCTAATTCCAAGGAATCCTTGAAATCTAACGTTATGCATTATTTTTAATATCCTGATATGCTTTTTAACGAATAAAACGATAAAGTCAATAATTTCACATATCTCATCATCACTATGGTTTCTCATTGTAATTTCTTTTATCCATTGGTCTGCGTATCCAAATTTTTTATCCATGAAATCCCAAACTAATGCTTCTTTTGATTCAAAATATAGGTAAAACGTTCCTTTCGCAATGCCAGTGCGTTGGACTATGTCATTTATTGTTACTTTACTAACACTTTTTTCGGCAAACAATTGTTCAGCGGCTTCTATTATGTTATTATATGTTTCTTCTCCTTTTTTTGTTTTCATGATCCCTCCTAAAAGGCACATACTTTATGCTTATTAATATGACCGCGGTTCATGAACTAATTATATCAGTTACTTATTCTATTTTATATGGTCAATTACTCAAATTTGGTCAGTTTTATTCTTACTTTTCCATAATATCATGTTTACAACACCACTCTTCGTATTCTGAAACATCCCACAGATAGGATAATTCTAATCTTCCATCGATAATATCTTTTTTAATCGTCTCAAAAATTAGTTCGGATGCCGGATGGTTAAAAGATTCATTAAGTTGAATACCCAATACATTGGTTCCTATTCCCCAGTTAAAGAAAAAGATCTCATTCGTATCTCGTCGACTTTGCCACAGCTTTCTGAATGTACCATCGATGAGCCGTGCAAAGATGTTTTCATAGAAGGCTTTCCATTGCCAATAGGTATAAGCCACATACTCTTTTTGATCGCGCTTCACTAGATAGGTATTCACGGTACCTTCCGTTAAATGGTCGGTCGGCCGGATACTTTTAAATCCTGCTTCAAAAGCACGAATCGAACGATAAATCTTGTGGTTTATTTTTCTCGAAACATAACCCACCGAGTCTGTCTCACAAGACATTGCCGCATAAAGCCCTAGTAAAAAATTTGCCTGATAGGTTTTTGCCTCTTCGCCAAACAATTGCACATAAGTTAAAAAGATATCGCCTGTTGTCACTTCCTCTGATGGTGAATATTTTTCTTCTAAAAAGGCTATAATAGCTTTTAAGATAATCTTTATAGGCTTCTAATGTTGGTTCTCCATCGATATAGTGATCCATGTGTTCAATAAGCTCATCAAAGCCACCCACATATGAAAACCAAATATCTTCATATTTCGTCTTGGCAAAAAAATCTAAAAAGCTATAATAAATCTCAATCTCAGGATCCTCTTCATTATATGGTGGAATAATTCGAATAACCGTTGCTGCAATAGAAACAGCATCAAAATACTTCAACACACTCACGCGTTTGTTTCCTTCTTGTACATAATACTTATTTAAATATTCATAAACAATAATGGGTTCATTAATGCCTTCTTCTAACTGTGCTTGGCATAAGTTGATCCACTTTTGAAAAATCTCTGATTTCTCATTATATTTTGGAAATAGCTAAAGCATAAACCACTCCATTTTCCATAAGTCCTGAAAATGCTTTGCTAAACAAGCCTGTTCCAGCACCTTTATCTACGATTGTCTTGCACTTAGGTGGGTTAAATTTTATATCCCTGTACCTCCTTTTGTAATTTAGACTTTGTGGATTAGCGCTCTACTTCTTCTCTTGTCGGCATACCACCTTGTGCTCCGTACTTAGTAATCGAAATTGCAGCAGCTTTATTTGCATATTCTATTGCCTTGAATAACGGTTCTCCTGCTAACAAATATCTTCCAAGAGCTCCGTTAAATGTATCACCTGCTCCTGTTGTATCAACCACTTCTACTTTTAGGCTAGGAATATGTTGCTTCTTTTCTCCATCATGAAAAACAACCCCTTGTTCACCTTGAGTAATAATCAACTTATTCGGATATAATTGAAGCAAGTCATCTAGGTCATCATCACCAAAAATCTCAATCGCTTCATGTTCATTTGGTGTTATGTAACTTACTTTCTTAATAAGTTCTTCAGCTAGCTTTTTTGCAGGTGCCGGATTCAATATCGTTGTTATGTGATTCGTGCTACATATATCTACAACGTATTCAATAACTTCCATTGGAATTTCCAATTGCAAAATAACGATTTTGGCATTTTTAATCGCATCAATATGCCCATCAATCTTTTTAATGTTAAGCAACTTATTGGCCCCCGGAACAACCACAATACTATTATCTTCTTGATCAACCATAATTCCCGCAACACCCGTTGATATATCTAAAACTTCAATCATTGATGTATCTACACCGTTAACAGCAAAATTTTCAATCATTTTCTTTCCATAGATATCATCACCAACACATCCGATGATGGAAACGTTGCCTCCTAACTTAGCTGCTGCGACAGCTTGATTTGCTCCTTTTCCACCTGGAATAGTTAAAAATTTCTCTCCCAATACAGTTTCTCCTGCTTTGGGTCTTTGTTTACAAGCAAAAACTAAATCAACATTAATACTTCCTACGACAACTATTTCACTCATGAATTTCTCCTCTATCATATACAAAAGTTTTACTTTCAAGGTTCTAAGGGCTCAGGTTTATAGAAATAAAAACCTTGAGCAACTTTGCAGTTTACTTCTTGTAAACATTGTATTTGTTCTAGATATTCAATGCCTTCTGCTACAACCATATAATTTAGAGTCTGGGCTAAATCCACAATCGATTTCAGCATCGATAAATCTCTTTTATTTTTATGAATTTCTTTAATAAACATGCGGTCAATTTTCACTTCGTCTAGGGGAAAACTTCTTAAATAATTTAGAGATGAAAATCCTGTTCCAAAATCATCTAGAGATATTTTTATTCCCAAACTTCTTAATTCTTGTATTTTAGAATTAACCAATTCTACATCAGTAATTAATAAATCCTCGGTAATTTCTAAAATCAACTTTTCAGGATGGACCTTATAGCTACCTAATGCAGATACAATAAATCCAACAAAATTTTCCTGGTAAAACAATGTTGGACAAATATTAATGGCTAAGGTAATACCTTGTCCATATTTTTTTTCAAGTTTTGGGTAATCTTCTAACGCCTTATGAATGACAAATTCGCTAAAGTCAATCATAAGTTGGGTTTTATTTAGAACCGGAATAAATTCTCCCGGACTTATAAATCCAAGTTCATCTGAGAACCAGCGAGCTAAAGCCTCGACTCCTAAAACTTTTTTATTTGAAATATCTACTTTTCCTTGATAATACAGGTGAAAGTGTCCTTCTTTAAGGTCGATTTCAGCATGTTTTAAAAGTGTGGATGCCCGTTCTATCGTTGTTAACATAGAATTCTCATAACTGACATATTCAAAGTTGTCATGTTCTTTTGCATACTGGAGGGCAACAGCAGCCTTTTTATATAGACCATCATAATCATCTATGGCTTCATGGGTTTTACATCCGCCTATATGAAAAGACAAATGATGGGGATATCCCGATGTACTGAGTTGATTTTTTATTTCGTTTTTGACTTGATTTAATATTTTCGTAACTTCAGATTCTGCGCACTTCTCAATCCATATTGCAAATTCATTTCCTGAAAGCCTTGAAAATTCCAAGGTATCTGATGACAACTTTATCACCGTTTCCCCTAAATTTCTAATAATTTCATCACCATAATCACTCCCATAGACAGAATTAATGGTTTTAAAATCTTTAATATCCATTAAAACTAAATGGGCACAAGCTCCATTATGAATTTTCTTATTAATTCGTTGTCGCGTTTCGTGACGATTAGAAAGTCCAGAAAGTTCATCAAAATATGCAAAATACTCTAGTCTTTTATCCTTCTCTTCTATGGCACCGAGCATTTGATTATAGCCACTTACGAGTCTACCAACCTCATCTTTTCTTTTAATAGTTTCTAAATATTTATACTTGCCATCAGAAAGAGACTTCATAGCTCTTTCAACCTCCATAAGAGGTATGGCGATGCCGGAAATATAATTTTTTGTGAGAATAAAACCAATTAACATAACAATCAACAATACAAACAAAGTGATTTGAATGATACGGATAGCTTCTGCATTAAAATCTTCCATATATGTACCTGCGGTGACCACCCAATCCCAAGGTTCAAAATATTCTGAGTAAACGACTTTTTGGGCAGTTCTATTTTCAAAGGGAACATCCCAAGTGTAATGGGTAAATCCACCGCCATTTTTTGCCTTTTGAATTTTATCTTGAACCAAATAAAAGGAGGCTTTTAACCGACGATTCTGATCAACGACATCCCAAACATTTTCCCCTTCCAAAAAAGGGTGCATAACTTCATTGCCTTTTGAATCATATATAATGAAATATCCATATTCACCTAAATCAATAGGATTGTTTATTACTCTTGTCCCATCTGCTTTCATTTCTCCTAAAAGGGATTCTTTAATGCCTTCTTGGACCACTTCTATTGAAACGTCTCCCCGTTCGTAAAAGGCGTACTGCTCTTCTATATAAAGCATGGCAGATTTGACACCATTTTCTAAAATAACCTCACCTTTTCTATCAAGGGCGTCCTTTGTTAACCTAAAACCTGCTATACCAATAATCAAACCAGATATAATTAACAATCCAACGGTGTATATAATCAACTTGTTGTTCAGTGTTATTTTTTTTATCTTTAATATCATGTCCGGCTCCCTCGTTAGTTTTATTTATAATCTATTATAACCCAAAATAAGACTTTTCCATAGGAAAAAATTGGAAGGTGGCGGTAAATAATGTTATAATGTAAGAGTATTTGAATCTAAAATAACATATGTTGAATTTAAGCAACAGATTCATGGAGGTGCATATATGAGGAATTATAAAAAAATATCTTTAACTATTATTTTTACATTTTTGCTTACAACAACAATTTCATTTGCAAGTTCAAATTTTTCTGACGTAGAAAACCATTGGGCTGAGACTTACATTGAGTATTTGTCATCCCAAGGTTTAATTAGTGGTTTTCCAGATGGTACTTTTAAGCCAAATGATACACTGACAAGGGCCCAGGTTAGTTCAATACTTTCAAACGAACTTAATCTTACTCCCCAACCTGCAAACTTTCCAGATGTAGCTTCTTCACACTGGGCAAACGGACATATTGGCGGTGTCGTATCCCAAGGGATAATGAATGGTTATCCAGATGGTACTTTCAAACCAGATAACCCTATGACAAGAGCTGAGGTCTCTGCTGTAATTGCTTCTGCATACAACCTAAGCCAAAGCACTTCAACTAGTTCATTTAGCGATTTAAGCCAAAATCATTGGTCATTTTCAAATATTATGGCACTAATGGATAACTATATAATCTCCGGTTATCCAGACAATACTTTCAAGCCAAACAACTCAATGACCAGAGCTGAATTTGCAGCGGTTATGAGCAAGGCCATAAATCCTCAGTTTACTCAAAGTGCTGCTCTCTCATCAGAGACTCTTGATATAGCCCAAGTTCTTAAAGATGAAGATATGGCAGCTCTTGCAAGCTACGCTCATCCAGTTGATGGAATCAGATTTTCTCCCTATTACTATATAGAAAATAGCCATCAAGTGTTTACAGCTGCTCAAATACCTAATTTACTCTCCGATAACAACACATACTTCTGGGGTATTGAAGACGGAACTGGTTTTAATATTGACCTAATCCCGCAAGATTACTTTGACAGATATGTAAACGATAGAGATTTTACTAATCCTGATGATATTGTCTATAATAATGTGATCGTAAGAGGAAATCTAATAAACAACATTCCTTCTTTCTATCCAAATGCTGTATTTGTAGAGCTTTATGTGGAAGGTACTCCTCCATACATGGGAATGGATTGGAGAAGTCTTTATCTGATATTTGAAGAATATAACGGAGATTTTTATCTCATTGGTATTGCAAACGGAGAATGGACAATTTAAATAAAAAAGAGAACAACTGATTAACTCGTCAGTTGTTCTCTTTTTAACTTTTTCTTATGCTATTAATCATTCGCCAATTTCTTCCATAAGGTATGGGGTCATTTGGTATACATAATAATTCAACCAGTTTGAATAGAGCAGATGGGCATGAGACTTCCACGTGGATTCCGGTTCTTTGGTGTCATCATCATTCGGGAAATAAGAGTGGGGTGTTTTGGGGGCCATTCCTCGGGCCTTATCTCGTTCATATTCCTGTTTCAAGGTCTCCGGATCGTATTCTGAGTGTCCGGTGACAAAGATTTGCTTATCGTCTTTTGACATGGCGATATAGAGTCCTGCTTCCTCCGATGTAGAGATTAGGCGTAACTTGTCATGACGAATGATATCTTCTTCTGAGACGGTTGTATGTCTCGAGTGTGGCACCATGAATTCATGGTCAAACCCTCGCACGAGAGGACAGTAAGGATCATTGACGGAATGCTTGAATACACCATGGAGTTTATCTTTTAGCGGTATTTTTTTTATACCGTAATGATAGTACAATCCTGCTTGTGCTCCCCAACAAATATGAAAAGTCGAGGTTACATGTTTTTTTGTCCACTCTAAAATTTCTGTCAATTCATCCCAATAAGTTACCCCTTCAAAAGGTAAGTTTTCAATTGGCGCGCCGGTAATAATCATACCATCAAATTTTTTATCTTTAATGTGTTCAAAAGTTGTATAAAAAGATTGTAGATGCTCAATTGGTGTATTCTTGGACTGATGTGTCTCAGGCATTAATAAAGTCACTTCAACTTGCAGTGGCGAGTTACTGAGCATACGAAGCAATTGTGTCTCTGTCTGTTCCTTTAATGGCATGAGATTAAGTATAGCGATATGCAAAGGACGTATATCCTGATGCATAGCACGATTGTCATCCATAATAAAAATATTTTCATCTTGTAATATCTGTTTTGCCGGTAGATCATTTGGTATTTTAATTGGCATTTTTTCTATCACCCGTTTTCCAAGTCAAGTTCATGGTTACTTATTCACTAATAGCCTCATAAATCGATTTTCCTGGAGGAACCATCGGATATACGTTTGAAGCTTGGTCAACAATACAGTTTACAACCACTGTTTTATCACTCTCAAAAACTTCTTGTAATACCGCATCAATTTCTTCAACAGATTCGATGGTAAATCCTGCGGCACCCATTGACATTGCAAAGCCAATATAGTCCA
>CAZLXW010000052.1:0-26870 GCA_964563505.1 uncultured Eubacteriales bacterium
CTATTTAAGGAACCTTATCCACAGCTTTTCGCAGTCGCATTTAACAATTACCTATAGTAACTTTTTAGTTGATTCGAAAAATGAAGAATCGCATCCAGACCAGGATATATACCCAGATGTTTTTTGAAGGCAGCAAAATGAATAATATTGTGCCTATCCCAAAAGGTTGGCATATTCCAAGATATTCGTTCTTCTGCTTTTGGCAAAACACTACGAATCGCCTCATGAATCTGATATAAAAGCGGTCGTATACTATCATCTTGTTGCTCAATATAGTCAATAATACAGTTCTTATCATTGTTCATATTTTCCCCACTTTCTTATTCAAAAAATTGTGTTTCAGAACAACTAAAGTGCCAATAGTCTCTTTAAAGACAATCATATAACATTATTTTAGTCCATAATTATAAAAATTACCAGTATGTCACGTAACATAAATCGTTACAAGCAACATTTTATAAATTTTAATAATTATTTTAGTTAATCTTAAGATTTATCTGGTAAGGTAGATTTATAATACATAAATATAAAACAATCTATGAAAACAAGGAGGACAATATGAAGCATATACCGATTATGTTAGCACTAGCAATTAGTATAAGCCTAACTTCTTTTGATGAAAATACGACAACCAGTTCTAATCATACAAATATTACCGAAACCACAGCAATTACCATGAATATAATAGAGTCTGATGATTCAAGTGAAGTGTCATCCGTCGAGGTAGAATAATGGAAGTTAATAGACTAGATATTGCAAAACAAATTATTAACGACAACATCACCGACCCTTCAATGAGTGAAGCAGAAAAATTCAATGCCATAGGTCAACAGTTATTGCCAATCCAAGAGTTGATGTCCTATTATCGGTGTGCCCTTATGGAAGTCGAAACAAAATTTAATGTACTCAACGAGGAGATGTCCATTCTATTTGACCGAAATCCTATTGAATCCATAAAAAGCAGAGAGAAATCCTTTGAAAGCATTTTTGCAAAATTGCAGCGAAAAGGCTTACCGATGACAGAAGCTTCCATCGCCAACAATATCAACGATATTGCCGGAATACGAGTCATTTGTTCCTTTCAGGAAGATGTCTATAAGCTCACAGATGCTTTACTTCAACAAGATGATGTGACTTTGATTACAAAAAAAGATTATATCCGTAATCCAAAGGAAAACGGATATCGCAGTATGCATTTAATCATTGAAATCCCTATTTTTCTCGCTAAAAGGAAAAAAATGATGCGCGTTGAAATTCAGCTAAGAACCATTGCCATGGATTATTGGGCCAGTCTTGAACATAAACTTAAATACAAACAAGAAGTTGACGACGCAGC
Source organism: uncultured Eubacteriales bacterium (assembly GCA_964563505.1). GTDB lineage: Bacteria > Bacillota > Clostridia > Lachnospirales > Vallitaleaceae > UBA1351. The sequence goes on from CAZLXW010000052.1 coordinate 1,337, forward strand.
CCATGTAATACAGGAATTAAAAGACTGTGCCGACATCATTGCACTCGTCGATCATCGTATGGAAAAGCTGAGACAAAGATCCAGTCTTAAGACAAAAAAAGATAATAACAATTAGTTCTGTTATTATCTTTTGCTAATTAATCTACTCTTGACTTCCGAATCTGTCCCTACATTCTTGAATTAAGAGAAAGATGTTAATACCCGACATAATTTTTTCCTTAATTTCATTTTCATAAGCTTCGGGGACATATTTTTTCACTTTTGCCCATTTCATGTCAAAGCTAAAACGTTGATCAAGATCATAGGGTACGATATCACTTGTCTTAAGGTACCATTTAGACACATCAAGGTGCATTTTTGCAATTTCTGATTGAAAGTCTTGATTATCAATTTGGTTAATCTTTTCATCTGGATCATTCCTTAAATCATAGAACTCATCTTGTCCCAAAACTCTTGATACGAATTTATAGTCATGGTTTCTTATCATAACGCCTTTTGCATGGGCTTCATCATCAGTCTGAGCTTTAAGTCTAGGATAGTACAGATGAAAGGGTTTAACGCCACCCGGTCCACCAGCATGAAACTCATCACAATGTATTTCTTCCGGTAATCTTCCACCTTCACAACAAACATAGTCACGATTTTCTGTCGTCCTGTTCTCAACAATGGGTCTCAAACTTTGACCAAAATGGGTATGTGTTTTCTGCAAACAGGCATAATCCTGGATGGTTGCATAAAAATCAACAAGTTCTGCCAAACTGTCTGTAATCCCGGCATCTACCTTATCTGTTTTTGGTGGTTTAATAAGTAGAGGCACATTTGTCAAGCAATCTTCAAATGAATTTTGAGCCTTCTCTGAAACACCATAATCTCCTGTATAGTCCCCATGGTCTGATAAAAAAAGTATGAGAGAATCATCATATTCTCCTGCTTCCTTAAGAGCATCACACAACTTTTCAAACATTTTATCCACTTTCATGCACATGCCAAGATAACACGCCCTTAGTTCGTCCCACTCTTCTTCTGTAAAATCATCAAGTTTTTGATTTTCTCTGATTAAGTCTAGTATTTTTGCCTTGCCGACTGTATCTTCCGGTTTTATTCTCTTCTTAAGCAAGAGTCGATCAATAGCACTAAAGAAAGGTTCTTCTACTTGATATGGCGGATGGGGATTAATTAGGCCTAGAAATAGACATAAGGGTTGGTCGTCTTTTTTATTTTTAATCTGCGTAATGGCTGCATCCAAATCTTCGTCATCAGGTCCATAGTTCACTCCATTCTCGTCAACCTCAAGTTCACCCTTATAAAAAGAATAGTAACCATGATCACCAACGCCAATGCGCTTATTATTTACCGGACCCGGAGTTTCCGGTCCATCTCCACCATAGTATACTTTCGAGATATGACTTTCAATCAGCCCTTCAACTTGACCTGCAATCAAATCATTTCTCGCATTCATCCATACATAATAACCGGCATCTTTCAATTCTTTGAAAATAGTGCTTTCTCCCTCTCTAAGAAGGTGGCTCATTGTTCTATGGCCGTTAACATGGGGATACAGCCCCGTTGTAAAACTACACCGGCTAGGAACACAAACTGTATTCTGACAAAAAGCATTCCTAAAAGATACCCCCTCATGATGTGCAAAGTTATCTATAAAAGGAGTTTGGGAAGCCGTGTTTCCTAAATGTCTTAAGGCATCTGCTCTCATCTGATCCGGATTAAAAATTATTATATTAGGTTGTTTCATCATCTTCTTCCTTTCATAACAAACTCTTTGCTGTAAACCTTAAAGTAATCGGTGTACTCTTCTAATTGTACAAGCTTATTGTCAATTTCTTCTTGGCTGCATTGTTTATGGTTTGATACTAAGTCCTTTGCAACAGCATGTAATTCCTTATGAACATTGTACAATTTTTGGAATTCTTGATCACCACTACCATTTTCTTTGATTATTTCATAGTGTTTACCAATACTGCATTCAGTATGACTTTGAATATCCTCTTCTGTGACATGGGCGAAGCCACATAATACATTATAAACTTTCCACTTCAATGTAGCATGTACGATGGCTTGTAAATCCACCGACTGTTCCATGCTTAGATTTTTATACCATGATACAGCCTTATTTCTATTTCCAATTATTTTATCACTTAAGTTATAAACACCTTGACCGGTTTTCATACACACTTCGGTTAATTCCTTAGACTCATGGTCTAATAGCTTGATGCGCTCATTAATATCAAGGGTTGTCGCACTTTCCTCTTCAATATTAGCTGAAATATTTTCAAAAGAAGCACTGATGTCATTTAAATTAGTTTTCATATGGTCAGTCGAAGCTTTGGATTGGTTGATGGCTTCCTTCGATTCATTAAATATGTTAACCGTTTCATCAATATTCATGGTAACTGAAGAAAATTCATTTGTCAGATTATCAATCTTATTTTTAATGTTTCTTGTAGATACTTTGGTGCTGTCAGCCAACTTTTTAATGCCATCGGCTATGACAGCAAAGCCTCTTCCACTCTGTCCTGCTCTAGCTGATTCAATTGATGCATTCAAAGCCAACAAATTGGTTTCTTCAGCAATGTCATTAATAAGGTCGCTGATATTCGATATATCATGAATATCAACGACAAGTCTCTCTATTTCATTCTTGAGTGAGGCAACCTTACCATGGGCATTTTCAATTTGTCCAAAGGTGCTGTTTATGGAATCTATGGACTCTTGAGCTTGGTTAATTACATCAACCGTTTTTGTCATTGAACCATGAACCTGATGAGCTAAATCCTCAATAGCCGAGCTCAGTGAGATTATTAATCACTTGACTTGTATCTAAGAAAAGCTCACGAATCTGTTCTGTCCGCAAATCAAGTAATTGATTGAGATTATCCGTCATAGGCAAATCCGTTTTAATCGATAACACTTCACCAAAACCCCTAAACGCCTCATATTTAATCATCATCTCATCTAACTCTTTTGCCATTGCATCTAAACGATTCTTGTCTGATTCGACTTGTGAAATATCCTTTTTACTCTTTTTAAAAATAATTGACATTTACCTAACACCTTCCCATTCTTTAATTATTATACAATATAGCGCAACCTATCCCCCCATAGTAAGGAACAATATTATGATAAATTTTCTTTCATATTATTGATCCAATATGTTTGATTCTCCTTATTAAGTTGACTATTCCTAAACTTTTCAAAATATACATCAATAAAATTCTTCCATGATTCCTTTTCCTTGGTTACTAAAATTGGGTAAAACCAAACGTCATTGTCCATAGCTGCTTTGTAATCCCCTAAAGCATCACCAATCATAATAATCCTGTCTTTGTCATAGCCTTTATCCTTAAGACTTCGAATACATTCTGCTTTGGTACCGTCTGACTGGGAATAAAAATAATCAACCATGTCATATAAGCCACAGGTTTTCCATTCTTCTTCAATAGCTTCCCGGTTTGCTGAAGAGACGACAGCAATATGTACATATTCTTTCATCGTTTTTATGGCATCATAAACACCATCAAAAGGCTCTGCTAAAGGCATGGATTCGATGATTTCATTAACTCGGTCAGACCAAATCAATGCTTTATGCATAATATTTAATTTTGACTTATCGTAGGCCTCTTTCAAAGCAGTTGCAGATAGTGCTTTTGTGGCCTCCGTCCATTCCATTAGTTTAGTGATTTCACTTACATCATCTAAATAAGAATATTTTTTTAATATAGTGACCAAGCCTTGAAATCTATTGATTCCACGAGATAAAGAATAAAGATTAATGCGATTCCACTCTGTCAAAATTTCATCTCTATCTTCTTGGCTAACATTCCATACTTCAGCAAAAGCAGGACCAAAGGCCTCCACATGTTTTATCGTCATAGAATCAATGGCACATCCATCTGAATCAATACATACTAAAAAATCCTTCTTTTTAATTTTTATCAGTTCATTATTAATATCCATAATATCTTCTTCCTTAAAAACGGCCCTCATCTTATTAAATACCCATAATAAGGTAATCGGTGCATCTGGAGTGGCTCTTTCTACAATTTGAGGCGCTTTCTCACGAAGAATATCCCATGCCTCTTCAGACTTCATTAGGTTTCCAATCTTATCCTTGATTGAATAGTAGCCTTCAGGAAAATAATCAAGCTCACTTTTTTCCTGTGTGAACCAGTTTTCTACATTCAGTCCCGGGTTGGGATCAACAAATACATAAGATTCTTCTTTTTCTTCTGTTCTTATCCATATCCCCTCATCATGAAAGTCTTCATTATCCACAGAACCAATAACTCGCACTTTATTTTCCCCCATTTTCAAAGGGATATCTTCAAAGATAAAAACAGAATCACAAGATTTCTTACTTATAAATTCATCATTCACATAGAGCGATAGTTCATCAAGATTACTGTAAGCTTTTACATTGATCTTTTCATGACTTCTTTTGACAAATCTCTTCTCACAAAGGTGGACAAACTTTTGGTCAGACCATCTTGATTTGTAAAAATAGAAAGCATCCTTTTTCACCTTTCTATCGAAAGTTACTAGGCCTTTGGCATTTTTACCGACGGTACCCCCTTCATTTCGAACAGAAGATCCAAAATCAAACATATTCCAAACATAAGAACCCCACAGATATGGTTTTGATTCAATTATTTTATAGGTCTTCTCATGATAGACCGCTTGAAATTCCTCTGAATAGTCTTTTACCTTGGGTTGGTCACTATGAAATTTCAAGTTACAATCTGCTCCATATTCTGATATACCTAGCTTTACTTGAGGATTCTCTTTATGAAAACAATCTAGCCAATCATTTAATTCTTCTTCTTTTCCATAATACCAACCAAAATAATGGTTGTAACCTAAGAGATCCGTAATAAAATTCAAGGTAGAGTCATTTTTTACAAAATACATATTTGCAGATGCTGATATGCCTTTGGGTAAAATCTGATGGAAAAGGTCATTCAGATCATTAACCCCTTTATACATTTGCAGAGATTCTCCGCCCATGGCTATCTCATTTTGTATACCCCAGAAGCATATTGAAGGATGATGTACATTCTGATAAACCAGTTCTTTTAACTGTTCTATAGCATTCTCTAGAACACTGACATTATCCGGCATGGACATCATGGGAATTTCAGCCCAGACAACATAACCCTCACCATCGCAAATATCATAGGTTTCTTGATTGTGCTGATAATGGGATAACCGAAGACTATTGGCACCAATATCATCAATCAAATCAAAATCTTTTCTTAGACAATCTGATGTTATTGCATTCCCTACGCCTTCAAAATCTTGGTGTTTAGCTACTCCATTAATTTTAAGCGGTTTATCGTTTAGGAAAAATCCTTTATCGCTGTCAAGGCTGCACTTTCTAAAACCTGTCTTGATCTTGATTTGATCTATAGCCTTATCATCAACGATCAGCTTAGCTTCAAAATTATATAGATATGGATCATCTTTACCCTTCCACATCCTACAATCATCTATACTTATACTAGATTTTAAAATCGCTTTGTTTTCCTCAGGATTAAATGCTTTGTCGTTTAAACGAAGATCCATGCATTCATCTGCTACAATCCGTCCATCCAAGTCACAAAGAGTGTAGTTAATCTTTAGGTCTTTATTAGCAACGATGTGACTTTCAATGTCTAATATTCCTCTGCCATCACTATCGAGTTCAGGCCTAAGAATGACTCCTGAACTTCCATGAAACATAAGGTCAAAATGGGATTCACTAACACAAATAAGATTAACCGATCTATACAAACCACCATAGATAGTAAAATCACCCAGAAGGGGTGATACGTCTTCTGTTTGACTGTTATCAACATAAACTTTTAATTGGTTTTTTCTATCCCATGAATAGAATTTCGTCAACTCGAACCTAAACGTTGAATATCCTCCTCGATGCTCACCAATAAAGTGGTCATTGAGATAAACCTGACAAACAGTGTTGGCACCTAAAAATTCAAGATATAATTTATCCTGCTTATGTTCATGGTCAATGTTCAAGTCTTTAATATAGACATATCTTCCTCTATCAACATTCCCATTCTTATTCCAAGTATGAGGTAGATCAATAAGCTCTACATCACATAATTCAAATGACCATTCACGGTCAAGAGTATATTGTTTTCTCATAATTATTCCTTTCAAATACAAGACAACTTCTCACATTTAGGCAAAGATATATTCCAATCAGCTTTGCCTTCTGGGAGAAGTTGTTCGAGTTAATATCTAGCTTATAGCTTTGTTACCCATGTATCACACCAAACATTATCGTTATAGGCACCTCTAAATGGTGACTTACCAACAATTTTATTAATTGCAGCTCTTATACATGTTCGTGTCGGAGCGTAGGCATTAATAAATGTTTTCATCATGGGAAGGTCATAAAGATGATTGGTATAATTCAATGAAACACATACGGTTGGCACTTCATGCGTCCACCAAGCTAACTCATTTGAGTGTGGAGCTGAAAGTTTAACGCGCACATTGTTTTCCTGAGCATACCCTTTCATGTTAACAAAAACAAAAACGATATCATATTGGTTTTTAAAATCTTCAACCTTTGGCTTATCCATTACTTTAAAACGGTTAAATCTTGAAGCTCCTTCGAGTTCATAATCGTAATATGATTTATTAACGTCTACCTCAAAGCCTGCATTTTCAAGTTCTTCAACAACAATTTGTCTTGCCTTATCTAATCCATCAACTAAAGATACAGGCGCACTTTCATAAAAGTACAACTTTGCACGTTTCTTCTCTTTTACAGATACAGGTAGCAGTTTCTGAGTGTCTTTAACCAAGGTTATTGCTTTTTCTGCTATATTTTCAGCTATCTTATAGTGCTCTTCACATCCAAGAACATTTTTTTCATCGAAAACTTCAGACATTCTTTTTTTGTGTAAGCCAAGCTTTGCTTTCATACCTATAATTCTTAACATAGATTCCTGAAGGCGTTCTTCTGTTATGAGGCCAGATTTATATCCTTCCAACATATATTGAATGTCTTCTTCAGGATTTTGGAAAAAGAGGAACATATCACAACCAGCTACAATTGCTGTAGGCACTTGTAATGAACGAGGCATCATTGTATTCATCCCGCCCATATGTGAAGCATCTGTTACAACAATTCCTTGAAAGCCAAGCTTATCTCTTAAGAGTCCCTGAACGAGTTCTGGTGCTAATGAAGCCGGCATGATATCATCATCTGTAAGATCTTTATTAAATTTCCTACTATAGGATGGAAGGGCAATATGACCTACCATGATCGATTCAATCCCATCATCAATCAAGGCTTTGTATACTTTTCCAAATGAATTGTCCCATTCTTGGCAAGACAATTCATTGATCCCTAAGACCAAATGCTGATCTCTTTCTTCTGTCCCGTCACCCGGAAAATGTTTTACACAAGAAAGAACATTGCTTTCATTGTTTCCTTTTAGATATGCTCTACACATATCAAGAACGGTATCAGGGTTTCTTCCAAAAGACCTGGTATTAACGATGGTATTTCTCCAGTTCAAGACGATGTCCGCCATGGGTGCAAAATTCCAATTACAACCAAGAGCTTCTGCTTCACGCCCACTGACAAGTCCCATTCCATAAGCGGATTGAACATCTCCTGAAGCTTCACATTCAGCTTCTGTTGCTATAAAAGTTCCCTCTTTGCATATACCGTTACCTCCAGTTTCACCATTAACAGCAACAAACATAGGGACTTTGCTATACTTTTGATAGTTTTTATTCTGTTCAAAAACTTTTTTTGCATCTGTTTCAGTAAATCTAGCTCCACCTATATGGTAATTTTCTACTAAATTACGTACATAGCTTTCATCCGAACTAGATCCTAAATTTATAAACATTTGTCCTATTTTTTCTTCTAAGGTCATGCTATCTATGGTCTTATTGACCCATTCAATAGCTTGGTCATCAAGAAAAAATGGGCTACTTTTTAAATCGACTGCCATATTTTCCCCTTCTAATTTCATTATGTCATTTTTAGCAAACTTCTTTTTCGTTTCCATGCGTTATACCATTCACTGATCCTACTTCCATATGGAGTTGTAATGACATTAAATACAAAGACGAATATTCCCGTCACTGCCATAGATACAGCCGCACCCATTTCATTGGACAGCACTACTTGAAGTCCGTATGTCATTAGGGATAATGTTATTGCACCCATAAGTGTACCAATTGCTTCACCACAGTATTTGCTTAAAGCTAACCCAATAAAGACCGGGAGAATATTTGTAAATAAGGCTCCTACTGTTGAAAGCGAAGTAAAAGAGGCTGCTTTGATTGTTTGCGGTGTCCAAATCATTGCAACAAATCCAAAGAGTACACCACTATATACGTAAGAAATAATAACATTTTTCTTTTCATTTATTCCAATATCTACTGCAGCACTTTGATTTCTGGCTAAAAGAAGAGACTGTTTTCCTGTCAGGGTATAGTTCTTATAAAAGCTATATACCAAGATAGACAATATCAACGGTATCAAAACCCCAGGATATACAGACAACTTTTTAAGTTCCAAATTAGCAATCAAGTTTACGCCTGCACCATTAAATACCAAAGGCGTAATGGCTTCAAATATTAAAGCCATTGTGATCGTCGTAATAGCTACCGGCAATCGCCCATATACATATAATAAAGAAACTAACACACTGAATAAGGTAGTTAAGGCAATACAGAGTACTGCATATAATATAAGATTGTTCCCTGTTTTAATGGCAACATTTCCGCTAATGATGGCAGCCAACAACATGACTGCACCACCAGAGAAATCAAAACGTCCATTATTGAACTGGAGGCCTATACCTAAAGCCATAGTAGTTGCTACAGCAATATTTGTCATTAAGGGCCTCCACATATTCCACGTACCATAGTACATCTTGCCATTGGAATAGCTAAACACCATCATGATTGCAAACATTAATCCTGGTAATAGCAATGTCCCTACTAATCTTTTTATGATACTCATTTTCTTGTTCATCTTAGGAATTGACCTCCTTGTTCCAAATCTAATTAATTATTCATATGCTTTTTCAGAGAAAGCATCCGATAACATAAATTCTTTGAGTTCTGCATAAGTTGCATCCGAATTATATCTTCTTAAGAACTGCTTTCCTTTTTCTAATGTGACCGATAATTTAGACATATCTGCATTTGGTATAGGACTATTCTCTTCAATATTTGTCATAATTTCATCACTTGATATGGTGATATATACACCATCAAGAACTTCTGATTGTTCAAAATCAGGATATTGTTTGCCTTGAATTGCATTATCAAGCATTGCTAAAGGAAAAAAGATTTCTTCATAGTTTGGTAGGTAAAGCGTTTGTACTATACCTGTTCCAACATCGTCAATTAAAGCCTGATCGCTTTGAAAACCAGCAGTTAAAAGTTTTGTATCAGGGTCAGCTAATCCGTTTCCAATGGCTGATACTAAAGCTGGGTAGATAAACTGCTGTCCCGCACATAGACCAACGATTGCATCTAAATCTTGATTTTCAGGTTCATTAAAAAATGATTCATCCATTGGTCTGAACATCAAGACCGTACCCTCTTCACCTGTAACTTCAATAGGTTCATCAGCTGTCTTGTTATATTCTTCAACTTCTGCTCGGAATGTTTGATCTGCAATGGTATATTGTGGATAAGCAAAGCCTGGGAACATTGCAACAGCTACTTTTTTGTAACCTTTTTGAACAACATCGTCAAAATACATTTTTCCAATATCAACACCACTTGCATAACCTCCAGCTACTGTTCCTAGAAATTTGTCATTTGTTGTCGCTGAAGCACTGGCACCTTCAGGACCATAAACAGAACCCATATCTGTTGCTAATCCTGCTACATAAAGGTCTGGATATTCATCTAAGATATTGCTTATACCACCGTCTTGCATAGCAATCAAACCAACAACATCATTTGTCATTGCATTTTTCACTGCTTGTAGGTTACCTGCCGGATCATTCGAACCGTCTCCATATACGATTTCATATGTATAACCTAATTCTGCTGTCCACATATCCAAAAAAGCAATATTGAAATCGTATACAGCACCACTGCTGTTACTTGATAAAAAGAGAATTTTACCTCCCTTAGTTTCATCATTTGATGTATCTGTAGATTCTTCACTACTTGATTCATTTGTCTGTGAATTACTGTCCGAAGCATCTGTATTCGTATCTGTAGTCGTATCTTCTGTAGCACAAGCTGTCAAAATGGTCAAGACTAATAAGACTGCAAGAACATTGGTTAATAATTTCTTTCCTAATAATTTCATAATAAAATCCTCCTTAAAATTCTTCATATTTTTTTTATAAGAAACAGACATACATGCTATGTCCGAATTCATATCATTCTTTTTGTCTTCTATTTAGGTAACGCTCCATATTTCTTACGACTTGTCAATAGGACGACAATTAAAAAGATGCTTGCTTTTACTATAAAGGTCATTCTGGTTGGCAGACCAATTAAAGGTAGTCCTACATCAAGAATGGAAAACGTGAAAGCTCCAACAACTGCTGCTGATATTCTTGACCGCATACCTCCTGACACAGGCATTCCACCTAGGATGATAGCAATCATCACATTCATGTGATATCCAGTACCTGTTGAATCCGAAGCGGACCCTGTATATCCCATTTGAAAAAGCGCCGCTAGCACGAAGCCCATACCTGCAATAATATAAGCATAAATTCTATACTTCACAATACTGATACCACTTTGCATTGCTGTTGTTTTATTGGCTCCTATGGCTCTTGTATACTTACCTATTGCAGTAAAGTTAAAAAAGTATACTGCAATGATAATCTCGATAACTAATACAACCACCATCACAATAGGTGATTTAAAGAAACTATAGTCGATGGTCTTTAAAGAAATACTTCGGGTTCCTAAGTCAGAATATATAATCATTATAATTCCTGAGAGAATCTGCATAACAACAACCGAAGGAATAATCGATATAATTTTAAACACTGGGCCAGAAGCTCCATTGATAACTGCGATGACAATCGACAATAGGATACATAGAAGGATTCCAGGCAGTAAACTTCCCGTTGCATTTCCGGTTAAAACTAAGATTGTCGAGTATAAACCTATTTGTTTTCCTATACTAATATCAATATTACCTAGGGAATATATAAAAACGGCTCCAACTGACATTAAAGCAGTCACGATTACATCTGACATTAGTGTTGAAAGCTTTTCAGGTGACCAAATACTTTGACCGGTTAAGGGGGTAACGATTGTGAATAAAATGATGCAGAAAAGCAATCCACTGTATGATATAATCGTAACCTTGTTGTTGTACCAGAATTCTTTGAAATTGCTTGAATCATTTACTTTTATGTTTTCCATATTTTCTCCTTTATCCATTTTTTGAGTTAAAATAATTAAATCATATATTCAATAATATCATGTTGCGTTAAATCAGGAGAACGCATGAATTCTTTTGTAACTTTATAATCTTTCATAATAATAATTCGATCAGCCATCCCAACCAATTCTGACAGTTCTTCTGAAATCATGAGTATAGCCTTACCTTCTCTTTTCATTTTCTCAATTAATGCATACATGGACTGCTTTACGCCGATATCAACACCTCTCGTCGGACAATCCATAACAATAACATCGGATTCTTTTGCCGTCCACTTTGCAAATGATACCTTCTGCTTGTTGCCACCCGAAAGTGTAGAGACTAATTGTTTTCCACTATGACACTTAATACTAAAGGCTTCAATTTCATTCTTGGCCAGTTGATGTTCATCCTTTGGTGAAATAAAACCTTTTTTGGACAGACTCGGTATGGAAGGCAAGACAATATTCTCTTCAATGGTTGCGCTAAGTAAAAGCGCTTCCGAATCTCTATTCTTAGAAATATAACCAATATCATTAGTGATTGCCTGCAAAGGCGTCTTAATGCTTTTTTCGTGGCGAATAACTTCACCGCCATCGATTTTTTCAATACCGTATGCTATACGGCCGATGTCACGCATTCCACAGCCAGACAAACCGCCAAATCCAATAATTTCCCCTTTATGAAGCTTAAGATTAAAGTTTTTAATGTTCTTATAGGTGACATTTTTCATTTCAAGAGCTAATTCACCTGTATGACTCGAATCATAGTCCTCACGATAGTACTTCTCACCAATCTCTCGGCCAACCATTAGATATCTAATTCTTTGAGTTGCTTCGACATCATTCATTTCTTCACGACTTAACTCGCCGACGACATCCCCATCTCTAAGGACTGTCAAAGTTGAGCAATGCTCCAAAATCTCATCCATATCATGAGAAACAAAAACAATGGTTTTATCTTCTTGCTCTGCCATGTGGTGTATTAGCTTATAGAGAATTTCACGGCCATCCATTGACAAAGCAGTTGTCGTTTCATCGACCACAAGAATTTCCACATTATCATTCATCAAGCATCGTACAATTTCTATCAACTTTCGATCTTCGAAAGAATATATGTCAATAGGATTACTGCCTTTAATATGTTTGATGCCAAATTTGCTTATTAAGTCATCCGCCGCTCGATACATTTTATTCATATCCACAATACCAAACTTGGAAAAGCGACTCTCACAGCCCGCGAAAATGTTTTGGGCAACAGTAACTCCAGGAATGGTATTGGCCTCTTGGAGAATCATTGCTATTCCATGATTTTGTGCCTCCAGCATACTCGTTGGCTTCCATTCTTTACCCTTATATCGCATTTGACCACTTGTTGGCGGTATTTTTCCACTAGCAATAGACATGATCGTTGATTTACCCGAGCCATTTTCGCCAATCAATCCTCTGATTTCACCTTTTCTTAAGGTCATATTTACTTCTTTTAATGCTACAGTGGGTCCAAAAGTTTTATGCATTTTTTTTATTTCTAGGATAACATCACCCATAATATTCCTCCAAACACTTTAAAATTTTGCATGCTATGTCTTACTTGTATACAGATTAACATATTTTCTCCTAATCAATTAGAAAAATAGAATATATATTAGTACTATCTTAATTATTTTTTATCTTTTCCTTGTTTTTTCTTCTTATTTATTGTTATAATCCATATATATCATTCTTTTTTGCTTATATAACTAACGAATAGGAGATACTCTATGAATAATAGAACATTGGATTTCATTTCAAAATTACTAAAAGATATATTAAAACTGGATATGCATTATTTTGTTGAGCCATATAACAATATTTCTGTCTTTGATCGTTACTTGAGAGATAGTCTTAAAAATTCAGACCAACTCTATCAAACCATTTACGATTTCATTCTCAAGATGGAGCATTCCTCTTTTCATATTATCACCGATTTATATGACATGAACTATGTTATGTTTTATCCCTATGCAGAGAAAAAGGATATTATTTCCATTGGACCATATTTTACACAGAAAATTAACAATGATTACTGGCTATCCTTAACTGAGAGACATAAATTGACACGATCTGATGCCGAAAACTTAAAAGGCTTTCTATATTCTACTCCTGTTATCTCAAATAATCTCGACATCATTTCAACGATTAGCAATATAATTAATTATATCAATCCTGAAGCAACACCTTTTTCAGTTTTATATCACGATTCTTCAGATATCCATATGGATACAAATAATAGTCACTTTCAATTCAAAGAGGACTATCTTGCTCTTGCTAAACAATTAGAAGAACGTTATGCAACGGAAAAAGAACTTCTTCATTATATCTCTATTGGAGATAGTGCAAGAGCATTTGAAGCTGCTAAACGATTTATTAATTCACCTTTTGAGCAGCGCCTCAGTAACTCTATCAGAGAACTAAAATCCTTACTAATCACTGCAAACACAGCATATAGAAAGGCTGTAGAAGTCAATGAAATTCATCCTGTATATCTCCATGAAATAACTAGCAAATTTGTTAATCTTATCGAAGACGCAACAAGCGAAGCATCCCTGAATAACCTTTTTGAAAAAATGATCCGGGAATATTGTCTTTTAGTAAATAATAAGTCAGTTAAGCAATATTCGCCTATGATCAGAAAAATTCTCCACTATATTGAGTTCAATCTAGACGCTAAAATCAGTCTTGGCGACCTTGCCAAGTTGAACGAAGTCTCCATACCCTATCTAGCCGGACAATTCAAAAAAGAAGTCGGCGAAACGATTATCAAATATACGAATCACCTTCGTATTGAAACAGCTATAAAACTCTTAAATACAAGTTCCTTGTCTATTCAAGATATCGCCTCCTACGTGGGTATTCTAGACTATAATTATTTTACCAAAGTTTTTAAGAAGGAAATCGGTATCTCGCCAAGCCAATATCGTAAGAAAATCACCGATAACTAGTAGGTTGTAATATCTATTGCAACAACACCATAAGGCGGACTCCCTACACACATTTCCCAATAATGGGGAAATGGTGTCATCTTTTCTCTATCAATTACAAACTCTATCATGCTTGAATACCTCCATGGCTTTATAGTTTTGTATCCCATTGTCCACAGAATGGATCAACGGGTGATACACCCTTAAATTCACTTCTTCCTAGTAGTTTTTCAACAACTGCATCAATGACACTTGGTGCATGACAGTAGGCATTAATGAAAGTCCCAATCATCGGTACATCATAGAGATGATAGGGGTTTCCAACACTAACAAAAAGCGTCGGCACTTCATGAACAAACCAAGGAAGGTTATTCCCTGCTCCGAACAAGGTATGCCAATTGATTCTGGTAACTGTTTTATTACTTGAATTTTCAATATTTCCAATATAGAAAACCAGATCATACTTAGCTCTAAAATCCTCTACCTTCGTATCGGTGAAGATTGTCTCCATTGTCTCCGGAACATACATGGTCACCTGAAAATCTTCTTGAGTCAATAAGCGTTCAAAGTGGGCATAAACTCTATCATTAGAATCAAAATCACCTAATATCTGGAGAAGAACGCGTTTATATTTATCCGGTCCTATCGGTAAAAGGCCCTTCACATCTTTAACAAGGGTAATACCCTCATCCGCAACGTGCTTAGCTATATCCTGGTGGTCTTTGCATCCGATAAGATCAAACGCGTCTCCACTTATCTCATCCACGTTATCCCTGTCTAAAAGTCTGGCCGCCTTTAACCCAAGGATACTTGTAAGGGCTTCTTCAAGTCTTTCTTTAGATAAAAGTCCCTTCTTATACCCTTCTTTCATATACTGAATATCTTCTTCTAAATCTTTAGTAAAAAGGAACATATCGCAACCGTTTTCAATAGCCATAGGAACCGCTTGGCTTCGTTTGGTCGACGACATAAGACCGACCATAGGCGATGCATCCGTAATAATAAGACCATTGAAACCCATTTCCTTTCGAAGATATCCTAAAAGAATATTTTTAGACACCGAAGCCGGTATCACTTTTTGGCAAGGCTTTCCGTCTATATGCTCTTCCATGGCCGGCATAGCAATATGCCCTATCATAATCGACTCAGCACCTTCAGCAATCAATTGACGGTATACTTTGCCGAAACTGGCTTCCCAATCTTCAAGAGACAGACTATTAACAGACGTAACCAAATGTTGATCTCTACCATCAACACCATCACCGGGAAAGTGTTTTATCGTTGGAATAACCCCATGATTGGCCAATCCCTTAATATATTCAGATGCCATGGAAAGGACCTTATCCTTATCACTTCCATAGGTTCTTACGTTCGTGATGGGATTCATAAAGTTCATATCAATATCGACAATGGGTGAAAAGGACCAGTTAAGACCAAGCGCCCTTCCCTCACTACCGCAAACTCTACCTAATTCATATGCATGAGCCGGTTTATCTGTAGCGCCGATTAGCATTTGGCGTCCCACATAGGTCCCTTCAAAGGCTGCACCTGAGCCTCCATCTTCTAGGTTAGCTGCAAGAAGCATAGGAATCTTAGCATTTTCATTAATCGTATCTGTAGCCAACTTCAGTTCATTGCTCTGACTGGACCTGAACATTAGCCCACCAAAATTATACTGATTCACCATCATTTTCAAATAATTGGGGTCATTGGAATAAAGGAGAGGACAAAAAAGCTGTTCAATTTTTTCATCCTCCGTCATACTTTTTATTGTATCTTCTACCCATTTAATCTGATTGTCTTTGAGCTTATATGGCGCTTTCTTTAGATTTATCATCATTGTCACCTAGTGTAATACCTTTCTTAAGTCTTATATCATTGATTATACTTTTTTTGGTCTTTGAAGATAACGGATATTTCTAGCCTCTTAGTATTCATTTTTGAATCTTATTCTTATATAATTATTTATTTCAAATGAAATCTAATAAAATGTATGTTATAATATATAAAATTGCACATTTAATTATTTCCGCTATTTTTTTCTATGAATTTATTGACATTTTCTTTATATACTATAAATTTGACATACTATTATATAGATGGAGGTCCGTTCATGCACAGTAATCCAAGCTTAATTCAGTTTCCTAACGATTTACCCATACATATGCAGTTGGTTAAAAACGATTGTCCTAATGTCCACTGGCACTCTACCACTGAATTAATTTTTGTCCTCTATGGAGATATAACTCTTGTTATCGACGATAAAGCCTATCCTATGAAAGAGGAAGATATCTGTATTATCAATCCCAAATCCAATCACGTCATTAAAGGTAAGAATTACGAACTTCTATCCATCTCCCTTCAATTAAATCAACTGAAGTTCAAAAATACTGAAGGCCTATATTTTGACCTAAACTCAAGTGGTAATACCTTCAGCTCTAATTACGATACAATACGAAGACTTATTGCCCAACTTGTTAAAGTCTCTTCTTCCGGCGAAAACAGATACATGACCCTTAGTCTTCTCTATTCACTGATTTCCTACTTGATTGACAACTTTCAGACGTCTGCTCCCCTTAAAGTCACAATATCCAAAGAAAATAAGAGATTAGAAGAAATCTTAACCTATATTGATGACCACTACAAAGAAAACCTTCAGCTTAATGATCTTGCTAAACGTTTTTCTCTAACACCTTCCTACCTGTCTTCTTATTTCAAAAAAAACACAAAGATGACCTTTCTAGACTATTATAATCAACTTCGTCTATCTGCAGCCGTCAACGAAATGTTGACAAGCACACAAGCATTGGAAACCATTGTTTTTTCCAACGGATTTTCAGACTACCGGTCTTTTACCAAACTATTTAAACGATCTTATGGCATTCTGCCAAGCACCTATCGAAAACAGTATGCTTCCAGTCTAGATTCAGAAGCACAAAAAGACACATCTATCTCTATTGAAGAAAGTGAATCTCTTAACTCACTCTCAAAATACCTTGAACCTATAAAAGGAAGTTCTCACCCCTCTCCTCTTCAACACACGAACAGAAAGCAGGTTTTTATCGATGGAGGCAAGATCATCTACGATTCACCCGGCATTCCACTGGCACACAAGTTTAAAAGAGTCTGTACAGTAGGAAGCGCCAAGCAATTTCTTTATTCTGAAATACAAGATATGTTGCGAAAAACACAAAAAGAAATTGGCTACGACTTCGTTAAATTCCACGGCATCCTCTCCGATGAGATGATGGTTTACAAGGAAAACGAACATGGTATTCCTTCTTATACTTTTACACTCGTAGATAAGGTTATGGATTTTTTATTGTCCATCGGCTTACGGCCCTTTCTGCAGATTTCCTTTATGCCAATTGATTTAGCTTCCGACCCAAGTAAAATGATTGACATGTGGCATTTTAACACCTCACCACCGAAGGATCTTAGCAAGTGGGATAAGCTCATTGAAGCATTTGTTTCACATCTAATTACCCGTTACGGTCAAGAAGAAGTAAGCACCTGGCCTTTTGTCATCTGGAACGAACCCGATGGCTCTTTAGACTCTTTTGGTTGGGAAAGCCCCCATGAATTCTTTGACTTTTACCGTCATACCTACCACCAGATAAAGGCTGTTTGTTCCAAAATCCAAGTTGGCACACCTTCTCTTCTCCCCCAGGCAAATGGTGATCAGAATTGGATTTTAAATTTTTTCAATTACGCAGAGACCAATGACTGTCAGGCTGATTTTATGAATATTCATTATTACGATAACGATTTTTCCAATCAGCATTCAGACACTTTCAATACATTTTCTTTGAGCAACTTGGCAAAACCATGTCCGATGAACGAAGATCCTTTTGCCTTCACAAAATTTATTAATGGCATCAAACAATATCAGAAAAACTTACGAATCAATAACTTCCCTATATACCTAACCGAATGGAATTTGACTATTTCCCAGCGGGACCTTATTAACGACACTTGTTTCAAATCCTGCTACCTCGCCAAAAACCTGCTGGAGAACTACGACCGACTTGAATCTTTTGGCTACTGGGTCCTCAGTGACTTTATTGAGGAGATGCCAATACCAGACGATCTTTTTCACGGCGGATTAGGTCTTTTCACCTCTAATGGTATTCCAAAGGCTAACTACAATGTTTTTCGCTTAATCAACCAATTAGAAGACCAATTGATTGCAAGAGGTAATGGCTACTTTATTACAAAATCCGAATCAAAAATCACCGGTATTCTATATAACTATGAACACTTTTCCAAGTTATTTGCCACCGGTATCCTTTTTGATGTAACCAAAGACAATCGATATGCTGCTTTCTCCGAAAAAAAACAAGCCCTCTTCACATTTAAGTTTGCGGGCTTGCCCTTTAAAAACTGTCTTATAAAAGAATCAATTATTAATCAAGAACATGGTAGCTCCTATGATGCATGGGTCAAAATGGGCTCAAGGAATGAATTGAATCAGGAGGAATTGGAAACCATAAACCAAATGTCTGAACCAGGACTTCATGTTCATTTTGAAAGCATTAGCAAGAAAGAATTACATTTAAATTTCACTTTGGAGCCTTTGGAGGTCAGGCTTTTTGAGATAAGTTTACTGTCCTAACAATAGCAAAAGGATATGGATATAAGAAATCATTCATCGTATTTAAAACGAGAAATATTCTTTTTCATATGAACCGTTGCACTTAAAAGTTCCTTACTTGCATGAGCTATTTGTTCCATCGCCGCAGATTGTTCTTCAACAGACGCTGTTGTTTGTTGAGTTCCTGCCGCATTTTCTTCCGATATGGCTGATAGATTTTCAATAACGCGTACAATCTGGTCTTTTTTATCTTCCATTTCATCTGATGATAAATTAATATTACGAATAGCATCTTTCATTTCTTCTACTGATTGATTAATCCCTTCAAATTTTTCACTTGTGCTATGAACACTCTCAGATTGAGATTTGAGTATTTTGTTGACTTGTTCTGCATTTTCAACGGCATTTTCTGTTTTTGAGGTTAGTTCACCAATAATCGTATTAATCTCTTTTGTAAATGTATTGGACTGTTCTGCTAGTTTCCGTATTTCATCCGCCACCACTGCAAAACCTTTTCCTGCTTCTCCGGCTCTTGCCGCTTCAATCGCAGCATTTAAAGCCAATAAGTTTGTCTGTTCTGCTATATTTGTAATCATTTGACTTGCTTTTTCTATTCTCTCAGCACTTTCATTGGTATTAATAATACTATCAAAGATTTCTTTTGAAGCTTGATTGCTTTTATCAGTATTATCTAAAAGAATCTTTAATACGTCTAATCCTTCATCTTTTAGCTGATTTACTTTATCCGCAGATGCATTAAGGACTTTAACCAACGCATGATCTTTTTCGAT
Organism: uncultured Eubacteriales bacterium; assembly: GCA_964563505.1. GTDB lineage: Bacteria > Bacillota > Clostridia > Lachnospirales > Vallitaleaceae > UBA1351. The sequence goes on from CAZLXW010000052.1 coordinate 21,079, forward strand.
TATTTTCCCTAAATCATTTATCTGTAATACACCGTCTTCTGTATTCTTTGCCTGTTCACTTGCGCCATGAGCAATTTCTTCAATCGCTCTAGAAACTTCATTGATTGCCGCCGAAGATTGTTCACTTGTCTCTGATAATTTTTCTGAATACGTTGCTACTTGTTCAGAGGACAAATCCACATCCTTGATTAAAGCCACAAAATTTTCTTGCATTGTAGCAACAGCATTTTTAATAACACCTATTTCATCCGTTCGTCTATGTTGATTTATTGATGAATTGTTACCATAACTAGTCAAATCAAAATCTGACATTTTTTTTATAACACGTGTTAAGTCTTTAATTGGTTTTACAAGTATGTTTCTAAAAATTAATGTAAGTATAACAATTGAAATAATCGTAATCATTATGAAAAGTACATTCAATTTTTGCAAACTACTTTGCAGTGTTTGATTGATTGTTATCTCATCCACAGGTACTCCGATATTCAACGCTCCAATGAGTTGATTATCTTGAAATAATGGTTTTAATATATCAAGTACTGGTGAGTTTGTATTCGGGTCAATAAAGATATCTGCATATGCAACACCATCCCTTGCTGCAGCGACACTTCCAGGATCATCTAATGTTGTTCCTATCATTTCTTCATAGGTTGAGGCAATCGCCGTCAATTCAGAATCAATAAAGAACACATAGGCAAAATCGTTTTGACTGTCAATATCTTCAATAAATCCTTGTGGATTTTCTATATCAAAGTTTTCGGAATAAATATCAATCAGTTTTACATTGTGGTCTTTCCATTGGGATACAACTTCATTTTTTTGTTCTCCTATTTCTGTATGTTTTGTATGTAGTTTAATGATGATACCTCGTTGTTGTTGCACCTCGACAAAGTAAAAAGCATTAAAAAATACGGGGTCAATCCTTAAATGATCGACCCCGTTGTCTGCTAAAAATAAATTTATCACATATTTTCAATAATGTCAATCGCCTTAAAAAAATAGGATAATATTATAAAACCTCTTTGGTATGGAGCAATTTGTCTAATTCTTTGACAAAATCATCGATTTCATTATCTTCTAGTTTTAATAATGCATCTCCAATAGACACTTCAAAAAAGCAGCGACCTTTGTCTTTTTCCTTAATGTTATTGGTCAATCCTATCCCTGTGGAATGATAAAGCTTCACCAAAAGCTCCGTAAGTTCTTCTCTTGAACCTTCAATCGATACATGAAACATATTCGATACTGGGATTTGGGGGTAAGTAGCAACATCCTGAATCTGATTCAACAAAGCGGCAAGGTCTTTGGCTTTTTCATAATAGGTTTCCATTAAAGGGCGACGACGATCCATATAATACTTTGCAGGAATTATATAGGGATATAAGCTAATCAGGTCACCGCCATATCGACGTTTCCACACTCTTGCCTCTTTGCAAAAGTCATGATCTCCTAAAAGAATAGCGCCTGCAACAGCCCCAATGCCCTTATAAAAGGAAAGATATACACTATCAAATAATGCACATATTTCTTGGAGTGTTTTTTTATAGTAAGGAAGGACTTCAAATAAGCGAGCCCCATCTAAATGTAGATGAATGCCTTTTTCTTGACAATACTTTGATATCTCAACAAGCTCAGCATAGTCCGGAAGATATCCTCCCATCTCACGTTGAGGCAGTTCTATCAGTAAGCAGCTGATTGGTTGTTTAATAGACATAAGGTCTTGTAACGTTAAGAGTCGCTCTTGATCTCCTAGGAGGATTGTTTTAATCTGATGCAACTTCTTAAGACCATCCTGTTCATGTATCTCTAAATGTGTCAATGGATGATAAGCGATGGAATAACTATTTTTTTGATCACAAGCTATACGAAGGGCAATCTGCTGCGCCATTGTTCCACTCGGAAAAAAAACGCCAGCTTCTTTTCCTGCTTCTCTTGCGAGTTCTTCTTGAAATGCATCAATCCATACACCTTGTCCATACATATCGCTTGATACATTTGTATCTAAATCTTCAAAAGCCTCTGTAAGTACAGATATATTTCTTGGACCATTTCCATTAATTAACTGCTTGCATTCTGAATATACTTTTTTTAAATCGTCCATGTTTGCTCCTTTTGTTCAATAATCACATAGTGATCTTGTTTAGGATGACGTATTACTATACTCATTTATTTTTCCTCCAAGTTAATTTTTTGTTATGGCGAAGCTTACTTTATTTATCTTTGAGTAAATCACGTATTTCAGCTAGCAAAACCTCTTCATTCGAAGGTTTTAGTGGAGCTACCGGTTTTTCTTCTTCTTTCTTTTTAAACTTAGATATTAACTTAATCATAGCAAAAATAACAAGTGCAATTAATAAAAAATCAATGGTCGCTCGAATAAACATCCCATATCGAATCGCCAGCTCTACGCCATCTTCACCTACCGCCGGTTTAAGTACAACTTTAAGCGCAGTGATGTTATTACCACCTAAAATGAGTCCTAGCAAGGGCATAAATAAATCATTAACAAACGAAGTAACAATCTTACCAAAAGCACTTCCTATAATAAGCGCAACTGCAAGATCAAACACATTACCTTTCGTAATAAAGACTTTAAATTCTCGTAAAGTTTTCTTCATATTCATCCTCCATATTCTCTCTTAGATATTAGACATATAACGCTTCTATACGTGTGGCATTATTGTCATCCCAAGGTTTAATTATTGGTTATCCACATGGTACTTTTAATACATGTTATTTCCATTTTTTGATTCTTCAGGTATCTTTTGAATTGAGTCCCAATGCTCTACAATTTTTCCATTCTCATCAAAACGAAAAAAATCCATTGTTATATACTCTTCATCTTTAGGCCAGTTTTGATGCGTATGAAGTGCCACTAAATCTCCTTCGGCAACTGCCCGAATAAATTTAACTTTTTTATCCGGGTATTCATTTGACATCTTTTCAAAATATTCAATAAACCCTTCCTTACCATTTTTTACTTTGGGATTATGCTGAATATACACATCACCTACATATCTTTTAACAGCCTCCACTGGGTCACCAAGATATGCCATGCGGTAAAATTCAATTGCATTTCGTTTGTTGGATTCTATATCATTTTTCATATGATTCTCCTTTAAGTAAAGCTTTAATTATAATTTCATGAATCGTTTGGCAAGTGCTCGAATGGGTTTATAGTGAATACCTTCAAGCTTTTTTGTAACATTTTTTAGTTCTTTCATTATTTTAATCTCTTGGGGGCAATGCTTTTCACATTGTCCACACATGACACAAAGAGAGGCATTATGAGGTTGGCTTTTAAGACTTGTTTGCATTATATATTTTGAAAAAGCACCGATTCTGCCTTCAATTTCAATATCATTATAGCAGGATAAACAAGTGGGTATATCTACCCCAACCGGACACGGCATGCAATAATTACAGCCTGTACATGATACTTTAATCTTTTCTTGCAAGGTTATTTTGACTTTGTCAAACATCACTCTTTCCTCGTCCGTAAGCGTATTGATTTTGCTTTCACTTGCCACTCTCATGTTTTCATCCAACATCTCCATAGAATTCATGCCCGATAAAACTAGGGTTACTTCTACTTGATCCCATATCCACTTGAATGCCCATTCGGCTGGTGATCGTTTTGTTGTGGCCAAGTCAAACTGTTTGTAAACTTCTTTTGGCAAATTGCTAACAAGTTTTCCACCTCTTAAAGGTTCCATAATCATGACAGGCAATCCTTTTGACGATGCGTACTTAAGGCCACTTTTTCCTGCTTGATTGTTCTCGTCCAAATAGTTGTATTGAATCATGCAAAATTCCCAATCATAAGCATCGATTAATTTAATAAACTCACTTTTACCACCGTGGTAAGAAAAACCTATATTTCTGATTTCTCCACTGCTTTTCTTTTCCTCAATCCACTTTTCAACACCTAAGTCTTTTAATCGATCCCAAGTATTGATATCTGTTAACATATGCATCAGATAGTAATCTATATAGTCGGTCTGAAGTCGTTCAAATTCCTTATAAAACAATTTGTCGAAATCGTCATATTTCTTGACCAAGTATGGCGGCAATTTTGTGGCGATGTTTACTCGTTTTCGATACCCTTTGCTAAGGACTCTACCCAGAATCACTTCACTGTTTGGATATATATAGGCCGTATCAAAATAGTTCACACCATTTTCAATGGCATGAATGATTTGCTTTTCAACGTCACTTTCGCTCTTAGAAAACCGCATACATCCAAATCCAAGAACCGATAATTTTTCACCGTTTTTAATATTAACTCTATATTGCATATTAACCTACTTTCATTGTCAACTACCCATCACCTAAAGGAAATGGGCTTGTAACTGCCCAGTAGTGCCAACGGCTTACGCCTCCTACCTTTAACCCCAATAAGCAATAATGCTTAAAGTGGCGTTACATCATAGGGTGGCTGACAGCACCCTTTACAAAAGAGTTTACTCTGTTGTAACTGCACTAGGTACTTGGCTATCAACAAGATAGTTTATTCCCATACGGTACAGATTCATTGCTCCAATGCGGTCATCATTTGACTGATAAGCACAGTTTTTGCAAGCAAATAAGTGTTTTTTCTTGTTACGGTTTGCTTTTTCTGTGTGTCCACATTTAGGACAACACTGACTTGTATAAGCAGGGTCAACCTTTATAACAGTGGATTCGTTCTGTTTTGCCTTGTAAATCAACTTTTGTTCAAGGTCGTAGAACGACCATGATACAGAAACATAGCGGTCTTTGGTACGAATACGTTCAGTAGCATTACGAACACCTGTTAAATCTTCTAACACAAATAAGGTATGCTTTGGATTGTTTTTTACGAGTGCCTTTGATACTTGATGATTTATATCTTGCATCCAACGGTTTTCTCGCTGTCCAATCGCTTTAATTCTTCGTCTTGAAGAAGGTGTCTTTCGTATTTGTAGTTCTTTGCGTAGTTTTGAATAGTTTGCTCGTTTTTGCTTGATAGCTTTGCCACTTACAAAATCTGATTTATGTTTGCTGTCATAGGTGGCAATTAAAAAATTTATACCTCTATCAATGCCTACAACATTGCATACTTCTGACAGGTTGCCAACAGGAACCTCATATGTGACAGGAATGTGCAGAAAGTACTTTCCATGCTTATTGACCAGTTTTGCCGTGCCAAATTTATAAATAGTTGGGTCAAAATACTTTTCCATACCTTCGGAATAGTAACCTAACTTAATGCGACCCTCAAGTGTGTTTATTGAGAATACATCTTGTGTCAAAGAATAATCCCTATTCCATACCAAATCATATTGTGGTTTTTTAAATACAGGGTTTATCCATTTTTTTTGATTTTCAAGAATAGTTTTGTATCTTGCGATAACTGTTTTGAGAACAGATTGAGCCATCTGTGATTTAAGTCCAAATTTCTCACGAAGGGTAGCGTACAAAACTTTATTCAGAGAAAATTGTTTTAGGTCGTGAGTATGGAATATATGATTTGAAACATAGTTACAGGCATTACGATAAACAGCCATCGTATCATTAAGCAATACTCTGTCCGTATCCAAAGTTATAATTTGTATCTTTGCTGTAACGGTAATCTGTTCCATAAATGCGACCTCACTATTTTGTATTCACTAACTATAGTATATAATAATTATTAGTGAAAGTCAAGCAGGGGAGTAGGCGTATGGATACGAATTATAACCGTAAAAACAGGCGTAAACACAGCTTAAAAGCACATCGTGAACTTCCAGAAATTTTAGACCTAAAACCTATTATATCCATTTTTGAATGAA
>CAZLXW010000053.1:0-26571 GCA_964563505.1 uncultured Eubacteriales bacterium
TAATGCAAAATACATACATTCTAATTTGGCCATTCGTTACATACAAAAATACGTAGAACAAGATCAGAATAAAGATAATAACTCTATTGTCTTCAAAGAATTCAGTATCAATCAAGATATAGAATATATTTTAGAGGAAATCATGAAAACTTCAGCGGATATTATTGGATTTTCATGTTATTTGTGGAATATAGATATGATTCGGCGTCTTAGTCGAAATATAAAAATGATTCGTCCGAATGTCATCATTGTCTATGGTGGGCCGGAAGTAACATATACATCAGTTCAGGAAATTGATAGTAATAAATATGTAGATATCATTGTAAAAGGTGAAGGTGAAAAAGTCTTTGCCGATATATTAAACCATTTGGACCATTTAGAAAAGGTCAAGGGCATTACATATCGTCGTCAAGATAAGGTCATTGACCAAGCGAATGGTATGGGAATTGATTTTTCTGATGTTGTTTTTCCCTATGAACCGAACCTGGACCATTTAGAGCATCGTATCATCTATTATGAGACCAGTAGAGGGTGTCCGTTTAATTGTCAGTACTGTTTGTCGTCGGTTGAAAAAGGTGTGCGGTTTAGGCCGATAGAGATGGTGCAAAAAGAATTGCAGTTTTTCTTGGATGCTAGAGTTCCACAAGTTAAGCTTGTGGATAGAACCTTTAATGCTAGGCGAGATCATGCCATAGCAATTATGGAGTATGTCATAAAAAAAGATCAAGGGTTAACCAATTTTCACTTTGAAGTGGCCCCGGAATTAATTGATGACGATTTTTTAGCATGTCTTGCTAAAGCTAGACAAGGATTATTTCAACTCGAAATTGGTGTTCAATCGTCCAATCCGAAGACCCTGTCGATTATACAACGTAAAAATGATTTGAAACAAATTCCGCAGGTTGTAAAAAAAATCAAGACTTTGAATAAGGCGCATATACACTTAGATCTCATCGCCGGATTGCCGGAGGAAAATCTATCTGCATTCAAAGATTCTTTCGACTACGTTTACGCTATGGAACCCGATCAATTCCAATTAGGGTTTTTAAAAATATTAAAAGGGGCAGGACTTTTTTATGCAGCAAAAGATTATGGAATCAAATATCGGGATTATCCTCCCTATGAAGTGATATCAACACATGCTTTGCCATTTGATGATGTGATGAAGTTAAAAGTTGTGGAAGAGATGGTTGAAAATTTCTATAATAGCGGACTATTTAATCAAACTATGCGTCGACTTGTTAATGTTTATGAACGTCCCTATAATTTATATGAGGCATTAGGTCGCCAATGGATAGAGCGTGGCATGCATCATGTAAAGCATAATAAACTGGATTTATATAATTTTGTTTATGAATATATTCTTCAATTGAATCTTTCAGATAGGATGAAAGAGGAATATTGTGATTGGCTGCAGATGGATTATGCTCTCAATGAGAAACCAAAAAAACAAGCCGAATGGATGACCATGAATTTTGTAGAGTCGACACTTCAGCGTTATTTACTGGAAGTTTTACAAGACCATCATGTATGGCAAGAAGAATCCGGCGAATATACAAGCAAGCAACTATCACGGATGTATCATATTGACAAAATTGACAACAAAAATTTATTACAAGCATTGCCCTTGACCCATCGGATTGACGCGAGAGCAAGAGAAGGGGAGCAAGGCGCATATATATTAATTAACTATGGTCGACGTGACTTTATTCATAATAATGGAGAGATGGTAAACATCAACCTGGAATGACATTAGAAAGGGATGAAGATGAATAAAAAAAGAAAAGAAAAAATACTAAAGATGTTGGATGAACATTATGGTGTAGAATATGTGTGTTACTTGAATCACCAAAAACCATATGAGCTTTTAATTGCAACGATGTTAAGTGCTCAATGCACCGATGAACGAGTAAACATAGTGACAGAGAAGCTGTTTAAAAAGTATACATCTTTAGAAGCTTTTGCTGGTGTTGAGATTAAAGAATTGGAGAAAGATATTCATTCGACAGGTTTTTATCGCAATAAAGCGAAAAATATTAAAGCATGTGCAAATGAGTTGTTAGAACGGCATAATGGAATTGTACCGGAAGACATTGAGTTGTTGGTGAATTTATCCGGAGTCGGTCGAAAGACCGCCAATGTTGTTCGTGGACATATCTATGATTCTCCGAGTGTTGTTGTCGATACGCATGTTAAGCGAATTTCAAACAAGCTAGGGTTTACATCTTTAGAAGATCCGGTTAAAATCGAATACGATTTAATGGAAGTACTACCCAAAGAGCATTGGTTGAGGTATAATACTCAAATAATCGCTCATGGACGTCAGATTTGCATGGCTAGGAATCCAAACTGTGAAGAATGTTTTTTATTAGCGCAGTGCCCGTGGGGGTTGAAAAAACGTTGTGAAGATTTGGAGGAAGAAAATGAATAAGCCTATCGTGATTGGTATAGCAGGAGGAACTGGGTCCGGAAAAACGACACTTGTCAATCGATTAAAATCTGTATTAGATGATCAAGTAGTGACGATTTGTCATGATTATTATTACAAAGCCAATGCGGATATGCCGCTTGAAGAACGTAAGCTGCAAAATTATGACCATCCAAATGCTTTTGAAACGGAATTGATGACAGAGCATCTAAAACACTTAAAGGAAGGGCAAACGATTCATTGTCCAATCTATGATTTTGTAGCGTATACAAGGAAGAAAGAATGTTTAGAAATAAAGCCCAAACGCGTGATTATTGTGGAAGGGATCTTGATTTTTGAGAATAAAGAATTGGTTGATGAACTTGATATCAAAGTGTTTGTTGATACCGATGCTGATGTTCGAATTATTCGGCGAATCATTCGTGACGTCAAAGAACGTGGACGGAGCTTGGATTCAGTAATTGCACAATATTTAACAACGGTAAAGTATATGCATGATGAATTTGTTGAACCAAGTAAACGAAAAGCAGATGTCATTATACCGGAAGGTGGACACAATCAAGTGGCTGTTAATATGCTTGTTGAGCAGATTAGAACTCTGTTGCGTTAGAAGGTAGGGGATAGAATGAAAGAAAAGGTTTATGTTTTTGGGCATCAAAATCCGGATACAGACTCGATTTGTGCGGCCATAAGTTATAGTTATCTTAAGAATCGGTTGGATGAGAGTCATATTTATGAACCGGTTGCATTAAAAAATGTGAACAAAGAAACACAATTTGTCTTGAATCATTTTGGCGTTGATGAACCTCGTATTGTATCGAGTTTGAAACCGCAAGTACTTGATATTAATTTGCCTGGATTTTTATTATTATATGAAACGGATTCCATAAGAAAAGCATTGCTTCTTATTAGTAGTCAAACCGGTCGTGTGGCTCCGGTAACCGATAAAAAAGGCCGATTAATCGGTGTGGTTTCAATTTCGGATCTTATTCCTCGTATGCTAAATCTGGGAAATCGAGATGTGCTTAAGTTATCAAAAACACCTATTGATAATATTATTGATGATTTAAGACTTGAAGAAATCTCTGAAAAGCAATCCAATAAATATATAAAAGGTTCGGTTCATATTTCAACAGATTTACAGGACGAAAAACACTTGAAAAAACTGCAAAAGCGAGATCTTGTTTTGTGTAATCGTTTTGAGTTTGCGTCATATTTAGGACGAGCTTCTGTCATTATAGTCAGTGGTGTTGAAACGAAACAAGACAAAGAAGACCTTGTTGAAAGTTATCAAAAATCCCTGAAAGATCGACCGATAGAAACACGATGTTTTGTATCGGATAAGAGCGCGTTTGAATTAGTTAAACCTCTTGCACAAACAGCGCCTATTCGTGATGTTGTTGTCAAAGGGGATCTTGAATATTTTGTAACTTATGAGACCATTGACGATGTAAAGAATAATATGTTGTCTTCGCGATTCAGGCGCTTCCCGGTTGTGACAGAAAAAGGTGAAGTAATTGGAATGATTTCCCGAAGTGATCTTATTGATATTAATAAGAAAAAGGCTATTTTAGTAGACCACAACGAACGTGGCCAATCCATTGAAGGTATCGAAGACATTGATATTCTTGAAATTATCGACCACCATCGTGTTTCTGATATTTCAACAGTGACACCACTATATTTTCGTGTCGAACCGGTGGGTTGCACATGCTCAATTATTTGTAGAATCTATGAAGAACAAGGGATAGAGATTCCTGAAGAGATTGCCGGCTTAATGTTAAGCGCGATTATATCGGATACATTGTTGTTTCATTCACCGACATGTACGGACTTTGATCGTGAGATGGCTGAGCGCTTGAGTGATATCACCGGAGTTGATATGCAGCTTTATGGTATGGAGATGATTCGTGCCGGTTCAAGCATGCAAGAAGAATCGCCAGAACATATTTTAAGCTATGACCGCAAACGATTCATGTTTGGTGAATATAAGGTTTCAATTTCTCAGATTAATACAGGTGATTATGAAGGCTTGTTTGAAGTATATGATGACATTATAGAAGAAATGGAAGTGATGGCAGATAAAGATGGACTTAATCTAGTTGTCCTTCTTGTTACAGATGTAGTTGTGGAAGGCACAGAATTGATTGCCATAGGAGATGCTCGCTGGATTGCAGAAAATGCTTTCCATCTTGAAGAAGATGATCAAAGCATTTTCTTGCCAGGAGTCTTTAGCCGAAAGAAACAAATCGTTCCTAAATTAATGAATGCGGCCAAACTATAATTGTACATTTTAAATAAGTACTTACTCAGCGCTGATGAAATGCTCGTATTGAGTAAGTATTTTTTTTGTAATAATAGTACTATTTAGCCATGCAATGATACCCATTCCGAAGAACATGAAAATAAACAATTCAACGGCGCCTAAGAAAATCAATGCAATTACTATAACAGCAACCGTATTGAATAAAGATGCTAAAACGGTCCAAGGTAAGTGTTTATTTGCGAGTAAAAATGAGTTCTTGATAATATCGAGGAATTTCAAATCAGAATGCGCCAACAGTGGGAAGGCATAAGTTGAGATAAAAGAAATCTCGATAAAAATAAATAAGTAAAAGGGAAGAATGTACACGCTGCCAAATTGGTTGGTCCAAATAAGAAAGATATTAAACAAGCTGACAACAACAAAAAACATGGTAAACAAACCGACAAGTAGCGATGTTAAAAAGCGTTTTCCGAAACGTCTAAAAAACTGTTTGAAAGGATACCCTTCGCCGGAAACGACACCTGCATACATTCCTGCATATAAACCTGTTAGTGCAGGACCGCTTAGTATTCCGACGCTAAATACGGTAATTAGTAGCCATACAATGTTTAGGACCAGAACATCAAATACAATCGTTCCGTATCGTTGAAATGGTCCGTCTAAATCAAATATTTTCACAATATAACCTCTTTCTGAATGTATTAAAACATAATCTATGTATTTAAAGTATTATATCATAGGATAAAACGATTGGGAAGGTGTTCTGATCAGTGAATTTGTCTAAATTTACCTTGTCATAGGACTAAAGACCCGTTATAATAGACACAAGACGAGTTAATAGAAATGATGAGGTGAAGGAATGTTTGAGCATATTTTGTATTCAAATGAATTTTTTTCTTTAGTTGAAGAGGAAAAATTAATATATGTTAAAGTGAAATCAAAGGGCTATGAAATTAATGATTTTAAAGCCTTTATTCAAAACATTCCCAGAATCAAAGTGACCCAATTTAGTCATCTTAGAAGTGCAATTGTACATGGCATTGATAAATATATTGTTATTGGTGAATATAAACCACTTATCGAAATCCAAGTATCAAAAGATCGTTTTACGGCATATGGTATTATAAATATGACCCAAGAAGAATATGACCAAGCAGATAAAGATACATTGATTGATGAGATTATTAAACTTTCAAGTCAAGAAGGCGTTGAATATGGTATGGATATGTCGGAGGTTATTGATAATATGCAGCCGATGCATCCTTTTGTGATTGCACACGGTATGCATCCGGTTCAAGGTGAAGATGCAATTATTCGACTCTACGAAATTGAGGATGCGAAACCACAAATATATCAAGACGGTAAGGTGAATCATTACGAACTCAATCTAATTAATAAAGTAAATGAAGGGGAGTGGGTTGGTGAGAGGATCGAACCCAAAGACGGGATACCGGGAAGAACAGTATTTGGTGAGATTGTGCCGGCACTTCCGGGACATCAAGAAAAGTTGATCTATGATCGAAAATCCATACAGGCGATTTTGGATCCGGACCACAAAAAAACCGTTTTGCATGCGAGGAGAATTGGTGCGGTTGTTTATGAAAACGGTGTTCTGAGTGTCTGTAATTACCTTGAAATTGATGGTAAAGTATCCTTTAAAACAGGCAATGTTGATTTTGACGGATATGTCGACATAAAAGATTCTGTTGAAGATAATTTTTCGGTGAAAGCGGATAATGATATACAGATTATGGGTGATCTTGGTGTTGGTGCTGTTGAGCACATTGAAAGCCGTGAAGGCAGTATTTATATTCGTGGGGGTATTGCAGGCCAGAATAAGGCGGTTATTGTTTGTGAAGGAGATTTATTCACAAAATTTGTTGCAGATTGTGAGATTATCTGCCAAGGAACCGTACATATCGGCTACTACGCAATTAATGCAAAAATAAAAGCAAAAGAAGTGATTCTTGAAGGGTTTAATAGCCGTATCATCGGTGGAATGATTGATGCGGATGTGCGTGTGTATGCAGGAGAGATTGGCAGCCGTGCAGAAACAGCAACGGAGATTTGTGTTCGAGGATTTAATCGACAAGCAATGCGTGAAGAATATGATTCTATCGATGCGACCGTTGAGAAACTCATGAAAATGGGACAACTGTTAAAGCAAAAGATGACCATCTATACAAGTAGTGGGAAATCAGGGTTGGAAGTAGATGAAGCAGAAGAATTGGAAAAGTTGGAAGTAGAATATGAACGATGTCAAAAAACGTTAAAAATCTATGTTCAACGTAAGAAAAACTATCGTTCGTATCTCCAAACAAGAGGTGAAGGAGAGATTCGAGCCCAAAAAACAATTTACCCAAATGTCGACCTTAAATTAAAAAATGAAGTTATTCGTATTCGTAATCAAGAGAATGCGAATACCTGTTACTACTATAAAAACCATCAAGTACTTAATGATTTATAAGAGCCCTACGAAATGGATATGCGATATAAAAGGAACCACAAATGACGAAATGTAAAGGTGTGGTTCTTTTTTTGAGCCTATTTTTAATGTATAAAATGCATTCATCTAGATTTGAAATTGTGGTATAATCTTGGCTGTTATACAGATTGGCTTCCAAAGCGCGTGGGCTATTTGGTGTGGTAAGTATAATTTCGGATGCTAGTGAAGCGAGCAAAGAAAGTCCTCGTTGATAGTTCTTGCCTTTTAAAGACCCGAAGACAAGAATAATGGGGACGCTTGATCTTGTTTTTTGGGCAAGAAGATGCTGGTATAATGCAGTGAGTCCGTCTTCGTTATGACTACCGTCTAGAGTAATCGTATGCCCATTTTGTTCAAAGGTTTCAATGCGACAAGGATAATGGAGCTTGCTTAGTCCAATGCGTGTATTTTGGGAGAGGAGAGGATAACGTTTGTTCAAATAAGTAATGATGCTTAAAACGCCAAAAAAATTATCAACCTGATGTGAGCCATTAAGGGGAAGTGGTAAATATTCCATAAGGCCAATGGAAGACGTGTTGAGATAATCTTTACTAACATAACAAGGTGCGTTTAGTGTAGTTGCATAAGAACAAATTGCTTCAATAACTTCAATCTTATTTGGATTAATGAAAACTGGACAATTTGCTTGAATAATTCCTGCTTTGTGCATAGTAATATCCATCAGAGAAGGTCCTAAAAATTCTGTGTGGTCATAACTAATAGACGTGATGAGCGCAGCTTCTATATTTTTGAATACATTCGTTGCATCATCTCTGCCACCCATAAGTGTTTCGATAATTGCTAAATTCACATTAGCTTTGTACATAGAGTAAAAGGCGATAGCGGTGAGGCATTCGTATTGGGTTGGAAGTTGTTTTTCGTTAGATTGTAAACGCTCATAAGCGATTTGAATCTCTTGTGTTGCATTATTCATTGCCTTAACAGAAATCATTGAACCGTTTATATGAATACATTCTCGATAGTCGTCAATATATGGAGATGTATATGTTGCGCATGAATATCCGTTAGCGCGATATATAGAATCAAGCATTATGGTACAAGAACCTTTGCCGTTTGTTCCTGCAATATGAATGACAGAGAGTTCTTCGTGGAAATTGCCAAGCTCCTCAAGTAAATTAAACATACCTATAAGGTCCATTTTATCAGAAAATGGTGGGACTGAGTCTAAAAAAAATGTGTAATGATATCTTGTTTTATTATCCATAAGAGCTCCTTTGTTTTGTGACGATTGATGCCATTTATTATAACGGAATCTATGGAAAGTGGCAATGGAAACTATACATGATTTTGGGAGAATGCTATAATGAGAATAAAATGTAAAAAGAAAAGAGAGTAAGGGTGATTAAATGGCAGAACCGGCATATCGACATTTGGCAAAAGAACTAGAAGAAGATATTAAGAAGGGGATCTATAAAGCAGGAGATCGTTTGCCATCAGAACGTGATTTGGCAAAACAGTATTTAGTCAGTCGAATGACGGCTAGGCAAGCAATGCAATTGCTTGAGGAAAATCAGATTGTCTTTCGCGAACGGGGTAGCGGTACCTATGTCAAAACACCGTCTTTTCAACAAAATAATGTGGGGAGTTTCACAGAAACAATTGGAAATATGGGATATACAGCAAAAACGGAAGTGTTGGAATTAAGTACTATATATTCTCTGAAATCGGTGGCCAAACAATTAAGCTTGCCTGCAGATACGATTTTCTTGAAAGTCAAACGCTTGCGTTATGGTGATGAGATACCTATGGCGCTAGAGACCCTTTATATACCTAAGATGTATTGTCCGGAGTTAGAAGAGCATAATCTTTGTACCTCTCTTTATCAGTTGTTAGAAGCGTATTATGATATACGTATTAAAAAAGTTTCTTACAAAATCGAAGCGCAAATTGCAAATCCGATTTACACGAAAATATTTAAGCTAAACAAAGCGACGGCACTTTTAAAAGTAACAGGAGTAACGGTTGATTTGACTGATCGAAAGCTTTTTTATGAAGAATCTGTCTATCGTTCGGACCTTTATAATTATCATGTGGATATCTTACGAAGTTAATAGAGGAAAAAATCACGTTCAATCACTTTTGGTGATTGAACGTGATTTTTTTTCTGTGAGATGAGTGGTTGCTTAATCAAAAGTACTAATAAAAAGTCTGAAAAAACATCATGATTACCAAAATATATGATTGATATTGATTGAAAGTGATTGAAATGCTATAATGTCATTATGGAACCAATCAAAAGGACAATGATTTAAATGTGTTAAGAAAGGATTTGACGATTTGGATGGTGTAGCAGTATTTAAAGGAATCGGAATTGGTAAAGCATATAATCACAAAAAAGCTGAAGTTAACATATCTACAGAGAAAATCAAACCAAATGAAGTGGACGCTGTGCTAGAAGAATTTCGACAAGCGAAGTTGCAACGAATTAAGAAACTTGAAGAACAAAAAGAGCATGTGGCAAAAACGGTTGGAGAAGAAGAGAGTCTTATATTTGAAGCTCATATAGAGATACTCAATGATCCGGAGTTAAATGATCAAATTGTCAATTTGATTGAAAATGATCAGATGAATTTGGTTCAAGCCATTGACCAGACACGCAATCAATTTGTTGCGCTTTTTGCTCAACTCGATGATCCATATATAAAAGAACGATCAAAAGACATTGAAGATGTAACGAATGGAATGATTAATGCCTTATTGGGAGTTGAAGAAGACCAACTATCTAAAATCAACCAAGACACCGTGATTTTTGCAAAAGATTTAAATCCGTCAGAAACGATTCAATTAGGTGAATATGTTCAAGGTATTGTATTAGAAGATGGAAGTGTGACAAGTCATACGGCAATTGTTGCAAAAGCAAAAGGAATTCCAACACTTGTCGGTTATACAAAAGAACGACCCAATGACGGAGAAATTGTTGTTTTAGATGGGCATACAGCTCGAGTTTTTGTACTGCCGGAAGAACTTTTGCTTAAAGAATATAAAAAGAAACGCGACAAAGAAATTCAGAGAAATATCGAACTGAAAAAAATACGCGATAAAGAAGCAGTTACAAAAGATGGTCATAAAATACACTTAGTGGGCAATGTGGGCTCTGAACTTGAGGCGGAAGCAGTTGTAGAGAATGGAGGATTTGGTGTTGGTTTATTAAGAACGGAGTTTATTTATATGGATTCCCGCCACTGGCCAACAGAAGAAGAACAATTCAAAGCTTACAATGCAATTGCTCGAAAAGCCGGAGGCGATGTTATTATTCGTACACTGGATATTGGCGGCGATAAGACCTTGCCCTATTATTCATTTCCCAAAGAAGACAACCCATTCTTGGGACTTAGGGCGATACGGTTTTGCTTGAAAAATCATGGAATATTTAAAACGCAGCTACGTGCAATACTTCGAACAAGTGCAAAATATCCGGTTAAAATTATGTTTCCAATGATTAGTGGTGTCGATGAATTTTTAAAAGCTAAAGAGATTCTTGATGAAGTTATGCAGGAAATGGATGCAGAGAAAATGGCTTATAATAAAAAAATACAAGTTGGAATCATGGTAGAAATTCCTTCGGTTGTGTATGTTATGGATAAGTTTGTGGATCATATTGACTTTGTAAGTATTGGAACCAACGATTTATGCCAATACACCTTGGCGGTTGATCGATTGAATCCTGCAGTGTCCTATATTTATGACGGAATGAATATGAGCATTTTAAGAATGATTCGCCATGTTGTTGAAGCGTGTCATCAAGCAGATGTTATGGTAGGCGTCTGTGGAGAGCTTGCAGGAGAACTTGAATCATCAATGGTATTAATCGGATTAGGTGTTGATGAGTTATCGGTAAGTGCCTCAATGATTCCGATTATTAAAGAAAGTATATTAAAAAGTGAATTTAAAAGCCTTGAAAAAAATGCATTCGATAAGATTCGATAGGAGGAATGAATATGTTAATAACAAAGGAATTAATAGATCTTAAAATGACCCAAAGCTCAAAAGAAGAGGTCGTAAAAGCATTAGCAGAAAAAGCAAAAGAATTAGGACGTGTTTCTGATTTGGGAACGTATGTAGAAGCAGTCATGCATCGAGAATCGGAGTATTCTACAGCGGTAGGATTTGGAGTAGCGATTCCTCATGGTAAAACCAATGCTGTATCAGAAGCTTTTTTGGCATATGGACGTGTTGATGCCGTTGATTGGCAAGCACTTGATGATGAACCAGTATATAATGTTTTTTTGATTGGTGTTCCGGAAGAAGCTTCGGGGAATACACATCTCCAAATTTTGGCGAAATTATCAAGAAAATTAATGAAAAAAGAGTTTCGTGTTGCATTAAACGATGCTGATTCTTCAGAAGACTTATTAGAATTACTTAAAGAAAATGAAATAATGTAGGTGATCATATGTTGCCTGAAGAAAGACGAACAAAAATTCTATCTATTTTGCATATGAATAAAAGTGCAACAGTAACCTACTTGTGCAATGAATTAAAGGCTTCAGAAGCAACAATTCGACGAGATCTTGTCATATTGGATGATGAAAATAAACTGGAACGTGTTCGAGGTGGAGCCATTATGCGGTCAAACACACCAGTGGAAAAAGAAGAGACCTTTGGTGAAAAAGAAGGTGCATATATTCGAGAAAAACAACGTATTGCTAAGGAAGCCTTTAAGCACTTAAGAGATCATGATTCGATTTTTCTTGATGCAGGGACGACGACATTAGAACTTGCAAAATTGATAGGTCGAAGTCGAATTCATGTGTTTGTGGCCACAAATGCACCGCATTTTTCCATGTATTTAGCTAATAATCCCAATGTGGAACAATTTGTTGTCGGTGGCAAAATCCGAAATAACACTTTAAGCGTCGTTGGAGCGGCAGCAGTGGATATGATTCGCAGATTAAATATGAACAAGGTCTTTATTGGGGTGAACGCCATATCGCCGGAATTTGGATTGACAACGCCGGATTTTGAAGAAGCGGAGTTGAAACGACATGCTCTTGATAATGGACGGGAGCGGTTTATTCTGGCGGATAGTAGTAAGTTTAGTAAAGTCGCAATGTGCGAAATTGCGCCCTTAAGTTATGTTGATATGATTATCACATCAACGATTGAAGATGAATCTATCCGATCGGAATGTGAAAAAGAAGGTATAACGCTTGTTGAAGTTTTAAGAGACTGGGAGGGATAAAATGATTGCAACAGTCACGTTGAACCCGGCAATTGATAAAATTGTTGAGATTAATGAGATGTCGCTTGGAAAAGTGCATCGGATATCAAAAATGGTAAAAACATTAGGTGGAAAAAGTATTAACGTATCAAGAATTCTGTCAGGACTAGAAGTAGAGAACAGGGCTTTATGCTTTGTGGGTGATGATAATAGTCATGAAGTTGAAATGTATGCTCAAACGGATCAGATTGACTTGGATATGATTCAAGTAAAAGGGAGTACACGAACCAATGTGAAGGTAGTTGAACCGGACAATGGTTATCAAACCACAGATTTGAATGAACCGGGTTTTATGATTTCAAAAGAGCAATTGGAAGCAATGACGACTAAGATTGTAAAGGACTATGGTGATAGTGAGTTTATCGTTTTAAGTGGAAGTTTGCCTAAAGGGGTTGGCGAGTCTTACTATGCTGAAATTGTCAAACAATTAAAAACAAGAACGAATATTGTTGTTGATGCAGACAAAGATGTTCTTATGAAAAGCATTGAAGAAGGACCCTTTCTAATTAAGCCGAATATTCATGAATTGGAATCAGCGGTGGGTAAAACATTTGATTCATTGGAAGATCTAATGGTCGAGTGTCGTAAGCTCATTGATCGATATGGGATTAAATATATTTTGGTTTCCATGGGAGAAGAAGGTAGCCTTCTTGTTAGTGAAGATCATTGCATAAAAGCAGATATCCTAAAAGTAAATGTTGTCAGTACTGTTGGGGCAGGAGACTCTATGCTTGCGGGATTCATATTTGGGTTAAAGGCATTTTCGAAAGAAAATGAATTAATAAAATTAAGAAAAGCCTTACAATGCGGAACAGGAAGCAGTGCTATTGCCATTGAGACGCAAGATCATGTGAGTTTTTCAAGAGAAAAATTATTAGAAAGGAGTAATCAAGTAACGGTAACAAACTTGGGGTGTTAACAATTAAATTTATCTATTTATAGGAGGATTATGTATGAAAATTTTAGGAGTAACAGCTTGTCCAACAGGGATTGCGCACACGTATATGGCGGCAGAAGCCATTGAAGAGGCAGCAAAAGAAAAAGGGTATGAAGTTAAAGTTGAAACAAGAGGTTCAGTTGGCGTAGAGAATGAACTTACACAAGAAGAAATCGATAGTGCTGATGCTATTATTTTGGCCTGTGATACATCGGTTCCGATGGAACGTTTTGCAGGTAAAAAAATGATATCTGTATCTGTAAGTGAAGCTCTAAAAGACACAGGTGCATTAATTGAAAGAGCCTTAAAAGCTCCCAAGTATAGTATGAATAAAGACTTGACAGATGATGTGGCAGAGATTAAGGCCAAGCGTAGCGAAGAACGCAAAGGTGTTTACAAACATTTAATGAATGGAGTATCTTTTATGATTCCATTTGTTGTAGCAGGTGGTATTGCCATTGCGTTAAGTTTCCTTTTTGGATATGATGCATTTGAATCAGAAGGCACATTAGCAGCTTTTCTAATGAGCATCGGTGGAGGTTCAGGAGCTTTTGGACTAATGATCCCCATTCTTGCCGGATATATTGCTTATTCAATTGCAGATCGCCCCGGTTTAGCACCAGGTATGATAGGTGGAGCAGTGGCAACTCAGTTGAATGCCGGATTTTTAGGAGCAATATTAGCCGGATTCTTGGCTGGTTATGTTGTTTTGTTTATCAAAAAAACTATTAAACTTCCAAAAACACTACAAGGAATAATGCCTGTTTTGATTATACCGGTTTTAGGTTCTTTGATTGTTGGACTTATCTTTTTCTATGTTATAGGAACGCCTGTTGCAGCGATTAATACAGCAATGAACAATTTCCTAGAAGGAATGAGCGGAACGAATGCAGTATTACTTGGATTAATTATTGGATTAATGATGGCTTTTGATATGGGGGGGCCTGTCAATAAGGCGGCATATGCCTTTGGAGCAGGAACGCTGGTAGCAGGAACAGGTTCTCCGATTATGGCAGCGGTTATGGCGGCTGGAATGGTTCCTCCACTTGGTCTTGCCTTGGCAACAATTTTATTCAAAAATAAATTCACGAATAGTGAAAAAGAAGCTGGAAAAGCAGCCGTAGTTCTTGGCTTGGCCTTTATTACTGAAGGTGCTATTCCTTTTGCAGCGGCAGATCCATTGCGCGTTATTCCGTCAATTATGGTTGGTAGTGCGGTGACTGGTGCCTTGTCGATGGCCTTTAATGCAACATTATCTGTACCGCATGGAGGAATTTTTGTTTTCTTTGCTGTAGAAAATGTTATAATGTATTTGTTAGCCATAATCATTGGGGCAATAGTATCCGCATTTATGGTTGGCTTTTTAAAGAAAAAAACAGAATAAGAAAAATTAAGGAGTGATGTTATGATTCGTTTTAATGCAAAGGTACCATTTGAAGAAGGTCTGCATGCTAGACCGGCAACACAACTCGTAAATCTCATTAAAAATGTAGCCTCTGATGTTCAGTTAGTCAAGGATGGAAAATCAGTGAATCCTAAGAGTATTCTTGGTGTATTAACGGTTGGCGCAGGGCACGGAGATGAGATTGAAGTTGTTGTTGAGGGTGAAGATGAAGTGAAAGTTGCGGAGAGTTTGAAAGAGTTTTTTCAAGCTTAAGCAAAGGAAGAAACCGGTGAAATGATAATCTTTATCAATTAGCTTGCCATATTTAAATATATGTATTATAATGTTTTATATATGATAAGGTGTTTATCATATAATGGAGATATAAATGATAGGAGGCTTTGAATATGGCTAAAATAACCGGAGATATGATTATTGCAGATATTATTCGTGTCGATCAGGAACTCATTCCGATATTAATGGAAAACGGCATGCACTGTGTCGGTTGTCCGTCATCACAAGGTGAAACATTAGAAGAAGCTTGTTATGTTCACGGAATGGAAATAGATCCATTATTGGATCAGATGAATACATTTTTAGAAGACAGATAACAAAAAAAGGTTGTGTACGAAAGTACACAACCTTTTTTATTTGGATCAAATCAAAATTGACTCATAATATTGACCGCATTATCTTTAATAAGCGTATCAAAATGCTCTTCGAAATAACTTAAAGCCGTATGTCGATGTACTGCAGATTCACCATACTCAGATAAAGTGCCTCGGATTACTCGGTTTGCCCAACGCGGGATGTTATCGGCAACAATAGCTAGATAGTATTGGTTGGTAACAACGTTCTTGAATAATGAACTACGTGTAAAATCAAAATCATTAACTTTGTTCGCCGCGTGCGAAACTTCATCCAATGAATTGAAAATATATACATAAAAGACATCAATAAGCTCATCTTTAATGCGTTCTTTTTCAAGAGCGGATTCTTGGACGAAACTTTCTTCGGGTAATGTCTTTTTCTTGAAAGTCCTTGTCGTCGGTACAGGTAGATTGGCAAACTTATCTTCGATGTCATCTGGATTATCTACCTTTGTAATAATAAGCATAATGCTGTCAGAAGATAAAGGTACAGCTTCAATCATTAATGGGGCATCGTTAGCCTCGAAACCAAATTGGTCGCTTGCTTGCAACATCATATCCTTAAATAGTTCTTGAGCCTTATCAGTGCCATATGCAAGCTCGCTTACTTTGATCTGTCGGGAAGTTAAATCATTTTTACTAAGAACGCATTTGATTTGATTGTTGTTGATCTTTTCGATTTTCATAGGATCACTTCCTTCCATACAAATGTTAGAAGATAAATAAACATATCTCTTCTAACTATAGTATAACTGATTTTACAGTGTTCTGTAAAGTTATTTGTGTTATAATTTTCGGTAAAAATGCCCCGAATAATAAGCTTTTTCTAAAAATTCATAAAAAATTAATAGCTTTGTCACACAATTTTGCCGAACATTTTTAAAGATATAGCCATTAATATTCGGAAATGCTTGATTTTCATGAATTATTTTGATAATATATTAAAGGACTGTGCTTATATTCAAAAGCCCAGTTATAATATATAATAGAATGTAACGGATATTATATCAATGGGATACTATCCTGTCAATAAAAATGTGTTTTGGAAGGAGTTTTTTTATGGCGACAAAAGTTATAATAGGTGCACAATGGGGAGATGAAGGTAAGGCGAAGATCATCGATATTTTGTCTGAAGAGGCAGAGGTTGTCATAAGATCACAAGGTGGAAATAATGCGGGCCATACTGTAGCCGTTGATAACAATGTATATAAATTTCACTTGATTCCTTCCGGAGTATTATATCCGGGAACAGATTGTATTGTTGCAAATGGTGTTGTTATCGATCCCCAAGGGATTTTAGAAGAGATGGATGGATTAGCAAAACGAGGTATTTCTTTTGATCGTCTAAAAATTAGTAAGCGAGCACATGTGGTTATGCCTTATCATAAAGTGCTCGATGGTATTAAAGAAGAGGCTAGAGGGCTTAATGATATCGGTACAACAAAAAAAGGTATTGGACCCTGTTATATGGATAAAGCGGAACGATCAGGTATCCGTATTTGCGATTTATATAATGAAGAGATTTTTGCTAATAAGGTTCGAGAAAATGTGATCATTAAAAATAAAATAATTAAATATGTGTATGAGCAAGATATTCAGTTTGACCCGGAAGAAATCATTACTGAGTATAAGGAATATGCAAAACGCTTGAAGCCATATGTCGATGATACAACAGTCCTAGCATATGAAGCGATTAAGTCCGGAAAAAAAGTTCTTTTTGAAGGGGCACAAGGTACCTTATTAGATCTTGACCTTGGAACCTATCCTTATGTCACAAGTTCACATCCGATTACTGGTGGTGTGTGTGTCGGTTCAGGTATTGGACCAACCATGATTGATGAATGCATCGGAGTTATGAAAGGCTATGTTACACGTGTGGGAAAAGGCCCCTTCCCGACAGAGTTGTTTGATGAAGTTGGAGAGCAGATTCGTGATGTTGGACATGAATTCGGAACAACAACTGGACGAGCAAGACGTTGCGGATGGTTTGATGCAGTGATTGGAAAATTTGCTGTACGAACAAGTGGATTGACGAGTATTGCACTAAATAAGATTGATGTATTGGCAAATATAGATACACTAAAAATATGTGTGGCTTACAAAAAAGGTGAAGAAACAATTCATGAGTTCCCAGCTAGCTTGGAAGAATTAGCCCTGTGTGAGCCTATATACGAGGAATTAGAAGGTTGGGGGCCCATTGACCATATTAGAGACTATGAAGACCTTCCTGAGGCGGCGAAAACGTACGTAAAACGTGTTGAAGAGCTTTGTGGAGCAAAAGTATCTATGGTTGGTGTCGGACCGAATCGAGATCAAAACATTTATATAAAATAATATTCATACGCAAGTATTTTAGGAAGGAATGACTATGAAGATAATTATAGGCCTAGGCAACAAAGGGCTAAAATATGCTCAAACCCGTCATAACATAGGTTTTGAAGTGGTTGAGTTATTGGCACATCGACATAACATTCCCATGAATCAACGTAAGTTTAAAGGTATTGTCGGTCAAGGTGTCATTGCAGGAGAAAAAGTCTTGTTAGTGATGCCTTTGACGTATATGAACTTAAGTGGGGAATGTGTCCGTGAAGTATTAGATTTTTATAAATTAAGTGCAGAAGATATTATTGTCATTTATGATGACCTCAGTATGGATTTAGGTGCACTTCGTATTAGAGATAAAGGAAGTGCGGGTGGACATAATGGTATTAAAAATATCATTAGTCATCTGGGCCAGGATTATTTTCTTCGGCTAAAAGTCGGCGTTGGACCTCAGCCTCCGAATGTAAAGGCTGAACATTTTGTCTTAGATCGATTCAATAAAAGTGAAATTGAAAAAATGAGTGAGAGCATTGAACATACTGCGAATGCAATCGAATCGATTCTTGAACAAGGTATAAACTATGCTATGAATAATTATAACAAAAAATAAATTCAACCTATGAAAGCGTGATCGTGTGCAAAATATCATAGAACCTTTAAAGTCCCTTGAAGTGTTTGAAGCGGCTTTACGGCATTTAAAATATAAGAAAACCCATTTGAATATTTCCGGTGTATCGGATTCCCAGGTCAGTCACTTAGTGAGTGGTCTCTTGCCTGTGGGAACAAAAGTAATCATTACGCCAGATGAGAAGAAAGCAAAAGAAATTGTTGATGATATGAAGTTTTTTGAAGGGGAGCGTGTATTATTTTATCCGTCAAAAGACTTGATTTTTTATAGTGCAGATGTGCATAGCAATGATATTACTCGAGCGAGAATGCTAATTCTAGAGCAGCTTGTTCAAGGGAATGATATAACGCTTGTGATGTCAGTAGAAGCATTAGTGGACCCATTAATATCTTTTGATAAAATTCAATCCAAGATATTAAATTTCGAAGTAGGATTGGAAAAATCAGTGACCCAATTAGCAAAAGAACTCGTGTTTTTAGGATATGAACGCGTAGATATCGTTGAAAGTCGCGGACAATTTGCACTTCGAGGGGGGCTCATTGATGTTTTCCCTATGAATATGGAGGACGTTGTTCGTATTGAATTTTTTGGGGATGAAGTGGATTCGATTCGTCTAGTGAACCACGAGACACAACGTTCGATATCGATGCTTGATGAAGCAATGATTTTACCTGCAAGAGAGATTGTTGTAGATGAAGAAGCTATTCAACGTGCACTGGAGACATCGACAAAGGATTTTGAACACCACTATAAGAAGCTTAAAAAGAAAAACCTTCTTGATGAGATTGGTGAACTCAAGAGAACCTATGAAGTCTTAACAGATAAGATTAGTCAACATGGTAATTTTAATGGTATTGAGAGTTATGTGTTCTATTACTATGATCAAATTTATAGTATTTTAGATTATTTAACTAACCCCAAAATTGTCCTTGTTGAACCCACGCATATTTTAGAGCGTATTAAAGGGATGTCCCATGAATATACGGATAGTATGCAAACCCGGTTTGAAAAAGGACAATTATTACCCAAGCAATTAGAATTAGGATATCGTTTTAATCATATCATAGATGAAATAGATAGGTATCAAACGATAATGATGAGTAGTCTTTTTTCGACGAAAAAAGTATTGGATTATGAAGAAAACCTACAATTTAATATTAAATCCATTAATGTTTATCATCAAAACTTTGATCTAATGATTAAAGATATAAATTATTATTTGAATTTAGACTATACGATGCTCTTAGTGACAGCATCAAGAACACGCAGTCAACGACTACATGAATTATTTGTTGAACATGATATTTCAAGTCGCGTCTTAAAAGATTACGATCATCCATTACCAAAAGGCATTATTAATATTGGTGTCGGTCAAATTCATAGAGGGTTTGACTATCCGGATGTCAAGTATGCTATTTTGGCAGAAACAGATATGGCTGGCGTCAAGAAAAAAGCAAAAAAACGTAAATATTCCGGCGGAAGCAAAATCGATCGCTTTACAGATCTAAAAGTCGGAGATTATATTGTTCATGAACATCATGGCGTCGGTGTTTTTCGGGGGCTAGAGACGATTGAAATCGACAATGTCAGTAAAGACTTTATTAAGATTGACTATCGAGATAATGGGAGTTTATATATAGCGACCAGTCAATTAGATGCTATCCAAAAATATATTGGAGCAGAAGGAAAAGCACCAAAGCTTAATAAGCTGGGAACAGCCGAGTGGAAAAAAACAAAGTCTAAAGTTAAAGGTGCGGTTGAAGAGTTAGCGACAGAGTTAATTGCCCTATATGCAAAACGTCAAGAAACAATAGGGTTCATTTATAGTAAAGATACACTGTGGCAACAAGAATTTGAAGAAATGTTTCCCTATGATGAGACAGATGACCAGCTAAACGCGATTGAAGACACTAAAAATGACATGGAAAGCACAAAGATTATGGATCGATTAATCTGTGGTGATGTTGGTTATGGAAAAACGGAAGTTGCTATACGGGCTGCCTTTAAAGCGGTTCAAGATGGGAAACAAGTCGTATATCTTGTTCCGACAACAATTCTGGCACAACAGCACTACAATAATTTTGTGCAACGCATGAAAGATTTCCCTGTTCGTGTTGATATGATGTCACGTTTTCGGACAAAAAAAGAACAGCAGATTACTATTGAAGGTTTGAAAAAAGGACTCGTGGATATTGTCATCGGAACCCATCGATTAGTATCTAAAGATATTCACTTTAAGGATTTAGGCTTATTAATTGTGGATGAAGAACAACGTTTTGGAGTGGCTCATAAAGAAAAGATTAAACATCTCAAAGAAGATATTGATGTCTTGACATTAACGGCGACACCTATACCGAGGACACTACATATGAGTCTAATCGGAATACGTGATATGAGCGTATTAGAAGAACCGCCGGAAGAGCGACAGCCGATACAAACCTATGTATTGGAACATAATGATGAACTGATTAAAGATGCAATCTACCGTGAATTATCACGAGAAGGACAAGTATACTTTGTGCATAATCGGGTCAAAGATATTGATGAAGTTGCCTTAAAAATCAGCGCAATGGTTCCTGAAGCAACGGTTGCCTTTGCCCATGGGCAGATGAGTGAACGTGAACTCGAGGATATTATGGTTGATTTTATCAATGGTGAAATCGATGTGTTAGTCGCAACGACGATTATTGAAACCGGTCTGGATATACAAAATGTGAATACGATTATTATACAGAATGCGGATCATATGGGATTATCCCAATTATATCAACTACGAGGACGGGTGGGGCGATCGAGTCGATTAGCCTATGCCTACCTGACATATAAGCGAGACAAAGTACTTCAAGAGATTGCAGAAAAACGATTAAAAGCAATCAAAGAATTTACGGAGTTTGGTTCAGGATTTCGCATTGCAATGCGTGATTTAGAGATTCGAGGTGCCGGTAATATTCTTGGACAAAGTCAACATGGACATATGGATGCAGTTGGTTATGACTTATATTGTAAACTATTAGAAGATGCTGTTAAAAAACAACAAGGCGGCCATTATGAAGAACGCTTTGAAACGGTTATCGAATTAACTGTTGATGCCTTTATTCCGCCGTATTACATTAAAAATGAAGTGCAAAAAATTGAAAGCTACAAAAAGATTGCATCTATTTCGACGTTGGAAGACTACGAAGATATGCAAGATGAATTAATTGACCGATATGGCGATCTGCCTAAAGCTGTTGATAATCTGCTTGAAGTCGCTCTGATTAAAGGTTTGGCTAACCATTTATATATTACATCAATTGAAGAGAAGAATACCAATATTCTTTTTGAGATAAAACAAGATGCATCCATTGATCCGACCAAAATTCCGGATATTATATCAAGAGATGAAAAACATCGACGCTTTACGGTGAATCAAAGACCCTATTTTACATTAGTACTTAATAAAGAAGAGTTTAAAGAGAAGTTTATTCATATTAAATCTTTATTACAAGACTTAAAAGAATTGAAGTCCTAGGCACGAACGCGTATAATAAGAATAATGGCAATTGATGGGGGTAGTGACTGGAGAGAAAGTTATGGACAGAAGCTACCAAGTATATGCACATACAGTACGTATTTTAGTTTTACTACTTATGTTAAGTAGTTTTTTGTCGTGTTCAAAACAAGACGTCGTTGAAGAGGATTATTGGGTTAAAATTGATAATCTGGCGATTGGGCAAGCGGAAGTCATGATATATGCATATCAAGTATACGATGAATTTATAAATATTGGGGGAGAAAACGTTTGGGAATTTGAAGATTTCAGTGGTGGGAAAAGTGCAACTGAAGTGGCTCGAGATGCAGTTCTTAAAAATATTGTTCGCATAAAAACGATTCAAAAAAAAGCGGAAGAATTTAGAATTGAATTGTCAGAAGGACAAAAAACAGCAAGCAAAAAGCAAGGAACAAAGTATTATGAACAGTTGCCGGAAAACTTCAAACAAGAACATGGAATTACAGAAGAGCGTGTTCATCATGTTTTTCTAGAATTTGCCAGAGCAAGCGTTGTGTATAATGATTTGACAAGTGATTTAACCCCGGATGAAGATGCTATTCGCCAACGCATGTTGGAGAATCAAGATTACCGGCAACTTGTTGAAGCAAGGCCCAGAGACTTATTGACACAAATTCAAGTTCAGGAAATATTTATTCCATCAGATACTGACGAAGCACCAGAAGAAATGCTTAATGGGAGAACGTTTGAAGAACTTATTGATATGTATCATCAAGGAGATGAAACGCTCCTTACATATACGAAAGCAACAATGCCGAAAGCGTTTGAAGCGGAACTAATAAATCTTGAAGTGGGTGAAATCAGCCAAGTGATTCGTGTGGACCAAGGGGCATATTTATTAAAACTAATAGGAATTATAGAGCCATCAACAGAAGAGCTAAAGGAATTTGATGATAATTTTATGGAGTTTGAGACACAATTGCGCAAAAAGATCATTAATACATTAAAATCAGAACATTTTGATCTTGTATATGAAGAATGGCGACGGAATACATCGGTTGAGATAAACAGAGAACAGTGGGGAAACGTTGATTTTGAGTTTGAATAGAGGTGGATGGATGTGGATGTAGTTGTAAAAGATTTATGTGTTCATTACGGAAAAGTAAATGCTTTACATAAAGTGAATCTAGCAATAGAGAACAAAGAGTTTTTAGGGGTCATTGGCCCAAACGGTGGTGGAAAATCAACATTATTAAAGACCATCGTCGGACTTGTTGAGCCCACAAATGGTCGCATTGAAATAAAAGAAGGCCTTCGTTTAGGATATGTCCCTCAATTTACATCATTTGAAAAGTCGTTTCCGACGACGGTTGAAGATGTTGTTCTCATGGGAGAAGCAAAACAACAACAACGCTGGTTTTATCGAACACATGAATCATCCTATAAAAAAAGCGAAGAGTTAATGCGTTTTCTAAATATATATGAGTTGAGACATCGACAAATCGGTCAACTTTCAGGTGGTCAGATGCAAAAAGTATTGATTGCAAGGGCATTAATGAATGATCCGGACTTAATTGCAATGGATGAACCGACAGCAAGTATTGATGCACAAACAAAGATGGAGATTTACAATCTGCTTCATGAGTTGAATGAAGAAAAGACCATTGTTATTGTCAGCCATGAAGTTGAATCACTCATGCCATACTTAGATAGCGTGTTTTGTGTAAATACAACGGCGCATTATTACCATCGTGATGAGACCCACTTAGCTAAGCATTTAACTGAAGACATGCAAAATCTACATGATGAATTATATCCGGGATGTCCTGTGAAAATATTCAAAGAGCATGAAACCATAGAAAAAACATAAGGAGACGATTATGTGGAATGCCATTATTAATTATAGTTTTATGCAAAATGCCCTTATAGCAGCGCTTTTATCAAGTGTGGTATGCGGAATTATCGGAACGATTATTATTGAAAAACAACTGGTTTCTATGAGTGGCGGAATCGCCCATACATCTTTTGGTGGAATTGGCTTGGGGTATTTACTAGGCATTGAGCCGATTATCGGAGGCTTTGCTTTTGCTGTAATGGCTGCCATTGCTATTGTTACAATTCGCAGGCGAGCAAATACTTACACAGATACTTTAATCGGAATGTTCTGGTCGGTTGGAATGGCCTTGGGAATTCTTTTTATAACTTTGACACCGGGTTATCCTCCGGATATGACGTCCTACTTATTTGGTGATATATTGACGGTATCAAGTACATATCTTTATTTGATAATGGTATTAGCAGTAGTCATTATATTGGTTATAACCGGGAAGTTTAAAATTATCAAAGGCTATTTATTTGATGAAGAGTATTTAGTTGTTCTTGGAATTAATGTTCGCTTCTATGAATACATTTTATTTATAATGATTGCTATGGCTGTTGTTATCATGATTAAAGTCGTCGGTATTATTTTGGTCATTGCATTGTTGACAATTCCTCCAGCAATTGCCAAATTGTTTTCGAATCGGTTAGAACGCATTATGTTAGTGTCAATTCTAGTAGGGATTGTTGTGAGTGTTTTAGGTCTCGTATTTTCCTATTATTTTGATATTCCTTCGGGAGCAACCATCATTATTGTCTCTGTAGTATCTTATATTATTGCATATTTTTTTAAGGGACGTAAGGAAAAAGTGTTTTCACATTAAATCTATTGCATTCTAAATAAGAATGTGTAATACTGAAAAGTAATGAATGATATGAAGAAAGGTGTTGTGTATGTATAAAAATTATGTTTTTGATTTGTATGGGACGTTAATTGATGTGGAGAAAAATTGGGACCATGACTATCTGTGGGAAAAAATGAGTCAACTCTATTGCTTTTATGGAGCTTGCTATGATTCGGATGAGTTCAAGGAAAAGTTTGAAAAGTATTTAGGGAAAATGCAGGAAACAGATAAGGATACGAATCATTTAGACATTGATATTGAAGATATCTTTTTTCAATTGTTTAAAAAGAAAAATGTTAAGCCGAAAAACAAGCTTGTGCGTGAAGCTTCACGGGTTTTCTTATTACTTATTACAGAAAAATTAGAGATTAAACCATATATTAAAAATTTGATTGAACAATTAAAAGAGCAAGACAAAAATATATATATATTTGCTGACGGACAAGCGACATTTGCAAAAAATGAACTTCGTGCTGTTGGAATATATACTTATTTCAATGCGATTGTAATGAGCTCAAATACACGCGTAAAAAAAATAACAGAAAAAGCGCTTGAATCGTTCATAGAAAGCCAAGGACTAAAAGATAAAAAAACATTAATCATTGGAAAAAATTATGATGAAAACATTAAAGGAGCAAGTGCCTTGGGGATTGATTCTGTACATATTGTTGAAAAAGATCAAGAGCCAATGAAAGACTCCAAAGCGACATACACAATTAAGGAAGATAAAATAATGAAAATCCTTGATTTATAGGACAGGAGTAGAGTATGAAGAATAATATTGTGCTAAATAAAGCAAAAGAAGGAATACGGATAGGGCTTCTGGCATTTTTGATTGACTTTATCTTTGGTCTTGTTATATCGATTATCATTAATACAATGTTTTTGAATCAACTAAATCAATGGATTAACGGATCATTAAGTGATCATGCGGGATTTTCCTTTCCGACGTTTATTCGAACAATTAGCTTTATCATGAATATTAGTGTATTTAATGGCGGAGGTACGATACAAAATGGCGGTGAATTTCATGTTGGCGTATTACTATTCGCCATCATGCCCATTATTGCATTTTGGCTAGCAGACCGACGCGAAAACAAAATAAAGTCCTTTAGCTTTATTGAGTTTATCGTCTATATTTGTTCGGCTCTAGTATTTGCAACACTGTTAATGACTTATTCAATGATTACACGTGGAGAAATTCTTGGACTTGAGTATCACTTTGTTTCATTTAGAAACTTCATAATGACCGGAATTATTATCATATGTATTCAGTTCTTCATTAGTTTAAATTATAACAAAACGTTTTCGCCCGGATTTAAAAGCGCACGTCTATTGTTACGTGTACTGCTAGGCTTTAGTATTGTTATTGGACTTATCGGAATGATTGTGCTTATGGGTAGATATACTGGAAACATACTTTTGATGATCGGAGCAATTATTGTTTTGTTGCCGAACCTGGCAGTGTATATTATGTTTACCTTGATGGGAATTTCAGTACAATTTGGAGACCAGTTAACAACATTAATGAATATGGCTCAGATTGATATAAGTTTTACAACTTTATCATTACCCATTCGAATAGGGCTTATTGTACTTTATTTTCTTCTCCTTCTATTGGTCATATTACGAATGAAAAAAGAAGGCTATATAAGAGAGTTGGTTTGGTTTGCCTTAAGTTTTAGTTTTGTTTCATTTATCCTTGCCTATTGTACAACCATTAATCTAGGGTTTGTGAAGAACTTGCTTGATGTACAATTTGGAATTAATTATTCGTTAGCTTTCGGTGTTCCTTTTGTGAGTATCCTGTTAACAGGGTTACTTGTCTTCTTTATACGCATTCTAAAAAAGGAATTGACTTAGACTTGACAAGTGATGTGGAATCGGATAAAATCGAATAAAAGCAAATGACGTTGATTAGAACAAGTACATAATCGGTCTTTTCCAGAGAGAGAATCCAGTGGCTGTAAGATTCTTAGAGTAACCCTTATGGAACCTATCTATGAGTCTCATGTG
>CAZLXW010000054.1:0-26465 GCA_964563505.1 uncultured Eubacteriales bacterium
CTAAAGCAACCGACTTATAACGAGGCGAAGCCTCTTTGTTCTAGTCTAATGTACCTAAAAGGTAAATCATTTTGACATTCATCTTGAAAAATCAAGGGAATTCATATATAATATCAACTTAGGAAGTAACTAAGGAGAACGCATATGAGATTTATTCCGGTACAAAGCTTAATGGAAGGCATGGTTATTGCCAAAAGCCTTTATGACATAAATCAGCAACTTTTATTACGTGAAGGAACGACAGTTCAAAAAGGGTACATCGAAAGAATAGCTCGATTAGGTTATCAAGGGATATATATTGATGACGAAATATCGAAAGATATTGAAGTTAAAGACGTTATTCGCGATGAGCTTCGAATGAAGGCAATTCAATCCGTAAAAGATGCCTTTATCTATAATGATCTTTCAACAATATCGGGGCAAAAACAAGTAAAACAAAAAATTGATGTTACAAAAATGCTAATTACAAATATCGTTGAAGAAATACTGGAAAACAAAGACACGATGATCAATCTCATCGACTTAAAGTTTTTTGATGATTACATTTTTTTTCATTCGGTTAATGTGGCTGTATTAAGCATATTAATCGGAGCCGAGTTAGGATTGTCAAGAGAACAACTATTTAATTTGGGTTTGGCATCAATTCTTCACGATATCGGAAAAATATTTATTGATAAAGATATTTTAAATAAGCCGGAGGCACTGACCGAAAGCGAATATACGACAATTCGGAAGCATTCTGAGTATGGGTATATCTATCTAAAGAATACCTTTGAAATTCCTGCAGCAGTTTATGTTGCCGTTCTACAACATCATGAGCACTATAATGGTTTGGGATATCCGAATCAAAAATCAAAAGAAGATATTTCTCTTCTCGGTCGTATTATTTGTGTTGCGGATGTATACGATGCCTTGACATCAAATCGACCCTATAGAAAGGGTTTATTACCATCGGAGGCAATGGAATATATAATGGCAAATGGCGGTATTATGTTTGATGTCAAGTTAACGAAAATTTTTGCAAGAAAAGTAGCACCTTATCCAGTGGGAACTTACGTCCGCTTGAGCACCGGGGACTTAGGCATTGTAATGAAAAATAATTCGGAAGCATGTATGCGTCCTATTGTCAAAGTATTTGTAGATAAATATGGAAATAAAGTCCCGTCTCAAATCATTGATTTGAAGGAAGACCGTTTATTAAGAAATGTAACCATAACTGGAATTAATGATATTGCATAGAATAACAGAATAGATGAAAGTCTATTCTTTTTTCTTGCGATTTATTCCATTATATGAGAAAATATTTTTAAACTATATTTTTTAAGAAAGGATGAACATAATGGGTATTATAAAAGCAGCAATGAATTCAATTGGCGGGGGATTAGCCGATCAATGGCTAGAAACAGTTGAACCAAGATCAATAAATAATTCTACCTTATCAACGGCAGGTGTTCTTGTTCGAAAAGATGATAAAAGAAATAGTAACCGAAAAGGTACAGAAGATGTTATTTCCAATGGATCCATTATCCATGTACCGGAAAATACATATATGCTTCTCGTAGATGGCGGGAAGATTATTTCGGCAACAGATGAAGCCGGATATTATCAAGTGGATAATTCAAGAGCACCTTCAATTTTTTTCTCATCAGATTCAGATAAAACTATTGAAGGGTATAATAATACAGACAAACAAAGTATTGAACGGCCGGGAGGAATTAAAAACACCCTTTTAGATACATGGGAGCGGTTAAAATTTTCAGGAACAACCCCACAAAAACAGCGCGTCGTATATGTAAATAAAATGGAAATTCCGGATATCCGTTTTGGTACAAAAAACCCACTTCCATATACAGATCGTGTCCTTGTCCCCGGACGTGTTGTGCCTTGTAAAATCACATCCTTTGGTACATATTCAATCAAAATCAGTGATCCCATATTATTTTACAACGAAGTTTGTGATAAACAAAGTAAAACGGACTTCAAAAAAGATGATATGGCAGAGCAATATATCAACGAATTTCTAATGGCATATCAGACGGCATTAGCTAGTTTATCAATGGATCAAGTTCTTGTATCTGATATACCGATTCAAAGTTCACGTTTAGGAAAATATATGGCAGATACATTAGACGAAGAATGGCTAAGTAAACGTGGTTTTTATATTCAATCGGTAGGTATTGCTGGCATTAATTATGATGAAAAAACAGATGAGTTATTATCAAAATACGGAAATGATTCAATACTTTTTGATTCAAATGCAAGAGCGGCTCGTGTTGCCGGTGGCTTAGCAGCTGGTTTAGAAGGTGCTGGATCCAATGAAGGCGGATCCATGATGGGGTTTGCAGGTATTGGTATGGGCATGAATGCGGCTGGCAATTTAGAGGGTGTGTTAAATCCTCAACAATCCGCAGCCAACAATCAGACAGCCCATGGCAATACTGGAGTATCGAATGCTAATAGTGTTGGTTGGATATGCTCATGCGGAAATGAAAATCCGGAAAATGCAAAATTTTGTAGCCATTGTGGTGCTCAGAAAGTTGAAGCAAATAAATGGCTTTGCTCGTGTGGACATAAAAATCAAGGTAAATTCTGCACAGAATGTGGAAAGCCTAAACCTGAAGATAACACTTATACATGTAACAAGTGTGGATGGGTTCCCAAAGATCCTAAAAATCCACCTAAATTTTGTCCAAGTTGTGGAGACCCATTTGACTTAACAGACAGGAATTAAGGAGGCGCAATGGCATCGACAAGTTCATATAAATGTTTAAATTGTAATGCTCCCTTAGGCTTTGATCCGACAAGTGGTCATTGGAAATGTCATTATTGCTTTAGCGAGTTTACAAAAGAAGAGCTTGATAGGGTATATAAAGAGGAGCAAACAAAGGAACAATCCAATGAAAAATCCAGTGAATTGAATTCCTATCATTGTAATAATTGTGGTGCGGAAATTGTCGCTGATGAAACGACATCGGCAACATTTTGTTTATATTGTAAAAGTCCAAGTTTAATTAAAGAGCGATTTAAAGGTGAATTTCACCCTAAATATGTGATTCCGTTTAAGCTTACTCACGCAGATGCAGAAAGAATTTATAAAGAATGGATTCAAAAAAAGCTCTTTGCTCCGACACTGTTTAAAAATGATGAAGAAATCGAAAAAATCAAAGGGATCTATGCGCCATTTTGGCTTTTTGACTGCGAGACGGAAGGGTATATAGAAGGGCAAGGAACTATTGTTACAAGTTGGCGTGCAGGAAAGTATCAATATACAAAGACAAAATACTATCATGTAGAACGTGGTGGTCGTGTCAAATATGAACGTGTTCCGATTGACGCATCGACCAAATTGGATGATAAGTTTATGCTTATGATTGAACCTTATGATTATCAAACAATGACTGATTTTTCCATGCATTATATGACTGGATTTTTCGCTGAGAAATATGATGTTGATGAAAAAACATCTGAAAAAACAATGGCTGAGCGTGTTCGACAGTTTGTTACAGAACGAATTCGTAATACCGTTTCCGGCTATACTAGCTTTACCGTGAGTAATGCTTCTTCAAATCTAAAGGAGGCCGCAGAATCCTATGCTCTTATGCCGGTATATTTGCTGGTCAATGAATTTAATGATGAAAAACATATGTTTTTAATCAATGGCCAAACAGGAAAGGTTGTTGGTGAAACACCCATTGATCATAGACGTCAAATTGTTTTTTGGCTTATTCTGTTTGGAATAACATGGCTAGTTATGGTATTAGGAGGTGCTTTGCTTGTTTAACTTAAAAGGATATATAAGTCGTTCTTTTTTGCTTAGCCTTTTTGTTATTTGCTTTTTTCAATCACCGGTATTATTTGCAAGTAGTCAAAATGTCATTGACGAGATGGGGTTTTTGAGCGAAAAGGAGATTATTCATTTACAGTCAGAGATTGAAAGGGTTCAAGACAACTATTTAATGGACCTTGTGATTGTGATTACAGACGATACCGAAGGTAAATCATCAATGGTATTTGCAGATGATTACTTTGATTATAATGGATTTGGAATGGGTAATGATTATGACGGAATTCTTCTCCTTGTTAACATGGATGCGCGTGAACTCTGGATTAGTACGACAGGAAGTCAGACAATCAATCAATATGAATCATCAATAGACGTGATGATTGATCAAATTACGCCCTATTTAAGTAAGGGTCAATATTATGAAGCCGGCCTTGAATTGATTCGTCTTGTTGAAACGATTGAGGATCAAGGGACTATGCCGGTTGTCCAAAAAACGTTTCTTACAAAGCTTGGAGATATGGTTAAATCTCCAATACCTTATATTGCAGGGATTCTTCTTGCATCCATAGCCACAGGGATAATCACCTTATCAAGCAAAGGCAAAGTGACGGTTACAAATCGGACATATGAAGCGCCCGGTAGTTTTAAGCTAGAGCGTCAAACGGATCGGTTTATACGAGAAAGCATCCATCGTGTAAAAATTGAAACAAAATCTTCTTCCGGAGGCGGAAGTCATACAGGAAGTAGTGGTCGAAGTCACGGTGGTGGTGGTGGTGGTTTTTAATCAATTTCTAATGCGATATTAAACACGATAAAATATCAATAGAGTATACTAGACTTAGAATTAAAACTTGAATGATAAGGAGGTGCCACCGTGATTATTACGGATAAAATGATTCGAGAATTACAACGACGTGTTGATGTGTCGTATGAAGATGCTGAACGCTACGTACGTCGAGCTGGTGGTAATATTGATATGGCGGAAGCGTATGCGAGGAGAAAACAAAACTCCTTATTTCATCGTGCTTTTAGAAGTATAGAAAATCTACTCAATATAACATTCATTTATCGATTAAAGGTATATAGAAAAGATGATGTTCTTATGGATATGCCTATTTTTTTGTTTTTTGTATTGTTGTTTATCGTCGGTATTGATAAAACAATTACAGTTGGTGTCATCTTTATTATTATCGCCTTGGTTGCTGAATGCCAACTTAAGTTGCACAAGCTTGAAAACCAAGAAGCATTTCGCTTTTATAGAACCGTAAAAAAAGAGAATAATCCTACATCGGAGCCAGATATGGATGTATTAGAAGAAGATATCATTATAACGGATGATTCTAGCAGTCATGAACCCCTTAATTCAGTAGAAGAGCAAGTAAAAAGTACCAGTAATTCTATTGAAGATGATAGTGAGGATTACTACGAAGTGACGATTGATAAGTAGGAGGCAAAATGTCAGAAAAAATATTAATTGTAGAAGATGAAAAAAAAATATCGCGTTTTTTGGAGCTTGAACTCCGACATGAAGAATATGAAGTGTTAAAAGCATATGATGGAAGAACAGGGCTTGAAATGGCTTTGGCAGAGCTACCTGACCTCATCATTTTGGACTTAATGTTACCGGGGATGAGCGGAATTGAAGTGTGCCGTAGATTAAGACAGAATAAACAAACCGTTCCAATTATAATGCTTACAGCAAAAGATGATGTCTCAGATAAAGTTATGGGATTAGATATGGGTGCAGATGACTATATGACCAAGCCATTTGCGATTGAGGAGCTGTTAGCACGGATTCGTGTTGCGATTAAGCGAAAGTTGTCGGAGCCATCAGAAAAATCAGAGGTCTTAAAGTACAAAGAATTGCAAGTTGATCATATTAAACATCAAGTACAGTATAAAGAAGACATCATTGAACTGACAAAAAAAGAATATGAACTTTTGCGTTATCTACTTGAAAATAAAAATATCGCCTTAGATCGAGAAAAAATTCTAGAAAAAGTTTGGGGTTATGATTACTATGGTGACACCAATGTCATTGATGTATATATTCGGTATTTGCGATCCAAAATCGACCAAAAATACGGAGTGGATATGATTAAAACGGTTAGAGGAGTTGGATATATTATATATGATGAATAGATTATCCAAAGCGATTAAGAATACCTTTAAACATTTTCATTTATCAATGCGTCGAAAAATTACGTTTGACTATTTGTTGCTCTATTTTTTTATAGGTTTAATCAGTGTTCTTTTAATTCCCATAATTTTTGCTTTTAATAATATATCCGGAGACGTTGAAAAAGAGAGTTATGAAGTGAATCGCGTATTGCTTGCATATAATCAAGAAATATATTCTTTACAAGAAACTGAAATCAAAATAAATCAAATGACACAAAGTTCAAATATTTCATTTGAAATCATAGGCTATTCGGATTTTGAAAACAGTGTAAAAGCATTTACCATACAAACCGGTGCATTTCAGAACAATAAATTTTCTTATGATTTATTCAAACGCATGGATTATTTTATCAATGAACAACTCATAGCAAAACGGTTGGATAATCAATATTATGATTCGGAGGAGGAAAATTATACCTACGTTATATATACCTTATACCCGGTGACCTTATATGAATCCGAACTCGTGACACTCGGTATTTTGTTATTGGTTTTTCATATTATTGGTTTTGTTTTGATGTGCATGATTGGAGGAGCACGGGTAAAGAAAGTTCTTAATCCAATTTATCATATGACCAAAGCGGCAGAAGAAGTGTCCATTAGTAATTTGACTCTGCGTTTGGATGTGAATTCAACAAAATATGAGCTGAAAGATCTAGCGCTCACCTTAAATGATATGCTTGATCGACTTGATAAAGACTATTCAAAACAAAAACGCTTTGTATCTGATGTATCTCATGAACTTAGGACCCCGATTAGTATCATTAACGGTTATGCATCTATGCTTGAACGATGGGGGAAAAAAGATCCGGAAATAATTGACGAATCCATTGATGCTATTATCAGCGAATCAAAAAGTATGCAGCAACTTGTTGAAAATCTGCTGACCTTAGTACGCTCGGATAATCAAACCCTTCAATATGAATTCGAGACGTTTGATTTGGCTGAACTTATATGCAGTACGGTAAAAGAGTTTAATATGTTAAATACAAAGGATCAGCGTATTGCGTGTGAAGTGGAAAAAGGATTATTTGTAAGTCTAGATCCGGTTAAAATCAAGCAAACGATTCGTATTTTTGTTGATAATGCCATCAAGTATACGCCTGAACACGGAGATGTTTTTGTAAAGGCATATATTCAAGATA
Source organism: uncultured Eubacteriales bacterium (assembly GCA_964563505.1). Taxonomy (GTDB): domain Bacteria; phylum Bacillota; class Clostridia; order Lachnospirales; family Vallitaleaceae; genus UBA1351. The sequence goes on from CAZLXW010000054.1 coordinate 7,111, forward strand.
AAAACGTATATATTCATATAAAAGATAGTGGAATTGGAATCAAAAAAGAAGCCTTACCGTATTTGTTTGAACGATTTTATCGCTCAGATGAGTCTAGAACACGACAAACAGGAGGACACGGATTAGGACTTTCTATTGCAAAAGTTATTATTTTAGGACATAAAGGAAAAATTCGAGTAAAGAGTCGTCTTGGAAAAGGCAGCGAATTTATTCTTGTTTTACCCATACACGCAAAACTATAGTGGTGACAATAAAGGAGTAGGAGTCAAACATGAAAATTATTTTATTAGATACGGATACCCTAGGTTTTGATTTGGACTATTCTGTCTATCAAAAACTTGGCGAGGTTGAAACATATCGGCATACATCACAAGACCAGGTTATAAGACGGTGTAAAAATGCAGAGGTTTTGATATCAAATAAAGTTCAATACACTCGAGAAATCCTTCAATCTTTACCGGAATTGAAATTAATATGTTTGACCTCCACAGGTACAAATACTGTGGACTTAGATGCGGCTAAGGACTATAATATATGTGTTTCAAATATTAAAGGCTACTCAACCCAAAGTGTTGTTCAGCTGACTTTTTCAATGCTCTTCTATCTATTGGTTCCTATGAAGGGGTATGACATTCATGTTAAAGCGGGAAACTATGTTAATGATACGGCCTTTTCGCATTATACAATGACATGGCATGAGTTATCAGGACAAACCTTAGGGATTGTTGGCTTAGGGGCAATCGGTCAGGAAGTTGCGAAGATTGCAGCCATGTTTGGGTGTCGCGTTATTTATTATTCGACGAGTGGTAAAAATAATCATTCGGATTATGAACGCGTCGATTTTGAAAGGCTATTAAATGAGTCGGATATCATTAGTATACATGCACCACTTACTGACAGGACTTACAATCTCTTTCATAGAGATGTGTTTAAAAAGATGAAATCATCATCGATATTAATGAATTTTGGACGGGGACCTATTGTAAATGAAGTTGATTTGGTGGAGGCCCTAAACAATAAATGGATCTCTCGAGCCGGAATTGACGTTCTTGAAAAAGAGCCTATGAAAGAGCATCATCCGATTGACCAATTAGTGGATTCAGATAAATTAATAATAACTCCACACATTGCTTGGGCAAGTGTGGAGTCAAGAAATCGGATGATTCATGAAGTTTATCAAAACATTGAAGCCTTTTATCGAGGAAAACCTCGAAACAAAGTGAATTAAAGAAAACTCAAATCAATCTAAGCGAATGAAATAGTCAATATCATTTTTAATAAGTTCAAGAGAACTTCTAAAAAATTCGGGATCATGTGAATCAATGTCCATAATACTAAGAACATCATGTATTGAATGTGATCCAGTTGATTTTAATAGCTGATTATATCTTGGAATAAAGGCTTCTTTGTCATTTTGATAAATGTTAAAGAGGCCTTTTGCAAAGAGAAGACCAAAGGCATATGGGAAATTATAAAAATTAGTCGAGGCCTCATAATAATGGGGTTTACACATCCACATATATGGATGAAGATAGTTTGCATCAAGCGCATCTCCATAAGCTTCCCTTTGTGCCTTGATCATCGTTTCTTTTAATTCATTGACCGATAATGAACTGTCCTTGCGTTTTTCGAATAAGCTTGTCTCAAACAGGTATCGACTATAGATATCAACAATGACTTGGGTTGAACCCATTAGATCATTTTCAAGAATAACTTTGGCCTCTTCAGGAGTCGCTTCTTCAAGAGCAGCTTGAAAAACGATGGTTTCACAAAAAATCGATGCGGTTTCTGCTAACGGCATAGGATAATCAGCATTCAGTGCCTTTGCATCTTTTAAGCATTCGCCGTGATAGCCATGGCCCAGTTCATGTGCCAATGTGGTCATGTCATTAAAGCTACCGGTAAAATTAGAGAGTATACGACTTTGGCCAAGTTTATGAATGTTGGAACAAAAAGCCCCTGCGACTTTGTTATCTTTTGGAAAAGGATCAATCCAATTTTGATCAAAGGCATTTTGGGCAAATATTCCTAAGGATTCACTAAAATGTGTGAAGTGTTTTACGATATAATCACGCGCTTCATCATAGCTATAACGAATATCGACAGAACCAACAGGCGCGAACAAGTCATAAAAAGGTAATCCTTTCTTATGCCCAAGTAAAGATGCTTTTTTTGATAAATAATTTCTGAAGAAAGGAAGATATTCGTGAATGGCTGTTAACATGGCATCAAGAGTTTCCTTGTCCATACGTGAAGCTTCTAATGTCATCTCAAGAGGCGTTGCATAACGTCTTTTTTTTGCAACTGTAATGACCTCGCCTTTAATTGCATTTAGGCAAGCAGCCGATTCTCGTTCTTTTTTTGTATATGCAGATAACTCTGCTTCATAGGCTGATTTTCGAATAGTTGAATCTTTGTCATACGCTTTTGAACGTAAGACAGTTAATGTCGCTGGCTTGTTATCATACTCACCGGTTAAAGAAGAAACAATTTGGTCTTGAAGCCGTCCCCATGCAGAAGATCCTGTGTTAATCAACTCAGCAAGGAGAAGCTCCTCGTCGCGACTTAGCAAATGCTCACCGGCTTTTTTTTCTTCGTTAAGCACAAATTTATAGTCGCTAAGTCCTGAAGTTGTGTCAACAATCCGATCCAAATCAGGAATACCTTTTAGAAAAAGAATAAGTTCAGCTTCGAGCAATGTATGTTGAGGTAATAAAGCCTCGACATTTTCAATAAGTATAGCTGCCATATGATTGGATGTATCTGTTGCATATGAAAGGTGACCAAAATTATGTAATCCATCAAGGAGCTCTTGAATCTCATCTCTGTTTTCTTGAAGCCTTAATAGCTTTTGACCTAAATCATTATCTTCGATTCTTAAATCAGAAATTGTTTTACGTGCATCAGCAATAAGTCCAGCAACGCGTTTTAAATCTACCTGTATTTGTGGTGAATCAAAATCTGAATACAATTGTGTTAAATCCCATTTTTTCATATATTCCTCCTACATCACTATATCAGAACCTGGGCGTGCAATAAAATAACCTTGAGAATACCCGATTCCGATTTCTTTTGTTTTATTAAATATAGCTTCATCAGAAACATATTCTGCTACCGTTGTAATACCTAGCCTTGAAGCAAAGTTTACAATGGTTTCAGCGACAAGTTCAGCTGAAGGTTCTGTCAACATTTGTTGAATAATACTTCCATCTATTTTAATACAATCAACATTTAGCTTGTGTAAGTAGTTAAAATTACTAAAGCCAGTACCAAAATCATCAATGGCTATTTCTGCGCCATAACGTTTAATTTCTTTGATGAAATCAGACATAATGGAATAATTTTCAATTCCTTCGGATTCTACAAGTTCAAAAATAACATTATAGGGTCGATTAAATGCCATCAATTGGTCATAGATAAAACGACGGGTATGGTTATGATAAATATCATCAACGGATAAGTTTATAGAAAACTTATAATCTTTGTTAGTAAAATATTGAAAAGATTTTGTAATGATGATTTTTGTTAATTGGTTGTATAGTCCCGCTTTTTTTGCAATGGGCAAAAATTGAAAAGGACTAACAATATTACCATCATCATCGATTAGTCGCATGAGGACTTCGAATCGGTCAATTTTTTCAATAGAATTATTATATATAGGTTGAAAAAAAGGAATGATTCGATCTTCTTCGATAGCACTTCGTATGATGGACGTCCATGTTAAATTTGAAATAATGGACTCTTCAATTTTAAGGTTCTCATTATATACCAAAAAAGAAATTTTTTCTGATTTTGCATGCTCTAATGTCATACTCGAATTCTCATAAAGAGAAAGCTGCATCGACGACAAGGCAAAGGTCGTATTGATATAAATCTTATGATTTTTATTCACAAAACAATGTTTATGAATCTTTTTTTGAAGAAGACGCATCCGATTTGTAAATAATTTAAGGCTATGGTCATAACTTACAACGGCAAAAATATCCGAGTGTATACGATAGGTTTTTAATGCATTCAATTCGTCATAAGCTGTAATTAACTCAGCTAATTCAATAAGAACCTTGTTTCCAATAATTGTTCCGTAAAAATTGTTGATATTAATAAAGGCACTGATGTCGATGAGGCAAAGGGCTTGAATGTTCCCATTAGTAATATCTTCAGTAAGTTTATTGAGATTTGGCAAGTGGGTTAAAGGATCTTGATAATAATGTTTGGTTAATTCTTCTGTTTTTTCGCTTACCATTTTCTCCAGGGTTTTATTTAAGGTGTTTAATTCTCTCGATGTATTCTCGACAAGTTTTAACAAAATGGACTGCTCAACTTCTTCCGGTGTTTGCGTAAAATACATATCTTCAGTATTTTCAGAAACCATGGAGGTATTGTCTGAAGCCATTGTGATAATAGATGTACTATGTGTGCTGATGTAACTTTTATTATCGACATGTACAAACTCAAAATCCGTGAGTACTCCGAAAAAAGGAAGGTGAATGTCATAGTCAGAGACGTGACGAAGGATATCCATGGTTTGAGCTCGTGAAGAAAATGTTGCTAAATACTGGCAAGGAATCGAAGGTAAATGGTTTTTGATTTGTTTTAATTTTTTGCCGAAATAACTAGAATCCCCATATCCTAAAGTTATTCGATCATTTTTATGAACAGGAATATCGGAATATAAAACATCTTCTTGATCAGCAATCATGACCGTTGAAGGAATCGAAAAATTATTATAATGAAGAACAAGAGGGAACTTGTGCCCTGCTTGAGGGATTTGATCAACATCAACCCCAAGATAACTTTTATAAAATTGTCGTGCAGGAATATTATCAATAGTTTCAATATGATGTCCATGTGCCTTTGTAACTTTGTGTTCACGGCCAATAGAAATAATATGGCTTGTATAAAAATCATGAAAATCTAAGTAGGGACTATGAAATATTACGCCAATATATCCATGCTTAAAAAAAGCTCCATTATTAAAAAGATGAATATCATTATGACCTGTTTGACCTGTTTTTAGAATTCCACCACCAAGGGTTGCATTCGGTAGCACCTCATTTAATGTATCAATAAGCAAATGATTTTGGCTTACCGATAATGTACTAAGAATTTGGATATAGGATGGATTTTCCGATTGCCTATAGATAAGTGGAGGAATATTTACCTCGCTAAAGCATTCATGATTTTGGGAGATTAGATGAAAGTGTACACGCTCAAAAATGGAAATTACAATGATGGTCTTATCTTGATATACTTTTCCATTATAAATAAGCTCATGTGTCATAGCACCGATGACTTGAGCAGTTGATACTTGGTGAGTGATGTCTGAATAAATGGATTGAAAATCTTCTGAATTTTTATTTGAAAAAATCTGAAATAGATATTGTTTTTTTTCACTAAGGTTTAAATCGATCAGATAATTTTTTAGTGCATTTGAATTTATATATTCGTATTGGTAGGTTATCATTTTTAAGCCTTCCTATAACAACGCGTAAAATTATTTGTCTATCATTAGTTGTCGTCTATTTTTATTTTTGTTATACTAGTATAAATGATGTTTTATGTGTTCGCTCATATTATTATAATATGAAAACGTAAAGAATTCAATTCATTGACATCAGATTGTAAAATAATATATTTTGGAGGAAGATATTATGGCATGGTGCCCAAAGTGCAAGGAAGAGTATGAGGATCATGTGGAAATGTGCGCAGATTGTCATGTTCCTTTAGTTCATGAAATTAAGGACATTGAAACAGACCGATTACTTATCGTCGTAAAGTCAGAAGAAGAAGGTGAACGTGCATTAGAATTTCTTGAGTATTCAGGAATTAAAACGGCTTCAGTGGTCGAGTCCAGTGGAAATGAATTTCTAGTTAATGTGCATCAAGATGATTGGGAAGAGGCTTCGCGACTCATTCGAGGTTTTTTAATTGGTGAAAAAGAAGAGGTTGAAGCAGAGGATTATTTTATTAATGAGTATGCAATGTTGGAGATTGAAGACAACCGAGAATTGACTGAGATGAAAAGTAGCTATCAAGCATTATTAGGTATCGGTTTATTTATGTTTGGCATTGGTCTAGTTAGTGCCTTAGGAATTATTCGAGTTTTCGCAGGAAATATGGCTTATATTATTGTGTTTCTCGGTGCAGTGTTTGCCCTCGCAGGTATTGTTTCTAAAAAGAAAATGGATGAAAAAAAGGTGGAGCATGCAAACTTGCGAAAACAATATGATGATTTGTATTACTGGTATCTAGATAAATATCCATTAGACCGATTCGAATCTCGTCATAAAATTCAACTTGATGAGATTGATGAAGGGGCTAAATATTTTATTCTTATGGATTTAATTGTAAAAGAAGTTAAAACAAATGATCAAAATGCAGAAGAAAAAATGGTCAATACGGTGGCAGATAAAGCAGCCCAAGAAATCTTAGCTTTGAGTCATCACTAAATTCATAAATGTTTTTACGGAGTTTGACAAAGGCGCTTTTGCTTGGGAGACCATCCCAAGCTTTCTTTTTGGTAAGGATGTATTAAGAGCCACTTTAAAATAGCCTTTAGGTTCAATAGGTAAAACGTAATCCGGTATAAAAGTAATGCCTAATCCAATCCGTGTTAGTTCAACGAGTAAATCAATACTACCCAGTTCAATCGAAGGTGTTAATTCTAACTGTTTTTCTTTGAAAACATGTTGAAGATAGTGAGTGGTCGAGCTATTACGATCTAGAAGGAGGATAGGATAACCGAGGAGTTCTTCATAGGAAATACCTAAAGAGTGCAGTTCTTTGTATTTTTGAGGAGCAATGACAATATCCTGAAAAGTAAGAATTTCGTCGACGTGTAAATTTACATCAATAATGTCATTGGGTAAATTGGTGAACACGAGGTCAACCATATTGTTCTTAAGTAGTTTTACGCATTCAATTGAAGATCGATTGGTAATCATAATTTCAATGTTAGGATAGTTTTCATGATAGTCATGTAAGTGTTGAAGCAAAAAGTATTTGCAGATAGTATCACTTGCCGCAATATGAAGTCGACCGCGAGTCATTTCTGAGGTTTCAGCTAACAATTTTTCACCTTGTAATATAGAATGCAAAGCAGGTTGGATATGTTGCAGAAGAAGGTGACCCTCGTTAGTGAGTTGAACTTTTTTGGTGCTTCGATAGAACAGTTGTATATTTAGACTTTTTTCTAGGCTGGATATATGTTGACTAACCGCGGATTGAGATAAAAATAGTTCTTGAGCGGCTTTTGAAAAACTTAAGGTTTGAGCAACGTGATAGAAAATTCGATAAAGTTCAAGATTAATATTCATAGGACCTCTCATTCATTAGCTGTATTAATAAATATAATAAGTAGTATTAATTTTACTTCTTAATAATATCATGATAGAGTAGGATTGTAAATAAGTAATCGAGTGACAATTTGGAGGATATAATGGCGATTAAACGACTTTTTGTTGAAAAAAAATCGGAGTTTAACATTGAAGCAAAGCAGTTATTTGTGGATTTAAAAGAACACTTAAATTTAGACCAATTAACAGATCTACGTATATTACATCGTTATGATACAGATTATTTATCAGAAGATATTTATTTAAAAAGTATAGATACCATCTATTCAGAACCCACAGTAGATAAGGTCTATTATGAAATATTTCCAATGAGTACAACCGATGAAGCCTTTGGAATCGAATATCTTCCCGGCCAATATGACCAACGTAGTGATTCTTTGGTTCAATGCATAAAGCTAATCGATAGCGATGTTGAACCTATTGTTAGTGTGGCAAAAATTATTGTGCTTGCTGGAGCTTTGTCCGAAAATGATATCAAACGTATCAAATCCTATTGTATCAATCCAGTAGATTCTCGTGAAGCCGACTTAGAAAAACCAAGCACATTAGAATTAGATTATGAAGTTCCCCATGCAGTGGAATATATTGCAGGATTTATTGAATTAGAAGAAAGTCGAGTACAAGCCTTATGGGAAAAACTTGGACTTGCGATGACAAATAAAGATTTATTACATACACAGACCTATTTCAAAGATGTTGAAAAAAGAGATCCCACGATTACAGAAATTCGTGCTTTAGATACCTATTGGTCGGATCATTGTCGCCATACAACCTTTTTAACAGAATTAGAAGAGATTACTTTCGATACGGATAAAGGTGTTGAACCGATAAAAAATACCTATAAACAATATTTAAAAGATCGTGAATTAGTCTATGGAGATCGCATCAATGCAAAGCCGGTGTGTTTAATGGATATTGCCTTAATGGCCATGAAGAAAATGCGAAAAGAAGGCCAGCTCGACGATTTAGAAGTATCGGATGAAATCAATGCATGTAGTATTATGGTGGATGTGGATGTCGATGATAATAAGGAAGAATGGCTTGTGATGTTCAAAAATGAAACACATAACCATCCCACAGAGATTGAACCATTTGGTGGTGCGGCTACATGCCTTGGTGGTGCGATTCGAGACCCCCTATCCGGTCGTTCCTATGTGTATCAAGCAATGCGAATCACGGGGGCAGCAGACCCAAGATTGCCTATTGCTGAAACAATGGAAGGAAAATTACCCCAACGAAAAATTGTCACAGAAAGTGCCCATGGATATAGTTCATATGGAAATCAAATTGGTCTTGCAACCGGATTGGTTCGTGAAATATATCATCCGAATTATGTGGCAAAGCGTTTGGAAATAGGCGCAGTGATTGCAGCAGCACCCAAAGAAAATGTCATTCGTGAAACCTCCGATCCAGGTGATTATATTATTTTACTTGGTGGACGTACAGGTCGAGATGGATGTGGAGGTGCTACCGGATCATCAAAAGAGCATACTACAGAATCGATTCATACATGTGGTGCTGAAGTTCAAAAAGGAAATCCACCCACAGAGCGAAAAATTCAACGCTTATTCAGAAATAAAACAGTGAGTCAAATGATAAAAAAATGTAATGATTTTGGAGCAGGTGGCATCTCAGTTGCTATTGGTGAGTTAGCAGACGGACTTGTTATTGATCTAGATCTTGTGCCTAAAAAATATGATGGACTTGACGGAACGGAATTGGCAATCTCAGAATCACAAGAACGTATGGCCGTTGTTATTGATCCAAAAGATAAGGAAAGATTTATTCATCTTGTTGAGATGGAGAACTTAGAAGCAAGTCACGTTGCGACGGTGACCGAAGAAAAACGTTTGGTCATGACCTGGAAAGGTCAAGAAATCGTTAACATTCGTAGAGATTTCTTAGATACAAACGGTGCATCCGTTGAAATGAAGGCGCATGTAAATGCCCCGAATGCTGAAAGTTTTTTTGACCAAGAAATAAAAACAATTAAGAAGCAGACGGTTGAAAATGGTTATAAAGCAAGTTTTATTCAAGCGGTTTCGGATTTAAACAGCTGTTCTCAAAAAGGGTTAATTGAACGCTTTGATTCTTCAATAGGCGCCGGTTCTGTCTTTATGCCTTTTGGTGGCAAATATCAGGCAACACCTATGGAAGCGATGGTAGCTAAAATACCGGTTCTTCATGGCGAGACGACTACCGGAACGATTATGAGTCATGGCTATAATCCTTATTTGTCAAGTTGGAGTCCATATCACGGGGCTGTCTATGCCGTTGTTGATTCAATTGCAAAAGTTGTTGCTGTTGGCGGGGATTATCAAAAAATACGTTTTACCTTCCAAGAGTACTTTAAACGCTTAGGCAATGATCCAAAGCGCTGGGGTGAACCTTTGTCTGCCCTTTTAGGTGCCTACTATATTCAAGATCAGTTGAACTTGCCTTCCATTGGTGGCAAAGATTCCATGTCAGGAACTTTTCATGATATTGATGTACCGCCAACATTAGTTTCTTTTGCTGTTGATGTCGTTGATGTTACAAAAGTCATCTCAAATGAATTCAAAGATAGCGGACATGATGTGGTGATGATTGAACTTCCGAGAGATGCCCATGAATTACCGGAAATTGAGACCTTAAAAGTTAATTATGAATGGGTCCATCAAGAGATTGAAAAAGGAAGAATCCTGTCGGCCAACAGTGTCGGACAATTTGGGCTCGCTGAATCGGTAAGTAAAATGGCACTGGGGAATCAAGTCGGTTTCTCTTTTGAAAATGTTGACGATGAAAAAGTGTTTGCATCGTCATACGGATCCCTTGTTTTAGAATTAAGTCAGCCGATAAATACATATAACTTGCCAAAAACAGCCATATATTTAGGGCAGACAACAAAAGACTCGGTCATCAAATATAAAGGATCAATTGTTCCGTTATCAGATATACAAACCTGTTGGGAAGAACCTTTAGAAGATATCTTTCCGACAAAAGAGGTTACAGAGGGAAATACGATTGATCAATTAACAAAGGCCTCTTCCCTATATGTATGTAAACACAAAATTGCAAAACCAAAAGTGTTTGTTCCTGTTTTTCCAGGAACAAATTGTGAGTATGATACACGCCTTGCTTTTGAGAAAGCAGGAGCGACGGTGGATGAAGTTGTTTTTAGGAACTTAACACCAACAATGGCAAAAGAATCTGTAGAAGATTTTGTGAACGCCATACGATCGAGTCAAATGATCATGATACCGGGAGGCTTTAGTGCCGGTGACGAACCGGATGGTTCCGGTAAGTTTATTGCGACTGTTTTTAGAAATCAAGCGATTTCTGAAGCGGTAATGGACTTGCTTAATGAACGTGATGGTTTAATGCTAGGTATTTGTAACGGTTTCCAAGCCTTGATTAAATTAGGTTTAGTTCCCTACGGAGAGATTCGTGATTTAACAGAAGATGCACCGACACTAACCTATAATACGATTGGCCGACATATTTCAAAAATGGCGAGAACAAAAATTATGTCCAATCAATCTCCATGGCTGCACGAAGTGATGCCGGGAGATATTCATCAGATTCCATTATCTCATGGCGAAGGTCGTTTTGTTGCTAATGAGACAACGATAAAAGACTTGTTTGCAAACGGTCAAGTTGTAACAAGCTATGTAGATGAAGTCGGATTACCAACTATGAATCCAATAGATAATCCCAATGGTTCTATGTATGCCATTGAGGGTATAATGAGCTTAGACGGACGTGTATTAGGTAAGATGGGGCATTCAGAGCGTATTGGCCAACATGTTGCGAAAAATATATATGGACATCAAGATCAACAACTCTTCAAATCAGGTGTAAACTATTTTAAGTAGGACCTTTCTATAAGACAAATATAAAAGAAGCTTTTTTCTAAAAGAGAAAAGCTTCTCTTTTTTTCGACGATATGATAGAATGCAGATATCAATAGATTCAGGAGGACAAGATGTCAGGAGCAACGTTAAAATGGATAGCAATTATTACAATGATTATTGATCATATAGGAGCAATTTTTTTCCAAGAATTAGGTTTTTTACGTATCATCGGTCGACTTGCCTTTCCGATTTTTGCGTTTTTACTAACGGAAGGATTTCGATATACCCGAAATGTAAAAAAATATGCTATTCGATTAGGGGTTTTCGCATTAGTTTCTGAAATACCCTTTAACTTGGCTTTTAATAGAAATCCATGGGATATTTCCCATCAAAATGTTTTTTTTACATTGGTCCTTGGATTGCTATGCATATGGATTTATGATGAATGGAAGGATAAAAATCGATTCTTGAGCCTTGTAGCAATCTATATGCTAGCCCTCTTAGCGGAAATCTTACGAACAGATTATGGACTCTTTGGTGTCTTTCTAATCTTTATGATTTATCAGAGTAAGACAATAAAAGGCAAAATGCTTGTTATCATTATAATGAATGCATTATTGGCTTGGCTCAATGTATTAGCCGGTGCTACAAGCATCATACAAATATATGCAGGCTTTAGTGTTATTTTCCTTCTTTTTTATAACGAAAAAAAAGGAAAGGGATTCAAATTTGTGTTTTATTTGATCTATCCCTTCCACTTGATTCTTTTCTATATTCTTAAACTATTATTCATAGCTTAATTGCTGATCGGTAATATGTTCTAATACATGGAGATAGGCTTTGGCTTCGAAATTAGCCATAGGTAAATTCATGTCATGAAAATTACCACAGTCTCGTGCACTTGCACCGGGTATGTCATCATTGAAGGTAGCCATAAAATCATACAATTCAATAAGTAGTGGGATGATATCTTTGGACGTACGTTCCCCTTTTAGTATCAGGTAAAAGCCGGTACGACATCCCATTGGGCCAAAGTAGATAACGTCGTCTTTAAGGGTCACATGATTACGTAAAAAAGTAGCTCCTAAATGTTCCAATGCATGAATCTCACCGGTATTGATAACGGGTTCTGTATTGGGCTTTTTCATTCGTAAATCATAGGTTGTGATAATATGGTCACCAAGGTGATCAATTCTTGATATATATACACCTTTATCTAAAGTTAAGTGATTAACGGTAAAACTTGGTATTTTATTCATTGTATTTCCTCCTTTTCTTTATTTAATCATATTTTGTCTTAGATGTCTATCCATCCTTTTCAGAAATCGTGAAATAGAGTATAATGAGAATAGAGATTGTTTTAGAAAGGATTATGTGATGCGTGAAGAAATTCTAAATGTGTATGAAAATGCAAGAAAAAAAGGATTAAAAGAATATAACAGCCATAAATTCAGTGGTAAAAATCCTTATTTGCCGGCATTAGACACCATAACGGCAAAAGAATCTGTCGTTTCTGAGGTGCAACTGGGTACGATGGATATTCCTATTCGAAAAATTAAAGGAACCAAGACAATTGGTCGAGCATCTTCCTTTGCACCTAATTATATGCCCTTACTACTAAGAAAAACAGAGTTTGGATCAAAGTGGACAAGTTTATGTGAGGCTCATTTAAAAGAAGGTATTCGCGATGCAATTAAAGTTTATGAATATCTTAATTGGTTTTATGTAGAAGAAGGAAATAAACGCGTATCTGTATTAAAATATTATGATGCATTACTCATTACAGCAGATGTAACACGTATCATTCCAAAATATGATGAAGAGGATGAAACCATTGTTATCTATTATGAGTTTTTAGAATTTTATAAAAAAACAAAAATCAATTATCTGTGGATGTCAAAAAAAGAAGGTTTTAATAAACTATATAAACTCTTAGTTAACCATAATTGGATGGATCGATTAGATTCTTTTGAGGCCACGTATTATCGATTTCGAAAGATTTATCATGAATTAGGTGGTGACAATATAGAGATCACAACGGCGGATGCTTTAGTTAAATACTTGGGAATTTATCCTGAGATTGAGAAAAAAAGTCCGGATGAAGTTCAAAAAGAGTTGAAAAATATATGGACGGAATTAGAATTGTTGTCAAATAGAGATAACATATCTCTCGAAATAGATTCTGACGGTGTCGAAAAACGCTCATTTTTTGATGGTTTAACCAATTTTACATCAACAATGAAAGATATTCGTATCGCATTTATTCATTCAAAGTCTGCAGAAAAATCAGTGTGGACCTATGGCCATGAAATTGGCCGATTGCATTTAGAAGATGTTTTTAAGGGTCAGATTGTGACAAAAGCATTTAACAATGTTCCGGAAGATGAGACTGCCTATGAAACCATAAAAAAAGCGGCTGAAGAAGGGTTTGATGTTATTTTTACAACAAGTCCGACCTTTATCAATCAAACATTAAAAGTGGCAGTCGAATATCGCGATGTTAAGTTTTTAAATTGTTCGGAAAATCTATCCTCCAAAAATGTAAGGACCTACTTCGGGCGATTTTATGAACCGAATTTTTTGGTCGGAATGATTGCAGGGGGTATGACACGTACCAATAATTTAGGATATGTGGTTACATACCCAATACCTGAAGTGATTAGTAGTATCAATGCATTTACCTTAGGCGCTCGATTTGTTAATCCATATGCAACTGTACAAGTGAAGTGGGTTACCAACTATAAAGCAGATATTTCTGAGGAGACATATGATATCAATAAACAACTTATGGATATGGGTGTCGATATTATTTCCCACCAGGAATCATCTGAAGCAACAAGAAAATTAAACAATTCCGGCATTTATTTTGTCAATGAAGATTCACAAAACGAACGAAGAAATTATTTGGCAACACCCATGTGGAATTGGGGAGAGTTTTACGAAAAAATTGTTAGAAATATTATGAATGGCTCTTATAATCGCTTATCAAGTACGATGGGTTCTACAGACAAAGCAATAAACTATTGGTGGGGAATGGATACAGATGTTGTGGATATTTTTTATTCCCAATCAAGCTTACCCTATTCCTTACGTGAATCAGTTGAATTCATGAAGTTAATGATAATGCAAGGGGAGTATCATCCATTTAGAGGCCCCTTGATTGATCAAAAAAGTAATGTAAAATTAGAATCCGGTAAAAACCTACATCCAAGCGACATTATGACCATGAACTGGTTTGTTGATGGAGTCCTTGGTTCAATACCATCGATTAATGCATTAGAGAAAAATCATCCGCTTTTAGAGTTGATGAGTGTAAAGAAACGCTATTGATTCTTTTTTAGATATTTTTTATAATCACGGTAGTTTTTCATAACCGGAGTTTTGAAATATTTAAAATAAAATACTAGGCTATTAAGCAGCTTTTGAAAGAAATTCATTTCATTAAGCTGCTTATTATTTGCTTCATATTCAAAAAGATAATAGTTATAACCATTAATCACATTTGTATCATCAATTTTAGAAACACGTTTAATGCTACGTGAATAGGTCAGGTGTTGATGCCCGTGAATAAAGTAAGAGGGTGAATAGGCATAGATGAATTTATTAAATGCATCAAATCCTCGATGACATAAGTCATCACCATCCCCATGTCCAAGAGCCGGCGCGTGGGTCACAAGTATATCCACACCACCAAATTGACGAATCATATTTTTGAGGCGACGAATACGTCGTTGCATTTCTTTTTCTGAGTATTGATATGGACCTTCTTTGTAACGATAAGAGCCACCTAAACCTAAAATACGTATATTTTTATGTACATATATCTGATCATCAATATTATCACAACCATACGGGGGATGTGTTTCATAACGATAATCATGATTACCGGGCACATAGCACACCGGAATTCCTGAAAGCGTTGTTAAAAATGAGAGGTATTTTGCCTTGAGGTCTCCGGCAGAGATAATCAAATCAATATCCTTAAAAAGTTTTTCATCATAGTAATCCCATAAATATGTGGACTCTTCATCTGCAACAACAAGTATTTTCATAAAAATCCTTTCAAAATGTATGACTGTTTTTTGAATGTCTTACGATATAGTATAGCATTAAATGATGTGAAAATAAATTAGATTCTTTACAGTAATTGGACTATATGCTAAAATTGTGTCAATTATCATATGGAATGAATATAAAAAAAGAGGTGCAATCATGAGTGAAACAGTAGAAAAAAAGAAACGAATATTTAGTGGTATTCAACCGTCAGGAAATATTACGATTGGAAACTATTACGGAGCATTAAAGAACTGGACTCAAATGCAAGATGAGTATGAAAGTATTTATTGTGTGGTTGACCTTCATGCGATAACCGTGAGACAGGAACCAGCAAAGCTAAGAAATAAAACGCGTGAACTTGTGGCCCTTTATGTCGCGACAGGACTAGACCCAGTCAAAAACATCATTTATCCTCAATCGCATGTTCGCCAACACGCTGAACTTGCATGGATACTGGGATGTTTTACCTATATGGGTGAATTAAATAGAATGACTCAATTTAAGGATAAATCAGCCAAAAATGAAACTAATATTAACGCAGGCTTATATACCTATCCGGTATTGATGGCTGCAGATATTTTGCTATTCCAAACAGATGTTGTACCTATTGGTGCTGACCAAAAACAACATTTAGAATTAGCAAGAGATATCGCTCAGCGATTTAACCATACACTCAGTGATACATTTACAATACCTGAGCCTTATTTTGGAAAAGTTGGAGCGCGTATCATGAGTCTTCAAGACCCGACGTCAAAGATGTCAAAATCCGATGCAAACCCAAATGCGACTTTATCCTTACTTGACGAGCCAAATATCTTAACCAACAAAATTAAACGTGCTGTGACCGATTCTGTCGGAGTTATTAACTATACAAATGAACAGCCGGGCGTTAAGAATTTACTTGACTTATATTGTTGCGGAACCGGTGATACCATTGAAGAAGCACTTGCTTTTTTTGAAGGCAAAAACTATGGTCAATTAAAAGCCTCCGTAGCGGAAGTAACGGTTAATGAATTGAAGCCAATTCAAGTTGAATTTCATCGTTTAATGAAAGATAAAAAATATCTCGATGATATTATTCATACAAACAGTGAACGCGCATCTTTCTTGGCAGAAAAAACCCTTAGAAAAGTAAAGAAGAAAGTTGGTTTTATTGTTTAGGTTAATGAATGTAATCGAGGTGATTTCATGCCAACGCTCATAAAAACAAAAGGAATTGTGCTTCACGAAATGCCTATTAAAGAGCAGGACAAACGCATTATTCTTTTTTCTAGAGATTATGGAAAAATGGTTGTTTTTGCCAACGGTGCAAAACGTGCAAAAAGTAGTCTCTTAGCAGGTACACAACCCTTTGTATTTGGAGAATTCCATGTTTATGAAGGGAAAAATAGTTATACGTTAAAGCAAGTGGATATTATAGAATCCTTTTATTCATTAAGGGAAGATTTAAAATGTTTGTATTATGGTCTTTATCTATTAGAAGTTTGTAATCAGGTGATTCAAGAAATGGATCCCAATGATGAATTACTAAGGTTGCTATATATATCGCTTATAACATTGAAAAATAAAACGCAAGAGCCGGAAGTCATTCGAAGATTTTTTGAATTTAGAGCTCTTTCGACGCTAGGGTTTCAACCAGATTTACAAGAAGAAAAGTCAGGTGCTTCAGAGGAAGTTTTAAGCATTTTACATTTTATTCAAGAAGTTAAAATCGGTCGTTTGTATCATTTTAAAATTGAACCGGAGCGTTTTAATGAAGTTGCATTCATCATTCATCGGTTTTTTAGTTATTATATTGATGGGGATTATAAATCACTTGCTTTTATTGATTTACTTGACGATTAAGGATATCAAATGAAAAAACAAATAAGCAAAAAAACAATAGTAATTACAGGTATTAGTATTATTTTCATTGGATTATTGGTTTTTCACGGTTTGAACAAACGAGCTAATTCACAAAAAAATGAAAGCTCTCAGGTGATGGCAGACATTATTCGTGAATTATCAGAGGCGATTTCACAAGAAGAGATTTTTTTTGAATCTGAATTTTCATTCGAAGAGTATGAAATATTTATTCACACGTTGGATAAAGATTTTGAAATGCTTGAGCAAGAATTTTCACAAGTGCACAGTGACGTTGTGGAGGACATGAACGAAGAGCAAAAAAAGCTTGTTGATTTATTCGTTCAGCTTTTAGATTATCATTATATGCTTTTGAAAAATCATATTGCTTTTGCTGAATTTGAGCAGGCGGTTAATGAATTGACCGGATTTATAGAATCCGGTCGACTAACATCAAATGAATATAATACAGAGCTAGAAGTGCTCATGCAAGATTATGGCGATCTTATGAATTACAGTGCATTAATAGATGCGGAAACAAGGGGATATGAAGACGATGATGATGAACTCAAAAGGGTCATGAGTCAATTACAAGCGGTTCAAGAAGAGTTAAGTCAAATGGAGGTTACATCGGAAGAGGATCAGTATGTCCACAAGAGAGTGGTGCGCATGTTTACATCTGTTGAACAAGGCATAGCGTCAATTGAAGCTTATGCATATAAAGACGCACTTCATCAGATTAATCATGATGGCCTTGTTAATTATACAAATATGCAATTATCTGAAATTATGGACTAAGGCATCCGAAAATTAGTTGACGTTTTCCTCAGAGATATGATATACTTCAAATGATTTGAAAATTGAATAATTGCATTGATAAAGAAGAGTAATTCGAAGAACTTGAATTCAGTGATTCTAGGATAGTGTGAACTAGAACAAGTGGCGAATGAAGGGCACTTTTGAGCAATATTTACTTAAGAGGATACGAATATGTATCAATTAGGGTGGAACCGCGGAGTGAGCAATCAATTCGTCCCTTTTTAGGGCGTAGGATTGCTTTTTTTGTGCAATTAAATAGGTATAATGAGAAAGGAAATAGTTATGGAAAAAACGATGGAAAAAGTTGTTGCCTTAGCCAAGGCAAGAGGTTTTGTATATCCTGGATCAGAGATTTACGGAGGTTTAGCAAACACATGGGATTATGGTCCGCTAGGTGTTGAGCTGAAAAATAATGTAAAAAAAGCATGGTGGCAAAAATTCATTAAAGAGAGCCCATTGAATGTAGGCGTTGATTGTGCCCTTCTTATGAATCCACAAGTTTGGGTGGCTTCTGGTCATGTTGGTGGATTCAATGACCCATTAATGGATTGTAGAGAATGTAAAGAGCGATTTAGAGCGGATCAACTCATTGAAGATTACATGAAAGAAGAAGGTCTTGTAAGTGAAGATGCTGTTGATTCTTGGTCAAATGAAGCCATGAAGACCTATATTGATGAACATAATATAAATTGTCCAAGTTGTGGAGCACATAATTTTACGGATATTCGTCAATTTAATCTTATGTTTAAAACCTTTCAAGGAGTTACAGAAGATGCATCAAATACGATTTATCTCCGCCCGGAAACTGCACAAGGTATTTTTGTGAACTTCAAAAATGTACAACGGACAAGCCGTAAAAAAATACCTTTTGGTATAGGTCAAGTTGGTAAATCCTTCCGTAATGAGATAACACCCGGAAACTTTACTTTTAGAACGCGTGAATTTGAGCAAATGGAATTGGAATTTTTCTGTGAGCCCGGAACGGATTTAGAATGGTTCGAGTTTTGGAAAGACTATTGTGTAAATTGGCTTCAAAATTTAGGTATCAAACAAGAAGAAATGCGCGTACGTGATCATAGTGCGGAGGAATTATCGCACTATAGTAATGCAACGAGTGATATTGAATTCTTATTCCCATTCGGATGGGGAGAACTATGGGGTATTGCTGACCGTACAGATTTTGATTTAAAAGCGCATCAAACAGAAAGTGGTCAAGATATGACCTATTTTGATGACCAGAAAAAAGAAAAGTATATTCCCTATTGTATTGAGCCGTCACTTGGTGCGGATCGAGTAACATTAGCTTTTTTATGTGCAGCGTATGATGAAGAGGAATTAGAAGGTGGAGATTCACGAACAGTTCTTCGTTTTCATCCGGCACTTGCACCGATTCAAGTTGCGGTTATGCCCTTATCCAAAAAACTCGGTGAACAAGCGACTGAATTATTTA